>NZ_CP151949.1:3335000-3935000 GCF_038592965.1 Paenibacillus sp. FSL L8-0158 | reverse complement strand
TTTGATGTCATCACTTTCACTTGCAGCTAGCAAAGAAGTAGCAGCACCCATTGAAAAGCCGATAACTCCAATGTTATCACCCGTATGGTCTCTCGATTTTAAATAGCTTACAGCTCCTAGCAAATCATATTTTTCATTGAGGCCCAGTGTAATCAAATCACCATCGGATTTACCTTGTGAACTGAGATCAAATGCCAATACATTGTAGCCTTTCGGAACGAAATGCTCTACTAACTTTTGGGTCCGCCCTTTGACTAAACGATTGCTCGTATATCCATGGACGACAATAATCGTTTTGCTACTTGATTTACCAGAAAGACCACTTGCAGGAAAGAAGGAACCTCTAATCGTATTATCATTTTTCAAACTCTTGAACTCGACCTCTTCATAGGGAGTTTTATCGATATTCAATCCGTAGCTGACATTAGTGTCTCTAGGATGGTGCAGCAAGGTGTCTACTACTTTATAAGATATAAAAAATACAAGAGCCGTCACAAGCAAAAGCACGATCCCTAGGCCCCATAAAATTTTCTTTCGTTTTTTCACACGAACGTTAAATGTCAGATCGGGTTGTAATGATGCTTGACTCATTCAGACTCCTCCAGTTTTTCTTTAGGTTGTATGGGTGCGAACAAATAAAAGGCATGTCCCTTCAGATTTTCCCACTCGGGATGATGAATAATACTTTCTCCAAGAGTTAAGCCCACTCCATTTAAGAAAGAGATATAGGCGCGAGAGATCATTGCTGGAGAAAAGCTTTTGTTGAATTCTCCCATTAACTGTCCCTTGGCATAGACGCATTCGATCGCATCTGTCATTACCTTTATACTTTCAAGGACCTTCTGTGTAAGTTCGGGGAATTTTACTCGTTGTCCTAAGACAGATTGAACAAGCCGCAATTCATTTATATAGGAGTAGATATGGTTGAATTGTTCTGCCACCATGCTCTTAATCAATACGCCCGGCGTCCCCTCTTGTTGTAGACAAGCAAGCGATTTCGCCTGAATATCAGCCAGCGGCTCAAGGACAGCGGCGTAGTATAAAGCTTCTTTGCTGGGGAAATATTGAAAAATGGTTCCAGGAGTCACTCCCACACTCTGCGCTATGATCGCCGTTGTGGTGTTAGAATATCCACTTTCTGCGAACAGGACAACAGCTTCTTCTAGGATACGTTTACGCCGCTCCAGTCTTTTTTCTTCATTGATGGGTCTTGCCAAATGTATTCCCCTCTCTTTTAACTAAACTTTTATTAATTAAATGATTGATTATTTAATTAATAATATATCTTAAATTATGACATATAGCAAGAGTAATTTCTCTTACTTACAAGCAGGATGAACCTCAATATATAAAAATAAGCCGGAGGCTACTCAACGTGCGCCTCCGGCTTATTTATCAGGTTATTTTGGATGAGTACACGTTCAGCCTTCCTTAAATTTAATAAAACAATGAATATTTGGAGGATATCGTATCCTTCGGTACCATCGGCCTGATGAAGGCCATTGAAAGCTTTCAGACCGGGAAAGGCACCAAGCTGGCAACATTTGCAGCCCGTTGTATAGAAAATGAAATCCTGATGCATTTGCGATCTCTGAAGAAACACGCAAAAACGTATCACTCTTACGGAACGCGGACGTAGAGGCGAGTCAAAATTTTCGTACGATGACTCTACGAGGAAATTTGTTTATACTTTAACTACTTAATAGGAATACAATGGATATGAGGTGGAACTAATGATTCTGGTAAGTTCGTGTTTGGCAGGCATGAAGGTACGATATAACGGGACGGATAGCCTGGATGTACATATTCAGAAGTTGGTAGAGGAAAAGAAAGCTGTGACAATCTGTCCTGAGCTTTTGGGGGGCTTTGTGACTCCGAGAGAGCCTGCTGAGATTGTTGGAGGGACAGGCGAGGATGTGCTGAACGGCACAGCTAAGGTGGTCGAGTTTTCAGGCAACGATGTCAGCGATATGTACATTAGGGGTGCGTACGAAGCCTTGAATATAGCCAGAGAGGTTAACGCAACGCATGTTGTTTTAAAAGAAAACAGCCCGTCCTGCGGATCAGCAGCAATATATAATGGGTCATTCGAAAATCGTAAAATAGCTGGTAACGGGGTAACCTCGGCTTTGTTAAAAAAGGAAGGATTTAAGGTCATATCGGAAGAACAAATTTCGGATATTTTCTTGGATTAGAATATGTAATGGTAGATCAAGCGCCTTGCTAGCTTACAGGCTTATACCTGCGAGCGCAAGACGCTTGTTTGTGCTGTGTGATGCTATACGATTAGACATCATATTATTTAAGCTTTAATGCAAGGATTCCCAGGTATTCCTTGAGGGCTGTTCCGGTTGTAGACATGGCCCCAGCAGACGGCGAGAGTTTGCCAGCATACAGTGACAGCTCTTCACTTGCCAGATAGTCGGTAGGATAAGCTACGACCTGCATCTCTGCACGCTGAAATTCCAGTGCAGCACGTGGCATATGGAAAGCGGAGGTCACCAGAACAGGCCTAGTGAGTTGATGTTTTTTTAAAATTTGCGATGTATATACGGCATTTTGCTGTGTGTTCAAAGAACGGTTTTCGATCAAAATGTCCTTTGCTGGAATACCGAGTCCTAGCAACTGCCTTTGTGCAATATTCGCCTCATTACCACTGTCTCCAAACACTTGCCCGCCGGAGAAAAGAATGGGTAAGCCTGTTGCTTCATGCAATCTGGCCGCAGTGAGCAGTCGATTGGCCGCAGATCCTAGCAGATTACCTTGTCCATTGATGTCGGGGGTTCCTTCTGTGGCTCCGCCCCCAAGTACGACAATGACATCGCCTTGAATGGTACGGGGCTGTGGGTACTGTTTTTCTAAGCTACTGATTAACAAATCTCCAGCCAAATTGGTCGAGGAAACATACAGCAGCAATGTGACAAGAAGCAGTACGACCGCAGGTTTACGTGCCCTTTTCCATAGCCAAATCACGAGCCCTGCCATCACAAGGATGAACAAACCGGGAGGGAGCACAAAGCTGTACAAAAATTTGATAATATAAATCAAGTGCAGACAACCTCCTATCCTTATAAGCCTTATCTGTCTTTTTGGTATATTGTAACATAGGCAACTGACTGGATTCCTCTGTCCGAAGATATACCTCGATGAACAAGCGGGCATGAAAGGTGGAGCTTTCCACTACATATTTTTTGTTTGATAAAGTTGTTCTGTAGGCGTAGTATATAAAGTCTAGTGATTTTTTTCATAGAGGAGCGATAGCGTCATGGGAGAGTTAA
This sequence comes from Paenibacillus sp. FSL L8-0158, assembly GCF_038592965.1. Classification (GTDB taxonomy): domain Bacteria; phylum Bacillota; class Bacilli; order Paenibacillales; family Paenibacillaceae; genus Paenibacillus; species Paenibacillus polymyxa_D. The sequence goes on along the minus strand of NZ_CP151949.1, from coordinate 3,931,722 downwards.
CGACAGCCAAGCGGATGATGATGATCGCGCTACTGGTTGTATTGTGGGGCATTTCTTGGCCCATTTATAAAGTTGCATTGGAATTCACACCTCCACTATTGTTTGCAGGACTACGTACACTGCTGGGCGGTCTGCTATTGGGAGTGATTTTAGTACCGAGATGGAATCGCATTCGTTGGAAAGAAAATTGGCGGGTGTATGCTATTTCAGGTATTTTTAACGTGGTATTGTTTTATGGTCTGCAAACGGTGGGACTGATGTACGTCCCCTCTGGCTTGTTTTCTGTACTGGTATATCTCCAGCCTGTACTGGTCGGCATTTTTGCATGGATGTGGCTAGGGGAAGCGATGTCCAGACTCAAGGTGCTTGGATTGGTCATCGGATTTTTGGGCGTTGCGGCTGTCAGTGTCGGCGGATTTTCAGGACATGTGGCTGTGGCAGGTGTAATCCTCGCCATTATTACAGCCGTGAGCTGGGCATTGGGAACGGTATATGTGAAAAAGGTAAACCAGCGTGTGGATTCGCTGTGGCTGGTTGCATTTCAATGTACACTGGGAGGCATCGTGCTGACGGGAGCTGGAACGGTGACGGAAAGCTGGTCAGATATCGTATGGAATGTCCCGTATGTGTCAGGGCTGATATTCGGCACGGTGCTGGGAATTTCACTTTCCTGGTTGCTGTATTTCACACTTGTTAATTCAGGCGATGCGAGCAAGGTTGCATCTTATACGTTTTTGGTGCCTGTGATCTCGGTGTTTGTCAGCTCGTTGGTGCTGGGCGAAGCGATTACGGCTTTCCTGCTGATCGGGTTGATCTTAATCGGGCTTAGCATTTATTTGGTTAATCGCAGAGCGAGAGTAGTACGACAAGCTTGAGCGTAGTGGTTGAAATTAAGAACTTGAAACAAAGAACTTGAAACATAGTAACAACAAGGGACTCTTGCACAGTAGCAGGGTCCCTTTTTATATGCCGACAAGGGACACAGCTAAGTGGGATATTACCTGCTGAATTCGAGAGTTTAAGGGGTTTCCTCCCTGGGGAGTTGGTTAAGATTATGATATGGATGACAGCATACAACCAAGCAAAGAAGGGAGATGTGGACGATGGCACGAAAATTGTTGATTACAGGTGCGGCGGGTACAATTGGGAAAGTATTATATGAAGGGCTAAAAGCGGAAGGTAAATATGAAATAACCGCCACTGACGTGAAGAGAGATGAAGAGGCGGGGATTGTGGAAATGGATATACATGATGCAGCACGACTGGATGAGCTTACGCGTGGAGTGGATACGGTACTACATTTTGCATGGATCAAGGATGAGGGGGATTTCCTCGGCAAAGTGCTGTCCGGCAATGTTAGTGGAGCCTACAAGCTGTATGAAGCTGCGGTGAAAAATGGGGTAAAACGCATTGTTTTTGCCAGTTCCAATCATGCCACAGGATTTTATAAAGTAGGCGAAAGCATAGACATAGAAGATCCCTACCGACCAGACAGTTTTTATGGATTGAGTAAGTGCTACATTGAACTGTTGGGACGGCTGTATGCCGATCAGGGCAAAATATCTTCCATTAATATCCGTATCGGAAATTTTCCTGGGGATGATCGGCCCCATTCGGAGCGCGCCGCTCATATTTGGATCTCCGAGCGCGATATGATCCGTCTGACCGTCTGCTGTATCGAAGCTCGTCCAGAAATGAGCTATCTTAATTTGTACGGTACGTCAGCCAATACGGATAATTATTATGACATTGGCTACTTAGAAGAACAAATCGGATATAAGCCGCAAGATAACGCTGCCGAGCTGCTGGAGCAGGCAAAGAAAATTGGATTTCGGGTAAAACAGGATGAAACCACATTCCAGGGTGGGCAAAAGGAGTAGAGTAGATCGTTCAAATATGCCTTGTGAATGGGTTTAAGGCGTCGATCAGACGCCTCATATTACATAAAACTTCACAAATATCCGAATTGTTCACTCCTCAGGACACTCCTTTGTTCATGAAGCATGAGAGGCTTCACTTTTCATTTTGAATGCGCTTACATAAAATATAGTTATACGGCGGCGGTGCTACAAACCTTGCTGTCGGTAACGTATACAGAGGGGGAGTGACTCACATTGAATCAGCCTATGCCCAAAAATTCTGCAATGCTTACAGCGGATTCCCGCCTGAACGGTAAGAGGCTGGGAACGGGTAGAAAACACGGTTTTTTCTATGAACTGTTCCGCAATCGAGTATTATTTCTGATGTTGTTGCCCACTTTAATTTTTTTCTTCATTAATTCTTACATTCCTATGGTGGGTATTTATTATGCATTTACCCAGTTTGACTTTAATACCAGCCTGTTTGATGCCAAGTTCGTCGGACTCCAAAATTTTCGCTTTTTATGGCAGTCCGGCACGCTGACAAAACTAACATTGAATACGGTCGGATACAACGCAGCGTTTATTTTACTTGGTAACGTGTTAGCGATTGTTCTCGCTATTTTACTGAATGAGCTGCGAGGCCGCTACTTTAAAAAGATCGCTCAATCTGTGATGTTCCTGCCTTATTTTGTTTCTTTCGTTATTCTAAGTGTCATCGTGTATAACATATTTAATTATGATAATGGTTTTCTGAATACGTTGCTGCTGCAATTTGGTGGTGAACGCGTGGATGTATACAACAAACCATGGGTATGGATTTTCCTGATTATCCTGTTCTATTTATGGAAAAATCTTGGCTACAGTATGGTGATCTATCTGGCAGCGATTACAGGTATCAGTGACGAATATTATGAGGCAGCTAAAATGGATGGAGCCAACATTTTTCAACGAATCTGGTACATTACCGTTCCTATGCTTAAATCGACATTCGTTGTGCTGCTGTTGTTTGCGCTTGGTAGTATTATGAAAGGACAATTTGATCTTTTCTATCAGTTAATCGGCAACAATGGGGTGCTGTACAATACGACGGATATTTTGGACACTTATGTGTACCGTTCGCTGAAAGTGACTTTTGATGTGGGTATGGCTTCGGCGGCAGGCGTATACCAATCATTGTTCGGCTTTGTACTGATCATGACCGTGAACTATATCATCCGCAAGTTGAACGACGAGTATGCCTTATTCTAGAAAGGAGGACCCAAACGGATGGCGATCAAAGAGGATGTATACACTCGAATTTTTAAAATTATCTCTTATGTGATTATCATTATTGCTTCCATTGCTTGTTTACTCCCGTTCCTACTTATTATTTCAGCTTCACTGACCAGTAATGAATCGATTATCAGGGATGGATATCACTTTATACCACAGCAATTCTCACTGGAAGGTTACCGGACGGTGTTCACCTTTCCTGAAGAGGTGTTAAGAGCGTACGGGGTGACGATTTTTACCACGGTTGTAGGTACGACGTTGGGCCTGTTCCTGATGACGATGGCAGGATATGTGCTGGCACGCAAAGATTTTAAATACCGCAATGCGTTTTCATTCTATATTTACTTTACGACGCTGTTCGGAGGCGGGTTGGTGCCTTGGTACATTATGCTGACGAAGTATTTAGGATTGCTTGATACGTATACAGTGCTTATTTTTCCGGGATTGATGACTCCGTTTCTGATCATTTTAATGAAAAACTTCATTCGTTCTTCCATGCCGGAAGAGCTGTTCGAGTCCGCTAAAATAGATGGTGCGGGTGATTTTAAAATTTACTATCGAATTGTACTGCCTTTATCTACACCGGGTATTGCCACTGTAGGGCTGTTTCTGGCCTTGGCTTACTGGAATGACTGGTTCTCATCCTCACTCTTTATTAACGATCCACATAAATACCAGTTGCAATATTATCTGTATAATGTAATTAACTCCATGCAATTTATCGCTCAAATGGGTGCAGGTACTGGCGTGTCCCTTTCCAATGATATGCCGACAGAATCGACCAAAATGGCAATGGCGATCGTGGTTACTGGACCCATTTTGCTGCTGTACCCGTTCATTCAGCGTTACTTTGTCAAGGGGCTGACCATTGGCGCGGTAAAAGGCTGAAGCGGCACTAAAGGGCTTTGATGGCATAACGTGCTGACGGTATGCCATCAAAGCAGCACTTTTTGTAAGCGTTTTATTAAACAGACTACCATTTCAAAGGGAGGATTCACATGACATTCACAAAGAAAAGAAAACAACGCATGTCCATCCTGATTGCAGTAATGGTCATCATGGCGCTATTAGCCGGATGTGGAGGCGGTAGCGGAAACAGCGCACAAAAAGCAAATGGAGAGGATGATAAATCCCAAAAAGTGCAGCTGCAATTTTATATGCTGGGTGATGCTCCTAAGGATCTGTCTACCATTGAGGCAGAGATTAATAAGTTGGCGGAAAAAGATCTGAATGCCACCGTCAAATTTAACTATACGACGTGGACAGACTGGGATCAAAAATATAAGCTGTTATTATCTTCGGGTCAGCCTATCGACCTGATATTCACTGCAGACTGGACGCAGTATCAGGCCTATGCCAAGAAGGGCGCATTCCTGCCGCTAGACGATCTGCTGCCTAAGGCCGCACCTGCCTTGCAAAAATTTGTGCCTCAGGACATGTGGGATGGAGTTAAAATCGGAGGCGAAATTTATACCGTGCCTGGCACGTATAAAGAGTATGTCACTAACGGCTTTGTATGGCGTGAGGATTTACGTGAGAAGTACAATTTGCCTAAACCGACAGATATCAAAAGTTACGAGGCTTATATGGATGGGATACGTCAGCATGAGCCAAATATGAAAACCGTATCTCTGAACAGCGATATCAAGGGAAATCTGCATGACCGATATACCGAATTAGTAACGAAGAGTGTAGGGGCCTTGCCTTACGGCATTGGTATTAAATACGAAAAACCAACAGAGGTTTATAAATTTTGGGGCTCGGATGAGCAAAAAGAAGAGCTGAACACTTACAAACGTTGGGCCGATAAAGGATTCATTCCCAAAAATGTATTAAACGTAAAAGATACGCTTCAGGATCAAGTGACTTCTGGTAAAGCAGCGAGTATTTTCGGTGACAATCCAACCCGGTTTAATGATATGGTCATTAAGCTCAAAGCATCTCATCCGGACTGGAAGCTGGATTACTACCCATTCCCTTTGACGACAGGTTATGCAACTCCAGTGCACCCGATTCATAACGGCTTTGCAATTCCAAAAAGCAGCCCAAATCCGGCGCGCGCATTAGCTTTTTATGAAAAGCTTGTGACGGACAAACGCTATAACTTGCTCACGCAATATGGTATTGAAGGCAAAAACTACGAGGTCAAAGATGGTTACTATCATATGATAGGTAGCGGCAGTTCTAATGGATTTTCACGCGAAGGTATGAACAGTTGGGCTTGGCGTAATCCGGAATACATGCTGTTTGATTCTGGCTTTGACCGTGTGAAGAAAATTTTTGCCGAGCTGGATAAAATCCAGAAGCCTGACCTGTTTACCGGCTTTGCAGAGGACTACACGACCTACCAAGCAGAAAAAGCAGCTCTAGAACAGGTTGAGAAGCAATATCTGTATCCGCTCCAAGCTGGACTGATCGACAATGTAGATCAAGGCTTGCAGACCTTCTTGCAAAAGGCAAACCAGGCTGGTTTGGAGAAAATTCAAACCGAGTATACAAAACAATGGGAAGCTTATGTAAAGGAGAAGGGGATTAAATAAAACATAAAGATTTGTGATAAAGAAGAAAAGCAAGTCTCCAGAAAGTTGGAGGCTTGCTTTTTTTATGTCAGTTTACTTACTTATTGCGCATTTGCTCTAGAACGGCGAAAATCTGTCGGTGTTACGCCCAAGCTACGTTTGAACATGCGATGGAAATAAGAGCTGCTCGCAAATCCGGTTTGTTCTGCTACGTCAGCCACGGACCAGTCGGTCTGTTCCAGTAATTCACAGGCCTTGCGAATACGGAGTTGTTGGATGACGTCCACGATAGTAGACATGGTCTGTTGCTTATATAGCCTGCTGACATAGATCGGCGACATATCCAGCTCTTCCGCAATCTGATTGAGACAAAAATTGGGATCCATATAGGCTTGCTCCAATCGTTCATTAATTTGCCGCACCAATCGTTCCTGTTTCGTGTTTCGTTTTTCCGATAGACTGGAGCGAATATGATCAAAGACTAATTGATAGTGATCAATAAGGTTTTCAGCGGTCTCTAACCGATCTGCGGATGGTAATTCAGGTTTAGATTCTATAGCAAATCCATTGAGCTCACTGATATGCCGAACAGCATTATTCACACTCATGATGAGCCGGGATATCGCCACTCGAACAGAGGAAAACGGATATTTTTCCATATGCATCAATAATTCTTTGAACATACTGTGTGCATCCTCCGTATGACCAGACAGTAGCGTATCCAGCATTTTTTTCTCTTTATCGGCTGGATATACGTAAGTATTTTGGATATCTTCGTCTGTAGTGTTTTGCGCATTAATAATGCAGCCATGTCCCTGAAAAAATCGGTGCATAGATGCGTCTTGTACCTGGCGGTACAGCAAATGCAGCCGTTCTGGTTGACTCGTGATGGCACTGTAAGTCAGTGAAACGCTCAGCTTCAAATATTCAAAGCAAGCTTCGCGTATTTGGCGTAATAAAGTTTCTAGTAGTACAGTGTCTGTATGTTCTGCGGGATCGAGAATGTTAAGCATCAGCAGTACACTGTCTTCATCCATATCAACAGTCTCCACCCGGTACGTCTGTCCGCATATTTCAGAAGCAATGTTCATGATTGCAAACTTATAGGGTAGCAGATCAGGTCCACGTTCGCTTTGCCATCGGGTATATTCATCTATGCGCAGCAGCACAAGGCGGTAGTCTTTGTCGAACTGGAACGTAATCCCAAGCTCGCGCAATCGTTCCGGTTCTTCACTGGCAGGGAGATTTCGAATTCCTCTGATTACATTTCTTAAAATGTTTTGCCGGATCGTGTACATACTGTTTCGTTTCTCCGACTCCAGTGAGTTCATATGCACAACGATTTGCCCAATAGGCGTATACAGCATTTTGGACAGCAGCCATGAAGCTACGAATCCTGCCAATGCAATGATGGCGGCTATCAGTAACATCGCATTACGAATAACACTTGCCATTTTGATAACGCTTTCATATGGTGTGACACTAATATACTGCCAACCTAGTCCATCCGGGGAGGTGTAGGAAATGAGTGATCTTTTACCATGAAAGTCTTCTACAAAATAGCCTGTTTCTTGTTTTTTGACTCTCGTATGCAACCATAGCTGTTCTTTTTCGTTCAAAGTTTCGTCTGTCAATGTTGTACCAGACAACAGCCTGCCTTGATCGTCTAAAATATAAGCGGTCCCGCCTGAGATTGGATTCGCCGCCATTTCCTTGTTCATCCAGGCCGCCGACACATTCACAATCACAGCCGAATTTATCGCTTCGTTCGAGTTAATTGCGTCATAACATAAATACGTATAGGCTGCGATATCTGGGCTTGCTTGCTCTACTCCAGCTCTGGAGTCTGAGGCAGTCAGCAGCGGATATGTGCGTGGAATAGGCGTAAAGGGTTTATAGTCCTGATAATGATCCAGCACGCGAATGATATCTGTATCAGCCAGTTCATGTTTGCTGAATAACCCGTTTTGGCCTTGTGAGGACGCAATGTAGAAGGTGTCACTCTTAGGGTTATACACGTAGATAGATTCAATATACGGCATGGAGTTAAGATAATTATTTAATTCAGTCATGGCAGCGGTTACATCATATACATTGGGCTTGGGATAATACAACAACTTGGATAGGGTACTGCTGCGATACATTTGGAATGCCAAAGATTGAGCAATAGATGTCATGTTGATGACCTCTTTGCTTCTCAATGTTAAGCTATTGTGATTAGCTTCGAACGCCTGCTCTTTTTCCACGCGAATATAGTAGAAATAATATACAGTGGTGGATACCAGCAACGTTAGTGTTATACATAACGTAATGCTGACCAGCAATTTGCTGTGAAGCTTGTGGTGCTTTTTGAAATTGCTCATATGAACAGGCCTCCTGTCTGTGTGAACGTAGCTGTAAAGTACACCCTATTTATGTATTCATTATACGTATGATCTTATGAACAGGACAGTGAACAAACTGATTCTTTGTGAAAAATAATGATTTTTTCGCAAAAAGACCGGGAACACGCATACGCAAACTAGTAGAAAGATCCTGAAATAACGTGCTTAAGCCCGCTAACCCGTTGGTCAAGCACCGATTTCTAGGTTGAGTCGGAAATCCTCCAGCTAATCTCTTGTTATTTGCAAGCAGATGTTTTATATTGACATAAGAGTAGGTCAAAAATAAAAGAGGTGAACGGACGAGATGAGTCCACGCACGAAGGAACAAAACGAAGAGATTCGACTGCGGCGTCTGGAGCAAATCCGGAAAGCCGCTGCCGATGTGTTTTTGAATAAAGGGCCTTTACTGGAAATCCGCGATGTGGCCGCGCAGGCGGGACTCGGCTATGGCACGGTATACCATTATTACAGCAATAAGGGCAATTTGCTCTACGATCTGCTATGGGACGCGTTGGAGCGGGCCGGAGGATGGCTGGAGGCTCCGCTAGAGACCCTGCTGAAGGTTCCGCCGGAGGTCCCGCACGTTTCGGCTTCGGGAGAGGCGCCGGCGGGCGGGCATTTTGGCTTGGCTGATGCGGCGGACACCGGGAACTCGGCTGCCGCAGAGCTTGGCCCCGTCGCCGCTGCCAGCGTCCGATTGCTGCAGCTTTGGGCGGAGGACCACGCCCTGTACCTGCTGCATAAGCTGGCCGGTGAGGGCTTTGCCTCGCTGCCTGAAGCTCGCTCGGCCCCGCTCTCGGCCGCCTTTCGCCGGGAGGTGCTCGCGCCGTTTGCCGCGCTGCTGGAAACCGGGTGTGTGGCGGACGGGTCTACCGCTTCCGGCGAAAACGCGACGGAGCCGTCGTATCGGCTACAGCGCGCGGAAATGCTGCTGGCCGCTTTGGTCGGTTGCGCCGCGCTTTCGCTTCGCCGCGGAAAGCTGCACGAGGAGGCCAGGGATATCGTCCGACTTTTAAAGTTATAGAATTGATAAGGAGCGAACAAACAAAGATGATTATTTTAAAATCACCTAGGGAAATCGAAGAGATGAAGCCTGCGAGCCAAATCGTTGCGGACTGCTACCGCGAGGTGGCCAAACTGATCGAGCCTGGGATCACCACCCGGGAAATCAATGACTTTGTTGCCAGACACATCACCAAGCTGGGCGGCAAGCAGTTTACGAAAGGGTACAACGGTTTCCCCGCCGAAACCTGCATTTCGGTCAATGATGTGGTGGCTCATGGCATTCCTTCGAACCAGATGCTTATGGACGGCGACTTGCTGAAGCTCGACATCGTCGTGGAATACGGCGGATGGTTCGGCGATTCGTGCTGGTGCTATGCGGTGGGCAATATCCGGCCGGAGGCGCAAAAATTAATGAAGGTGACAAAGGAATGCTTGGATCTGGGGATCGCCCGGGCCCTCCCTGGGGGCCGGCTCGGCGACATAACGTCGGCGATTCAACAGCATGCGGAAGCGAACGGGTTTTCGCTCGTACGCGATCTGCTGGCCCACGGGATCGGACGGAGCCTGCATGAGGAGCCGAGCTACGAGCATATCGGCGTAGCCGGCAAAGGCATTCGGTTAAAGGAAGGCATGGTGTTTACGATTGAACCAATGGTCAACGAAGGTACGTTTCGTATCACGATCGACGACGATCAGTGGACGGCGAGGACGGCCGACGGCAAGTTGTCGGCGCAATATGAGCATACGATCGCAGTCACGCAGGACGGACCACTGATTTTAACGGCCCAGTAAGAATAGAGGCGAACGGACGGGAATGCGTCATTTCAGGAATTAAGTCGCCAACCCGGCCTGTTTGGCCTGACGAAAGTTCGTAATCCGAAACCACCAAAAAGCGCTGGGCCCACCTGGATCAGCGCTTTTTTTACATGGTTTGAAACTTTTACCGATTTACGAAAAAACCGTTTCCCCGGGAAAATGGCCTAGAAGTAAAACACTCCCATTAGCCTAGTAGAACGATCCTGAAATAACGTAAGCAAAGAGAGGTAGTACTTTATCAGTCTGGAAATTGAACGTTACCTTTAACGATATAGGCTTGGCCTGTGCCATTTTCCGCTAGAGCTGGGATGGTATCGTTGAGCACGACGCCACGAATGTCCGTAATCCTTATTTTCAGAGGCTGTTTTCCTAAATTGGTACCCAAAAAGTGGTTGTAATCCTGTTTTTCGAGATTGAGCCATTGTCCGTTTTGTTGGACTTCCATCTTCAAGACCGGATATTTATGATTGCGTACTTGAATGGCTGCCCACCATTGGCTGCTGCCTTCTTTAATACGGTAGGAGACATTGCCGCTAACCGGAGCTTTGACAACTTTCCACGAAATATTAATTTTTCCGTCTATTTGATTGCCAATCAGGTTGAACGCGTTTGGGGACAGATCGAGTGCGCCACTTGGACCTTCGGGGTAAAGATCAGTTACATATACGGTTGTTTTCCCTTTGGGACCTTGAACTTCCAAATAGGCTCCAGCTAATGCAGCTTTGATTCCGTTATAATTCAGTTGTGTGCGGTTAAGCGCTGTGATTTTGGCATCTGAAGGGATGGGATCAAGTAGTAATGCCCCTCCAGAGTAACCTGATCCCGTATATGTGGCGTAGCCTGTGTATGTATCATTCCAAGCAGCTGAAGCGGGAAGGGCGAATAATACAAGACTTAGCAACGATGTCAGACCGATGGTCTTGAACTTTCGGAACGTCGATTTTTTTTGCATAATCATTTCCTCCTTATTCATTTAATAGATTCATATAGTAAATATAAACACTATATTACCTAATATTTCAAATTGTACAATAGGACTTTGAGGCAAAAAGAAAATATTGAAGATGTTTGTCAACTTACTCATAGGCCATATGTCTTGTTTTTTGGGAAATGGTTGAACTGTGCTCTTTTTCGCAGAAAGTTTGCAGGACAGCCGATAAGTTCAGGAAGATGTATCCTTATAACACAGGACAGGGCTGACTGGAAATTAGGGACAGAAAAGGGGGTTAATAATGAGGACGAATGTCTTTTATGCACCGCCAGTAAATTTAATGGGAGGCGGATGTTAGTAGACAATGCCATGAAAGATGCGTGTGCCTTGGCAATCCTTTTCAGCCGACCCAAGAGGAAGTTATTACTTTGTTCCAAAAAATACGTTAGAGCGATTAAACTAGGACTTTTGAATGAAGTCTTTTAAATAGAATAAGCGAACTATTGTTCTCCTTTTGTTTGTCGTATACAATCGAATCATGCTGATTCAAATGGAGTGATGTTGAACTCTGTTGTATGCTGCAACGAAAGGATGTTTTGCACCATGATGGGAAGAGCCCATTTGATTATCGGAACCGGGGTCTCTCTGTCGGTATTAGCTCTAAGTGGATACGAAGTGACCCCGGCTGCCGTGGCAGCTGCTGTGGTCGGTTCACTGTTGCCGGATATTGACGAGCCTAACTCCATGCTCGTGAGCCGTGCGCTACCAACCAAAATGCTTAGACTCGTACAGCTTCTCATGATTGGAGCTGCTGGTTGGGTATTTTTCACCCGTTTGGCTCCGCCGCCATGGAATCTTGTTCTGGCTTTGCTGATGATTAGTGCTTCTTTTATGCCTTCACGATCCATGCGCAAGGTTATTATCTTTCTAATTGGTATCGGCCTCGCCTGGTATGGAGAATCATATGCACCGTGGAATTATATCGCCGGGTGTCTGCTGATCATTTGTACGCTAGTCCCACACCGGGGGTTAACTCATACGGTATACGGGACAGTCGCATGGACTGCGCTGCTTTATGGTACGACACGTTTGCACGGTGACAGCATATGGCTGGCTGGGGGTATGGCGTACTTGCTGCATTTACTGGCAGATTCCTTGACGAATAATGGAATTAAACCTTTGCCGCCGTTCAAATGGAAGCTGCGATTTAAATTGATGAGTACCGGAACCCGGAAGGGAGCTAAGGTAGAAAACGTCTGCATTGCTCTAACTACTGTACTTGTAGTGATTGCTTTGCTTCGTTATAAGCATTTGATTTAAAATGTTCTATCTTTTGTTTCTATTAAATTAAAAAAACAGTCAATGCACGTTGTACGTGTCTTGACTGTTTTTTATAGATAGCGATTCTCTATTACACCTTAAGCTCGTTCTATAATGGTATTCAGTGTTGTACGATCCAGGTTTTGAACCAGCTTGATGATCAGCTCTTTGGCTGCATCATAATCATCAGTGTGAATAATAGACGAGGAAGTATGGATGTATCGTCCACAGATGCCTATGACGGTGGATGGCACGCCAATTCCGCTCAAGTGCACTTGGCCGGCATCGGTTCCCCCTGTGGAGATGAAGTATTGATACTTGATTTTGTGAGTTTCCGCCATGTCTTGCACGTATTCCACAATCCCGCGATGTGTAATCATACCCGGATCAAATACCCGCAGCAGTGCGCCTTTACCGAGGTGCCCGTAAGCATTCGGATCACCGCCCATATCGTTGGCTGCACTGCAATCCAGTGCAAAGAAAACATCGGGCTGAACCAGATTGGCCGCTGTGCGTGCACCACGCAGTCCCACTTCCTCCTGAACAGTGGCCCCCGCATACAATGTATTGGGGAGCTTGTCTTTTTCTCTATGTAATGCTTCAAGCAGTTCAATAGCCAAGCCTACACCGTAGCGGTTATCCCACGCTTTAGCCATGATTTTTTTAGGATTTGCCAGTGGTGTGAAATCACAGATTGGCGCTATGGCTGTTCCTGGTACGATCCCCAGATCTTGAGCTTCCTGTCTGCTGTCTACGCCGATATCCAGATACATATGCTTAATGTCCATAGGTTTACTGCGTTGCGATTCATCCAGCAAATGAGGCGAGACAGAGCCAACAACACCGATAACTGGGCCTTTTGGAGTCAATACTTGAAGACGTTGTGACATGATGGCTTGGCTCCACCAGCCTCCAACCGGCTGAAAACGAATCATTCCATTTTCCGTAATACCATTCACGATAAAACCGACTTCATCCAGATGGCCTGCCACCATTACACGTGGCCCATTCTCTTGACCGCGTAGCACCCCAAAAAGACTGCCCAATCGATCTTGCACGATTTCATCGGTATAGCCGGATATCCGTTCTTTAACCCAAGCCCGCAACTCTCGTTCATGCCCAGGAATGGAAGGAAACTCCGTTAAGGTTTTAAACAATTCCAATGTTTTTGATTCCATGATGTATACCTCACTCCTTATTAATTAACCAGTGGTCGTCATGTATTTAGTATGAATGGATTTGTACGGAATGTCCACGATATCATTTTCCTGACATAACATTTCTCCAAAAAGCTCATAATGAAAAAGACCCAAGCAATTCGAACCGCCAAGCGCGAAAACTTACAGATAAGGGGTGGTGAATGATGCCAGCTAAATCCGGGCAGCGCGGTTTTCGTACCAATACGTCGCCGTTGTCCATAAATGAGAAAGACTATCAAAGTGTTTCCCAAAAGCATGAGCCTTCCAGAAAAGTATTTGCCAATTGTGTGCGTGCTTTTCTGGTTGGAGGAGTCATCTGTGTGATTGGGCAGGCAATCCAGGAAGCCTTTATGGCAGGGATGCATATTCCCGCCAAAGAGGCTGCGGCACCAACTGCATCCATGATGATCCTGTTGTCAGTTATATTAACCTGCATTGGGGTCTACGATAAGATTGCCCAATGGGCAGGAGCGGGAACCGCTGTACCCATTACAGGTTTTGCGAACTCGATGTGTTCAGCTGCATTGGAGTATCGTTCCGAGGGATTGGTACTTGGAGTGGGTGCAAATATGTTTAAGCTGGCAGGCTCAGTTGTCGTATTTGGTGTGGTGGCCGCATTTATCGTGGGCGTTATATACGCGATCCTCGGTGTGGGGGGCAATCACTTATGAGAAGACAGGGAGGACAAACCTGGAAGTTTGAATCGAGACCGCGCATCATTGGAAGTGCCACTGTTGTGGGCCCGGATGAAGGAGAGGGGCCGTTGTCCACAGATTTTGATTATATTTATGACAATATAGAAATCAACGAGAAAACGTGGGAAAAAGCGGAACGTAGATTGATTGAGCACTCTACAGAGCTGGCGCTAATTAATGCCAATTTGAACAAAGAAGAAGTGCAGTTTTTTATTAGTGGTGATCTGATGAATCAGATTATCAGTAGCTCCTTCTCGGCTAGCAAGCTGGCCATTCCCTATTTGGGTGTTTTTGGAGCCTGCTCAACATCAATGGAAAGCTTAGCCCTAGCCGCACTTATTGTGGACTCAGAGGCAGGTGACTATGTGATGGCGGGTACGACTAGCCATAACTGTACTGTGGAAAAACAATTCCGCTATCCTAATGAATACGGATCACAGAAGCCCCCTACGGCTCAGTATACTGTTACCGGTTCCGGCGCCGCAATTGTAGGACATGCCAAGTCAGGGACGGTGGTGGATTGTGCTACCATTGGACGTGTAATGGACATGGGCATTAAAGACCCCTTTAATATGGGTGGAGCCATGGCTCCCGCGGCTGCAGATACGCTGTTGTCTCATTTTCGAGATACTGGCCGTGACCCTGGTTACTATGATCTCATTGTAACGGGCGATTTAGCCTCAGTGGGGCTACCGATTGCCAAAGAGCTGCTCAAAAAAGATGGGTTCGATATGAATCAGACGGAATTCAATGATTGCGGTTTATTGATTTATGACATCAATAAGCAAAAGAAAGTCATTGCAGGAGGCAGTGGTTGTGGCTGCTCGGCTGTTGTAACCTACGGGCATTTGTTAAAGCGGATTGAAAAAGGAGAGCTGCAAAAGGTATTGGTGGTGGCGACTGGAGCGTTATTATCTCCTTTGACTACACAGCAGGGTGAAAGCATTCCTTGTGTTGCACATGCTGTAGCTTTTGAAGCGGGAGGGACAGTATGATATTTCTATGGGCTTTTTTAGTGGGTGGTGCCATTTGTGTCGTAGGCCAGTTGATGATGGATGTGTTCAAAATGACGCCGGCACATACGATGAGTACGTTGGTAGTTGCAGGTGCAATTGCTGATGCTGTTGGGATATACGATCCGCTTATTAAATTTGCAGGGGCGGGTGCGACCATTCCAATTACCAGTTTTGGTAACTCACTTGTACACGGCGCATTAACCGAATTGGAGAAGGACGGATGGTTGGGTGTCATTACAGGGATTTTTAGTCTGACAAGTGCAGGGATTTCCTCTGCGATTATTTTCTCTTTTCTGGCATGCTTGTTTGTTCGTCCAAAAGGAAGCATATAAAAGCAGCATACTTTAGATTTGACATAGTAAGATAAATAATTGTATACATGTGCCCTTCGGATCTAATGACCGAAGGGTTTTTGATTGTTCTGCACATGAAAGATCGAAAGAAGGATGGAGCTTGAATAATATGGCAGGGGGTTAGTGTACTCTATGTCCACCTTCATGTACAATAATAGGAAACAGGTTGCTATCTAGGAGGTTTACAGAGTTATGCCCGTACGTCAAGAATCTGTGCAGATTGTATCTGCAATCCGTTCTAATCTGGAATCATGTATATTAGGTAAATCCTTTGAAATAAAATTACTACTTACGGCTATGCTGGCGGGTGGACACATTCTGATCGAGGACGTTCCGGGTACGGGAAAAACGCAAATGATCAAGGCTCTTGCCAAATCCATGCGCGGTGATTACCGCCGTGTTCAATGTAATCCTGATATTCTCCCGAGTGATATTACAGGGGTATCCATATTTCACCCACGGGACGAGCGTTTTTATTTCCGTCCGGGTCCTGTGATGACTAATATTTTGCTGGCGGATGAAATTAACCGAGCGACGACGAAAACCCAGTCAGCTCTGCTGGAGGTTATGGAGGAACGCAGTGTGACGGTGGATGGGGACACTCATATGTTGCCTCATCCTTTTATGCTGTGTGCGACACAAAACCCAATTGATTTTGAAGGCACTTATATGCTGCCAGAAGCACAGTTAGATCGTTTTATGCTCAAAATCAGCTTGGGTTATCCTGATATGGAGACGGAGCGAAACATGCTGCTCCATCATCAGGCAGGCCAGCCAGCGGATCGTCTGGAGGCTGTAGCTCATATGGAGCAGATTGCTGACATCCAGCAGGAAATTAGAGGGATTTATATGGACAAAGCAGTGACGTCCTATTTACTTGATATCGTTCGTGCGACAAGAGAACATCCATCCGTGCTGCTGGGAGCTAGCCCCCGGGCGGCACTTGCTTTTGTAATGGCTGCGAAGGCATACGCTTTTCTGGACAACCGTGACTATGTGCTGCCTGATGATGTGAAGGCGCTGGCACCTTATGTGCTAACGCATCGTTTGTTGCTGCGTCCCGAGGCGCGCCTGGATAGTTCCAATGCCCAGTCCGTGCTGGAGGCTGTCCTTCGGCAGGTACATGTACCCGTACGAATGGAGCGTCCTTAGGGAATGAATATGTTCAAGAGGAAGCGCAGGCTTCCCCGGCTGTCAGGCCGCATCTGGCTTCTGATGGTCATATGGGTGGTGTGCCTGCTATATTTGTTGTTTCAGGGCGGCAAGACGTCGGTCATGCTGTTGTCTATGGTTACGCTATTAATCGTTTATTTATGGATCGTTGGTCTGAGCGGAGTTCGCCGTGTGCAAGGCTCCCGGCAGCTTTCGCAAGGCTCAGAGTTTGGAGAACTGCTGCATGCAGGAGATCAGGTGCATGTAAAGCTGAGCCTCAGCATTCCTGGATTTCTTCCGTTACCCTATGTCATTGTCCGTGAGATCCTCAAGCGACATACAGGTGAATCCTGGTCGTTTGAGGACAGTGTCATTCCCAGTCTAAAAGGGGGCGGTCAGCTTACATTTCAGACTCCCGCTTTAGAGCGGGGAAGCTACCACTTTGAGGAAACTGAATGTGTGAGTGAGGACATCTTCGGTCTGTTGGAGCACAAAGGCAGATTGAACGCACGCGGTGAATTTCGGGTGCTGCCCCGAACGGTATTCATTCCGTATTGGCAGATGAATGACCGTCGCTCAAGGATGTCTGGACCGCAGACCGTTCAAACTCGAACGCGGCGTGAAACAACACAAATTAACGGTGTACGGGACTATGTATATGGAGATCGGTTTTCGCGCATCCACTGGAATGCGACGGCGCGTACAGGTAGCTGGAAATCCAAGGAATTTGAGCATGAGACAGTTCCCAAAACGATGCTTGTGCTGGACGTACACATGAAGCATTATGTGAACGCCGAACAGTTTGAGCTAGCTGTATCCTCTACCGCTTCATTGCTGGAATATGGTGGACGGGAGCGAATGGGGGTTGGATTGTGCACAGCTGGAGAGAAAGGCACCGTCTTTCAACCAAGTGAGCAGACAATCGAACGACAACGAATGATGCATCACTTGGTAGACATACACACCACTTCAAAAGGTAGCTTGAAATCCGCTGTAGAAAGCAGTGTGCGCCAGTTTCCGCAGGGCTGTTATTTTATACTGATTAGTCCGCTGAAGGATTATCAGGCGATGGAGCTTCTTCGCTGGGCTGATACCCGGGGAATGACTCCGTGCCATGTCTATATTGGAGAAGGTTCTGCTGAGGGAGAAGCTGAAGAATGGATGAGCATGCTTCGTGCAAGGGGAATTAAGGGCTACGATGTTGAGAGCCTTGAAGAGCTCCCGGCTGTAATGGGGGGAGGGACACTATGAAGAGCTGGTTACAATCGTTAAAGGGTTCCTGGGCCCCCGCTTTTACATTTTTATGGATTATTATTATTGCCATGCAATGGGTTTCTTTTGCTTCCGAATTATGGCTGGAAGAGACAAGAGCACTTGTACTGATGACCATTACAATGCTAGCTCTGGTGAAGATTGTACTACCATTTCGTCCTTGGATTGAATTTATTGTTAAGGCGGCGGCGCTGTTTTTTATTTTGTATCGGACATTGGTGTCTTATTCAATCATTATCCCCTTCGGAGGGGTAGCCAATCGCCTGGACCAATTTATTTCCAATATGTCTCCTTATATTTGGTTTTCCCTCATTGCTTGGCTAGTTATTGAAATGGTGCCGCTCATCGTTACAACCAAGCAGCGGATTCTTGTTTTTGTGGGTATTAACATTGCCGCGCTGGCAGTGCTTGATTCCTTCACGCCAACTGTGCTGTGGGAGGAGGTTGCTTGGATCGTCTTTGCTGGTATGGGTTGGCTGGTGACACAGCATCTGCAGTATTTTCGGCAGCATTATCCTCAAGGATGGAAGCATATTAGGCGCTATCCATATAAAATAGCAGCCAATATTGCGGTCATTTTTGCGCTCATTATTATGGCTGGTGTCAATATGCCCGAGGTACAGCCAGCTTTGACGGATCCCTATACAGCGTGGACCCAGAGAAATAGCTCAACTACCGCCGGGATCAGCAATGGATCCGGGGCACTGAATCAGCGGATGAACACCGCATCAGGTTATAGTCGCCAGGATAATCGGTTGGGGGGAGGCTTTAATTTTGATTATTCTCCTGTCATGACCATCACGACCACTCAACGAAGCTATTGGCGGGGGGAAACGAAACGAACCTATTCCGGTACAGGCTGGAGTGACAAGGGCAACGATGATCAAACGATAAATGATGTTCCAATGACCGCAGAACTTGAAAACACACAAGAAACGCGGCATTCGACTGAGCAGGTCGTTCAGACCATTACGATGCAAAACGACCAAAGCTATCCTGTTCTATTTGGCGCTTATTCGGTGCAGCGTGTTCAATCGGTGGACAGAGATTCACGGGCAGACGGGTTACGTTGGAAGCCGGAACAGGCGGAACTGCTTTGGAATCCATCCTCCCGAAGAACTGCTTATCCTAAAACGTATACTCTGGTATCGCATGTTCCTGTGATCCCTGAGAAAGAGCTACGCACAAAAACTTTTAATGAGTTGTACGGAAAAAACAAACAGGAAGCCTATCTACAAATTCCAGATGAGTTGCCACAGCGGGTTCGTGACTTGGCTCAGAACGTAACGTCAACGGCGAAAACGCCATATGAAAAAGTCGGATTACTACAGCAGTACTTGCAGCAAAATTATGCATATACGAACAATCCGGATCTCTCACGGAAAAGAAGCAGAGATTTTGTGGATGCCTTTCTGTTTGAGATTCGGGAGGGCTATTGCGATTATTATTCCACCTCATTAGTCATGATGGCTCGCTCCGTTGGGGTTCCAGCCCGTTGGGTTAAAGGGTATGCACCTGGTCAGCAAACGTTTTCAGATGATGCAACAACGGGTGAAGGTGACGAAAATATGTCCTCTTACTCCGTGACAAATGCGGATGCTCATTCCTGGGCGGAAGTATATTTAGGTGAATATGGTTGGGTTCCTGTAGAAGCTACGCCTGGCTTTGATATGCCGCTGCTTACGGAACAGGAGGATTCCAAGACTTCAGAAGCCCCAGAGGTTAAAGATCAGTCTGAACCGGAACAGCCTAAGCAAACCCCGCAGACTAATCCGGAGGAAGCTTCAAAGATTCATCCTGTAATTATAGGTTCTGCTGTTGCGATTCTGCTGCTGTGGGCTGCTTATATCGTCTGGCGTAATCGGGCAGACATTCACTTTTACCTGCTGCGTTTACGCAGAGGTAAGCCGCTGACCCCGGATGAAAAGGTGGTCGTCGAAACTGAGCACTGGTTAAGGTACATGCGAAGAAGGGGATTTGTCCGCGCCAGTCACGAGACACTGAGGGAATCAGTTGATAGATGGTCGCTAGAAGTACCGGAACAGGCTTCAATTTTACATCAGCTGCTTGGACGATTTGAACAAGCGCGTTATAGTCCCTCATCCGTAACCGCAGAAGATTGGCGTATGGTTCGCCAGCAAGCCTCTCTGTTACACAAAGAAGGATGGATAAAACGATGGTCTGGACGAAAAGCTGCGACGGATCAGAAGGATCAAGACTAGTCTATTTTTGATCAGGTTTAAATGCCGTCTATTTTAATCTTGAGCTATATATTTAGTAAAAAAGCTGTCCGTTTGTTGCGGATAGCTTTTTACTAAGCCATAGTAATATGGTATAGTTTGTCGTATGAAACTGAGGTGACCGACGTTGTTTGAAATGCTGATGCCCAAATTACGGGTGAATACCGTCTTTGATATTGATCTTGAAGGCTTATATGCTCAAGGATATCGCGGCATTATTACGGATCTGGATAACACGCTGGTCGGCGCAAAAGCGCCGAATGCAACTCCCGAGCTGGTGGCCTGGTTTGAGAAGGTCAAACAGGCGGGTTTTAAGCTTGTCATCGTGTCTAACAACAATATGGACCGTGTATCCGTGTTTGCTACGCCTTTGGACATTGAATTTATACATGCCGCACGGAAGCCCTCCAACTCGTCTTTTCGTAGAGCCATCCGTATGATGGGGCTGACTCCGGAAGAGACTATTATGGTCGGAGACCAAATGTTGACGGACGTATTGGGAGGTAACCGACTGGGGTTGCATACGGTGTTGGTGCTACCGATATCCATTCATGATGAAGGAGTCATGACTCGATTTAATCGACGGTTGGAGCGAATCGCGCTCACAAGGTTACGTAAGAAAGGCTTATGGCTTGAGGAGGAAAAGAAGAATGACTGAAAGACCTGACGGCGGCACTGCCGTCAAATGTAGTGGTTGCGGAATTACCGTGCAGACCACTAGCCCGGAGCTTCCGGGATTTATTCCTGAAAAATTGCTTACTCGCGAACCTGTCATCTGTCAGCGTTGTTTCCGAATCAAAAACTATAATGAGACGTCTTCAGTGACGGTGGATCAAGATGAGTTCTTGAAGCTGCTCAGCCAGATTGGCGACAAGGATGCACTCGTTATCCACATTGTAGATATTTTTGATTTTGAAGGTAGCTTGATTTCCGGTCTGCAACGCTTTGTAGGCTCTAATCCGGTTATACTGGCTGTAAACAAGACCGATTTGCTGCCTAAGGTAACGAATTGGAACAAGGTACGTAACTGGGTACAAAAGCAAGCGAAGGAGCAAGGGCTTCGCACGGAAGAAATCGTACTGTGCTCAGCTAAAAAAAATCAGGGCTTTGACCGTCTTTTGGATGTGGTATCTGAGCTCCGTGGTAACCGCGATGTATATGTGGTGGGAGCGACAAATGTGGGTAAATCCACGCTCATTAACCGATTGATTCGTGATTATAGCGATATGGAGCAGGAACTCACAACGTCCCGTTACCCGGGAACTACACTCGATATGGTGAATATTCCGCTCGACGACGGCAAGCACATTATTGATACTCCGGGTATTGTATACCCTTGGCGATTCAGTGAGATCGTTTCCCGTCAGGACTTGAGCGCTATTATGCCGGACAAGCCGCTGAAGCCTGCTGCGTATCAGCTTGATGCCGGACAAACATTGTTTTTCGGCGGTATGGCGCGATTTGATTTTGTCGACGGTCAGCACCAATCTTTTACCTGCTACATTAACGGTGGTCTTAAGATACATCGCACGAAGCTGGAGCGAGCTGATCAGTTGTTCGCTGATCATGCCGGGGAATTGTTATCTCCGCCAACACGCGATCAATTGGCAGAGATGCCGGAATGGACAAGACATGAGTTCCGCGTGCCACGCAAATCTCCATCGGACATTTATATTTCCGGTTTGGGATGGATTAGGGTAAATAGCGAGAACGGAGCTCTGATTGCGGTTCATGCTCCTCGGGGAGTCCGTGTGCTTTTGCGGCCTGCGTTGATATAACGTTGCTGTAACCATGTTATAGGGCGGCAAGGAACAGGTACTGGTTCCTGCCGCCATTCATGTATTTGTGCGGCCTAATATTTTGCAATATGGGGGAGAGCGACGATGAACAGCGGGGAGTCTGAAGCGACCGAACAAGGTCTTGTACTATTGGGCGTATTGGGTGATCCGATCAAGCACTCCAAATCGCCTCTAATGCATAAAATAGCTTTGCAGGCAGCGGGGATTGAGGGAGATTTTGTACCTCTTCATGTAAAACCGGATCAGCTGGAAGATGCCATGAAGGGGATTCGCGCTTTGCATTTCCGCGGAGTCAATGTGACGATTCCCCATAAAGTCGAGGTTATGAAATATCTGGATGAGATTGATGAAGGGGCCAGACTCATTGGCGCTGTCAATACGATAGTAAATGATAATGGACGGCTTAAGGGCTATAACACGGACGGAATTGGCTACGTACGTTCCCTCAAAGAAGAGACCTCTGTCGAGTTGAAGGGCGCAAGAATTGCTGTGCTTGGAGCCGGAGGGGCTGCTCGTGGCGTGATTCATGCTCTGTTGGAGGAGCAACCGGAATCGGTCATTATTTTGAACCGAACACGTGACAAAGCTGAGCAACTGGCATTAGAGTGGACGACGGAAGCGATCCCAGTGAGGGGGTATTCCAACGAGGATGCTAAGAGCGTGCTCGCCACAGTGAATGTGTTGATTAATACAACTTCAGTGGGAATGTCTCCTTTATCGGATGAACTTCCACTGGAAACGAGCTTGATTCCGGAAGGAATCATTGTGAGTGATTTGATCTACAACCCGTTGGAAACGAGACTTTTGCAGGAAAGCCGTGAACAGCGCGGCTGCACTGTACATGGGGGCTTGGGCATGTTCGTGTACCAGGGGGCTGTGGCTTTTGAGTATTTTACAGGGGTTGTCCCTGCTGTAGAGCAAATGAGAGAGGCTGTGCTGAGTAGCCTGTCGTGAGTAAGATTGAACATTAAAATTATGGAAATGCTGCATTGCATATGTAGCGACGAAGGGGTTAAATATACATGTTAACAGGTAAACAAAAAAGATATCTGCGCTCAATGGCGCATCATTTGGACCCGGTTTTTCAAGTAGGCAAAAACGGTACGAATGAGCATCTTATGCGTCACATCAACGATGCGATTGAAAAGCGTGAGCTGATGAAAGTGCAAATTTTGAACAACTGTTTGGACGACAAGCATGAAATTGCGGAAGAACTGGCCGCGGAGACAGGTTCTGAGCTTGTTCAGATCATCGGGAGCACTATTATTTTGTACAAAGAATCCCGTGATCATAAGGAAATTGAGTTGCCTAGAGGATAACACGCGGGGAGAAAATTATGAAAATCGGTATTATGGGTGGTACATTTGACCCGATTCATATTGGACATCTGCTGGCTGGAGAAGCGGCAAGAGATGCCTATGGGCTGGATCAAGTATGGTTTATGCCTTCTCATATTCCTCCGCACAAGCATCAAGCGGGGGCGAGCGGTAAAGAACGTCTGGAGATGACGAGTGAAGCGGTGGCGGGTCATCCTGCTTTTGAAGTGCTGGATATTGAAGTGCTTCGCGGGGGAGTATCCTATACCATTGACACGATCAAGGAGCTTCAGGAGTTGCATTCTGCTGTGGATTTTTATTTTATTATTGGTGCGGATATGGTGAACTACTTGCCTCATTGGCAGGGAATTGAGGAACTGGCGCAGCGAATTTGTTTTATTGGTGTTCGGCGCCCAGGATTCCAGCTTGCAATGGATGAGTTGCCGCATTATTTGCAGGACAAGGTACTGCTGGCGGATATGCCAGTGGTGGACATTTCGTCCACGGATATTCGAGAGCGTGCTGCGGCAGGGCGCACTATCCGTTATCTTGTGCCTGATCGAGTGCATGACTATATTACAAGGGGCGGTTTGTATGAAGTACAGCCGTGAGCAATTAATGGAAGCCGTATCTGGTCAAATGCCTGAAAAACGCTGGAAGCACACACTAGGTGTTATGCATACCTCAGTGGAGCTTGCAAAGCGCTATGGAGCAGATCCGGATAAGGCCGAACTGGCGGCTATTTTGCATGATGTAGCGAAATATTGGCCTGTTCAGCAGATGGAAGAGGTGATTCGCAGTCATCCCGAATGTGATCAGGGGCTTTTGGAACATGACAAGCAGCTCTGGCATTCAGAGGTAGGATACTGCGTTGCAGCAAGAGATTACGGAGTGGATGATCCTGAAATAAGGAATGCGATCCGCTGGCATACGTCAGGACGCGTAGGTATGAGTCTGCTGGACAAAGTCGTGTGTCTCGCTGATTACATCGAACCGGGACGGGATTTTCCCGGGGTTGAGCATATCCGTAAACAGGCAAAGAAAAGCTTGGAGCAGGGCCTTGTCGCTGGATTTGACTCCACAATTTCATTGTTGCTGGAGAAGAAAAAGGTTATTTTTCCACTGACAGTCTTGTCGCGCAATGACTTGATTCAACAACTAAAACAGAGAAAAACGGAGGTTCATGAATGACCCTAACTAATGAGCAATTAATGCAAACAGCGGTTGATGCCGCAAATGATAAAAAAGCAATGAATATTGTCGCACTGGATTTGCGGGGAATATCACTAGTAGCTGATTATTTTGTCATCTGCCACGGTAATTCGGATACACAGGTACAGGCGATTGCAACAGAAATTCGCAAACGCGCTCATGATGAAGGTGTAACTATCAAAGGAATCGAAGGAATGGATTCCGCCCGTTGGGTTTTAATGGATTTGGGGGATGTCGTAGTGCATGTCTTCCATCGCGACGAGCGCGAATATTACAACATTGAACGACTCTGGTCGGATGCTAAGGTTGTGGAAAAGGTATGAGTTTGATCGCCGGTACTTATGTCACCATTATGGTGGATCGTGAGGTATCTCCTTTCGGCTACTTTCTCACTGTTGGCGAGCAGGATGTGCTGCTGCACTATACGGAGCTGACACGTGAAATTGAAGTTGGTGAACGGTTGGAGGTATTTATTTTTCACGATACAGAGGACCGTTTGGCCGCAACCATGAAAAAGCCGTTCTTGTCGTTGGGCGAAATGGCTAAGCTTGAGGTGGCCGATGTGCATCCGCGTTTGGGTTGTTTCCTGGAGATGGGATTGGGTCGTCAGCTTTTGCTGCCGATTCGTGAGTTGCCAGAAAACCGAGATTTGCATCCTCGGGTGGGCGACTACGTGTATGCCATTATGGAGCATGACAAGCAAGGCAGATTGCGGGCTAAGCTGGCAGGGGAACAGGAACTGGCTCCGTTGTGCTTCCACGCCCCTGATTCGTGGCTGAATACGTGGGTGCAGGCGACTGTGTACAAGCCGCTTCAAATGGGCACATTCGTTCTGGTGGACGGAGGGGTGCTTGGTTTTGGCGCGATTGGGATGATTCACTCTTCGGAACGCAACCGGATGCTTCGCTTGGGCGAAGAGGTTAAGGTACGGGTCACGCTTGTTCGCGAAGACGGTCGGGTCAATCTGGCAATGTCGCCACGCAAGGAAGTGGGCCGTGATGAGGATGCTGATCGATTGATTGCTTTTCTGAAAGAGCGTCCGGGCGGCGGTATGCCTTACTCCGACGCAACACCGCCGGATATTATCAAGCAACGGTTTGGTATTAGTAAATCCGCCTTCAAGCGTGCGATGGGCAAGCTGATGAAGGAAGGAATGGTTACACAAAAGGAAAACTGGACCTACCTGGTGGAGAAAATGCCGAAACCGAAGGACGGGAATGGGGAATAAAAAATGGCTTCTTACCGGAAGTTTGCCTATGTGTATGATGAGCTGATGCAGGACATGCCGTACCCGGACTGGTTGCGCTTTGCACGGCAGGCTTGGGATCAGTACGGGATGCCGCATACGGTGGCCGAGCTGGGCTGCGGAACGGGTTCCATTACGATTCCCCTGGTTAACTCAGGGTTCGAAGTGGCTGGAATCGACTTATCCTCTGACATGCTGGCAGTAGCCCGTCGCAAAATGGAAACCACTCCACAAGGACAGCGATTGTTTCGTGAGGGAAGCGTTCGCTGGATACAGCAGGATATGAGAGAATGGATTTTACCCGAGCCTGTGGATTCTGTAATTTCTTTTTGCGATTGTCTGAATTACTTGTTGGAGGAAGAAGATATCATTTCTACTTTTCGCAGAACGCATGCTGGTCTGAAGCCTGGCGGAACCTTCTTGTTCGATGTGCATCATCCCCAGACGTTTTTACGTTATGATGAAGAGCAGCCTTTCGTACTGGACGAACGCTCTATCTCGTATATCTGGACATGTGCGTTAGACACTCCCCGTTGTGAAATTGAGCATCATCTTAGTATCTTTGCGAAAGCAGAACATGAAGGACGCGATCTATACCAGCGTTTCGAGGAAATACATGTACAACGTGCCTATGACCCAGACTGGATGAAGGCAGAATTGTCCAAAGCGGGTTTTCGCGATGTGAAGGTATATGCGGATTTTGAATGGGTAGAAGCAGAAGATGACGCGGCGAGACTGTTTTATGTTGCTGTAAAATAGCAAAGATTCATTGAACGAATATGGGAAAAAAAGACGCTTTTCATGATGACATGAAGGGCGTCTTTTTGCACTTATATATTCACTTTATAGTTCAACTGAAGCTCATCACCCGGTACACCCCGAATGCCCCAGTTCTGTTTGGGTGTTTCAAATATAGTAATCTCAAGATCCTGTGGAGAAATACCCAAAAGATCGTTAATTCTTTGGAATAATAGGTGAATGAGTTGCTTCTTAGCTTCTGTCGTTCTGCCTTCAAAGATACTGATTTCAATAATGGTGTACGCCTCAGAGCGACCATCGGCATATATAAAATCTTCCTGATCCATAGGAAAAAAACGATGAAACCTCTTGTCAGGAGGATATTTGAACGCATCCACCACAGCAGAATGAATCACCTCTGAAAGTTGCTTTTTGATTGGATTTAGAGTCTCTTTTATTCCGTAAATTTTAATCTGTGCCATTTCTCAGCTCACCTTTCTTATCTCAACTCATCTCAACTTGAAGCGATTTAACTCGGAATTATTATAAAACATTCGTATGCCTGTGTCATGAACAATTAGTATGGAGAGGGTTCTTAACACCAAAGGTAGTCCTTATTTGACTTTTTTCGCGGTTTTCAATATAATAGTGCCATTATTAACGGTTAAACAATCGCTGATGAGGAATAGTAGCTTTGTCTGGACATGTAGAGAGCCGGCGGGTGGTGCAAGCCGGTTGACAGCGCAAAGTGAACTCGCCTCGGAGATATGCGTCCAACGCAGGAACGCCCTATACTGGTGCTTGTATCCTGTTATTAACCCGCATCGGATCACCTCCGTTATCAGGTGCAAAGGGAGTAGAACGCGAAGAACGCTTTCTGCTAACTAGGGTGGTACCACGGGAATATAACCTCTCGTCCCTAGCGCTGACACGCTACGGGATGCAGAGGTTTTTTTGTTGCATACCGTTTGAGGAGGAAAAGACAATGACAGACACACAGCCGAAGCACGGCTATCAACCGCAAAGTATTGAACCAAAATGGCAGAAATATTGGGATGAGAACAAGACGTTCCGCACCGGGGAAGAGCCGGGCAAACCGAAGTTTTATGCTTTGGATATGTTTCCGTACCCATCTGGAGCCGGCCTGCATGTAGGCCACCCGGAGGGCTACACAGCTACGGATATTGTTTCACGTTATAAAAGAATGCGCGGCTACAACGTACTGCATCCGATGGGTTGGGACGCCTTCGGTCTGCCTGCGGAGCAGCATGCGCTGGATACAGGGGAGCACCCACGCGAAATTACGGTGAAAAACGTAAATAACTTCCGCCGTCAAATCAAATCGCTCGGCTTCTCCTACGACTGGGATCGTGAAATCAGCACGACGGATCCTGATTATTACAAATGGACGCAGTGGATCTTCATCCAGCTGTACAAGCGCGGCCTTGCATATGTAGCTGAAGTACCTGTGAACTGGTGCCCAGCGCTGGGAACGGTGCTGGCGAATGAAGAAGTTATTGACGGTAAGAGTGAGCGTGGCGGTCATCCGGTCGTCCGTAAACCAATGCGTCAATGGATGCTGAAAATTACGGAATACGCGGATCGTCTGCTGGATGATCTGGAGGAATTGGATTGGTCTGAGAGTATTAAGGATATGCAACGGAACTGGATCGGTAAGTCTACCGGGGCAGAGGTTCGTTTTCCAATTGAAGGCTATGACGAGGAACTCACAGTATTTACAACTCGCCCAGATACACTGTTCGGCGCAAGCTACTGTGTGCTGGCACCAGAGCAGGAATTGGTGGATATTATCACTACGCCTGAGCAAAAGGATGCTGTACAACAGTACCGTGAACAAGCTGCTCGTAAAAGCGATCTGGAGCGTACGGATCTGGCCAAGGATAAAACAGGCGTATTCACAGGAGCTTATGCAGTGAACCCGGTGAACGGCGAAAAGCTGCCCATCTGGATTGCTGACTATGTACTGGCAGGTTACGGAACTGGAGCGATTATGGCCGTACCTGCTCACGATATGCGTGACTGGGAATTTGCCAAGCAATTCGGATTGAATATCATTGAGGTTGTCCAAGGCGGAGATGTGGCTAATGAGCCATATACTGAGGATGGACCGCACGTCAATTCAGGCCTGCTGAATGGACTTACCAACGAGGAAGCGATTCCGAAGATGATTGAATGGCTGGAAGCCGAGGGCAAAGGACACGGCAAAGTCACCTATCGTCTGCGTGACTGGCTGTTTAGCCGTCAACGCTATTGGGGCGAGCCAATTCCGGTAATTCATCTGGAGGATGGAACGATCAAAACGGTTCCTGAGGACCAACTTCCGCTCGTACTACCGGAGATGGACAATATCAAGCCTTCAGGTACAGGTGAATCCCCACTGGCGAACGCAACAGATTGGGTGGAAACCATTGATCCTGAGACAGGTATGAAAGCACGCCGCGAGACAAATACGATGCCGCAATGGGCAGGAAGTTGCTGGTATTACCTGCGCTTTATTGATCCGAAAAATGACAAAGAGCTTGTATCCAAAGAGAAACAACGTGAATGGATGCCTGTTGATTTGTATATTGGCGGAGCGGAACATGCGGTTCTTCACTTGTTGTATGCCCGTTTCTGGCATAAGGTGTTGTATGATATCGGCGTAGTGGAAACGAAAGAGCCATTTTATAAGCTGGTCAACCAGGGTATGATCTTGGGCAACAACAATGAAAAAATGAGTAAATCACGCGGTAATGTTATTAATCCTGACGATATTGTCAATACGTTTGGCGCCGATACGCTGCGTATTTATGAGATGTTTATGGGGCCGCTGGAAGCGACCAAGCCATGGAATGAGAATGGGGTAGAGGGAGCACATCGTTTTCTGTCCCGCGTATGGCGCCTGTTTGTTTCCGAGGATGGTAGCCTGAACGATAAAATTACAAATGACGGCGGTAGCGATGAGTTCAATCGTACTTGGCATAAAACGCTGAAAAAAGTAACTGAAGATCTAGATGCACTGCGCTTCAATACAGCGATCAGCCAGCTGATGATCTTCACCAACGATGCATACAAAGCAGACCTTCTACCGCGTGCAGCAATGGAAAACTTCGTGCAAATGCTGTCGCCGCTTGCACCCCATCTGGCCGAGGAATTGTGGC
The DNA here is from genome assembly GCF_038592965.1 of Paenibacillus sp. FSL L8-0158. GTDB lineage: Bacteria > Bacillota > Bacilli > Paenibacillales > Paenibacillaceae > Paenibacillus > Paenibacillus polymyxa_D. Next base: position 3,902,214 of record NZ_CP151949.1, on the reverse strand, counting down.
AGTTGCTGGGGCACAATGATAGCATTACCTACGCGGCTTGGCCTGCTTATGATGAAGCATGGACGGTGGACGCCGAAGTGGAAATTGTTGTGCAAGTGAATGGTAAAATTGTGCAGCGTGCAACGATTGCCAAGGATCTTGATGCTAAAGCGATGGAAGCATTCGCTGTGTCGTTGGACAATGTTCAGCAGGCACTGGCCGGCAAAACGATCCGCAAGGTAATTGCTGTTCCAGGTAAGCTGGTTAATATTGTTGCCGGTTAATCGGCTTTAAGCCGAAGGAGACATCTACCTTTTGCATGTCCTCTTCATACTTGTTGTGCGTGGCCTGTATCAGCTCGGGAAAGACACTGTGCAGGCTGATGTCCAACAGTGCGAGAGCTTCGGCGGTAATACCTCCGGGAACCGCTACTCTGGCCTGTAACTCGGCTGGTGTCATCCCGCCTTCCGTGAGCAGCTTTCCAGTGCCGATGATCATTTCACCGGCCAGGGCACATAGCTCCGTACGGTCTATACCTGTAGCTTGAACTGCGGCTTGAATCCACTGGTCCATAAAAAAGGCCAAGAAAGCAGGACCGCAACTCGAAAAATCCGATGTGATCCGAGTATGAGATTCTTTAACCCGAATTGGCCTGCTGATGTGGGACATAAGCTCTTCCAGAAGGAAGCGGTCCTCCTCTGTAATCCGGCTTCCATGGATGCATAGTGAGGCTCCGCTGCCCACTTGGTGGGTGATACTGGGGATAATTTTGGACACTTTGGCTTTCAGTGCATGCTCCAAAATACGAATCTGCACCGGGCTTGTGATAGATACGACGATTTGCTCTTCTGTAATAACGTTGCGTATTTCATCCGTTACGGCTTTTGATTCCAGCGGCTTCACACAGACAAACAGAACATCGCTTTCCGCTGCCGTTTCACGGTTGCTTTGGGCTGCATGCAAACCTGGATAACGACGGGCTAGCTCGGTTACCTTGGATTGCGTTCGATTACTTGCTGATATTTGCTGCGGCTTGAGTGCGTTAGAATTAATAAAAGACTCAATTAGCAGACTTCCCATGCTGCCAGTCCCGATAAATCCAACTTTCATTGTTCAACGTCCTCCTTTCATACTTTGCGGTATAGACGCTGTGCTGTCATTCTTCTTAGTGTATGCACCTGGTCTTGGCCGACATGACGAATTTTATGTCTGAGCATGTTAGATCGTGCCTGGGGTCGTACCGCTTTTTTGTAAAAATGCTCACAGCGAGACCGTATGGGGGTTGTTTACACCCTCCGGTTTAACGGGAATTGGACAGACTTGCTCTGTTTGATTGAGACGGTGTTTTCAGTCGGCTCACAATTTCCCGAAATCCATGTGGAGTAGGGGACGATACGGAAATGAAACGCGTATGGACAGGAACAGCGATAACGCTTGCTGTAATCGGGAGTGGGCTTATTTTATTTGCCGGAGGACAGCGTTCTGAGCCGCAAGAAGAGTGGACTTTACTTAACCATAAGGTGGAGCAGGCTGTGGCGATGGATTCAGAGCCAAATGAGTCGCAGCGCAGCAGTGACTATGCCCAGGAAAAGCCTGCTGTAAAAGAACCTTCAGACAAAGCTGAGCGCAGTAGGAATGCCGAAGCCGCTGACAAAGTGAAAAGTGATACTGTGCAGATATCAACTGGTGTATCTGCTGCTGTGAGCGGAAACTCTATTGCGGGAAATTCGAGTACCGTAAAGCAGTCAGGTGTTGCGGAACCGAGCTCAGACACAGGTATTGTCAGTTCGAGTGGTGTAACGACGAGTAGGACCAATACGGTAAGTGATTCGGTTACTGCACCCGTTTCCGGCGAAAAGAAGGTAAACATCAACACGGCGACTGCTGCCGAGTTAATGGAGCTACCAGGGGTTGGGGCTAAAAAAGCCGAGGCTATTTTGAACTACCGTAATCAGCACGGGGCGTTCAAACGTGTGAATGATTTGGATCATGTAAAGGGAATCGGAGCTAAAATGTTGGCGAAAATGAAGCCGTATGTCAGCTTGTAACTTATATAACAATCACAATGTACATGCCCTGAGAACGACGGTAGCGGATATGGTTTACGTTTTAACTTGTTTATACGGGAGAGATGGAAATGAGTGCAGATGTACGCAAGGACTGGGACACCTACTTCATGGATATCGCTTATATGGTATCCACCCGTTCACGCTGTGCGCGGCGTCATGTTGGAGCCGTACTTGTACAAGGTAAAAAGCTCTTGGGGACGGCCTATAATGGAGCACCATCGGGGGTGCCTGACTGTTCTGAGGCAGGTTGTATGATTTCAGAGGAGTATGAGGTCGTTCACCGTGATGGGCACGAGGAAATGGTTAAAAAGCAGCGTTGTATTCGCACTATTCATGCGGAGCAGAACCTGCTGCTGTTTACTGACCGAATTGATCGTGAAGGCTCTTCAGTATATGTCACCGATCAGCCGTGCTGGACGTGTGCCAATATGTTGGCGAACAGCGGTATTGTGGAGATTGTATACCACCGACCTTATCCCAAAGATGCCGACAAGGTTCGTGCTATGATGGAGGAAAAGGGCATCGCTTTTCGTATGCTGAAGACCTATCATCCGCCAAAAGAAACGCTGATGGATGTTATGAACTAAAAAGTAAACGAGGAAGAACCTCTGACGAATGCTATTTTGTCAGAGGTTCTTTTTGTTTTGTGTTTTTGAACAGAAAGCAATGTTTGCTACCGGAAGGTGATCGTATTCAAGCTAAGCTTGTGTTAACTAGACCTATATTGACCCTTACTGTTTGCTGGATTACAGGAAGTGCGGGAGCATGTCTGTATTCTGGACGTATGCTTATGTTGCTCTGGGCGGGGGTTACCCTGATCTTTCCGCTTATAGCTTTATTGATGAAAATCCCCATCCGGCATATGGTATTACTTTGGCTTGCATTCAGCGGGGGTGGATTTCATTGGTTTTGGCATGATACGCATAATGTTAGCAGTATTCCCGATGCTCTTCATGTATCGTCTTCTATGGTGGAAGACATGCCTGTTCAAGCAACAGGGTTTATCGCTTCTGAAGTACAGGTAGATGGTGATCGAACACAGTTTGAGATGAGAGTTACTTCAATCAATCACTTCGGAAATCATTCGAACAAGGACGAGAATCGTGCACCAATTTCTGAACAGGTCATTGTTCATATCAAGTTGGCTGCCAAGCAGGAACAGCAACTTGCGGCAGCATGGCAACGTGGAGATGCAATCCTACTGCGTGGCACCTTAAAGGCTCCTGCAAAAGCGGGGAACTTTGGTGGCTTTGATTACAGTGAATACCTGCACACACAGGAAATCCACTGGCTTTTCAAAGGCGATGGGGCAGCCTCGTTACAGAAGCAGGAAGTTTCACTATGGAACCGCTACACTTTGTTCAGATGGAATGATCAGCTTAGGGAGCAGCTAGGACAGAGAATGGAATTGGCATTTACATCGCTTCATCACGCTGGATATATGAAAGGACTGGTACTTGGGGTTACAGATGAGTTGGACCCAGCAACCTATAACGAGTTTACGCAGCTTGGTTTAACGCATATTTTAGCAATATCGGGCATGCATGTGGCGGTATATGCAGCTACACTATTATATTTACTTAAGCTGTTACGAGTTAGCCGCGAGACATCTCTTATGGTCGTGATGATACTCATTCCGGCATATGTCCTGCTGACAGGTGCTTCTCCCTCTGTTGTGAGGGCAGGAATTATGGCGATGATCGGCTTGTTTGCAGCCCGACGAGGGTTGCTCAAAGACGGACTTAATATTCTAAGTATATCCGCGCTGCTCATGCTGATTTGGAATCCATATTATCTACTTAGCGTCAGCTTTCAGCTTTCCTTTTTGGTGACAGGTGGGTTGCTCATTTATATGCCGCTTATGAAGCCGTTTTTCGCCAAATGGCCTTTCCTGATCGGCGGTGAAGTTGCGATTACAATTACGGCACAGCTTGTTTCGTTTCCAATGACGGTATTCTACTTTAATCAATTTTCGCTGCTATCATTTGCGGCCAATTTTGTGCTAGTACCCCTTATTACATATATCGTGCTTCCATTGGGTACGGTGGCGATGGGAATTGCCTTTTTGTGGGGGGATGGGGCTCGTATATTTGCGTGGCCGGCAGAGCAATTGAACGATTTGACCTTTTTACTAGTAAAATGGCTGAATGTGGATGATGCTTATGTGAGTATTTGGCCGTCCTCCTCCATTCTTTGGGTCATAGCGTATTACGTAGCTTTGTACAGTGTTTTGTACTGGCTCACAACGTGGCTGACATCCCGCAGACAAACGAACGACATTACCGTCTTGGACTCTACTCCCATTTCATCAACTATCTATACAGGATTAGCAGCTTCTCCAGAGTGGGCGGCTATATTGCATACGGCTCCTAAACCTGAGGGAGCAGGGAGATTTGCGCGTCGACAGTGGAATGGTTATCGTCATTTGGCACTGGCTCTAAGTGTTATTGCCTGGCTTGGGATATTGTATACGGGTTACCAATCTCCTGGTGGGAGAAATATGGGGGTGGTTCAATATCTGGATGTGGGCCAAGGTGACAGCATTTTAATTACAACGCCGGGCGGGAAACATATCTTGGTTGACGGCGGGGGGACAATGGACTTTGCAACAGGGAAAAATGCTTGGCGCAAGCGTGCAGATCCCTACGAGGTAGGTAAAGATACGCTTGTACCCTTACTAAAGCAACGAGGTGTGCATCGACTGGATGCTGTCATTTTAACACACGGAGATCATGATCATGCCGGAGGACTACAAGCTGTGCTTGACCAGATTCCCGTATCTACCTTGTTTTTTAATGGTACCCTGACAGATAAAGCTCCATTCCGTAAGCTGTTGAACACGGCTTTAGATAAGCAGATCAAGCTGTACGGTGCACATCATAGCATGGAATGGGAACCAGACCAGGCTACGAAAATCCGCTTTCTCTATCCGTTTACGCTACCGGATAACGAATCTGAACAGTTGCCTGTTATGAAGGAGCAAAATCATTACTCTGTTGCCATGATATTGGAGATGGAGGGAGCCTCCTTTTTGTTCACAGGAGATATGGATGATGCAGCAGAGTCATTGTTGCTTGCTGAATTAACCCCTTCTTCATTCCGTTTGAAAGATGAGGGAGCAACGGGAGGGGCAAGGAAAGCTATAGATGTCATGAAAATAGCACATCACGGCAGCAAGTATTCTACCTCGGAAGAGTGGTTATCCTACTGGCGACCGAGAGTATCTGTCATTTCGGTCGGTGCGACCAATACTTACGGACATCCGAATGAAGCGGTATTGAAACGTTTGTCGGCAGTTGATTCTGCTATATATCGAACCGATACGATGGGAGAGATACAGATTCGAACACAGCAAGGAAAACTGAGTGTGCGGTACCAACGCAAACAGTACAAAACAGATACTAATACAACAACACACTAAAACAGGTGCTCATTCTTAGGAGTGTGCTGTTTGCTTTGAATCCAATCTGCATGGACAGTAGCTGTAAGCTTTGATAGAATCATATGATTAATGAGAGTGAGAATCATTATTAACTGGGGGGTGTGAGTTGTTTAAAATTTAAAGCTTCAGCTTGTTTGTTCATCATTTCGTTAATGATAGTATTGAGCGCATGCGCTACAAGTGGGGGTAAGACTGGAACGGAAAGCAGTCAATCGACTGCTGCCAAGACCACATCAACTGGAGATGAAGCTGCCACACGTACATATGAAAGTGATGAAGGTACAATTACTCTTCTTATTTAATGTTGGGTATTAGAGGTGACGGAGCAGACCAAGGAAAAGATATTTTATCTAAAAGTGTGTGGAAGAACCTTTCTGCCGTTAAATCAGGTAAAGTATATCAATACTCAATCGACGATTTTTATTTTCAAGATCCGATTGCTCTGACTTATCAATTAGAACGCATATCGGATTTTTTGGTTTTCAAGAAGTAACAATATGATCTTGTAGCTCGATAGGCTAGCATTTAGATGTAGTAGGAGCTAGGGGAAGGTGACTACCTTCCCTTTTTCTGTTATTCTTAGGGAGGATACGCTGGGGATTCTGGGCTTTTTGGTATAATTTTTTTAGTTGAAAAAATAAAATTAGTGTCAGACGTCTATCCTGCAACAATTTGTAAAAGGGATACGTCTGTAATATTGCAGGGAGAGGGGGATCCTTTGTGGTAGAGCAGGGACTCATTCGAGCCGCTCAATCGGGCGATCGCGACGCTCTCATTACCCTATTAAGAGAGATAGAACAGCATGTGTACCGTACGGCATATTACATTCTAAACAATGAGCAGGACGCCATGGATGCTTCACAAGAAGCCCTCATACGGATCTATTCCAAAATTAACTCTTATGAGGAAAAAGCGCAGTTTAAAACCTGGGTCCAACGCATTGTAACGAATATATGCATCGACAAATTCAGAAGAACGAAGCCCTCGGTTTCCATTGACGAGCACGACATGATATTCAACGATCCCCAAAATGTGGAGGTCGAGGTGTTGACCTCTTACATGGCACAGGATGTTCGTGAGGCTATACAACAGCTTCCGGAGCACCACCGGACGGTAATTGTCCTAAGATATTTGCAGGATTTCTCCTATAACGAGATTGCAGATTCTCTGGATTTGCCGCTAAATACGGTCAAGTCATATTTGTATCGTGCAAGACAGCAATTGCAAGGGCTACTTCAGGAATATCAGAAAGGTGGTGTATCAGGATGAAGTGTGGGGAAGAGGTGATGGATTGGATGCAGCGTTATGTGGATCATGAGCTGGGCGAAGAAGAGACGTCCCAATTAATGAACCATATTGCGACTTGCCCGGACTGTGCGGAAAAATTTCTTATTCTTCAGACACTCTCTCGCGAGCTGGAGGAATTGCCTGCGGTTTCCCCGGCGTTCAGCCTGGTGGATTCCATCATGCCTCAGCTTGATGCCATTGACCGCGCACGTGAAGAGCAGGGAAGTGCGCTTCAGGAAATGCAGCCTGTGGCTGTAGAGCCTGGACCAGTGCCTAGACAACGTACCCAGCCTATACCTTGGTGGAATCGAATGGCTGGGCGTGCTGCTATGGGCGTGGCTGCCGCTGCTGTTGTACTGGGGATTGTAGTATTTAACTTCGAGCCTAAAACAGTGCAGGATGCGGAAGGCATACTTACTACCCAGTCGCCCGAAGTGACGAATCCGCAGAATCAGACGGAAACTCTTCCAGGTACAGCCAATGGCAGTGGAGGACATGATGCAGCCATTGGTTCGGATTCTACAAAGAAGCCGTCAGAGCAGGGGCAAGAAACGGATGCATCTCAGCCACCTGCGGATAAAGATCCTGGCCTGAGCAAACAAGGTGCAACCAATGCAGACGATGAAAATAACTCTTCCAAGCGGGATGCTGGGAAACGTGACGATCAGCGAGCTGGGGAGGAAGATTCGACGAAGTCTGCACCAGCCGAACATTCTTCTCGTCAGGATGAAGGGCAGGGACAGCTACGTACGGATCGTCAGATGACAAAAGAAAATCCGTCTGCTGGAGATGCTCCTAAATCTGAGGACAAACAGCTAAGCCAGGAAAAATCTGATCAATCCACGATTGCTCCCGATGAACAGTTGAAACCGAAAATGGAAAAAGCACCCCTAGCGGGTACGGGTACCGCTCAGGACGATATTAATGGTAACACAAATACGAATGATTCATCTTCGTCGCTTAGTCAGGATTTGAAGGTACAGGATCGAATTGCGTCAAATGAAACGTCGAAAGAAACGACTTCCAGAAGCATCACCAAGGATTCGGGCAATGCCTTGGGGACGGATAGCAGCAATGCAGCTCCTAATGATCAGCAATCATCCGTGTCACAAGACCCGGTTCGTAAAGAAGGCTTTGTATCTAATTCACTGGTCTCTCCGGACAACAATAATGCTTCCAGCTATAGTGCCCAATCTGCCTCTACAGATCAGCTCAACTCGCCTGATGGTAGCTATGCGGTGGCTATTGAGGGCAAAAAGCTGAAAGTGTATAAGCTTTCCGATAACGGTGTAGACCGAACAACACTGGAAGTCCGTACTCTAAAAGGTGCCTGGGTCAAAGGAAGCTGGTCAGAAGACAGCCAGACCTTTATGTATGAGACGGAGCAGGATGGGACTGCAAGTAAATATACGTACACCGTTCCGCGCAGCACTGGAAAATAGTTTCCGTAAGTTGACACACTTTTAAAAACAGGGAATAAACTATATGAACCGACGTCGTATCCCGACGGCCGAAAGTTTCTAGAGCTTTCTGCTGCCGTGTTGATATAGATGGTGGTGAAGGGATCCTGCCTATAGGTAGGGTCCCTTCGTTTGTGTCATGACTTGCCTTCCGCTCGGATGTCGGGTACGATCATTGGGTGGGGGGAACGGAAAATGGATGTAAAAACAGCCTCTAAGGCTATTCGCAAAGGCGACATTTCGCCAGTGTATTTGCTATACGGTAGTGAAAAATACCAAATGAAGCAGTTTGTTGAGATGCTTAAAGAGAAAGTGGTGGAAGAGGAGCATCGTGACTTCGCCATCATTCCTTATGATTTAACCGAAACGCCAATTGAGGTGGTTGTGGAGGAGGCGGAAACAGCGCCTTTTCTGGTTCCAAAGAAGCTGATTATTGTACGGGATACCAGTGTATTTGCAGCAGGCAAAGATAGCGGTAAGATAGAGCACCGGCTTGAGACGCTGTTGACTTATATGGATAACCCGACTGACTATAGCGTCATTGTTTTTACGGTTCAGGCTGAAAAGTTGGATGAACGGAAAAAGATTGTCAAAAAGCTAAAAAGTGATGCTTCGGTTATTGCCTTTGCTCCAATGGGGGGAGATGATCTTGTGGCTTGGATCCATAAGCGTGCAGGAGAAAGAGAAGTGCAATTGGCTGCAGGAGCTGCTGAAAGCCTCATTCAATTCACAGGAACCGGGCTACAATCTTTGGCTGCCGAGATAGACAAGCTCTGCTTGTACGCAGGAGCACAGGGAACGATCTCATCGGCTGATATAGAATCCCTGGTGCCTCGTAACACAGAGCAAAACGTATTTGCGATGGTTGAGGATCTGGCTAATTTGCGGCTGGATAAGGCGCTCAGTATTTTTTATGAGTTGCTTAAGCAAAAAGAGGAACCGATCAAGATTGCCGCTTTGATCACGCGACAGTTCCGCATTATGTTGCAAGTCAAAGAGCTGGCAGGTCAAAGCTATTCCCAGCAACAAATTGCCAGTCAGCTTAGTTTGCATCCTTATGGGGTGAAAGTTGCAGGGGACCAAGCGCGGAGGTTCCGTCCTGAGCAGCTGCGTCAGCTTCTCTACGAATTGGGCGAGCTGGATTATCATATGAAGACAGGTGTCGTTGACAAGGTACTGGGACTGGAACTATTTTTGATGAAAATGGGTGCGGGGGCTTCAATCTAATTCCGTCCATGTGCTGTTATAGAGTCAGCTAATGTAGCGTGGAAAGCTGACTCTATTAATAAAAGTTATAAACTAAAAAAACCTGATCAGCCAAGGCTGGTCAGGTTTTTTTCATTAACGTATGAAAGTAGCTCTTGCTTACGCTTGAGCTGTAAGAGCGTTAAGTTTTTTCGCCAAGCGAGATTTCTTGCGAGCAGCTGCATTTTTGTGGATCAGGCCTTTAGTTACAGCCTTGTCCAGCTTTTGGGAAGCTACTTTGAAAGCAGCAGCAGCAGTTTCAGCTTCGTTACCTACCAACGCTGTATCGGCAGCTTTTACTGCTGTACGAAGCGCAGATTTTTGGGAAGCGTTCAACGCACGGCGTTTGTCGCTAGTTTTAACGCGTTTGATAGCGGATTTGATGTTTGGCATTACATTCACCTCCTGTAAAGGCATTACTTATGAACACAAACGTTTCACAACTTAAAATATTTTAGCATGCCACACCTCAAATTGCAATAAGAAAACATTATGAGACGATGCGAATTACAGGATGAAAATGGATGTGCATAAACCTGTTGGGTGTCTCGCACACTATAGTCAAAGATGGCATCCAAGGAGGCTTAAAAGATGGATCTGGATTTGCAGAAGTACGCGGTACGCACGGATTTGGCATTAGAGGCAAGAGAATTGGCCGAACGGGATCAGCCTGTACCTCTGGCGGGCATCAGTGAGAACGTGGAGGAAGATGACGGAATCAAAATCACACGGCTGGATGTACTGAATGAAGAAGGAGCCAACCGTATTGGGCGGGTACAAGGGCATTACGTCACGCTGGAAGTACCCGGCTTGCGTGAAGGTGACACAGGGCTCCAGCAACGTGTAGCTATTGCATTTGCAAAAGAAATGGAGCATTTTATACAAAAAATAGGGATTTCTAATACGGCAAAGGTACTGGTGGTAGGTCTGGGAAACTGGAACGTCACTCCCGATTCACTGGGTCCGCTTGTCGTTGAGAATTTGATGGTGACTCGTCAATTTTTTGAACTGACACCTGATCAAATCAACCCGGGCTATCGGGATGTGAGCGCAATTGCGCCGGGCGTCCTGGGTATTACGGGGATCGAGTCCAGTGAAATCGTTCAAGGCATCGTGGATCGCACAAAGCCAGAACTGATTATTGCCATTGACGCACTGGCGTCACGTTCACTGGAGCGTGTCAATACGACCATTCAGGTGGCCGATATCGGGATACATCCGGGTTCAGGTATTGGCAACAAGCGGCGCGGTATCACCAAGGATATTATGGGTGTTCCGTGTATCGCTATCGGCGTTCCAACGGTATGCTACGCTTCGACCATTGTCAATAACGTAATTGAACTGATGAAAACACATTTTACCAAAGAAAAGGCTTCTACAAAAGCAATCCTGGGGATGCTAGACGATATTTCAGAACCTGAGAGACTTGGGCTGGTGAGAGAGGTCCTGCAACCGCTGGGACATGATCTGATTGTAACTCCTAAAGAAATTGATGAATTTATTGAAGATATTGCGAACATCATTGCTACTGGATTGAACGCTGCTCTGCACGAAGCTGTTGATCCTGGCAATGTCGCCGCATATACGCATTAATCAAGGGTTGATAAAATCGCATTTCACACAAAAGTCTCTATTTAACAGGAATCTAATCTCTTTCAAAAAGGGAGGTGATATACCTGTGGTAGAGATTTTTTGTGTTCTAGTAATTGTTCTCCGTTCATAGAGTTGAAATATAAGAGATTTCCGCAGCAGATAGGAACCCTATGTTCCGAATATAAAGCGGGTTTCGACGGGACGAAGGAGGACAAGGCTCACATGAAAAAAATTCAGACCTGGAACGTCGGAAGATGGAGAAGAAAAGGTATCGAAATTTTGGCGATGGGACATACGCTTGTGCTGCTGATCATGGGCTCGGCGCTTTTATTTGTCATTTTGGGGCTAGGGGGATTGGCAGAAAATCGTCTACAAACATCTCCTGTTTCTTCGATGAAAGGATTGGCAGGCTCGGTGTCCAGCGGTTTTTTTGCGGATATGCTAGGTATGGAAGTACCTCATTTGGCACAAAAGAAGCAGCAATCTTCGTTGTCGGGTGAACAATGGTCGCCTTTTGTTTTTCAGATGCTTACAGGTATTAATCCGCAGGATCCCAAAAGTCTCATTTCTCGTGAGATTCCTGGCATGTCTGCAGGAGCACCTGTCTTGCTGCGCAAGGGTTCGGGGAACATCAAGGTAGAGGGTCCTACGGATTATCAGCCCGATCAGGGAACGGCGGATACCCCTGGTGGCTCAGATGCATCTGAGAACCCACCGACTAACACGCCGGATATTCCAACAACACCGGAAACAGATCCGGTACGTGAGGATCATCCAGGTGATACGGCCAAAGGGGACAAGCGCATATTAATCTACCATTCTCATCCCAGAGAAGCATATAACCCACTACTCAGCAAAACCAGTTCCAATCCCAATTCAGGTTCTAAATCAGCCAATGTGTCAAGGGTAGGGGACTTTGTAAAGAAGAGGCTGGAAAAGCAAGGGATATCCACACTGCATGTAAACAAGGATTATGCTACTACAGTTCAAAATTACAATTGGAACTATTCCTATAAATATTCACGCGAAACAGTTAAGGAAGCTTTAGCTGGAAATAAAGGTTTAACTTATTTGCTTGATATCCATCGGGATTCACAACGTCATGGAAAAACAACAGCAACCATTAATGGACTTTCTTATGCCAAGGTGTATTTTATTATCGGACATGACAACAAAAATTGGCGCGAAAATGAAGCTTTTGCTGCTCGTATTCATGAAAAACTGGAAAAATCATATCATGGCGTATCACGTGGTGTATGGGGGAAAGATGGTGGCAAAGGCAACAACGGTGAATACAATCAAAGCTTGTCTTCGCATAGCATTTTAATTGAAATCGGGGGTATTGATAACACCGAGGAGGAGTTGAAACGCACCTCGGACGTTTTGGCGGATATGATCGGTGAAGTGTATTGGGAAGATCAGAAAGCACAGAAAGCGGGCACTAACGTATCGGATACAAAAAAGAGCAACAGCGGCAATTAAATGAGGTAGCGGTAAGGGGGAAAGGTAATGTCTGGACATTTTCGTAAGAAAGCACTTGGATTTGTACTGCTCATGGGGGCAGGCATTTTACTCGGTATGCAACTGGCAGGATCTGGCCTGCGTTCAGTGTATGGACCTGAATGGAACGGGGATACGAGTCAATCGGTAAATCAACAGAAAATTGCATATGAACAGACGGTTATTGAGGATACACCCGCAGCCGCGGCTAACGCTCGTGCATATAGCGGCACGTATAGCACAAGTGGAGAAGTTAAGGTTGAGCCGAAAACGGAAGCGGGTATAAATGAAGCTGGTGGAAGGGAAGAAAATGAGGAACATACGGAGCTCGGGGCATCCAGGTGGTATTCGACGACTGCGCAGCATGTCAATACTCAGGGCCTGGAGACACCACGTGAACTGCTAACCGTCAAGGGACAGCAAGCCTCGGTGGATACCATGGCGGACAAAACAGCTGGACTGCTTCAAAACCTGTCGAGACAGGGCATTCGATGGGTCGTATCTGTATTTGATGGAGTAACAGAATAGAAATATTGCTGACCCCCCTTACAACTGCTATAATAAGCTGATTGACACTAGGCATTGTGTGGGGGTAAGGCATGACTGACATTTTGGCAAGACAACGTAAAATTCGGAACTTTAGTATCATTGCACATATAGACCATGGTAAATCCACGCTGGCTGACCGGATTCTAGAATATACCGGTGCACTCACTTCCCGTGAAATGCAGGAGCAAGTGCTTGACCAGATGGAGTTGGAACGGGAGCGCGGAATTACGATTAAGCTCCAGGCAGTGCGACTCACTTATAAGGCCGATGACGGCGAAGAGTACATTTTGAATTTGATTGATACACCGGGACACGTCGATTTTACGTATGAGGTATCCCGTAGTTTGGCAGCCTGTGAAGGTGCTTTGCTGGTAGTAGACGCCGCGCAGGGAATCGAGGCACAGACGTTGGCTAACGTATATTTGGCGTTGGACAACAATCTGGAGATTTTGCCGGTGCTTAACAAGATTGATTTGCCAAGTGCTGATCCTGAGCGGGTAAAGCAGGAAATCGAGGATGTTATCGGCTTGGATACGAGCGAGACCGTACATGCCTCAGCCAAAGCTGGAATCGGCATCAAGGAAATTTTGGAACAAGTGGTCAGAAGTGTGCCTGCTCCGCAAGGTAATCCGGATAATCCGCTCAAGGCACTCATTTTCGATTCGCACTATGATCCTTATAAAGGCGTTATCGTATATGTTCGCGTTGTGGATGGTAGTATCCGAGCCGGTTCGAAAATTAAAATGATGGCGACTGACAAAACGTTTGAGGTTATTGAAGTTGGTGCTTTTATGCCACGTATGAACATCGTGGACGAGCTGAACATCGGTGATGTTGGCTTTATCGTTGCCGGTATCAAGCATGTGGGTGATACGCGTGTGGGGGATACGGTGACAGATGCAAAAAATCCAACATTAGAACCGATGCCAGGTTATCGGAAAATTAATCCGATGGTATATTGCGGCTTGTATCCAATCGAAACATCGGAGTATAACGATCTGCGTGAGGCGCTTGAAAAGCTACAACTGAACGATGCTTCGCTGAGTTTTGAGCCGGAAACATCAAGCGCGTTGGGTTTTGGCTTCCGTTGCGGATTCCTTGGTCTGCTTCATATGGACGTTATCCAGGAACGGATTGAACGTGAATTTAACATTCCGCTGATTACAACGGCACCAAGTGTTATTTACCGCATAAAGTTGACGAATGGGGAAACGATCCAGATCGACAATCCATCGAATTATCCGGAAATCGGACGGATTGAACATGTGGAAGAGCCCTATGTAAAAGCAGGTATTATCGTCCCTAATGATTACGTAGGTACGGTGATGGAGCTTTGTCAAACCAAACGTGGTGAGTACGTAAATATGGAATACCTGGATACGACACGGGTAACCATTACGTATCAAATTCCGCTGTCTGAAATCGTATATGATTTCTTCGATCAGCTTAAATCAAGTACCAAAGGCTATGCTTCCTTTGACTATGAGATTTCAGGCTATCGCCAGTCCAACCTGGTGAAAATGGATATTTTGTTGAATGGCGAGCAGGTCGATGCGCTGTCGTTCATCGTGCATAGAGACCGGGCTTATCATCGCGGACGTATTATCTGTGAGAAGCTGCGCGAGCTAATTCCGCGTCAAATGTTCGAGGTGCCGATCCAGGCATCTGTAGGAACAAAGGTTGTGGCGCGTGAAACCGTTAAGGCGATGCGTAAAAACGTCTTGGCCAAATGTTATGGCGGTGATATTTCTCGTAAACGGAAGCTGCTTGAAAAGCAAAAAGAGGGCAAGAAGCGTATGAAGCAGGTCGGTAACGTAGAAGTACCTCAGGAAGCATTTATGGCGGTACTGAAAATAGATGAGTAAAGTTGCTTGAAGTATTCGTCCATTCTTTCATGGGGCATTTGCCGTGCATGGAGAATGGACGTTATTTATTTGAGCAAGCTATCCAGAGATGGAGTGTTTGTTATTTCGGTTGCAAAAATAGATAGCAACAGTATCTTAGCGTACTTCTATAGATGCTTTACTCTTACTGTAACACCTACACCACAAAAAAATGACCGATGATGGTGGGTAGCAGCGGAGTGGATGGAATCGTTCTGAAGAAGCGTTAGCGTTCGCCTTTATCCCCGGATTTTACCCTATTAAGTTTATTTACAAAGAAAAATCCGGGGGGAACAGTGATCGGAAGAATGATCCATTCACGGAGCGTCTCCCCCCTCTTCGCCATTTTTTTTCAATCACCACACCCTGAATTGACAAGGAGGATCGGCATGACCGCATCCATACAAAAACATGAATATTCATCCGCGCCTCAAGCGGTTTACCTGCATATACCTTTTTGCACGAATAAATGCTTTTACTGTGATTTCAACTCTTATGTGCTCAAGGATCAACCTGTTATGGAATATCTGTATGCACTGGAACGGGAGATGGAACATACAGTCAAGCTTCACCCGCCGGGAGAGATTAAAACCATTTTTGTCGGGGGCGGAACACCAACTACCCTAAATCCGAAAGAAATGGAATATTTCCTGAAGAGCGTCCGAACCTACTTCCCACATTGGGCGGAAGA
Organism: Paenibacillus sp. FSL L8-0158; assembly: GCF_038592965.1. GTDB lineage: Bacteria > Bacillota > Bacilli > Paenibacillales > Paenibacillaceae > Paenibacillus > Paenibacillus polymyxa_D. Next base: position 3,886,516 of record NZ_CP151949.1, on the reverse strand, counting down.
TATTGAGTTTTCCATGGAAGCCAATCCAGGCACCACTGATTTTGAAAAACTCTCTGTGATGAAGGAAGGCGGCGTCAATCGACTCAGCTTTGGAGTACAGGCTTTTCAGAATGAGCTACTCACAGGCATAGGTCGTATTCACAGTACAGATGACGTATATCGTAGTTTGGAAAACGCACGTAAGGTTGGCTTGGACAACCTGTCGATTGACCTGATGTTCGGTTTGCCGAATCAAACAGTGGACATGCTGCATGAAAGCGTCAGTAGAGCGCTAGAGCTGGAGCTTCCTCATTACTCTATCTACAGTTTGAAGGTTGAAGAAAACACACTTTTCCATACGCTGTACCAGAAAAATCAGCTACCGCTTCCACATGAGGATGACGAACTGGAGATGTATTTACTCCTCATGCGTCGCATGAAAGAAGCGGGCTATGAGCAGTATGAGATTAGTAATTTTGCAAAACCAGGCTTGGGGAGCAAGCACAACATGACCTATTGGCGAAATGAGGACTATTACGGTCTTGGCGCTGGGGCACATGGATATGTTGGCAGAGAGCGCCATATGAACATTAAGGGCATTAATCCTTATGTAGAGGCTAGTCGTAATGGTTTGCCACGTCTGGATAGCTTTGAGGTGCCAGCGGCGGAAGCTATGGAGGATTTTCTTATGGTCGGTTTGAGAATGCTAGAGGGCGTTTCCAAGTCTCGCTTTGAAGCTCAATTCGGTCAGGCGTTGGAGGATACGTTTACTGCTCCTCTCGGAAAAATGCTCAACGCGGGGTTAATCGAATCGATTGAGGACGGTTATCGTTTGAGTGAACGTGGCATTTTATTCGGAAATGATGTATTTGCAGAGTTTATTGGTTCAATCACGGTAAATTCATAAGTTGTAGGCTTCAATAGAGCACGTTTCACCTTCGTAAGCTGGGACCATCACTTTATTACACCATTCTGTCACAGCAGGGTAAATGGAGTATTGCGATTCTATGCGTGATGTTGTATATTTATTCATTATATGCGGCAAGCGGCAGGAGGAGAGCAAGATGGCTTCAGTGTGTAAAGATGTATTTTGCAGAAGTGCGGTTCCTGAGGATGTGGAGCCTTTATATCAAATGATTAGCGGCTATGCAGAGCAGGGGATTATGCTGCCACGTTCGAGGGAAGTGCTAACGCGCCAACTGGAGCTGTTTATTGTTGCAGAGGTGGACGGTGAAGTTGTTGGTTGTGGTTCTTTATGCAAATTGGGCGCTGATCTGGTAGAGATTCGCTCCCTTGGCATCTCTGAGGGACATAAAGGTATGGGTATTGGCTCCAAGCTCGTGGAGGGCCTTATGATAGAAGCACGGCGGCAACGAATTCCTAAAATTATGGCATTGACCTACGAGGTCTCCTTTTTTATAAAAAACGGTTTTGATGTAGTAAGTAAAGAGATTTTCCCTGAAAAGGTATGGACCGACTGCATTCATTGTAGTAAACAAAACAATTGTGATGAAATCGCAGTGTTGAAAGTACTGAACTGACCTGTCAATAATGAGGTCAGTTCTTTTTTCATTAGGCCGCAATCGTGCGTATGGTATACAGCCTACATTGTTTAATACTAGTTCATTTCTCGTATGTTTTGAGCAATCACCAAATGAATTGATGATGAGGCTCCAGTTCGGAAGGTATTCCATTCAGGCTTCTTATGGGATGATCCTTATGATAATCAGTATCATTATAAAAGTATGCAGTACCGTCTAATGGAACTTGTTGTTTATATTTATACAAGGCGGCTAGGTTGCGGCGATTAGTTTTCAAATTTAATTCCTCCTTAAGGAAAAGAAGTTGTAAAGGTATAAAGATGTAGTCTCGAACAAATTTTCTGTTTTTAGAATCTCTATACATAAATACGGTATTAATATGATGAATAATGAGTTTTTCCTTAAAAAAGTGTAAATGGTTTGCATTCGCTGTAGTAAACTAAACTGCTGTAATAAATCTTGTTTATTGAAAATACTGATCTGACTTGACAATGATCAGGTCGGTTTGGTATTTTTGTATTATCGGTTAGCACTCAACGCGAACGAGTGCTAATGATTCCATTTAACAATCATGCTATTATGGATAAACGACAAGGGGGGATTCGCTTGTTAACCGAACGTCAGAGACTCATTCTGAATGCGATTATTGATGACTACATTCGTTCGGCTGAGCCAGTGGGTTCCCGCAGCATATCCAAAAGGCAGGATGTCGGATTCAGCCCGGCCACGATCCGTAATGAAATGTCGGATTTGGAGGAACAGGGCTATCTGGAGCAACCCCATACTTCTGCGGGACGCATCCCGTCTCATAAAGGCTATCGTTATTATGTGGACCATCTGGTTCCACTGAATACACTGAAGCCTATGGAAATGCGGGAACTGAAAGCCTTTTACGCCGAAAAGCTGAATGTAATGGAGCAAGTGATCCAGCATGCGTCAGGCATTTTGTCCCATATGACCAATTATACTTCCATCCTGCTTGGGCCGGAGGTTTTTCATACTTCATTGCGTCATTTTCAGCTACTGCCGCTCAACGAAACGACGGCTGTGGCGATAATCGTGACCAATACCGGTCAGGTGGAGAATAAAACGGTAGATATTCCACCGGGAATTTCGATTTCCGAGATGGAGAAGGTTGTGAATTTACTGAACAGCAAGCTGGTCGGTGTGCCGATTTATCAGCTTAAATCACGCCTTTACACCGCACTTGGTCAGGAGATGGAGAAGCATGTGTCTCATTTTGAGGACGCTATGAAGGTGCTGGATAAAGCACTGGATAATGAATCGGATCAGCGCTTGTATTTGAGCGGTGCGACAAACATGCTTAATCAACCTGAATTTAAAGATGTAGAAAAGGTTAAACATATTCTCGATCTGCTGGAGGAAACACCAACGCTGCTTAAACTAATGACACCAGTTGTCGGGGCACCTGAAATTCAAGTCCGCATCGGCACTGAAAATGATCATGAGGCGTTTGCCAATTGCAGCCTGATTACTGCTACGTATGCAGTAGACGGAGAAGCGTTGGGCACTATAGGCATACTGGGTCCGACACGGATGGAATATGCGAGAGTTATTAATATTTTGGGTATCCTGTCTAAGGATTTGACCGCAATGCTAACGCAGCGGTTTAAATAGAACAAGACCGCATAGGTTGCGGTACTACATGTTCCGCGCCGGGATACGGTTTGTATCCTGCGCGGGTGCATTGTTGCGTGTTTTTGTAGAGGTAGTTATGACTTGAAGGAGGTGAAACATTTTGAAGGAAGAACAAGCGTTCCAAGAAGAAAAAAAACAAAATGTAAGCACAGAGGAAGCCGCCGAAACGAGCCAGCAGGAAGAGCCGGTTAATGAAGCGGCGGCACTGGAAGACCAAGAAAGCGAAACAGAGCTAAATAAGCTTCGCGCTCAGGCGGAAGAGCATCAGCAACGGTTTTTACGTGCTCAGGCGGATTTTGATAATTTTCGCCGTCGTACGCTGAAAGAAAAAGAAGACCTTGCCAAATATGCATCTATGAAGCTGGTTACCGAGTTGGTGCCTGTTTTGGATAACTTCGAGCGTGCGCTGGCAACAGCACCGCAAGGAGCGGAGTCTGAGTCATTTAGCAAAGGCGTGGAAATGATTTTCCGCCAGTTTGAGAGTGTGCTTCAGGCAGAAGGAGTAACGGCCATGAATTCGGTGGGACAACCGTTTAATCCTGATTTCCATCAGGCTATTATGCAGGTGGAGAGCGAAGAGCATGAGGAAGGCATTGTTGTTGAAGAGGTACAAAAAGGGTACATGCTGAAGGACAAGGTGCTTCGTCCAGCGATGGTAAAAGTGAGCATGTAGCTTTTTCAATATACATGAGGATTTTTCGAAATTCTGACATTAGAAATACATCATTTTGATTCAACCATTCTGGCCTGCGGGCCTCGTATATACAGAAGGAGGAATTGTCCGATGAGCAAAGTAATCGGTATTGACTTAGGTACAACCAACTCTTGTGTGGCTGTTATGGAGGGCGGCGAAGCGGTCGTTATTCCAAATCCGGAAGGCGCACGCACAACCCCTTCCGTTGTTGGTTTCAAAAAAGATGGAGAACGTACTGTAGGGGAAACGGCAAAACGCCAAGCAATTACGAACCCAGATCGTACAATCATGTCCATCAAGCGTCACATGGGTACAAATCATAAAGAAAGCATCGACGGCAAAGAATATTCCGCACAGGAAATTTCCGCTATGATTTTGCAAAAACTGAAATCCGATGCTGAAGCTTACCTGGGACAAACAGTTTCTCAAGCTGTTATCACTGTTCCAGCTTACTTCAATGACGGTCAACGTCAAGCAACCAAGGATGCAGGTAAAATCGCTGGTCTGGAAGTTCTGCGGATTGTCAATGAGCCAACAGCAGCTGCATTGGCATACGGTATGGAAAAATCCGAAGACCAAACGATCCTGGTATATGACCTGGGTGGCGGTACATTCGACGTATCCATTCTGGAACTGGGCGATGGTTTCTTCGAAGTTAAAGCAACAAGCGGTGATAACAAGCTGGGTGGCGATGACTTTGACCAAGTGATTATTGATTACCTTGTAAATGAGTTCAAAAAAGATCAAGGCATCGACCTGAGCAAAGATAAAGCTGCTGTACAACGTCTGAAAGACGCAGCGGAAAAAGCGAAAAAAGAATTGTCTGGCGTACTGACAACGACGATTTCTTTGCCGTTTATCACAGTAGCTGATGGCGTTCCACAGCATTTGGAGCTGAACCTGACTCGTGCGAAATTTGAAGAATTGTCTGAAGGTCTGGTAGAACGTACTTTGGGCCCTACTCGTCAAGCGATGAAAGATGCAGGCATGAGTGCCAGCGACATCGACAAAATCGTTCTGGTCGGTGGTTCCACACGTATTCCGGCTGTACAAGAGGCAATCAAAAAGCTGACAGGTAAAGAGCCTCACAAAGGCGTAAACCCTGATGAAGTGGTAGCTTTGGGCGCGGCAGTTCAAGCGGGTGTCCTGACTGGTGATGTAAAAGACGTCGTTCTCCTTGACGTAACTCCACTGTCCCTCGGTATTGAAACCGCAGGTGGCGTATTTACTAAAATGATTGATCGTAACACGACAATCCCTACGAGCAAATCGCAGGTGTTCTCGACATATGCCGACAATCAGCCTAGCGTAGAAATTCACGTGCTGCAAGGTGAACGTGAAATGGCAGCAGGCAACAAAACACTGGGTCGTTTCCAATTGGGAGATATCCCTCCAGCACCACGTGGTGTACCACAAATCGAAGTTACCTTTGATCTGGATGCGAACGGTATCGTAAACGTATCTGCTACAGATAAAGGGACAGGCAAAAGCCAAAAAATTACGATCACATCTTCCAGCGGCTTGAGCGACGAGGAAGTAGAACGTATGATGAAGGATGCCGAGTTGCATGCGGAAGAAGATAAAAAACGCAAAGATTTGGTAGAAGCGAAAAACGCTGCGGATCAATTGATCTACTCTGTAGACAAAACGATTAAAGATCTGGGCGAAAAAGCGGATGCAGGCGAAGTCGAAAAAGCAAATGCAGCTAAAGAAAATCTGCAAAAAACGCTGGAAACCGACAACCTGGAAGATATCAAAAAGGCTACTGAAGAACTGACTGAAATCGTTCAGCAATTATCTGTGAAGCTGTATGAGCAAGCTGCTCAAGAAGCACAGGCTCAACAAGGCCAAGACGGCGCAGCAGACAGCAAAGGCCGTGACAATGTGGTTGACGCGGACTATGAAGTTGTTGACGAAGACCAGAAGAAAGACTAAGCTACGGATCGGGTAGTGGTAGCTTTACGGTACACCGATGCGTTATGATATACTGAATAGTAATTGCAGCGTAGCTGCCTTGATAAATAACAATTAGCCGAAGGGTAACAGTTATTTCCAAGATAAATAAGCATATTACGGGTTGTACTGCCTTGAAATGATGGGAAGGTCAAAGCCGGGTCATCCCGTGCCTTTGGCTTTCCTTTTATATGTAGTGCAGACACGTTGTAGGCATGGGGGTGGAACATTGGCTGATAAGCGTGATTATTATGAGGTGCTGGGCGTCGCGAAGGGCGCTTCGGATGATGAAGTCAAAAAGGCTTACCGTAAGCTTGCGCGTCAGTATCATCCGGACGTGAACAAGGCTGCGGACGCGGAAACTAAATTTAAAGAAGTCAAAGAAGCTTACGATGTTCTCAGCGATGGTCAGAAGCGGGCAAGATATGACCAGTACGGTCATGTAGACCCGAACCAGGGCATGGGAGGCGGCTTCGGTGGTGGTGCCGACTTCGGTGGCGGATTTGGCGATATTTTTGATATGTTCTTTGGTGGCGGCGGCAATGGTCGACGTGATCCGAATGCACCGCAGCGTGGGAACGATCTTCAATATACGATGACGATTGAGTTCAAGGAAGCAGTGTTCGGTAAAGAAACCGACATTCATATTGAACGTACGGAAACATGTGATACGTGTCACGGTACGGGAGCCAAAGCGGGTACTCAACCACAAACCTGCTCCGTCTGCCACGGCAGCGGACAGGAAGAAGTGGTGCAGAATACACCGTTTGGTCGTATGGTTAATCGACGCGCCTGTTCCAATTGCGGCGGTTCCGGTAAAATCATTAAAGAAAAATGTACGACTTGTAGCGGTTCTGGTCGGGTACGCAAGCAACGTAAAATTCATATTCGCATTCCAGCGGGTGTGGATGACGGCGCACAAATGCGTATTAACGGTGAAGGCGAAGGCGGTGTCAACGGAGGACCTGCAGGTGACTTGTACGTCGTGTTCCGTGTGAAATCGCACGACTTCTTTGAGCGTGAGGGAGACGATATCTACTGCGAAATTCCGCTGACATTCTCACAGGCAGCATTGGGAGATGAAGTCGAGATTCCGACGTTGACCGAGAAAGTGAAGCTGAAAGTTCCAGCAGGTACGCAAACAGGTACTTACTTCCGTCTTAAAGGAAAAGGTGTGCCAAAACTGCGTGGCGTAGGTCAGGGTGACCAGCATATTAAGGTAGTTGTGGTAACGCCTAGCAAGCTGAGTGAGGAACAAAAGGACTTGCTGCGTCAATTCTCTTCGCTTAGTGGAGAGCAGACACATGAGAATGAGCAGTCTTTTTTTGACCGTGTGAAGCGCGCCTTCCGAGGCGACTAAGCCAATTAGAAATCGCGGAGCTTCAACCATGAACCAAAGGAAACTATTCCGCAATTGCGGGGTAGTTCCTTTTTTTATATTCACGTAAACACATACATAACCATTTTTGTATAGGCATGTTGAACTATTGAGACTTAATATCAAGTAGAAAGGGGTGAGTTCCATCGGAAATGTACAGCTCAAGCTGCGTCGGGGTAAACCGCTATTAAAGCTTAGAGGCCTAATTACACTGCTAGTATGTTTAGTTATGGCACTTGTGCTTCTGCCTGTAACCCTGTTATTTGCGGAGAGAGTGGAGCAGGAAACTGAGAAGGGACTGGAAGAAAAGGCAATGTCCATCGCGCGTACACTCGCCCATTCGCCGCTTATTGTCGAGCAATTGCAAGGGACAGGTTCGTCTCTTTCCATGCAGGAGTATGTAAAGAAGGTCTCAGCAGCAAATCACATCCAGTTCATCGTGGCTATGGATATGAAGGGAATTCGTAAAACGCACCCGGATGCTAGGAAGATCGGCAAAGCCTTTGTCGGCGGAGACGAGTATACTGCACTTCATGGCCATGAGAGCGTGTCCGTTGCGAAGGGTACATTGGGCTTGTCCATGCGAGCCTTTTCCCCCGTGTTCAGTTCAACGGGGAAGCAGGTAGGGGCGATTGTTGTTGGTATATCCATGCAAGATGTACAGATGGCTCAGGAAGGCAACAACCGTCTTATTGTTATCGCCCTTGGCATCGGAATGTTGATTGGCACTGGAGGTGCGGTAGTGCTGGCTCGTAAAATCAAAAATATGCTGGTCGGTCTGGAACCGCCGGAAATCGCACGCTTGCTGGAGGAACGCAGCGCTATGCTGCAATCCATCAAGGAAGGAGTTATTGCGGTAGATGAATTCGGTCGCGTCATGCTGATGAATGCAGAAGCGATTCGTCTACTTAGACAAGCGGGGATTGAAGATTTCTCATTCTCCGGACAGGAAATCACCGTTTATCTATCCGCTTTTCGATTGCAAGAGGTCCTGGAAGCGAGTACTCCACAAATGGATGAGGAAATGGAGCTGGGTGGAATAACCTTGCTGACCACCAGTGTTCCGATACGGGTCAAAGGAGCAATTGTGGGAGCAATTGTAACCTTTCGGGATAAAACGGAAATGAACCAGCTGGCAGAACGTTTGACAGGAGTGTCCCTGTACACGGAAGCACTACGTGCGCAGGCTCATGAATTTATGAACAAGCTGCATGTCATTATGGGGATGGTGCACTTGCAAATGTATGATAAACTGGAGCATTACATTATGGATGCCGTCGAGCATCATCAAGTGGAAATTGGCTCTATCACCCGGCAGATCAGGGACCCGGTTATGGCAGGGTTTGTGTTGGGAAAATTAAGCCGGGCCAGAGAGGTAGCGGTAAGTTTTGAACTGACTCCAGGTAGTTACTTGCCCGAATCCAGTCAAACTCAAACGACGCATGAACTGATTACTATTCTTGGCAATCTGTTTGATAATGCTGTGGAGGCGATGGAATCTTTGGAGCACAAGCGGATTACCCTTTCACTTTATTATGAGGAAAGCCAGAAGAACGGTTATCTGACCTGTATCATGTGCGACAATGGTCCAGGTATACCGGAAGGGCTTGTGAAGGCTATATTTGAAAAAGGTTTTTCGACCAAGGGAGAGTCACGAGGGATGGGTCTTTATCTGGTGACGCAAAGCGTGAAAAGGTTACAGGGAAGTATAAAGTTGATCCCAGCCGAGCAAGGGTGCTGTTTTCAGATTACGATTCCATACATTATAGCGGGGAATGATGAACATGATTAATGTCCTGATTGTAGAAGATGATCCGATGGTAGCGGAATTTAACCGCAAATATATGGAGCAGGTAGAAGGTTTCCGATGTGGGGGGTGGGCTTCTTCTGTGGAAGAGGCTAAGAAATATATAGCTGAACAAGCCATTGATCTGATATTGCTAGATGTGTATATGCAGGAAAGCAATGGCCTCGATTTACTGTCATTCATACGGGAGACAGGTGTAAATATAGATGTCATTGTCATCTCGGCTGCAAGTGACATGAACAGTGTCAAAAAAGCGATGAACTTCGGCGCGGTGGATTACTTAATTAAGCCGTTCCACTTTAACCGTTTTTTGGAGGCCCTCACGGGGTACCGAGAGCACATTAGCATCGTGCGTGAGCGCAGTCTACTTTCTCAGGAGGAGCTGGACCGACTGATTTATCATAAAAGCTTGACTAAAGACTTGGCACGATTGCCCAAAGGCATAACTAAATCCACGCTGGCTATGATATGGAATTGTATCCAGCGGCACAATAAGGTGCTATTTTCCACCGAGGATATTGCGGAGAGTGCAGGGATATCCAGGGTGTCTATGCGCAAGTACCTGGCTTTTATGACAGAGATTGAGGCTCTTTCCATGGAAACCATATACGGTACTATAGGACGCCCTGTTTACCAATACCGAATATTGCCACAGGCAGAAGACATCATGAATAGTTTTATTTAAACCTTCTTTCCGATTACTTTAATTACAAAAGTGAATGATTAGTTTTAAAACCAAATAAAGCGTTTTCCAAGGTGTAGAATGGAAACATGATCATCATTCTTCACTTTTTGGAGGGAGATTTATGGAAAATGCTACGAATCAGCCTGTCATTCAGAAGGGGCAAAGATGGAGTAAAAATCTTGTAGATGGCATCAGAATGCTGGGTAGGGTAAAGGTGGGAGTTATTCCTCTACCGCTCTACGCCGTGATCGCGCTGATTGTTTATGCAGCTGCAATTACTGAAAGACTGCCGAACGATCTACTAGGCGGGTTTGCCGTCATCATGATTTTAGGTATACTGCTCAGTGATCTAGGGGCCAAACTTCCTTTGCTTAAGCATATTGGCGGGCCGGCCATTTTATCTCTTATGGTTCCATCGTTAATGGTATTTTGGAATATGTTTAGTCCATCTGCAATGGGTGCGGTACACACGCTTATGAAAACCTCGAATTTTCTTTACTTCTACATCGCATGTCTAGTAACTGGGAGTATTCTTGGTATGGATCGGAAAATGCTGATGAACGGAATTGTCAAAATTTTTGCCCCCATTATCATAGGATCTATTGCAGCTGTTGCCGTGGGGATGATAGTGGGTATGGCTTTTGGCTATAGCGCCTATCATACATTTTTTTTCATCATCATTCCGATTATCTCCGGTGGGATTGGGGAAGGCATTTTACCGTTGTCCATTTCGTATGGATTGGTGCTGGGCAAGGATTCGGCAATATTCGTATCTCAGTTTATCCCCGCTGCAATTATCGGGAACATTGTTGCAATCATAGGTGCGGGTATTCTAAAGAGATTAGCGGAGAAAAATCCAAAAACTTCAGGTAACGGGAGGTTATTGAAACTGGAGAAAGATGCAGAAAAGTTAGCCCCGGCAAGTCTGGAACAATCGATTTCTTTTCCATTGATGGGAGGAGGTCTGCTGTTAGCTTGCACTTTCTTTATTGTGGGTAAGTTGCTGGAGCCGTATCTCCATATTCCAGGTCCGATCCTCATGATTCTGGCGGCGGCGTTAATTAAGTGCATTCAGATTATGCCGAACACATTGGAGCAGGGAGCTTTTCACTTATACAAATGTATAACGGCGAGTCTGACATGGCCCTTGATGGTGGGATTGGGTATTTTGTATGTACCTTTGGATAGTGTAGTTGGGATTTTAACGGTTCCTTATGCCGTCACCTGCGCATCTGTTGTAGTTGCATTGATTGTTACAGGATACTTCACAGGAAAATGGATTCACATGTATCCCGTAGAAGCTGCTTTGGTGACCAGTTGTCGCGGTGGATTAGGGGGCACGGGAGATGTAGCCATTCTGTCTGCATCCAATAGGATGGAACTGATGCCTTTTGCGCAAATTGCAACACGTATTGGAGGGGCAGGCACGGTCATTTTAGCAACTTTATTACTCCAATTATGGAGCTGATGAGTTTTATACACAGGACTGAGATTCATATCCAAATAAAGACATGAAAGGACGGGGAAAAATATGAGCAGTTTAATAGATGAAATTAGAGAATTACACGCAGGTGGCAAAATGGAGACTTTACCAAAGAAACCAATTGAAACGATGGAGGGGCTGTCCAAAGTTTATACGCCGGGTGTAGCTGAAATTTGTATGGAAATCGCTAATGACCCAGCCAAAGCGTATCAATTAACGATCAAAAAGAATACAGTAGCAGTCGTATCAGACGGAACAGCAGTACTTGGATTAGGAGATATCGGACCGGAGGCCGCTATGCCTGTAATGGAGGGTAAAGCAGTGTTGTTCAAACAATTTGCAGGTGTCGACGCCTTTCCAATCTGTCTCAACACGAAGGACGCTGATGAAATTGTTCAAATTGTCAAAATGATTGCGCCTGCCTTTGGCGGCATTAATTTAGAAGATATATCTTCCCCACGCTGCTTCGAGATCGAAAGACGGTTGAAGCAGGAACTAGACATTCCAGTATTTCATGATGATCAGCATGGTACGGCAGTCGTTGTATTAGCGGGTCTGGTCAATGCATTAAAGGTATGTGGCAAAAAAATGGAGGATGTCAAAGTCGTATTTGCAGGGATCGGTGCAGCGGGTATGGCCTGCTCCCGTATGCTGCTTAAGGCAGGTGTGCGCAATCTGATTGGCGTTGATCGACAGGGAGCTATTCACCGTGACGTGGAGTACAGTAACCCGCATTGGACAGAGTATGCAAATATGACTAATCCGCACAATTTAAGTGGGAGTTTATCCGAGGTGATTGTAGGAGCTGATGTGTTCATCGGTGTGTCAGGCCCCAACATACTGACTGTAGAGGATATACAGAGCATGGCAACTGATCCTATTGTGTTCGCCATGGCGAATCCGAAGCCGGAAATTGATCCGGTTGTAGCTGCACCTTATGTACGTGTGCTCGCTACCGGCCGCTCCGATTTTCCAAATCAGATTAACAATGTGCTGTGCTTCCCGGGAATTTTCCGGGGTGCTCTAGATTGCCATGCTACGACGATTAATGAGGAAATGAAACTAGCTGCCGGACTTGCTATCGCTGATGCAATCTGTCCTGAGGAGCTAAGTGAAACTTATATCATACCGAATGTTTTTAATCCGAAGGTGGTTCAAAAGGTGCGGGATGCTGTTATTCGTGCTGCATGGGAGACAGGAGTAGCCAAGTCAGGTGAAGCTCCAGCAGCTATTTTACACCCGTAAAAGTTATGCTCTTCACAAACTATGCTTCACTGTTTTGGCCTACTGTTCTCAATATCGTCTGCATCCGTCTAGCCTTCGTAGGGAATATAAAATCGTGCCAATGAGCAGGATATAACAAAGCGTAACGCTCTATGCTCTTGAAGAGTAGTTGCGCTCAATACTACACAGGGAGATTTTGAGATGGGCGAAAAAAACATTTTGGCGTATTTCAAAAGTCCTGAGGAAGCACAGGGAGCCGCTAGAAAACTGGAAGCTCTCCGGGCAGCCGATGTGTCGATAGACCGATTTAGCCGGTATCCGCGGCAGTCTACTGGCAACGCCGGATTGCCTGTATTTTCAGGACAGATTAGCAGCTTGTCCTCATTGACACAGGGCGTGGACTTTACAGATGCAACTCCAGCAATACTGGCTGCGGCTGATCCGTCCGCCAGTGGCATGAGTGATGGAGGACAGGGCGGACCGACAGGCCGCGATATTTTGTTGACTGCTGTGGTGGATGAATCCATTCATCATCAGGCAATGTCCATCGTGGAACAAGCGGGTGGAATGCTGTGAAAAGTTTGGAAGGAGCAGTGACCGATGTCTAAAAACAAACGGTTTGATAAAGTGCTGACCAAAACGGAGAAAATCAAACGCATGCAATCTGCTAAAAATGAAGATGTTGAGTTCTCAGCAGATCAGGCAGATGCTGAGGATCTGGAAGCGATCCGACGTAGCGAAGTAGCTGACCGTCGTCAGCAGCGTATCATAAACGACAATGTGTAGAAGCAATTAGACGAGTTATCCCCATCATGTTCAAAAGAAACGATGGGGATCTCGTCTTATTTGTGTGTCCCGCAGTTACCCTAACACCGTCTTATCCATACTAAATCACTCCTTTTCTAGTATATTGTATGGTATGTACTAGATCTAAGGGTGCTTGGACTAAAAGAGTGGACAACATATACAAGCTCTACAAAAAATATTTTGAATCCCGATAATACCAGCTTTTTTGAACTCCTGTGCATGTATATAGTACAATGTAATGTATGCATGTGAAATGAGGAGGAAATGAAAACCATGTTGTGGAATGAAATTACAATACATACAACCGAAGAAGCCATCGAAATGATTTCGAATTTTCTGCACGAAGCAGGTGCAGGAGGGGTTTCCATTGAAGAATCCGGTTCGCTCAACAAGCCGCGGGATACGTCCTATGGACAGTGGTATGATCGACCTTTGAACGACATACCTGAAGGACAAGCGATCATCAAAGGCTATTTTGCCGAAGAAGTGGACATGGATAGTATTCGTTCGCAAATTGAGCCGCGCGTCGAAGAATTGAGAACTTTCGATATTGACCCTGGTGAGGTTCAGTATGAGCTGAAAACAGTGGATGAGGATGACTGGGCAAATGCTTGGAAGCAATATTTCAAGCCTTTGCGTGTGTCGGACCGTCTGACGATTAAACCCACTTGGGAGGACTATGAGCCTGCGAGTGAAGAGGAAAAAATCATTGAGCTGGACCCTGGTATGGCCTTCGGGACTGGAACGCATCCTACGACATCCCTTTGTCTGAGAACGCTGGAATCTGTGATTAAGGGCGGGGAAGAAGTCATTGATGTCGGTACGGGTTCCGGTATTTTGGCCATTGGAGCTGTAAAGCTGGGAGCGAAGCATGTACTTGCCTTGGATCTGGATCCGGTGGCAGTATCCAGTGCGCGAGAAAATACGCGTCTGAACGGGCTGGAGGAACGCATTACCATTAAAGAAAGTGATTTATTATCCGTGCTTAATGCAAGCGATCCAACGCTGGGTATCCAGCTGCCGGTCAAGCTGGTGGTAGCTAATATTTTAGCAGAGATTATTTTGCTGTTCATTGACGATGTTTATAAAGCCCTGGAACCAGGTGGTATTTATATTGCTTCAGGAATTTGGAAGAACAAAGAAGAAGTTGTCGAAACTGCGTTGAAGGCAGCTGGCTTTGAGATTGCCGAAATAAGCCGGGATGAAGATTGGCTGGCGTTTGTGGCGAGAAAGAGGTAAGTATGGATTTTTTACAAAATATTTTTCGTGTAAATTTAAATGTTCTTCCATTTTATTTACTGGCTGTGATCATATCGTTCACGGTTCATGAGTTTGCACATGCATTTTATGCTAATAAATTTGGTGACCCTACAGCCAAGCTACTTGGGCGCGTGACTTTAAATCCGGCAGTGCATATTGACCTGCTGGGTACGCTACTGCTGCTAATCGGAGGCTTTGGCTGGGCCAAGCCAGTTCCGGTTAATCGTGATAACTTTAGTCGTCCGCGCCTCATGGGCATTATCGTATCGGCTGCGGGTCCGCTCAGCAATCTGCTGCTTGCATTTGTTACTACTTTAATCTATGCCGTGCTCCTTCATTTTCAAGTATTGCCGGGGATGGAGAACCAACGGGTGGCTCAAGCAATCTATTTGTTTATCAATGCTTTGATCAATTTAAATCTGTTTTTGTTTATCTTTAATTTGATCCCACTGCCTCCACTGGATGGATACCGGATTGTGGAAGATGTGGCCCCCACTCCTGTGCGTCGCAAACTCCAGCAGTTTGAACAGTGGTCGATCTTTATTTTTCTGCTTATCCTGGTCATTCCACAGGTTCGAGCTGTAACGATTGAACCTCTTTACACGCTGGCCCAGATGATTTATATACAGTTTTTGCAGTTCTCTTTTTATATCACTGGATTATTCGGAGCCTAAGGGCTCCTTTTTTTACGAGAATAGGTAGGTATAACCTGAGTGGAAGAGGGAACAGACTGGTCATATAGGCGCAAAAGATGATATGATGTTGCTTGGTGATTTATTCGGATTTTGTACGGAACGTTAGTGGATAACAGTTATTTTTAGAATGAGGATTTTTGCAAAAATCCAATAAGCGACTTCCAATGAACAAGATATAGATCGAAAGGGTCTAGTTCGTCTAGATATTGCCCTTTGGAGCGACTGAAATCGAATTTTGCAAAATCCAGGAATAGGTGTGAGAGAGAATGCAGCGTTATTTTATTCCGGCAGAGCAATTTCTAGAAGATCACGTGATTGTTGCGGGTGAGGACGCGCGGCATATCGCTAAAGTCATGCGGGGCCGTAGTGGTGACAAAATTATAGTTAGTGACGGGGTATCTAGGGAAGCGCTGGCTGCATTGGATACGATTGAGCAGGATCATGTCACAGCGACGATTATT
Source organism: Paenibacillus sp. FSL L8-0158 (assembly GCF_038592965.1). GTDB lineage: Bacteria > Bacillota > Bacilli > Paenibacillales > Paenibacillaceae > Paenibacillus > Paenibacillus polymyxa_D. The sequence goes on along the minus strand of NZ_CP151949.1, from coordinate 3,870,890 downwards.
GAGCCGCTGAAGATGACCTCTGAACCGCATGTGCAGGTCACCATCGCTCAGAGTCTTCCTAAAGGAGACAAGATGGAGACGGTGATGCAAAAATGTACAGAAATCGGAGCAACCGGATTTGTACCGTTTTTGTCCGAGCGTACGGTCGTGCAGTATGATGCCAAAAAAGAAGGCAAGCGACTGGAGCGTTGGCGCAAGATTGTGAAGGAAGCGGCTGAACAAAGCCACCGTAACCGGATTCCAGAAATTAGCGCACCCATGACGTGGAAAGAACTTCTGGCTTCTTTTGCTGGGTATGATTTGATATGTTATTGTTATGAAAAAGAGCAGGGTAAACAGCTACGGGATGTAATCCAGCCTTTGGCAGGACAATGGGCGTCGACGGACATGCCGCGTGTTCTGCTGGTGGTAGGCCCGGAAGGCGGCTTTACTGAAGCGGAAAGCCTGGAAGCCGAGCAGGCTGGAGCCCAGTCTACAGGACTGGGAAGACGTATTTTGCGTGCTGAGACCGCGGGAATGGCTGCATTGGCATGCATTTTATATGAGACAGGAGAAATGGGAGGGGTTTAATATGCCGTCAGTGGCATTTTACACATTGGGCTGTAAGGTAAACTTTTATGATACAGAAGCGATCTGGCAGCTGTTTAAAAATGAAGGTTATGAACAGGTGGATTTTGATGAGCAGACCGCTGATGTCTATCTTATTAATACATGTACGGTTACGAATACCGGCGATAAAAAGAGTCGTCAGATCATTCGCCGCGCGATTCGCCGGAATCCAGATGCCATTGTGGCAGTGACGGGCTGCTACGCCCAAACTTCTCCTGCCGAAATTATGGATATTCCTGGCGTTGATCTCGTTATCGGGACTCAAGATCGGGACAAAATCATTCCGTTCGTGCAGGAAATTCAAGGGACGCGTCAACCGGTGAACGCCGTGCGCAATATTATGAAAACGCGTGTATTTGAGGAAATGGATGTGCCTGATTTTGCTAATCATACTCGGGCCTTTTTGAAAATTCAGGATGGGTGCAATAATTTCTGTACCTTCTGCATCATTCCATGGTCGCGGGGGCTATCCCGCAGTCGTGACGCTGCGAGCATTATTGCACAGGCGCGTCAACTGGTACACGCAGGCTACAAGGAAATAGTACTCACTGGTATCCATACAGGCGGTTATGGTGACGACATGGATAATTATGACCTATCTGATCTGCTGTGGGATCTGGAGAAGGTGGAAGGGCTGGAGCGTATCCGCATCAGTTCGATTGAAGCCAGCCAGATTGATGAAAAAATGCTTGATGTACTGAACCGTTCCACCAAGCTGGTCCGTCATTTTCACATACCGCTTCAGGCGGGGGACGATACCGTGTTGAAACGGATGCGTCGCAAGTACACCACAGAAGAGTTTTATAACAAAATGCTTATGATTCGCAAAGCAATGCCAGATGTAGCGATTACAACGGACGTAATTGTCGGCTTCCCTGGGGAGACGGATGAAATGTTCCGCAATGGCTATGAGTTGATGAAAAAAATCGGTTTTTCGGAAATGCACGTGTTTCCGTACTCCAAGCGTAGTGGAACTCCTGCGGCGCGTATGGAGGATCAGGTGGACGAAGACGTGAAAAATGCACGAGTGCATGAGCTGATACAACTGTCAGAGCAAATGCAACTGGCGTATGCTGAGAAGTTTGTAGGTCAGGTGCTGGAGGTCATTCCGGAAGTTGCGCCTAAAGGTACTGAAGATAGCGGCATACTCCATGGATATAGTGACAATTATATTCAACTGGCGTTTGAAGGTACTGAGGATCTGGTTGGCAAGGTATGCCGTGTGAAGCTGACGAAGGCAGGCATTAATGAAAGTGAGGGCCAATTGGTTCGCGTACTGGAGAATGGGCTGCAAACAGCTTTGTAAGAACAAAAAAAGCCTGAACAGGCAATAGAGATGGCAAACAAGGATTTCGCCTTTCCTTACAGAGAGGACGGAATCCTTGTTGCGCAAGGAAGGGAGATTACAGGATGGCAGCAAAAAAGGAAATTTCAGCAGGCGGTGTTGTGTTTCGCAAACAGGGGGAGCAACTTGAAATTCAGCTCATTACTGACCGATATGGCAAGGTATCCTTGGCTAAAGGAAAAATGGAGTTGGGGGAAACAATCGAACAGACGGCTTTACGTGAAATTCGCGAGGAAACAGGGTTGAACGGGCGGATTATCCAGCATGTAGATATGATTGCTTATACGTATCAGCATCCGGAATTTGGGGAAGTGGATAAAGAAGTACACTATTATCTTGTAGAGGCACTGGATGGGGATTTACAGGCACAAATCGAAGAAATTAAGGGAGTTGCATGGCATAAGCCTGAGGAAGCATGGCTTCTCCAGCGCCAGGGTGGATATGACAATAATGATGTCATTTTGAGCAAGGCGCTGTCCATGCTAGGAATTAACGTTTGATTCTGTGGGGAGATATACGATCCTCTAAACGAGTCCATACAGGTAGGTAGCACAGAGGCAAGACCAGCAGAGAGCTAATGACGTTAAACAGGGTTTGGGCATGGGCTACCTTGGCTCCGGGCTCGGTAGATATCCAGGCGGCGGCCATTTCCAGCCCAGGGATCAACGGCATAAAGAGCAAGGCTCCGCCTACGTTCAGCAGCACATGGGACCAGGCTACAAATTTGCCGGACACGCTGCCACCAACAGCGGCAATCAGGGCGGTTACGCAGGTGCCTACATTGGAGCCGATGACGATGGCGATCCCCACATCGGCTGGCAAGGCACCCGCAGCGGCAAGGCTGATCGCCATGCCAATGACGGCTGCGCTACTGTGAACCAGTGCGGTTAGGCAGGCTCCAGCAGCAAAGGCCCACCACATATTGGCCGCAGCGTGATCAAGAAACCAGCGAAATAGTCCGGCCTGCTCAATCCAGGGACCGACCGTTTGCATCACGCGGATACCCGCCAGAATCAGCGAAAATCCAGCAAAGACGAGGCTGATATATTGTACAGCCTGCGGACGTCTAAGCCCATTGGAGCCGGGTGAAACTCCGGCAGACGCGTACTGGCGAACGGAGACGGATTCTCCCCACAGTACGGCGGCGCTCCAGCAGAGCAGTGAGCCGCAGAGCAGCGGAACAGCCAGCTTGCCAAGCTGGAGCCCCATCAGCTCGGTGGTGAGACAGGTACCGATATTGGTGCCGAGAATGATGCCGAGCGTGCGGCCATAGGTCAACAGCCCGGCGTTGACCAGTCCGATCGTCAGCACCGTTACAGCGGTGCTGCTTTGCAACAGGGCGGTAATGCCTGAACTGAACAGCATACCCCGCCAAGGGGAAACGGTGGCGCGGTTCAGCCAACGGGTGAGGAAGGGGCCGGCCAAATGCCGGAGGGCTGCTTCCATCAGCTTCATCCCGCCCAAAAAAATAAACAGTCCGCCGCACAGCGGCAAAATAACATGAATAAACACGGCTATGAACCTCTCTTCTAATGTAATTTAATGTTGTTGACTAAGGCGATTCACAGCTTATTTGATCTTTCGCTCACTGTAGCAATGCCTTAAAATCACGATATTTCATGAGTTACTTTTAGGGTCTACCGAACATATTGATTCTTTCGCAGTAATGCTAAAGCGCTTATGTAAAAAGCCTATGATCTGTCGAGGACAGCCATGACAAGCATGGCTGAGCTCTTTTTTACGGAGCGATAATTTTGTAGTATCTTCGCAAGCTTTAAAAGCGTGACGTCGATATAAAGACGGGCAGTAGCGGAGCGGTTCATTTGAATCTGGAGAAGCAACAGCGATCGTAAGATCAAATGAATCGCGGAGCCGTGCCTCTATCGAACAAAACGTTTTAACACTTTGAGTAACTTAAGAATAGGAGTGAAGGATTTTGCCTTCAGTAATATTAGAACGCAGCCGTAAAAAAAGGCTGGAGCACGCACACCCTTGGGTGTTTAAAAACGAAATAGCCAAGATCGAGGGGGACCCAGAGGCAGGCGATTTGGTCAGTATCGTTAACCATCAGGGGCGTTATTTGGCGACAGGTTACTATAACCCGGCTTCACAAATTACAGTGCGTGTGATGTCCTATGAGCCGCTGGAAGCAATGGATCAAAACTTTTTTGCCCAACGCTTTCGCAAATGCCTGGAGCACCGCGAACGTTTTGTGACCGGGGGAGACGCTTATCGGTTGGTGTACGGCGAGGCTGATTTTTTGCCTGGACTGATTGTAGACCGATTTGGTGATGTGATAGTCGTGCAGCTGTTAACGCTTGGCATGGATCGACGCAGGGAAGAAATCAGGGATGCGCTCGTTGAAGTAGTGGGTCCTGTTGGTATATATGAGCGCAGTGATGTATCCATCCGCGAGTTAGAAGGATTGGAACAAACGAAGGGTCCCTTGTACGGTGATTGCCCGCGTCATGTGGTGGTGACGGAAAATGGCCTGCAAATCAAGGTTGATATCGTAGAGGGCCAGAAGACCGGGTATTTCTTTGACCAGCGTGAAAATCGTGCGGCCATAGCACCGTTGATGACAGGTTGGGGAGCACGTAGTGGAATTACGCTACAAGAAGTAGCTGCAGACTCAGGGGATGCGGGCACAACGGTCATGAAGCCAGTGAATAAAAGTGGTAAGGTTGTTGAATTCCCATTCTGGGATGGCGCAACCGTATTGGAATGTTTTTCGCACACGGGAAGCTTTACGCTCAATGCATGTAAACATGGTGCTAAAAAAGTAACTTGTCTTGATATTTCTGAGCATGCGATTGAAAGTGCGCGGGATAATGTCAAGCTGAACGGTTTTGAGGAGCGCGTTGAGTTTGTCGTCGATGATGCTTTTCAATATTTGCGCAATCAGGTGAAAGGTGTAGAGGAACGCAATGCACGAGCCGGGGGCAAAGGAGATACATCCAAGCCGCTGACAGCAGGTGGCGGACGCACCTTTGACGTGGTCATTCTTGATCCGCCAGCCTTTGCCAAAACGAAGAACGCTGTCAAAGGAGCTACACGTGGATATAAAGATATCAACCTGCACGGGATGAAGCTCGTCAATGAGGGCGGCTATCTGGTGACAGCGAGTTGCTCGTTCCATATGCGGCCAGAGTTGTTTTTAGATACCATTAAGGAAGCGGCGGCAGATGCCGGCAAAATTCTTCGGCTGGTAGACTGGAGAGCGGCTGGGAAGGACCACCCTCAAATTTTGGGTGTGGAGGAAGGACATTACTTGAAATTCGCCATCTTTGAGGTGCGTAGCCGGACACAGTTGTAGGTTTCATACAAAGTCAAAGTCAATCGCCTATTTGGTGATTGAATAGGTAAAATACACTTGTTTTAGGTATAAATCAGTCCTGTAGAGAAGGCGTGCACCAAGCCAACCTGCGGGACTGATTTATTTTTTATAAGGAGAAAGAATTGCTACAACATGGCAAACGTACGTTCTTTTTTCCCTTGCCTGATATGCTATACTGTTTAATAGAATGTTGTTCGTTGGAAAGGAGGCCGCATCATGTCGGTCCGCTTGTTGATTGGCCGCTCTGGGAGTGGTAAAAGTACGTTAATCCGTAATGAAATAACGTCTATGTTACGCGAGGAGCCGCTAGGTAAGCCTATGCTGTTACTTGTACCGGAGCAATCGTCATTTGCTTCTGAGCATGCGTTACTTACAGAAGCCGGAAACGGTATTCAGGGGTCGGTGCGCGCCCAAGTGATGGGATTTCATCGTCTTGCCTATTTAGTTATGCAGGAAACCGGGGGTTCAGCGCTGGTGCCTGTAACGGAAGAAGGCAAGAAGATGCTTTTATATAAAATTATTCGTCGTCGCAAGGATGAACTGAATTTGTTTAAGGATTCGGGAGACCAGCTTGGCTTTGTGGATCGGTTGAATACATTGTTTACGGAGCTAAAGCAGTATGGAAATGATACTCGGTCTGTACCCGAGCAACTGGAGCGAATGAACGCTGCTGGAGAGTCGACTCCGATTTTGCGCGGCAAGCTCAAAGATATTAGTCTAATCTATGAGGATTTTGAACGAGAGCTGACGCTTAAATATATCGATGGTGAAGATACGCTGCGCATGCTGGCAGAACAGATTACTGAGTCTTCCCTTGTGCGTGGGGCAGATATTTGGATGGATGGCTACCGTAGGTTTACACCACATGAATATAAGGTTGTGGAGCAGCTTATGCTGCATGCCTCTTCGTTGACGGTGGCTCTGACTTGCAACCGCAGCTACGAGAACGGACAGCTTCCGCATGAGCTGGATTTGTTTCATCCTTCGGCGGCTACGTTCGTAAAGCTCAAAGGAATGGCAGACGAGCTAATGATAGAGACGCAGACACAATTACTGCGCCCTGATCCGCTGCCGAGATTTAAGGAGCGTCCGGCGTTGGCGTATTTGGAGGCTAACTTTGAATATCGTACAGGGTTACGGAATCAGGAACAACGGATGCGGCTGCAGCAGCTACGAGAGCAGTGGACAGAAGAACAGCCGGAAGGCATAAAACTGTATGCTGCGGCGAATCGCCGCGCTGAGTTGGAAGGGGCTGTACGCGAAATGCGTCGTCTGGCCCGAGATGAGGGCGCGCGTTATCGGGAGATGGCCCTGTTTGTGCGTCATATTGAAGATTATGAGCCATGGGTGGAACCGATATTCAAACAATATGAAGTTCCAGTATTTCTGGATCAGCGGAGAAGTGTATTGCATCATCCCTTAGTGGAATTGATTCGGGCTTCGCTGGATATCGTGCAGCGACGTTGGCGGTATGAGGATGTATTTCGTGCGGTCAAAACAGATCTTCTCCTACCGCTGGACGGTCGGGTGAGCCGAGAGGAGATGGATCGTCTGGAAAACTATGTACTGGCCTGCGGAATACAAGGCAGCCGTTGGACAGACGGTCGCCCGTGGCAGGCTGTGCCCAGCTTGTCACTGGAGCTGGAGGAGCAGGAACGGAACCGTAGGCGGGATGAAACGTTGGATTTGATGGAGCTGTGTCGGGATGTGATCGTGACGCCTTTACGTGCGTTTGAGAAACGTGTGGGCAAGGCACGAACTGCACTTGAGAAGTGTGAAGCGGTATATCTGTTACTGGAGGATACAGAAATTGGCCGCAAGCTGGACGCCTTCATTCATCAGGCAGAGAAAGCAGGAAATCCTGAGCAGGCGAAGGAGCATCGTCAGGTATGGGACGCAGTGCTTGAACTACTGGATCAAATCGTCGAAATGATGGGTGACGAGAGGCTGGATACCTCTTTGTTTGCGGGTGTGCTGGAAACGGGATTGGCTGAATTCCGTATGGGACTTGTTCCGCCAGCTGTGGATCAGGTTCTAGTCGGAAACACGGACCGTACACGTGTGACCGGTATTCAACATGCTTTTGTGCTAGGTATGAACGAAGGTGTGATGCCGGCTGTGTTCCATGAGGACGGTGTGTTGAATGAGCAGGAGCGTACGGCATTAAACGAACGAGGCGTAGAGCTGGCGCCGGATATGACAAGACGTCTGCTGGACGAGCGTTTTCTCGCTTATACGGCCCTTACTTCAGCCGGTAAAAGCCTGTGGATGAGCTATGCCGTGACTGATGAAGAAGGCAAGTCATTGTTGCCGTCTGAGTTAGTAAGACATGTACGGCAATTGTTTCCTAGTCTGGACGAACGTCCGCTGGCTGGATATCCTTTGCCTGGGGATGCCTGGACGATGCAATGGGAGTATGCTTCTCATCCGTCCGAGGCTTTGCCGCAGCTCATTGCGCAATTACGGCATTGGCGACGTGGAGGTGACATTTTATCTCCTTGGTGGGAGGTATATAACTGGTATGCCAGCCAGCAAGGGCGTGAGAAGGACAAGCTGCGTCAGCTGTTGACCTCACTTTTTTACGAGAACCATGCCGAAATGCAGAAGGAAACGAGCCGCCGTCTGTACGGCAGCAAGCTGCGTACCAGCGTATCTCGTATGGAACGTTTTGTGGCATGTCCATTTTCGCACTTTGCCTCTCACGGTCTTCGTTTGAAGGAACGCCAAATGTATCGCCTGAAGGCCCCGGATATCGGACAATTATTCCATGCAGCGCTTGGAGAGATGGCGATCAATTTGCGTAAACGCAATGTCAGCTGGGGCAGTCTCAGCACGGAGGAATGCCGCCAAGAGGCGGAAAGTACAGTGGAGCGTTTGGCTCCTCGTCTGCAAGGCGAGATTCTAATGAGCTCCAAGCGGTATGGCTACATTTTGCGCAAATTGAAGGATATTGTGAGCCGTGCTTCGTTGATTTTAGGTGAACATGCGCGAAGAGGTAGTTTTGAGCCGATTGGGCTGGAGTTGGACTTTGGACCGGGTCAGCAGCTTCCACCGTTAAGCTTCCGGTTAGATAACGGCGTTGTGATGGAAATTGTCGGACGAATTGACCGTGTAGATGTGGCAGAGGGAGAAAAGGGGTTACTTTTGCGTGTCATCGATTACAAGTCTAGCCAAAAGGATCTCAAGCTGCATGAAGTGTACTATGGCCTGTCCTTGCAAATGCTCACCTACCTGGATGTGCTGCTGAATGCGGCGGAAGAATGGTTGGGCGAGACCGCTTATCCAGCGGGCACACTGTATTTTCATGTCCACAATCCGATGTTGCAGTCGCCTAACGGTCTTAGTGCAGAACAGGCCCGTCAGGAGATTTTGAAACGTTTTAAGATGAAGGGATTATTACTCGCGGATCGGGATGTAGTTGGGCAAATGGATACAGCATTGGACAAGGGATATTCCTCTATTTTACCCGTTGCGGTGAAAGCAGACGGCAGTTTTTATAGCAGTGCTTCGGTTGCTTCGCCGGAACAGTGGGACAGCCTGCTAGCTTCGGTGCGTAATAATATTCGGACGATTGGTACACGGATGACAGAGGGTGATGTGGCCATTGAACCTTATCGTATCCAGCAAGAGACGGCATGTACCTTCTGCTCTTTTAAGCCTGTTTGTCAATTTGACGACAGTCTGGAAGGCAGTGGCTACAATCAATGGGGTAAACCCGGTAAGGATCAGATATGGAATCTGCTGGGTCATACACAGGAAGGGAAAGGAGGAATGGACCAATGATAGGCACGTCAAACACTAAAGGGATGCCGAAGCCGGAAGGCAGTATGTGGAGCGATGACCAGTGGCGTGCCATTTCGGAATCTGGTAACAACATGCTGGTTGCGGCAGCGGCAGGGTCTGGTAAAACAGCGGTGCTTGTAGAGCGTATTATTCGTAAAATTGTCGATCCTCAGCTTGGCTTCAGCGTGGATCGATTGCTGGTGGCAACCTTTACGAAAGCAGCAGCCGCTGAAATGCGTCAACGGATACGTGAAGCGTTGGAACGTGTATTGGAGCAGGAACCGGAAAGTGAACATGTACGCCGTCAGCTGTCGTTGCTGAATCGGGCCTCAATTACGACGCTTCATTCTTTTTGTATGGAGGTCATCCGCAGGCATTATCAGGCCATTCCCCTTGATCCCGGTTTTCGGATTATGAATGAGCATGAGACAGAATTGCTGCGTCAGGAGCTCCTGGAAGAACTGTTTGAGGAGAAATATGAGGCTCATGATGAAGGCAGTATATTCCGCAGACTGGTCGACTGGTTCAGTGGAGAACGCACCGATGATGCCATGTATGTGCTTGTTCAGCGGTTGTATGATTTTTCTCAAAGTCATCCTTGGCCAGAACATTGGCTGCGGGAGACAGCGGCTGCATTTCGTGTACAGGATGTAGTCGCTTTGGGAGAGACGCCTTGGGTTCGCAGCATTTTGGTGGATGCTGCACTTTCATTGCGCGGAGCAGCGAGCTTGCTGGAACAGGCGCATGAAACAGCTATGCAGCCCGGCGGTCCTGCACCTTATGCCGTAACGCTGCAAGAGGATACGGCGATGGTGAAGGGATTGCTGCAGGAACTGGAGACACAGCCGTGGGCATCTCTATATGATCATTTTCAGGCAGCTGCCTTCGGTAAGCTCAAGCCGGTCAAAAAAGATCAGACTGAGCCTGCATTGCAGGAACGGGTTAAGACGCTGCGCGAAGCAGCCAAAAAAATGATTACAGACATGAAGGCTTCCCTGTTTGGCAGGAGAGCAGAAGCCTATTGGGAGGAGCTACACGCCGCAGCTCCGTTGATGGACGAATTGGTAGAAACCGTGATTGTATTCGGGGAACGATTTCAACAGCACAAGCAGTCAAAAGGGTTGGTGGACTTCGGGGATTTGGAACATTATTGTCTGAAAATATTACGACATCCCGATTCTACTCCGTACAAGCTACTACCTTCCGATGCTGCGCTCGAATACAAGGCGCAATTCGACGAGGTGCTGCTAGATGAGTATCAGGATACGAATACCGTACAGGAAGATATCGTTAGGCTGGTATCACGGGAGGAACCAGGTAACCGTTTTATGGTGGGCGACGTGAAACAGAGTATTTATCGGTTTCGGCTGGCGGAGCCGGGTCTGTTTTTGAATAAGTATCAACGGTACGGCATGCAGGAGCAGGAAGATGGCTTTTTAATTGATCTGGCGCGTAATTTCCGCAGTCGGGAGGAAGTTGTCGATGCGGTTAATTTGGTGTTCCGCCAGATTATGAGTGTGGATGTAGCGGAAATTGAGTACGATGAACGAGCGTGGCTGGTACACGGCGCATCCTATCCCGACCAGTCGGATCAAGACACCGCCTCTGTATACGCACCTGAGCTGCTGTTAGTAGATAAGGGTGGACATGGTCTTTCCGAGGCTTCGGAGCTGTCCGAAACGGGGGACGAATCTGCTTTTCAGGAAAGTGAGCTGGCTGAGCTTGTGGAGTTGGAAACGGCACAGTTAGAGGCTCGTGCGATTGCGCAACGGATTAAAGAACTGACCGGAGATACTGGACAACCACTGTTGATTTACGACAGAGGATTAAAAGCGATGCGTCCGGCAGTCTACGGCGATATCGTCATTTTGCTTCGTTCGGCAAGCGTGTGGGCCCCCCTAATTGTAGATGAACTGCGGCTTGAGGGCATTCCGGCCTCCGGGGAGCAGACGACAGGCTTTTTTAAGGCAACGGAGGTTGAGGTGATGTTGTCTCTGCTGCATATTATTGATAATCCGCAGCAGGACATCCCGCTTGCATCAGTGCTTCGTTCGCCGATTGTTGGCTTGAGCGAAGATGAACTGGCGCAAATTCGGTTGGAGAAACCGGATGGATTGTTTTATGGCGCATTGCTGGCGGCGGCAGAGGCGGACTCACTGGAGGAGAGCGAAAAAGGGACCACTGCTGACATCATGGAGTTGGATCTTTTCCCTGAGGACTCTTTATCTTCATCTGACTTTGGTAATATAAATGACGGGAATACGTTGTCTGCCCGACTACGTTCATTTTTGCGTAATTTGGAAGCCTGGCGGCAGGAAGCCCGACTAGGCAGCTTAAGTGCATTGATTTGGAATGTGCTGGAGGAAACCGGATATCTGGATTGGGTCGGTGGACTGCCTGGCGGCTCACAGCGTCAAAGCAATTTGCGGGCGCTATATGACCGAGCGAGACAGTATGAGACTTCTACGTTCAACCGAGGATTGTTCCGATTTCTGACCTTCATTTCCCGTCTACGGGAGCGAGGCGGTGATTTAGGATCAATTAGCGGAGGGACTGAACCCGATCAGGCTGTCCGCATTATGACTATTCATAAAAGTAAAGGACTTGAATTCCCTATCGTGTTTGTTGCTGGGACGGCAAAAATGTTCAATCAACAGGATCTCAATGCACCGTTTCTTATGCACAAGGAGTTGGGGTTTGGTCCTAAATATGTGGAGGAACAAAATCGTGTCAGCTACCCTACGCTCCCCAATTTAGCGATCCGCCGACGCTCACAGCTGGAGCTATTGGCTGAGGAAATGCGGGTGTTATACGTGGCGCTTACACGTCCGCGTGAAAAGCTGATTATGACCGGAACCGTGAAGGACCTCGCTTCGCGCGCAGCGAGTTGGGCACGTGCCAAAGAGCATACGGAAACGGTCTTACCAGACTATATGCTGGCGGCAGGCCGCAGCTATCTGGACTGGGTAGGTCCCGCTTTGATTCGGCATCCTTCTGCTACTTTGTTGAGGGAAGCAGCAGGTGATCAAGATGGGTACTATCACAAGTTGGAACATATGCCAGGAACAGACTGGTTATTTAAAATCGTGGCTTCGGAAACACTTTCCGGCTCTCGTGTGAACTCAGATCATGAGGAAGAGATGTCGGGCGAAGAGCGCCAAAAGAAGATAGAAGCACTGAGAAATGCGGAGCTACTCGACTTGAACGAAGAGAGTGAAACGGACATTGAAGCTGCTCTTTCCTGGACCTATCCGTATGAACGGGCCGGCAAGACGGCAGCCAATACATCGGTTACTGAAATGAAAAGATGGCTGGAAATGCAGGAGATGGGATCGGACGATTGGTTGAATCTATCTACCTCCCTACTAGCAGAGTTACCGGGGGATCGGGAGGATTCTCACACTGGAGGAAGTCAATTACACTTGCGCAGACCTAAGTTTATGGGGAATCAGCGACTGACTCCAACGGAACGAGGAACGGTCTATCATACGTTGATGCTGCATTTGCCACTAGATGGGGGAATGAGCGCCGAAGTTATTGAGGAAACAAAGGCTCGTTTGCTCAATCAGCGTATGTTACTGGATGTCCATGCAATGGCGCTAGATACGAATAAAATATTACGCTTTTTCACTAGTGAGCTGGGTAGCAGAATGTTGGGGGCATCGCATGTTCAAAGAGAGCTTCCGTTTACTTATACCATGCGAGCAACCGATTATTGGAACCACAGCTTACCATCGATGTCACCAGGACAGGAAACAGATTCGGAAGGTGGACAGGACGGAGATAAAGTGCTGATGAACGGCATTATTGACTGTCTATTTGAAACTCCCGAAGGACTCGTGCTGGTGGATTATAAAACAGATCGGATATCTGAATATCGTACGCTGTCCCATTTAACAGACCAATATCGATTTCAATTAGAGCTGTATGCCCGTGTGATCGAAGAAATTACAGGCAAAAAGGTTGCTGAGAAGTGGTTGTATTTTTTAGAAGCTGGAGAGAGTGTACAGCTGTAGTTATATAGATAGGAGAGGAGGAATAACATGCGGATTTTGCATACAGGTGATTGGCATTTGGGCCGCACGTTGGAGGGACGCAGCCGTTTGAAGGAGCAGGAGGCCTTTTTGGAAGAATTGGCGAAAATGGCTGATGATCAGCAGGCCGATTTGATAATGATGGCTGGAGACGTATACGACTCAGTCAATCCTTCGGCCGCAGCCGAGCAATTGTTTTATGAAACGTCTGCCCGTCTTACGGCTGGAGGAAGACCTCTAGTCGTCATTGCGGGCAATCATGATCAGCCGGAAAGGGTATCTTCGGTCACACCGCTGGTGAGCGGGCGCGGAATTACATTGCTGGGACTGCCCCATGGGGAAGCGGTACGCGTTCATACACCACGAACGGACGAAATAGCATGCATTGCAGCCTTGCCATATCCCTCCGAGTCTCGTCTGAACGAGCTATTGTCTGAAGACGGAGATGAAACAGTATTGCGCGAGGCATATAGCCGCCGTGTGGGCTTGCTGATGTCACAGCTAGGTACAGCATTTCGGCCTGACACCGTTAATTTGTCGATGAGCCATATTTATGTGCTTGGCGGGCTGGAGTCGGACTCGGAACGCCCAATTCAGGTCGGGGGGGCGTATACCGTAGATCCGTCTGCTTTGAGCATTGGGGCACAGTATACGGCTCTAGGACATTTGCATCGTCCCCAATATGTAAAAGGAGACGGGCTGATGCGTTATAGTGGCTCGCCGCTGGCTTATAGCTTTTCCGAAGCCGGACAAGCCAAGTCGGTTACGTTAATTGACGTAGTTGCTGGCAAACCTGCTCAGGTCGAGGAACTGTATATTACCAGTGGACGCCCATTAGTAAGGTGGCGCGCACGGGGAGGTCTGGAGGAAGTATATCGCTGGCTGGATGAAGGACTGGATGCCGATGCCTTTATTGATCTGGAAATTACGCTGGATGAAGCGATGTCGATGGGAGATATCCAGCGGTTGCGCAAAAGCCGTGAAGGCATCATTCATATTCGCCCTATGTATCCAGAAATGGCTGCCGCACAGTTGGAGCACCAACGATCAGAACTGCCAGTGCATGAGTTGTTCCGGGCATTCTATCAGCGGCAGACAGGCGGAGCACAGCCGGATGACGGATTAGTGCAGTTGTTTCTGGAACTGGTGGAACAGGATGATGCAAGAGACCACGCTGAGGAGGATGACGCATGAAACCAATCCTTCTAAAACTGGCGGGGTTGCAAAGCTACCGGGAGTCGCAGGAAATTCGCTTTGACGATTTGACCGAAACTGGACTGTTCGGAATTTTTGGCCCAACGGGTAGTGGAAAATCAACGCTGCTGGATGCCATTACGTTGGCTATGTACGGTAAAGTGGAGCGGGCAGTGAATGGTACACAAGGCATTATGAATCATGCTGAGGATACGTTGTCTGTTGCATTTACGTTTGAATTAATGTCAGCTCAAGGACCGCGGCGTTACCGTGTAGAACGACGTTTCAAACGTGCTGGAGGCGTATCGGTTAATAATACGCTTAGCCGTTTTATTGCGTTAACAGAGGATGGCGAGGAAGTGCTTGCCGATAAGGTGCAGGATGTGACACGCTGTGTGGAGGAGTACATCGGCCTGAAAATGGACGATTTTACACGAGCTGTCGTATTGCCGCAGGGAAAGTTTGCGGAATTCTTGTCCTTAAAGGGCAGTGAACGCAGACAGATGCTACAGCGTTTGTTCCATCTGGAGAAGTACGGAGATCAACTTGCACAGAAGCTAAGCCGTCGTGTGAAAGATAACGATATCGCACTGAAAGCATTAGAGGCGGAGCAGCAAGGGCTGGGGGATGCGAGTGCTGAAGCGCTTGAACATGTAGAGTTACGTCTCAAAGAGGCGATTGCCAATGCAGAAGCTTCGCGTCGCGAGCTAGAGCGTGTCTCACGTGAATCGGAGGCGCTAAACAAAACCCGTGAGCTGGTCATCGAGCTCAGCCAAAGATTGAACGAGCTGGAGCAGTTGGCAGCACAGGAGCCGGGCATTGCTTTACTGGAGCGTAAGCTTCGACAAGCAACTGCAGCCGAGGCATTGCTGCCTGCACTGACGGATTGGAAGGAAGCCATTACTGAAGCGGAAAAACGGCATAAGACTGCCGAAGAAGTGGCAGTCCTGGCCGCTACCGCGCAGGAGGCTGCGCTTGTGTCTGCGCAAGCAGATGAGCAGGCCCGGCAAGCACTCAGTGCCGAAGAACCAAAGCTATTGCTTCGGATCGACCAACTAGAACAGGCGCTTCAACTGGAGCGTGATACGGAAGCGTTGCGGACCGAACGGGACCGTCTGGCGGCCGAGCTTGTGCATAGCGAACAAATCCTTGCTGAACATGCAGAAGGACTCGCAAAGGAACAAGAGCTACAGACGCGAGGCTTGAAGCGACAGCAAGAGCTTCAACAAGAGCTAAAGCAAAATGAAGTGCGAGCAGATGAGCGGCGTATGCTGCAAGAGGCTGTGCAACGGTTGCAACAGCTGGAAATCGCGAATGAGCAATTGCGTGAAGCTGAACTGGAGTACGCGACTCAGGAGAAACGGCTTGCGCAAGCAGACGAACGTCTAAAGCTGACGGACCAGGAGACACAGGAGACGGAGGCACGGCGTTCTGCCCTTGCTGCACAGGCAGCTGATGGCATTGAGGCATTGCTTACGCTGGAGGCAGAAATCACCGCCGATATGTCGTCACTGGCTGCCGAGGAAGAACAGCTGCGTCACGAGCTCCGTGCCGAGGAGCTGGGGCGTCTCGCTCAGCATCTCGCTGCCGAGTTGCGCGAAGGCGAGCCATGCGCAGTGTGCGGCTCGCTGCATCATCCCGCGCCTGCCATCGTCGCGGCGCATAGCGCGGATGCCGCTGCGCCAGATGAGCTGCACCGCCTGCGTCTCGGTTTGCAGGAGCTGCGCCTCACACTGCGCCAGCAGTTGCACGAGCAACGCAGCTTGCTGGCGCAGCCCGCCACCGCAGACAGCGGCGCTGCCGCCACGGGCGAGCCTTTCACGCCTGCGGCGGCGCCAGTAGAGCCGCGTGGTGCCGCAGCATGGGCGGAGCGCTGCGCGGCGTTGGAACGTGCTGCGGCCGAGTTAGCCGCACGTGCGTATGCGCTGCCTGCCGAGGCACAGGCGCTGCGCGAAGCAGACGCAGCTGGACAGCAGCGGCGTATCCGTGCTGCCGCCGAGCAGGAGGCAGCAGCTGTAGCGCTGACGCAGGCACAGAGTAAGCGCGAGGCATGCACCACGCGCAGCGAGGGGCTGCGCGCCGAATGGGTCGCGCAGCTGCCAGATGTCGCTCCGGACGAAGCCGCGGAGCGTTACCGCGCCATGCAGGAGCGCGACGGGCGCGCGGAAGAGCTGCGGTCCCGGCTGGAGACGAGTGTGACCTTCCTCGAAGGAAAGGCGGAGCGTGTTCAGCAGATACAGCAGAGTATCATCGAGGAGGACAAAATCATTATTGCCCGCCGTACAGGGCTCCAAAGCAAAGATGATTCGCTTCGTGAAAAGCTAGTACAGCTCCGAAAGTGGGTTGGAGATGGCCAAGCGGCTTCATTGCTGGAAGAAGCGACCTCGCGACTGTTGGGACTTAAAAACGGAGCCGAAGCCGCGGCACGCCACCGTACTGAAGCGGAAGAACGCAAGCAGCAAGCCGTTCATGCTTCACTGATTGCCCGGCAAGCCTCCGACTCGGCAGAAGAAAGACGTCAGATGGCAGAGTCCCGTTGGGGCAGTCGTCTGGAAGCCTCCTCTTTTGCTACGGAAGCAGAGGTTATGGAATGCTGCCTGGGACCGGAAGAAGCCGCACGCTATGAGCGTGAAGTGAGTTTACATCGAGAACGGGAAAAAGAGCTGTCTTCCCGCTTAAAGCATGTCGAAGAGCAGCTGAATGGAGCAACGGTAACAGAGGAACAGTGGGAAACGGCTACTGCACAGCTACGTGATTGCCGTGCACGCGACGAAGAGGCGCTTCAGAATCGCGCCAAGGCTGAGCGTGATTTAGAGGACTTGCAGCATCGGCACGTCCGCTGGATGGAACTGGAGTCCAATCGTATACATTTGCGTAGCGAAGCGGAAAAAATGTCCAAGCTCCAGTCTGTTTTTCGTGGCAATGCCTTTGTGGAATATATTGCCGAGGAGCAACTCATGCAGGTTAGTCAATCGGCTTCACGCCGCCTACGTTTTCTGACCAAGCAGCGTTACGCGCTAGAGGTTGATTCCAGCGGTGGTTTTGTCATTAGTGACGATGCCAACGGTGGGGTCAAACGTCCGGTATCGACCTTGTCTGGTGGCGAAACGTTCCTGACCTCCTTGTCGCTTGCGCTTGCGCTGTCGGCTCAAATTCAATTGCGGGGCCAATACCCTCTGCAATTTTTCTTTCTGGATGAAGGCTTTGGAACGTTGGACCCTGAGCTGCTTGACACAGTGATCACCTCACTGGAAAAGCTGCACCACGATCAATTGTCTGTGGGTGTGATTAGTCATGTGCCTGAACTACGGGCCCGTCTTCCGCGCAAGTTGGTTGTTCTTCCAGCAGAGCAGGCTGGAGGCGGCTCACGTGTGGTTATGGAAACTTTTTGAAGTAATGTGATACAGGTCACAGATACAGTTTCAAACTATTGTTATAATACAGCCAAGCCGACAAGTTAATCATACAGCACCCCGGCGGACGTATGCTGCGGAAGAAATCTTCCCGTCATACGTCCGTTCAGAGGGGCTCTGCCAAGAGCTCCCGGGGTGCTTCTTTTTTTTGCAAGCCGGAATTCGCCCAATTTGATGTAGCAAATAGCCCGTTTTTGAATAACATACGGTATACATGCAAGAGCCTAGGAGGAAACAATCATGGAAAAAAGCATGACAACCGAAAAAGTTACATCACCGGAACAGACGGATGCTAAAACACTATGTCAAAAGCATATGCATCGTTATGTATGCGTATGGGTGAAGGACGGGACAATGTATGACGGCATTGTAGAGCATGTGGATGATGAAAAGATATACTTAGCCGTTCCTATGGGTGGGGACGAGATGGAAAATGTCAATGTTAATCTCCCGTATCCGCCTAATAATTGTGGTTGCGGTTCCCGTGCTTATGGTGGCTATGCGTCTTACCCTCCGTATCCGTATCCGTACCCGTATCCAGTACCCGCTTATGCATATGGGTTCCCGTACGGACGCCGTCGCTTTAACCGTTTGATTCTGCCACTTGCAGCGTTGACAGCGATCAGCTTGCTGCCTTATTACTAATCCTAATTTCTTAGTCGCCAGATATAGTGAATTCTCTGCTCTCTCCCGCCTACAGCTCTTGTACAGTACAAGTGACTTTAAGGCGCATTCATACATCATCATCATGCAAGGCTGTTTCTTCCATTATGAAGAAACAGCCTCTTTTTCACATATACTATCCCGCAATATGACCCAGTAATTGAAACTGTATCAGTACAGTTTAATGAAAAGAGATATCCTGTTTATCCATAAACCATGGTAACATCTAGCGTGTAAAGAAACATAAGACGGAATAAGCATGTAATGAGTATGTAAAGAGCAGGTGGGTGGATATTGTGAAAAAATATGTTTCAATTTTATTGGATATAGAGCTTAAAATTCGCGAGGGACAATATAAATCAGGTTACAAGCTGCCGTCGGTCCGTGAGGCTTCTGAATTATATAGATGCAGCAAAAGCACGATTCTGCGGGCATATGCTGAACTTGAGAAGAAACACGCCATCTATTCCATACCGCAAAGTGGATACTATGTAGTGGAAAATTCGGGCGATTTACACCATAGCCATATTCAAGACTCCGTTGATTTTGCTTCGGCCTCCCCGGATTTAAATGTATTCCCTTATCTGGATTTCCAACATTGTTTGAATCAGGCTATTGACACCTACAAATATCATCTGTTCACTTATGGCGATTCGCAAGGACTGGAAACACTGCGTCATACGTTGGTTTCCCATTTGGCTGATACTCAAGTGTTTGCAAAAATGGATCGGATTATCGTTACTTCGGGTGTTCAGCAGGCATTGGAGATACTCGCTAAAATGCCGTTTCCCAATGGCAAAGAAAAGGTTTTGGTCGAGCAGCCAAGTTACGATATATATTTGCGCTTTCTGGAGGAAGAGAACATACCCGTCAGTACCATCGTCCGGACAGCAGAAGGTATGGATTTTCACGAATTGGAGAATCAATTTAAGAACGAGAGCATCAAGTTTTTTTATACCATGTCAAGATATCATAATCCATTAGGAATCTCATACAACACAGAGGAGAGAAAAGCGATAGCAGCCTTAGCCGCCAAATATGATGTGTACATCGTAGAAGATGACTATATGGCAGATTTGGGGGCCGATCATCTTTTTGATCCCATTTATGCATACGACCAGACGGACCATGTTATTTATTTGAAAAGCTTCTCGAAAATCATTTTTCCCGGCTTGCGATTAGGAGTTGCGGTATTGCCAGAAGTCCTATTAAAGACGTTTAACACTTATAAAAGATATGTCGACACATCTATGTTGTCTCAGGCGGCGCTTGATATTTATATTAAAAATGGAATGTATGAACGCCACAAGCACACGATATGTAAACTGTATTCGGAGCGCATTCGTACTCTGAACAAGGCCGTGGAACGATACAATCAGGCCGGATACGTTCAGACTTCAGCTGTAACCTCAGGAGTTTATATGCAGTTTAAACTGCCTCGGACAGTGAATTTGGAACGCTTGGTACAGTGTCTTTCTGCGAGGAACATCCAGGTTGTAGCTGGCAAAGGCTTTTATTTATCAGGCTATAGGGAACAAGAGAAGTTTTTGCGCATAAGTATTTCGCGCGCGCAGCTGGATCAAATTGATGGAGGGGTGAAAGCCATTATAGAAGAAGTTAGTAAGGGAAACTGGTATTAAGACCCTTTTTCCGTTATGATACATATAGAAACATAAGTATAACCAAACATGGATGTATATGTTTCTATTCAGTCTGGGAAATACATAACTTTGAATGCCGAGAGCAAGGGGTGTTTGTGTCTATTTGCTTAGGATCGGCTCACTGCCAAAGGAGGGTTTTGAATGGACGATCTGTTTTTGAAAATTGTGGATGGAACCATCCCCAGCAAGAAGGTGTTGGAAACCGACAATGTGCTCGCATTTCATGACATCCAGCCTGCGGCGCCAGTACACGTGCTCATTATTCCAAAAAAATACATTCCTTCAATGAACGCAGTGACGGAGGAGGATCTTCCTCTTATCGCGGAGATTCATCGTGTTGCGGTTGAGGTTGCGAAAAAGTTAGGAATCGCCGAGTCTGGTTATCGGTTGATTAACAACTGTGGCCCGGATAGTGGACAAGCGGTGGGGCATCTGCATTATCACTTACTGGGCGGCGCCAAATTGGGTGCTTTGACAGGTATTTCGGACTCACATTCTTAAAAAATGACAGAGCTTGTCTTTTCAGTAATACGGATGTGAATGGAGATAAATGGCCCTTTATGTATTCATTTTTTCTTATAGGTTGACACCTGGTTTCCATTTCACCTATAATAAAATTTGATGAACCGTGTTATTGCTCTTGGACGGTCTGGTCGGAGGGAGGGAAAACTGGTGTCTGAAACTAAAGTTCGCAAAAACGAGACAATTGATGCTGCACTTCGTCGCTTTAAACGTTCCATTGCTAAGGATGGCGTATTGGCTGAGGTGAAGAAACGCAAGCATTATGAAAAGCCAAGCGTAAAGCGCAAGAAAAAGTCCGAGGCTGCTCGTAAGAGAAAGTTCTAGGAGGATCTAAGCAATCATGAATTTGAGCGAACGATTGAACGAAGATATGAAGCAAGCAATGAAGAGTAAGGACAAGTTCAAACTCTCCACCATTCGAATGGTTCGTTCTACGATTAAAAATCTTGAAATAGATTTGAAACGGGATTTGGACGACAACGAAGTGCTTGATATTCTGAGTCGTGAGATCAAACAGCGAAAAGATGCCCTCCATGAATTTGAAAAAGCCGGTCGTGATGAACTTGCGACAAGCACTAAAGCAGAAATAGAGATCATCGCTCAGTACCTTCCCGAACAACTTTCTGAGGAAGAAATTAAAGTTATTGTACAGCAGACCATCCAGGAAACCGGTGCTTCTTCGAAAGCCGAGATGGGGAAAGTAATGACGGCCTTGATGCCTAAGGTAAAAGGCCGCGCTGACGGTAAGCTCGTGAACCAAGCGGTTCAGCAATTTCTGCAATAAACCTGCGACAAACAGGAAAACACAACACCCTCTGTTTACAGAGGGTGTTATTTCTATATATGCGTTGCCTACCATAGAATGTAATGATGAGGAGATACTTCTATGTAAGCGCTATTGTTAATTGTGTGAAACGTGATGTCTGTTGGGTGCGTAAATTATCTGACAGCCGTCAGGATTAGCAATATACCCAATAATTTCACATTAAATCCTGAAAACTGTATAGTTTGTCTAACAAAGTTTGGTATGCTGTAAAATAGAGAGATCGAAAGGGGGGAGAGAAATGCATAGAGAACATCACCACTCCAGTCGCAAATGGATCTTTTTAACGTTGTGGATAATGGTATCCGTTTTGCTGTTGCCCTTAGTTCATTCCGAATCAGCGGCGGCCCAAACTAAAGGTGGAGCTGTGTTTGTTATACCAGTCGATCAGGAAATTGAGCATGGTCTGGGCAAATTTATGGAACGTGGATTTGCAGAAGCAGCAGATTCCAAAGCAGGTCTGATTTTACTGGATATTAACACTCCCGGTGGACGGGTAGATACAGCGGAGAAGCTGGGCAAACTGATTAAAGACAGTCCAATTCCGACCGTAGCCTATATAAGGGGCGAAGCGGCCTCAGCGGGTAGCTATATTGCGTTGAGTGCAAACAAGATTGTTATGAAACCGGGGAGTATTATCGGAGCAGCAGCGTTAGTAGACGGCGGGGGGCAGGCTATCACAGATCCAAAAACGATAGCCTGGTGGAAGAGCAGCATGGCATCTGCCGCAGAAGCTGGCGGACGTAATCCGGATATTGCCAGAGGTATGGTTGACTTTAAAACGACCATATCTATTCCTGAGATGAACTTTAATAAGGAAAATGGTCAGATCATTTCTTTAACCAGTGAGGAAGCGCTGAAGTTGGGTTATGCGGATCACATCGCGTCTTCCGAACAAGAGGTTATCCAGTGGATGGGTTACAGCACGGATGATGTCATTCATGTGGAGCGAACATGGGCTGAAAAAGCAGCCGAGATATTGACCAACCCAATTGTACAGACGTTGCTTTTATTTATCGGTATCGCGGGTATTGTTATTGAGTTGATCGTACCTGGTTTTGGTGTACCGGGTATTTTGGGCATACTCGGATTTGGTTTGTATTTTTTCGGCAATTATATCGCTGGTTTTGCAGGTTCGGAGACGTGGTTGTTGTTTATTATCGGTCTGGCTCTGCTTATACTTGAAATGTTCATCCCAAGCTTTGGTATTTTGGGCATCTTGGGTTCCGTCAGCCTTGTCGCCGGAGTTGTTCGGGCAGCATACAACATGCAGCATGCGTTTATATCTTTGGGCATTGCCTTTGCAGCTGCGGTTGCCGTGGTGGCGATCATCGCGGTTGTATTCAAGGACCGAGGGATATGGAACCGTTTTATACTTAAAGAAAGTTTAACGGCTGAACAAGGTTTTTCTTCAGTGGTGAACCGGGAAATGCTATTAGGTCAAAGGGGGGTCAGTCTGACACCACTTCGTCCAGCCGGAACGGTGCTGATTGCTGATGAGCGAGTCGATGTTGTAACGAACGGCGAGTTTATTGCTACGGATATGCCGATTATAGTATCCAAAGTAGAAGGTGGGCGAATTGTGGTCAAAGCAGACACTGGCGCCTAAACAAGCAAACAACAGAAAATTAGATTAATGGAGGATGATGCGAGTGTTCGAATCGGGTATTGTCAGCGTTTTGCTGATTGCCGTTGTAGTGATTATTGTATTGAGCGTATTTTTCAGTTTCTTCCCGGTGATGCTGTGGATTTCAGCATTGGCTTCGGGTGTGCGCATTGGCATCATTACGCTGGTAGCTATGCGCTTACGGCGTGTCACGCCAAGCCGAATTGTCAATCCGCTCATTAAGGCAACCAAGGCGGGTCTGGGCTTGAATATCAACCAGCTGGAAAGCCATTTTCTCGCAGGAGGGAATGTAGACCGAGTGATCAATGCGTTGATTGCTGCGCAGCGAGCTAACATTCCGCTTGAGTTTGAACGTGCGGCAGCAATTGACCTTGCGGGTCGGGATGTTCTGCAAGCGGTCCAAATGAGCGTCAATCCGCGTGTTATTGAGACACCTATTGTGGCTGCGGTCGCCAAGGATGGTATCGAAGTAAAGGTTAAAGCTCGTGTTACGGTGCGTGCCAACATTGATCGACTTGTTGGGGGTGCCGGAGAAGAAACGATTATTGCACGGGTCGGTGAAGGTATTGTTACAACCGTAGGTTCCAGTAACTCACATAAGGACGTGTTGGAAAATCCAGATTCAATTTCAAGAACTGTATTGTCCAAAGGTTTGGATGCCGGGACAGCATTTGAAATCTTGTCCATTGATATTGCAGACGTTGATGTAGGTAAAAATATCGGTGCGTTTCTGCAAACGGAGCAGGCGGAAGCCGACAAACGTATTGCGCAGGCAAAAGCGGAAGAGCGGCGTGCGATGGCTGTAGCGCAGGAGCAGGAAATGAAGGCGCGTGTTGTAGAAATGAGAGCACGCGTGGTGGAATCCGAATCCGAAGTGCCGCTGGCCATGGCTGAAGCGCTGCGCGACGGGAAACTTGGCGTCATGGACTATATGAATTTGAAAAATATTGAGGCGGATACGCAAATGCGTGGCTCCTTAAGCAAACCGAATGAGAACTCGGGGAATGACAACAAGAACCGGGATTAATAACGGGACATAGCCGATGAATTACGGCAGCTAGGTGGTGAGTAATGAACTTTATCAGCTGGATCTTTGAACATTTGTACATCCTGATCGTGATTGGCTTTGCTTTGGTGTCCTTTTTGGGGAAAAGCATCCAAGGTACAGGGCGAAAATCACCGCCGCGAAAAGGTATGCCCACCTTTGGTGGTGATCATGGTTCTCGCGGGCCCTCGACGTCATCCAGACCCTTCACAACGGAACATGGGCAAGAGCAGCGTCAGCAGGATGTTGCTGGTGAGTTGCAACGTCAATTTCCTAATGAACGACGGGCGGTTATGGAAGCTCGTCGGATAGAAGAAGTGGGCGATCGGTCAGAAACGGAAGAACGGATGGACCGGGATTCATTAGATAACGGTTCGACTCTAGAGGATCGGATCCGTGCTATGGAAGAAGAACGCAGAATGGTTTTAGCCCGTCTCGATCGTATATCTAACGCGAGGGAGTCAGGGGAAATTACAGATGTGCCAGAGATAGCTTCGCAAGACCGTAATAGGGTGGATACGGCTGATCTGCGCAAAGGTGTGATTTGGGCAGAAATATTAGGTCCTCCGCGTTCCAAGCGCTACATGGGTGGAGGAAGACGTTAAAATGATAGTGGATCCGTCACGGCTTTGGCTGTGGCGGATCTTTTTTTGTGATGATTTGGGAATACATAACCATGCACAGAATAAAAAGTGAATTAACGACAAATGCTCTAATTACCTGACAACGAATGTGATAATCTCTTGTGGGCCCTAGGTTTCTCACATTTGCTGTCATCTAAAATGGTGGCATTTTGTCTAATTTAGCGTCTCATTTATGAAAATATTTTCGTGAAAAATGATCAAATGTAACAATATGAATGGAGCTTTCCAAAAGCAGTTTTCATTTTTTCTTTTTTATATATAATGTTCTCAATGATAGATACTTATGAAATTTACTCCAAATTTACCTAAAATTTTATTTATATCGAGGTGATAAAACAAGGTTATAAAAATGGCAAATTAATCTTTAGGAGGATGGGATCGATGGGGAATAGCTTGTTTAGAAAGAAGAGCATTGATCAGTTGATTGCCGCTACGCGAGGGGAAAAAGCACTGAAAAGGGAACTGGGTGCGTTTGATTTAACGATGCTTGGAATTGGAGCCATTATCGGAACGGGGATTTTTGTGTTGACAGGTACGGGAGCAGTTACGGCTGGTCCAGGCTTGGTTCTTTCTTTTGTGATTGCAGGACTCGCCTGTTTATTCGCAGCATTGGCTTATGCGGAGTTTGCATCCACCGTTCCAGTATCCGGTTCTGTTTACACTTTTACATATGCTACGATGGGGGAGCTATTGGCCTTTATTATTGGATGGGATTTAATTTTGGAATACATGCTGGCAGCCAGCGCCGTTTCCGCAGGTTGGTCGGGTTACTTTGTATCATTTTTGAATGGAATTGGCCTTCGCATTCCGCTTGAATTCACTGCCGCACCGGGGGCTTTGAAAGACCAAACTACTTATTTTAATCTGCCAGCTTTTTTAATTTTGATGGGTATCACGTTCTTGCTTTATTTTGGGATAAAAGAATCAAAACGGATAAACAACATCATGGTAATTGTAAAGATTATTGTTATTTTATTATTTATCATCGTTGCTTTTAAATATGTGAAGCCAGATAATTGGACGCCATTTATGCCGTTTGGGTTCAGTGGGGTGTTTGGAGCCGCAGCTCTTGTGTTTTTTGCTTTTATTGGTTTTGATGCTGTTTCATCAGCGGCTGAAGAAACTAAAAACCCCACTACTGATTTACCGCGAGGCATTATTTTCTCACTCGTTATTTGTACGTTTTTGTATGTCATTGTTAGCGCGATTATGACTGGTATAGTGCCATTTATGCAATTTGAAGGAATCTCTCACCCCGTGTCATTGGTATTGCAGGTTGCGGGCCAGAACTGGGTTGCTGGTATTGTAGATATAGGAGCCATCTTAGGGATGACAACGGTCATGCTGGTAATGCTCTATGGTCAAACTCGTATTATGTTTGCTATGTCACGTGACGGCTTAGTCCCCAAGGTATTATCCAAGGTTCATTCCAAATACAAAACGCCCTACATTAACACGTTGTTTTTCGGTACTTTATCTGCATTAATGGGTGGACTGATTCCGCTGGATGAGTTAGCAAGTTTGGTGAACATTGGAACCTTGTCAGCATTTATTCTGATTTCGGTCGCCGTCATCGTTATGAGAAAAACACAACCTGATTTGCCAAGGGCCTTCCGATGTCCTGGAGTTCCGTATATCCCGATCCTGGCTATCGTTTCATGTGGGGTGCTCATTCTTAATTTAAATGGCCAGACATTTGTTCGCTTTATTATTTGGCTTGTCATTGGTATGGCTGTTTACTTCTTATACTCTAGAAAAAACTCTCTTTTAAATCGAGATAGCGAAAAATAACCGTGTCATATAATGAAATTCAAAAAAAGACAACCTTTGTTTTCGATATGAAAACGAGGTTGTCTTTTTTGTTGTGAATTTTGAAAGGACACATCTTTTTCCTCTGCAATATAGTAGGTACTACGAATTGTAAGTTTAGCCTCATAAATGCGGGGGCTGGATCATAAAATGTACAGTACAGATATCTGTGGCGCTGATGTAATGGTGTTCACTGATAATAAGAATATAAGATGAAAAGCCAGCAGCGTAGCTGCCTTGAAACATCTATGGGTACCGGATGGCAATAACAGAAGATGAAAAAATAGCAGCGTGCTGTCATTAAAACAACTCTAAGCCGTTGGATAACAGATATTTTGATGACAGGAAGGGAGATTTCGCCGTATGAGCAGGATGAGCCGCAAACTGCGAAAGTGGGCCAGCGAGACGCTGGAGCTTCCGCAGGACATTCTATTTGACCTGCCGCGGTTAACCCTCATCGGCAGCCGTCAGCTTTATGTGGAGAATCACCGGGGCGTGGTGGATTTCACGCCGGATCAGCTCGTACTTGCACTTGCGCAAGGAAGGCTGAGGGTGTCCGGCCATGATCTAGTCATTACGTCTATTCTGCCAGAGCAGGTAAGTGTAGAGGGACATATAACGGATATCCAAATGGAAGGAACGGAGGAAGGCTCGTGAAACATCCTGCTTTAGCAAAGCTGCGTGGTACGGTTACCCTTGCTGTCAAGGGCGAAAGTGTGGAAGCTTTCATTAATTTACTCACCGATCACCATATACCTGTTTGGAACGTGCGGCCGATGGGTACTAGACATGCAGAAATGAACCTTCTGCTGCCGCACGTCTTCCTCCTACGCCCGCTTTTGAGAAGGACAGGCTGTAAAATGCATGTTCTGAAGCGGCAAGGGCTTCCCTTTACTGCTGTACGACTTGCCAAACGTAAATTTTTCCTGGCTGGATTGGCTTTGTTCTGGATAGGTCTCCTGCTGATGTCTTCGCTTATCTGGGACATTGAAGTAAAGGGGAATGATAAACTATCGACGGAATCCGTTCTCAAAGCCGCCCGACAGGAGGGCCTGTATCCATTTCAATGGAGCTTTCGTCTATCCAGTCAAGACAAGCTTTCACGTGCGCTCATGCAGAAGCTTCCAGAAGCATCCTGGATCGGTGTGGAAAAGCAGGGTACTTTGGTGACGATTCAGGTTGTTGAAGCTTCACAGCCTACCCCTGCGCCGCTCTACAGCCCTCGTCATATCATTAGTAAGGCAGATGCGGTAGTCACTGAAATTTTTGCCGAGCAGGGTCGTCCTGTCGTGCATAAAAATACGCGTGTCAAAAAAGGAGCCATCCTCATCTCTGGAACGCTTGGAGATGAGGAGAACCAACAGCAGGTCGTAGCCAAAGGAGAGGTTAAGGGTCTTGTATGGCATGAATACGAAATTAGCAGTCCCACGGTGCAACGCAGCAGCACGTATACAGGTACCAGTCATGACCGCTTGTATCTGGTCCTAGGCAACCGTGCGATACAATTGTGGGGATATGGGAAAATACCTTATTCTACACATAAAACAACAGTTGAACATGATCCGCTAACATGGCGTTCCTACAAACTTCCGATGGGTTGGATGACCGAAAGTGTGAGGGAGACAAAGATACAAGAGCAGAAGCTTACGGAAGCAGAGGCGAAAATGTCAGGAATAGAAGGCGCACGAGCTGATATTTTAGCTAAATACGGCAAAGGAACGAAAATAATGAGCCAAAAAATTTTGCATGAGAAGAGAGAGAATGGTAAAGTTTATATGAAAGTGCTTTTTGAAGTGGAGCAGGATATTGCGGAAGAACTTCCGTTAGTTCATAACCAAGGAGAATGAGGCTATTTGGCAGAACAACAACGCAGCATACAAATTGCATTGAACAATGCGGGAGAAGGACAGGCGTTATTTGGCCCGCAGGATTCCTTTTTGAAATTAATCGAAGTAGCTATTCCCGCAAAAATAGCATCACGTGAGGCAGAAGTTAATGTTTTTGGTAATGCTCACGAGGTGGAAGTGCTCGAACAATTGTTCGACGTATTACTCCAGTTAATTCGCAATGGGTATATACTGACCGAAAGGGATGTCCATTATGCGATTGAACTGGCAAAAGATTTGCGCGCTGATCAGCTGCTCGATTTGTTCAAGGGTGAAATTACGACGACGTTCCGGGGTAAACCGATTCGCGTCAAAACGATTGGACAAAAGCACTATGTAACCACGATTAAGAAACGCGATATTGTATTTGGAATTGGACCGGCGGGTACTGGTAAAACCTATCTGGCTGTAGTGCTGGCCGTAGCTGCCCTGAAGGAAGGTTCAGTCAAGCGCATTGTACTGACTCGTCCTGCGGTGGAAGCAGGTGAGAATTTAGGTTTTTTACCAGGGGATTTACAGGAAAAGGTTGATCCGTATTTACGCCCATTATATGATGCCCTATACGATGTGATGGGCCCAGAGCAAACTGCAAAGGCACTGGAACGCGGATTAATAGAAATTGCACCTTTGGCTTATATGCGGGGGCGTACGCT
This sequence comes from Paenibacillus sp. FSL L8-0158, assembly GCF_038592965.1. Lineage (GTDB taxonomy): Bacteria > Bacillota > Bacilli > Paenibacillales > Paenibacillaceae > Paenibacillus > Paenibacillus polymyxa_D. The sequence goes on along the minus strand of NZ_CP151949.1, from coordinate 3,841,842 downwards.
GGATGACTCCTTTATTATTTTGGACGAAGCCCAAAACACCACACCAGAGCAAATGAAAATGTTTTTGACTCGACTTGGCTTTGGCTCCAAAATGGTCATTACTGGCGATGTTACGCAAATTGATTTGCCTCGTGGCAAAAAATCCGGTCTGATTGAAGCGAATGCGATTTTACAAGGGATTGAGGAAATAGGCTTTGTCCAGTTTGCAGAAGAGGATGTTGTCCGTCATTCCCTGGTACAGAAAATTATTGTTGCTTATGACCGTGTTGCCGAAAGTCAAGGATAGTCATTCAATCACGAGTAAGGTGTGTACGACCAGAAAAAGTATAAAATGAGCAGTGTAGCTGCCTTGAAAAAGATGATGGAGAGGGATTGTTTTAGATGACCTCGAAGGAATTATCTAAAGGGAAAACGTTCCAGCATAGAATGAATGGATGGAAGTATAGCGTGGCGACACGCTATCTTCTGTTTTTATTTTTGGTGGTTCTTTTTTATGTAGGCTTTGCGTCCAAGCTACTTCCCGAGCGTTATGACATTCGGGTAAATCAACCGAGTGAAAAGGAAATTGTCGCCCCGATGCAGCTTCCTAACAGTAAGGCGACTTTGAAGGCTCAAGAGGAATCGGCGGAACGTGTGCAGCCTATGTATACCATTGTGCCAGTTCGCAACGATAACCTGATTACTGGTATTTTGGATCGAATTGAACGGCTCAATCAGGATGATCAGGTCTCTAGAGCAGATAAGATTTCGATTTATAAGGATGAGATTCCGCAACGTGCACGGGAATTTGTGCAAAATTTTGTGAATAACAGCCGTAATGCGGATGCCTACCCAGATAAGTTGCTGGATGAAGTGCTGGAAAAAACGAAAGAGCAAACGTACCGAATTCCAGAGGAGACATTCATTAAAATTCCGCGCCTTACATCTGAGGATATTGCCGAAATGCGGCCTGTTGCCCGTGAGATTGTGACAGGGTTGATGAATGATCAAATTACAGATGCCCAGACAGCCCGAGCGAAGGTAGCTGAGCGGGTAAGTACAAGCTCGCTTACCAAGCGCACCTCGCGGGAGGTTGTTCAGGAACTTGCAAGGCTTGTGATTACCGCCAACAAGTTTTATGATGATACAGCTACGAAGGACGCCAAGGTACAGGCTCGTGAAGATACACCGACAGTTTACATTAAACAGGGTGAAGTGCTCGTCAAGAAGGGTGAGATTATTACCCAGGAAATCTATACACTGCTTGATGAAAATGAATTGCTCAAGGATAAAATCAATTATTGGCCACAATTTGGCCTGCTGATGTTGTCTATGATGCTGGCATTGGGCCTGTTTATGTATATTCGTCAATTTCAATCACGAACACGAAACTTCAAGTATAATAATGCACAGTTGCTCATGCTAGTATTAATCTTTGTGATTACAGTGGGAGCAATGATGTTAATTTCCATACTGCAGAACAGTGAACGTTCCTATCTTGGCTATCTGGCGCCTATCGCGCTTGGAGCTATGCTCGTAACGCTGTTGCTTGATATGTCGTTGGCTTTTGTATGTGCCGTTATATTCAGTATATTGGCAAGTGTTATTTTGAATGTCCGTCAGGGACAAATTTTTGACTTTAATTTTGGATTTTTTGCTATTGTGGTCTGTCTGGCAGCGATTTTCTCTACCCATCGAGCCAGCCAGCGTTCAACACTGTTCAAAGGGGCGATTATGGTATGCCTGTTCGGTGCCCTGTCTGTTTTTTCGCTGGCACTGATTGACCAAGGGAATTGGACTCAAACGACGACGCTCTATGGGGTAGCTTTTGCTTTTGCAGGCGGTCTGATAACAGCAATACTTGTTATTGGGCTAATGCCATTTTTTGAGTCTACTTTTGGTATCTTGTCGGCATTGAAGCTTGTTGAGTTGTCGAATCCCAACCATCCATTGCTCCGCAAGCTGCTTACGGAGACACCGGGAACGTATCATCATAGTGTAATGGTAGGTAATCTGTCAGAGGCCGCAGCGGAGGCTATAGGAGCAAACGGCTTATTGTGCCGGGTTGGTTCATATTATCATGATATTGGTAAAACCAAGAGGCCTTCGTACTTCATTGAAAATCAAAATGGATTGGAAAATCCACATGATACAATAGAGCCCAAGCTGAGCAAATCCATCATTATCGCCCATGCTCGTGATGGCGTGGAAATGCAATTGGATTACAAGCTACCCAAGCCCATTCGCGACATTGCCGAGCAGCACCACGGAACGACATTCTTACACTATTTTTATCACAAGGCGCTGCGCGAAGCTGAAGAGCGGGGGGTGGAGCCTGACTTCACGGAGGATGATTTCCGTTATCCGGGACCGAAGGCTCAGTCTAAAGAGTCTGCTGTGGTGGGAATTGCTGATAGCGTGGAGGCAGCAGTTCGTTCCTTACGGAAGCCGACAGTGGAACAGGTGGAATCCATGATTGAGAAAATTATTAAGAGCCGTCTTGATGATCACCAATTTAACGACTGCGAGCTGACCATGCGGGAGCTTGATATCGTGGCTCAAACTCTCAAGGAAACAGTAATGGGAATTTTTCATTCCCGTATTGAGTATCCGGAGGAAAAGCCCAAGTCTGAAAGCGGAAAAGCTTAATATAACTTGTGCATGAAGTACGGTTAGAGCACTAGAATTAAAAGGAGCGGTTGGCATGGGCCTTCAATTAGCTTGGAATAATGAACAAAACGATATGGTAATTAACGAATCCTTGATTACGCTGCTGAACACCTTATTAGAGGAGGCAGGCAAAGTGGAAGGAGTCACAGACGGTGAGGTAGCCCTTACCTTCGTTAATGATGAGCAAATTCATGAGTTGAACAGGGACTATCGGGGAATTGATCGTCCCACCGATGTGTTGTCTTTTGCTATGAAGGAAACACTGGATGAAGAGCTTGAAATTATTTACGAACCGAATGAAGAAAATTCATTGAATGATGTACCGGATGTTCTGGGGGATATTATAATCTCTGTACAAACGGCGCAAGCTCAGAGTGAAGAATACGGACATTCGATTGAGCGTGAAATTGGTTTTTTGTTTGTTCACGGCTTTCTGCATCTGTTAGGCTATGATCATCAGGATGATGTGAGTGAAGCTGAAATGATGGGCAAACAGGAAGCTGTACTGGCTCAAGCGGGGTTGACAAGGTAATGAGACGTCAGCCTTGGAGAATGACCTTTCGCTATGCGGCAGAAGGCGTGATGTACGCTCTGCGTACGCAAGTAAATATGCGGATACATGTGGTCGTGGCGCTCCTTGTCATTGTAGCAGGCTTAACTCTGCACATCTCCCGGCTCGACTGGTTATTCGTCTGCGTGGCTATCGCTATAGTCATTGTAGCCGAACTGTTCAACACCGCTGTTGAAGCAGCGGTGGATCTCATCTCACCTGATATTCATCCGCTGGCCAAAGCGGCTAAAGACACCGCCGCCGGAGCCGTGCTCCTGGCAGCGGTTTTTGCTGTAATTATTGGTATATTTGTGTTTTATAGGCCTATGTTGACGTTAATTAGTTCGCTGTTTTAAGGAAAAACCAAAATAAAATAGGTGCTTAATCGCGCTGGAGGAAATGAAATGGCTAAGAAACACTTTAAATCAGGCTTTGTCGCAATTGTTGGCAGACCCAATGTCGGAAAATCAACACTGATGAACCATGTCATTGGGCAGAAGATCGCCATTATGTCAGACAAGCCACAAACTACACGCAACAAAATTCACGGCGTATTTACTACAGAGGACACACAAATTGTATTTTTGGATACACCCGGGATTCATAAGCGCCAGTCAAAATTAGGCGATTACATGAATCAGACCGCTTTTAATACGTTGGGTGAAGTAGAAGCGGTACTTTTTCTTATTGATGCTGCTGAAGGTCTAGGCGGTGGCGACCGTTTTATTGCCGAACAGCTTAAACAAGTAAAAACGCCAGTTATCTTGGTGCTGAATAAAATTGATCGGATTGAGCCGGAAGCGTTGTTGCCCCTAATTGAGCAGTATCGCAAGTTGTACGACTTTGCAGAAATCGTACCGATCTCGGCCAAAATGGGCAACAATGTAAACACCTTGCTGGAGCAGGTGCAAAAATACTTGCCAGAAGGTCCGCAATATTATCCGGATGATCAAATTACCGATCATCCAGAACAATTTGTCATTGCCGAGCTGGTGCGGGAAAAAATTCTGCATATGACACGTGAGGAAGTACCCCATTCTATTGCGGTTATGATTGAAGACATGAAAGTGCAGGATAATGGTGTAGTGCATATTATGGCTGTTATTTTTGTAGAGCGTGATTCCCAGAAGGGGATTATTATCGGTAAACAGGGAGCCATGCTCAAAGAAGTGGGCAAACAGGCCCGCCAAGATATCCAAAACCTGCTAGGCTCCAAAATTTTCTTGGAACTGTGGGTTAAGGTCAAAAAAGACTGGCGTAACCAGGAACGCGTTCTTCGTGACCTGGGCTTCCATCGCGACGCTTAAAAACAGAACTCCATTCTACCTCACTTTAGTTCAAGGGTTTATTGAGGCAAAAAAATTGATATTAAATAAATATGTATAGTTGTTGTATGCATCATAAAAAAGCCGTCCCGATCTCTATGACTGAGATAAGTAACAGTCTTCCGGTCATTCAAAGCGCCGCGCATATGCGGCGCTTAACTCTTGCTCTTTTTACCCCTTTCTTCCAGCGATGAAATAATGAGCGTTTTAAAAAAAGGTTATCTGTATGCACGTTGCAGCGGAGCGAAGGATTTGAATCTGAAGAAGCGATAGCGTTCGCCTTTACCCCCGAATTTAACCCTTTGTATGTTTGTACATTCAAATAAATTCGGGGGTAACAGCGATCGTAAGATCAAATCATTTGCGAAGCGGCAGTTCCAATCTACATACAGCAGCCTTTTTTTAAACGCAATCCATTTATTTCATCGCATACTTCCACCCTCTTCGCATCATCCTAATTTTGAGATGCAAACGTCATTTCCGAAGAAAGGATGAATACGATTGCGAGATTTTTCGTGGAAGTATTTTGCGATGACTGGAGATGTCGGTGCGTATCTGTTATACCGGGAGAGCGCCATGACAAGGGAGCAAGATACGGATGAAGGAGAGTCGGACGAGCATGAAGAAGCCCGTGAATAGTACAAGCCACTGGCTTCTTCGCGAATGTTTGGGGGAAGAGGCATGCTTTACAGGGTGGAAGGAATCGTCATCCGCAGCATGGATTACGGTGAGGGGAACAAAATTATTACGCTTTGCACCGAAAGCGGAGGCAAAGCAGGCGTGCTGGTCAGAGGTGCAAAAAAGTCCAAAAGCCGTCACGCTGCTTTAACGCAGCCGTTTACGTACGGCGAATTCGTTTTTTTTCGAAACACAGGCTTAGGCACGTTGAATGCCGGTGAAATTATCCAATCCCACCATACATTACGCGAGGATATTACTAAGGCAGCTTACGCTTCTTATGCTTGTGAATTACTCGATCGGGTGCTACAGGAGGAGGAAACAGGCGCATTCTGGTTTAGGCAGCTTAAAGCATGTTTGGAGGCGCTGGAGAGTGGCAAAGATCCACTGATCGTCATGAGTATTTATGAATTTAAAATACTGCAGGCGGCCGGATATGCTCCTCAGCTTGATGCATGTATTTCAAGTGGTCAACAATGTGCTGATGAGGATATGTTCGTCAGCCCGAGGCTAGGCGGAGTTTTGTGTCGGAGCTACAAGCATTTTGATCCAGCGGCATTGAGCGTGACTCCACGTACACTGAAGTTGCTGCGCTTGTTCGCCAGAATGGATTTGAATCGGCTCGGCAACATTGACGTGAAGGACTCCACTAAGCTGGAGATCAAACATGTCATGCGTCAGTTCATGGATATGCAGTTGGAGGTCAAGCTAAAATCCCGCAATTTTTTGGATCAGCTTGATAAGTACAATATGTGAAACGCCCTATTCTCTTGACTGTATTGCTGAAAACGTGTAATATCCTACTATATATCTCCTTCGGGAGCAGATGCATTGAACGAGAAAGTAGCGGGATGTATTCTCTGTATTAGCGAGTTGGGGACGGTGTAAGCCCAGCGGGAATTCTTCGTGAACAGGCACTCGGGAGCGTCTGAATGGACACGGAAAAGAGGATTACGATCTGATTGGTGATATAGGATCGCAATCAAGTAGGGTGGAACCGCGGGAGTCAGCTCTCGTCCCTACGTCTGTACAGGCGTAGAGGCGGGGGCTTTTTGCTGTCTCTAGCAAGGCTTTTGGGATAAAATAGCCCTGTACATACGAGCTTAAATGAGAAGAAATCACCAACATTTGAGGGAATTGGAAAGGGAGCGTGTACCAATGAATTTTCAGCAGATGATTTTAACGCTGCAACAATTTTGGGCTGAACACAACTGTATTATTGTACAGCCGTATGACACGGAAAAAGGGGCAGGCACGATGAACCCGATGACGTATTTACGTTCGATCGGACCTGAGCCGTGGAATGTAGCTTATGTTGAACCTTCTCGTCGTCCGTCAGACGGACGTTATGGTGAGAACCCAAATCGCCTGTATCAGCATCATCAGTTTCAAGTAGTTTTGAAGCCTTCACCGGATAACATTCAGGAATTGTATTTGGAAAGTTTGAGTCGCTTAGGCATTAACCCTCTGGAGCACGATATTCGTTTCGTTGAAGACAACTGGGAAGCACCGACGCTGGGAGCGTGGGGTTTAGGTTGGGAAGTATGGCTGGACGGTATGGAAATTACCCAGTTCACCTATTTCCAGCAAGTGGGCGGTATTGATGCCAGTCCGGTTGCAGTAGAAATCACGTACGGTATGGAGCGTCTTGCTTCCTACATCCAGGACAAGGAGAATGTGTTCGATTTGGAGTGGGTCAACGGAATCACCTACGGAGATGTCTTCCACCAGCCTGAATTTGAGCATTCCAAGTATACGTTCGAAGTATCTGACGTCAAAATGCTCTTTACTCTTTTTAATATGTACGAAGAAGAGGCAAATAAAGCGATGGCGCAGCATCTTGTATTTCCAGCCTATGATTATGTGCTGAAATGTTCTCATGCGTTCAACTTGCTGGACGCTCGCGGAGCGATCAGTGTGACGGAACGGACTGGGTTTATTATACGAGTGCGTAATTTGGCGCGTCAGGTGGCTGCGACCTATCTGGAGGAGCGCGAGAAGCTGGGCTTCCCGCTGTTGAAGAAAGGAGGTGCGGCAAATGTCTAAAGATTTATTGTTTGAGATCGGGTTGGAAGAAGTCCCTGCACGTTTTATCCCGAATGCGATTCAGCAGTTGAAGCAGCGTATGACGGCATGGCTTGACAGCTCTCGTATTGCTTATGGTGCTGTAGAGGCTTATGCTACACCTCGCCGTTTGGCGGTACTTGTGAAGGAAGTAGCGGAGAAGCAAGAAGATATTAACGAAGAGGTTAAAGGTCCTTCCCGCAAAATCGCACTAGACGAAGCTGGTAACTGGAGTAAGGCTGCACTGGGCTTTGCTCGCAGCCAAGGTGTTGATCCTGAACAGTTTACGTTCAAGGAGCTTGGAGGCGTGGAATATATTTACGCAACTAAGAGCAGCATAGGTGTTCCAACGGCGGATGTGCTGTCCGAAGGTTTATTGCACATTTTACATGCCATGACATTCCCTAAATTTATGCGCTGGGCGAGTTATGACTTTAAATTTGTTCGTCCGATCCGCTGGTTGATTGCCTTGTTTGGTAACGATATTGTTAATTTGGAGATTGCCGGCGTGCAGTCAGGAAATGTGACAAGAGGGCATCGTTTCCTGGGACAGGATGCCGTAGTAGAAAGTCCAGCTGACTATGTTGAAGTGCTTCGCAAGCAGCATGTCATTGTGGACATTGAGGAACGTCAATCGCTTATTGTGAAGCAGATTGAAGCGCTGGCTGCCGAAAAAGATTGGACGATTGCGGTAAAAGATGATTTGCTGGAAGAAGTGCTGTATTTGGTGGAAACCCCAACAGTACTGTTCGGAGGTTTTGATCCTGCGTTCCTGAACATTCCGAAGGATGTACTCATTACTTCCATGCGTGAACATCAACGCTATTTCCCAGTGTTGGATCGCACAGGAGAGCTACTGCCATACTTTGTTACGGTACGTAACGGAGGAAGTCAATCGCTGGAAGTCATTGCTAAAGGGAATGAAAAAGTATTGCGCGCGCGGCTGTCTGATGCCAAATTCTTTTATGAAGAAGATCAGAAGCTGGAAATTAAAGATGCACTCTCCAAACTGGAAAGTATCGTTTTCCACGAAGAGCTGGGAACAGTTGGAGACAAAGTACGCCGGATCCGCCGTATTGCTGATGCTCTGGCAGAGAAGCTTCGCGTTTCTCCAGATACACAGGAATCGGTTAGTCGAGCAGCGGATATTTGTAAATTTGACCTGGTAACACAAATGGTATACGAGTTCCCGGAACTGCAAGGTGTGATGGGTGAGGACTATGCTCGTAAGGCTGGAGAGAAGGAAGAAGTGGCAAGAGCGGTGTTTGAGCATTACCAGCCGCGTTATGCAGGAGAAACGGTTCCTTCCACGAATGCTGGAGCGATTGTAAGTATCGCAGACAAGATAGATACTATTACAGGCTGCTTCTCCATCGGTATTATTCCAACAGGTTCACAGGACCCTTACGCGCTTCGTCGTCAGGCAGCAGGTATTGTGCAGATTTTGTTGGATCGTAAGCTTTCGGCTACGTTGTCTGATGTGTTCAATATCGCGCTTGATGTGCACGGCAACCTTGGAAATATGAAACGTTCCGCGGATGAAATACGTAAAGAATTACATGAGTTTTTTGGATTACGCGTGAAGAAACTATTGTCTGAGACACTTCGTTATGACGTTGTGGATGCAGTGCTTGCAGCTGGATATGACGATGTTGCTTCCGTTGTTAACCGCGGAGCTGCGCTAATGACTGCCGTACAAACAGGTGAGGTATTCAAAGCAACAGTTGAATCCTTTAATCGTGTAGGTAATCTGGCTGCTAAAGCAGTTCATAAGTCAGTTAATACAGATGAGTTTACGGAACAAGGCGAAAAAACGCTTTACGAAGCATGGTATAGCGCTTATGAATCTTACAGCGTAGCTTTACAGGAAGGTGATGCGACACGGGCGTTAGCGCTAGCTTCATCCATTACCCCTGCGGTAACGGCGTTCTTTGATTCCGTTATGGTTATGGCTGAGGATGACGCTGTTCGTAATAATCGTTTGGCATTGCTGGCTGTTATTGACTCAGAACTGAAGCGTTTTGCCGATTTTTCCAAGCTTGTAGTTTAAACGTCAGTTGTGGTAGTATGAACAACTTGAAAAAATGGGTATAAATATACGGAACGGTGTAAGAGCAATCTTGCAGCCGTTCCGTATTTTACTCGAATGCGGATGGGGGATGCTTATGGGGGGAACCGGAACTTTACTGGATGTGAGGATCGTTGTTGACGGGGACGCTTGTCCTGTTAAAAGTGAAATTGCGGAGATAGCTTCCCGTTTTCATATTGAGGTTATTATGGTATCTTCATATGATCATCTCATTCAGGGCAGCAAAGGTGTAAGCGTCGTTAAAGTAGACCGAAGCGACCAAAGTGCCGATCTCTATATTGCCAATCATATCCGCCGTGGAGATATTGTAACCACCAATGATTATGGTCTTGCTGCACTTGCCTTGGCAAAAGGTTGTGAAGTGATGTCTTTTCGCGGAGCTATGTATCGAAACGATTCGATAGATTTCATGCTTGACCGACGTCATACCTCTGCCAAAGAACGGAAAAAAGGACGTTATGGAAAAGGACCTAAACCGTTTTCATTAGAGGATCGTGAAGTTTTTCAACATAAACTGACAAAACTTTTACTTCGCTTGCAGGAGAATGAGTAGCGGTATCGAATTATATTTACGTGCTAAAGAGATGAAGGTGGTTAATATGAGTGCCGGACAAGGTAACATACCGGACGATATCATTGAGTCAGTTTTACAACATCATGATATTGTAGATACGGTAAGCAAGTACGTGCATTTGACCAAGCAGGGGAAATATATGAAAGGCCTCTGTCCTTTTCATTCCGAAAAAACCCCTTCATTCACCGTGACACCGGATCGTCAGATTTTTTACTGCTACGGCTGCGGCGCGGGAGGCAATGCCATCAAGTTTATGATGGAAATCGAAGGACTATCCTTTCCCGAAGCTGTCAGGACAATGGCAGAAGAAAGTCATATCCCGCTCGGCGAATGGCAGGGACGTGATTCATCGCATCAGCATCCTGAGTTGGACAGGCTGTTGCAAGCGTATGAGTTAACTTCTAAGATGTACCATTTTTTGCTTAAAAATACGGAGCACGGCAAACCAGCTATGGAATACTTGCGCTCACGAGGATTCAGTGACAAGATCATTGATCAATTTCAAATTGGCTATGCACCCAACCGATGGGATACGATCGTTCAGTTTCTGGAGAAGCGTTCTTTTGATCCTGTGGAGATGGAAAAGGGAGGGCTTATTTCTCCCCGGCATGAGGGTGATGGATATGTGGATCGATTCAGAGATCGTATCATGTTTCCCATTTGGAATCGCAACGGAAAAGTTATTGCCTTTGCAGGCCGTATACTTGGTGAGGGACAGCCGAAGTATTTGAATTCACCGGAGACCAAGCTATTCAACAAGAGCCGAACGCTGTACAATCTCCATCATGCTAAAACCTCAATTCGCAAGCTTCGCCAAAGTGTTCTTTTTGAAGGCTACGGTGATGTCATCTCGACATGGGAAGCTGGCGTACAAAATGGGGTGGCCGCCATGGGCACTGCTCTAACAGAGCACCATGCTACGATGTTAAAAGGACTGTGCGACGAGGTCATTATTTGTTATGATGGTGACCGGGCAGGGCAAGCTGCTGCGCTTAAAAATTTTCCGCTGTTGGAAAATGCGGGGCTTCACGTGAAAGTAGCGCTGGTCAGTGACGGTATGGACCCGGATGATTTTATCCGGCAATACGGCGGCGAACGATTCCAGCGCCAAATTATCGAAAGTGCTGTTTCAACGGTGAAATTTAAGCTTATATATCTGAAAAAAAACCATATACTGCAAGAGGAAGAAGGAAGAATCGCGTATTCCCGCGAAGCATTAAATGTCATTGCACCTCTGTCATCCCCGACCGAGCGGGAAGTGTATCTGCGCGAAGTGTCAGCCGAAGTCAAGGTGGATTTTGAAACCTTGAAGCAAGAATGCAATTTACTGCGTCAATCCCTGCAAAAAAAACAGAACTTTGGGGATAATAACGAAAATGGGTGGAATAATGGTAGGCATAAAAAAGGGCAGGTCTCCACACCTAATCTGTTGCCGGCTTATCATGTGGCTGAACGCAGGCTGCTTCACTGGATGATGCAGGATTTAGAAGCTGCAGAGTATGTAGAAAAGCATCTGGGCGACGCCTTTAATATTGAGGATCATGCAGCAATTGCTGCTTATCTATATGCCTATTACGCGCAAGGGAAGTTACCGGATACAAGCCGTTTTATTTCATCTTTGCAAGACGACCGACTGGAGAAGAACGTAAGTTCGATCATGATGATGGATGCTCCAGGCGTATGGGCACCGCACATTTTGGATGATTATATTCATCAAGTGCGAAAATTTCCATTGCAGGAGCAACTGGATTTGAAGAGGGAAGAAATGAGAGCCGCTGAGCGCTTAGGTGACTTTTTGCGCGCAGCACAAATTGCAAGTGAGATTATAGCCCTAGAGAGACAATGAACACACAGAGGTCGGATGTTTCTAGGGAGGAGGGAGTCGAAAGATGGCGAATGATCAGCATACTGAACTGGAGACGGAACTAACACTGGATCAGGTTAAAGATCAACTGATTGAGTTGGGTAAAAAAAGTTCTTCTCTGAACTACAAAGATATCATGGAAAAACTATCGCCGTTTGATCAGGACCCCGAGCAAATGGATGAGTTTTATGAGCAGCTGGGTGACTTGGGGATTGAGGTTGTGAATGACAACGACGAAGAAGTTACCAGATTGCGTCAAAATGACGACCCGGAAAACAATGATGGGGATGATTTTAATTTCGATGACGATCTGAGCCTGCCTCCCGGTATTAAAATTAATGACCCAGTCCGGATGTACTTGAAAGAAATCGGTCGTGTACCGTTGCTTTCTGCTGATGATGAGGTGGAGCTTGCCAAACGGATCAATAACGGCGATGAAGAAGCTAAGCGCCGGTTGGCAGAAGCGAACTTGCGTCTGGTTGTAAGTATTGCCAAACGTTATGTTGGTCGCGGAATGCTTTTCCTGGATCTGATTCAGGAAGGTAATATGGGTTTGATTAAGGCAGTAGAAAAATTTGATTACGAAAAAGGCTTTAAATTCAGTACGTATGCAACCTGGTGGATTCGTCAGGCCATTACGCGTGCAATAGCCGATCAGGCGAGAACGATCCGTATTCCGGTGCATATGGTGGAAACGATCAACAAGCTGATTCGCGTATCGCGTCAACTGTTGCAAGAGCTGGGGCGCGAACCTACGCCGGAGGAAGTGGCTGCCGAGATGGAGCTGAGCGTGGAAAAAGTACGGGAAATTATGAAAATTGCCCAAGAACCGGTTTCATTGGAAACACCAATTGGTGAAGAGGATGACTCACATCTGGGGGATTTCATTGAGGATCAAGAAGCGTTGGCGCCTGCAGATGCGGCTGCCTATGAACTTCTGAAGGAACAGCTCGAGGATGTACTGGATACGTTAACCGAACGGGAAGAGAATGTTTTGCGTCTCCGTTTTGGTCTGGACGACGGAAGAACCAGAACCCTTGAAGAAGTGGGTAAAGTGTTCGGTGTTACACGTGAACGTATTCGTCAGATTGAGGCCAAAGCGCTACGTAAGTTGCGCCATCCAAGCCGCAGTAAGCGACTGAAGGATTTCCTCGAATAGAAGCGTAACATTGCGGACCTTCTGCGGCTTGAAGCGCGCAGGAGGTCTTTTTTTATCTCATGGCAGCCTTTTGGTGGAGGGGAAGAAGCTTGGACCAGGAGAAAAAGCGGGCAATACTGTTACATGAAATTGAGCATTGGCGGCGAAGTCGGCTGCTCCCAGAGCAATATTGCGATTTTTTGTCTAACCTGTATCGGGAGGAAGAAGATCCGTCGCAGAGCCAGAACCGTAACAACACCGGGCTACTTACATATCTTAGACACGGGCATGGGATCGCCTGGCTTCTTGGTTTTGTCATTATTTCCTGCATTTGTTTGATCGGTTTTTATTTTACCGCTTTTCCGTTGGCAATGCAAATATTCTCGGCGAGTGCAGTTACAACGATTTGCTATGGAGTGGCTGCATTTTGGCGGTCTTCCGAAAAGAGTATGAGTGCGATGTTGGGCACTTTAGGCAGTGCGATTATGCTGGGTTCGGGTGTGTGGATCATTCAGCTTCATCAAGGTGAAGCTAAGGTTTGGTTTCTTTTGCTCGTAGGCCTATGCGGTGTGGTATGGTGTCTTGTCGGATTAACTTTGCGCAATAGCTTACTTCATTACTGTGGCATTGCTGGGCTGCTTTTAGTGTACGCGATCCTTATAGGCCGCTATTGGCCTACAGCAACTTTAGTGATGCTTGAGGCATTTTGGATTTTGCACGCAGTATTGTTGATCTGGTTAAGCTGGTGGGTACATCGCCGCTTTCCGCGTCTCGCTTTGGTTTATTTCGCTATAGGCATGACACTAGCATTCATGGCTGAAGCAGACACGATTATCCTGCGCCATCAAGCGGCGGGAGATGTGGTGTTTTACAGCATACTGAAGTTGGCATTTGTTGTTGGAATTTTATTTTGGACTCGAAAAAAATGGATTACGTGGGTGACGTCATGAAACTTTCTCAACGATTACAATATATTATGAAACAAATTCCTGCCGGGAGCAGACTTGCGGATATTGGCTCGGATCATGGACTACTCCCTGTGGCTGCAGTGCGTAGTGGCAGAGTACCGCAAGCTGTGGCGGGTGAAGTCAACGATGGCCCGTTGCGTGCGGCTCAAAAGCAGGTGGCCGAATCAGGCCTTACGGATCGCATTGCGGTTAGAAAGGGAGATGGCTTGGCTGTAATTAAGGCCAATGAGGTTGATGTTATTACGATAGCCGGGATGGGTGGTGCCTTGATCGCTTCCATTTTAGAGCAAGGGAAAGACAAGCTTGTTTCAGTGAAACAGCTTGTTCTACAGCCTAACGTAGGCGAGGATATTTTACGTCGTTGGCTCATCGAACATCAATGGGTACTGACAAGTGAACATATTATGGAAGAAGACGGAAAAATATATGAGATTCTTACGGCAGTACCTGATTCGGTAAGCTCACTGAAACAGGATGCGCTGTATCAACCATGGAAACTTCCCGATAGTTCGCTGGTACTGACACAGGATTTGTTGATGCAACTCGGACCACTATTGGTCAAAGCACCGAATGAAATCTTTTTTTATAAATGGAAATTGGAGATTCGCAAGCTTGAGGACGTGCTGGCACAAGTGGCACGATCAGATCAGGAATCCGCACAGCATAAGCGGGAGCAATTGCGTAAGCAAATTGAACAGCTAGAGGAGGTACTTGCATGTTTGCCAAAGGACAGACAGTAATTAGCTATATGGAGCAGCTGGCTCCGAAACACTTGGCAGTTCCGGACGATAGAATCGGGCTTCAGCTGGGTAGTCTGCAAAAGGAAATCAAAAGCATATTAGTAGCCCTGGATGTTAATGATGAGGTTGTCGAAGAGGCAATCCGCAGAAAAGCTGACCTCATTATTGCGCATCATGCGATTATATTCCGCCCACTTAAAGCTTTGAACACAGATCAGCCTGCGGGTAGATTGTATGAAAAGCTGATCAAGAATGATATTGCTGTCTACATCAGTCATACGAATCTGGATACGGCTGAGGACGGCATGAATGACTGGATGGCAGAAGCACTGGGTATTCAAAGTGAAGGTACGCTGGAGGATGTTCACACCGAGCAACTATTCAAGCTGGTCGTTTTTGTTCCCAAAACACATCATCAACGGGTACTGGATGCTGTACTGGGTGCTGGAGCTGGGCATATTGGCAACTACAGCCATTGCAGTTTTAACATTGATGGCTACGGAACTTTTGTGCCGGGTGAAGGCACACAGCCGTTTTTGGGTGAACCGGGCAAAATGGAGCGTAGCGAAGAGGTTCGTATTGAAACCATTGTACCGCAGGCTGTACGCAACAAAGTCATTCAAGCGATGCTGAAGGCTCACCCTTATGAAGAGGTGGCTTATGATCTGTATCACATGGATTTGCAGGGCCGTTCCTTTGGTTTGGGACGGGTGGGCAAGCTTAAGGAAGCTCACACGCTACGGGAGTTTGTCGATGTTGTGAAAAATGGCCTCAACGTTGAGCATGTACGTGTGGTGGGCGACTTGGACCGTATGATCAAAAAGGCAGCCGTGCTTGGGGGCTCAGGCAGCCGCTATGTGAATAAGTCGCTTTTCAAAGGTGCTGATGTATTGGTCACAGGGGATATTGACTACCATACGGCTCACGATGCCCTGATTGCGGGGATTGCTATTATTGACCCTGGACATAATGCTGAAAAGATTATGAAGCCTAAAACCGCAGAATGGATGCGCAAACGCTTGACAGAAGGTCGTTATTCAACGGAAGTACATGTATCTCAGGTGGAAACCGAGCCTTTTCAATTTTTGTAAAATCTCAACATCTATGAGAAAATGAAGATGCTCTATTATTTTTTTTTTCGTAGGGAGAGGTTCTATGCGGACGCTGATAGCTGATTCTGCAATTCATGCCTATCCAGGCATGGTCGCTGTTGTTACTTCCCGCTATGAGGGGGAAAATAATGTAATGGCCTCAGGCTGGCATACCTATATCGGATCATCACCGGGCATGTATGGCATTTCACTGAGGAAGGAAACATATTCTCACGGACTGATCGAGAAAAGCGGAGGCTTTGGTATTCAGTTTCTGCCTGCGCACAGATCGGAATGGATTCAGGCTGTAGGTACCTTTAGTGGTAAAGATGTAGATAAGTTTCAGCAGTTTGGCATTGCATATGAGGATGGAATTTCAGTTAATGTGCCTATATTGCTGGAGGCTTATCTTGCTTATGAGTGTAAAGTCGTGGATATTCATACCTATGGAGATCATGATTGGATCGTCGGTGAAATACAGCAGACCTACCGAGATGATGACCTGTTCCTAGATGAGGATGTTCCTGATTTTAGTAAGCTTTCTATCCCGCTATACGTGGGAAGGTCTGCTTATTATGTGGCGGATGATTCATTGCAGAGAAAGGTACATCCGTTTTATTTGGGCAAGTAAACAGAGATCTCTACGTTTTACAATATTTTCAGGGTTGTATCATGCGCGCGTTCCCTGTATACTATGTAATGTTGTTCGGAAAGTTTGACAGACAATCGCTGGCGGCGTAAGCCGCGAGAGGAAAGTCCGGGCTCCATAGGGCAGGATGCTGGATAACGTCCAGTCAGCGCGAGTTGAAGGATAGTGCCACAGAAATGGACCGCCGATGGCCGCTTGCGGCACAGGCAAGGATGGAACCGAGGTGTAAGAGACCCCGAGGAACGCTGGTGACTTCGTTCCTGGTAAACCCCATCTGGAGCAAGACCTAATGGGACACAGCTTCTTCGCGAAGCAGCCTTAGCCCGAGGCGTGTCTAGGTTGGTCGCTGGAGCTGAATAGCAATGTTCGGCCTAGATAGATGATTGTCGCTTGTAGTGGGAGGGTAGTTCCCGTCTGTACCACGAATAGCACAGAACCCGGCTTACGGAAAACTTTCCCCACTGCAACACCTTAAAATGTATGAATTTAACTTTTGTAAATGACCTTTTTGCATGAAAAACTTTTAATCCAAATGTATTTATTGAATTAAAAGGGTGTGCCATATTCCTGCGGGAATCATGGCACACCCTTTTTAACATACCGTATTTACGCAGCGTACGTGTATTTATAGGTCTATTTAATTTGTTAGATGTTTTCGAAGCAGAATAAAGCCCCCAACATGATATTGAGGGCTTTATTCTGTTTTTCCATCTTTCATTCCCTCTACCGTAAGAACGTGCGGGGATGAGGCACGTATCAGCGTAGCGGAGCATTTGAATCTGGAGAAGCGAAGCGCTCGCCTTTGCCCCCGGATTCCGACCTTTGTCGGAACTTATTTAATTAGGAATCCGGGGCAACAGCGATCGTAAGATCAAATGATTTGCGAAGCGGCCTCACTTACACGCCCTGCCAACTCTATCATCGTACGCTTTTTACCACACTTTCCTCTGTGTACATCTTCAGTGCTCGATCCAATCGATCAACGGCTTTAGGAAGCAGGGAAGGATCCGTATGCGTGAAGTTGATCCGCATGTGGTTACTGCCACTTAGGTCAGCATAGAAGACTTGTCCAGGCACAAATGCGACTCCTTCCTGAATTGCAAGTTGCAGCAACCGATCAGAACGGAAGCCCTCGGGTAGGGTAACCCACATAAACATACCGCCAAGTGCATCATTCCAGGTGATTCCTTCCCATTGGCGTTCTTTCATCAGCGACGTGAGACGTAGCATACGAGTATGGTACTCAGCGGACACAGTACGAATATGTCCGTCCAAGTCAAAAAAGTCCAATAACTCATTCAAAGCACGTTGATCAATACTGCTGGAGTGCAGATCGGCAGATTGTTTGGCATTGGCGACTTTAACGACAATCGCTTGATTAGCTACCAGCCAACCAGAGCGAACACCAGGAGCAACGGTTTTAGAGAATGTAGAAGTGTACATCACATGGCCGTCTCCACCTAGCTGTTGATCGATTGAGAAAAGGGATGGAAAGTTAAGGTTTTCATCAAATTTAAGACGTCCGTAAGGATCATCTTCAAAAATCAAAGTGCCGTATTTACGGCATAGTTCAACAACGCCTGTTCTGCGTTCCATACTCCAAACACTTCCTGCCGGGTTGGAGAAGGTGGGGATGACATACACGAATTTAGGCTGATGTTTTTTGATCTTGGCTTCAAGATCTTCTAATCGCATACCGTTAGAGTCTGTATCTACACTTACAATGTTGGCACCATAGGAATTAAATACCTGAAGAGCTGCCAAATAAGTAGGGGACTCCACCAAAACAGTATCCTGCGGATCGAGCAATACACGCGAAACCAGATCAATGGTCTGCTGTGAGCCCGTCGTCATGATGATGTTATCTCTGGTGACGGAGATGCCTTGGGATGACATGATTGCTGCAAGACGTTCCCGTAGAGGAATGTAGCCCTCGGTTAGGCCGTATTGAAGAGCGGTAGTACCGCCGAGGCGAAATACCTGCTCATAGGCTTTAGCAACAGCTTCGATGGGGAAAAAGGCATCGGCAGGAAGGCCGCCTGCCAGAGATAACACATCTGTTCCCTGTGTCAGCTTTAAAATGTCCCTTACCATGGACGAGCCCTGAGTACGAGCCATACCCGAAAATTTGTGTTCCAATCCAATCATCTCCTGTGTTCTATACTGTACTATGAAATTTGTTGTATTATATCGATAATGAAGTATAACAGTAAACGTCTAAATGTAACAGTTGATTTTTGGAGGGGACGGTTCCGATGCATATTGATCTCAGCCGCAATAGCAGTGTCAAATTATATTTACAGATTGCCAAAACATTAGCAGATCGCATCCAGTCTGGACTGTTGCCTCAGGGCACAAAGCTTCCCTCTGTCCGACATTTGTCCAGTTTGCTTGCGGTAAGTCCCGTAACTGTAAGCAAGGCGTATGCTGAGTTGGAGTCAATTAATCTGGTTACCTGTACACAGGGAAAAGGTTGCTATGTAGCAGAGCCTTCGGTAGCTGTTCAACGTGAGGGAACGCAGGATTTGTCATGGCAAATGTCGCTGATCGATTATTTGCCACGCGCACAGTTATGGAGAAACTTTAACCATAGCAGACAGGTCCCCTATTCTTTTCATATAGCAGCAATTCAACCGGAGCTTCTTCCTACACGCGAAATCATCGCTGATACTCAACGTCTATCCTCTGGAAATCCTGATGCAATGGCTGCATACGGTACTTTTGAAGGTGATTTAGCGCTGAGGGAAGTGTTTGTAGATCACCTGAACGAACGTGGCATATGCACTGTTGCAGAACAGCTGCTCGTGACCAGTGGTGCCCAACAGGGCATTGACCTAGTGGCACGTACTTTTGTTGGTTCTGGAGATGTTGTCTACATGGAGGCTCCTACATATACGGGGGCCATTGATGTGTTTACCAGTCGTGGTGCCAAAGTAATTATGATTCCGATGGATGAGCAGGGCATGCGGATCGATATCCTCACGCGACTTTGTGATACTCATCCCCCAAAATTGATCTACACGATACCCACCTTTCATAATCCTACCGGAGTAACTTTAACGACGGCCAGACGCACACAATTATTGGATCTAGCTCAAAGTTATCATTGCCTCATTGTTGAGGATGATCCATTTTCCGACCTCTACTATAAAACAAAGCCGCCACTCTCTATCAAGGCGCATGATCAGTCCGGACATGTGATATATATCAAAAGCTTTAGCAAAACCGTTGCTCCCGGCTGCCGTATAGCTTGTGTAGCGGCCACTGGCAGTGTAATGGATCGTTTGGTGGCTGCCAAGTCTACTACGGATTTGGGGAGCCCTCTATTAACGCAAAAAGCGCTATTGCCCTTTATCAGGAACCGTCTTGATCGACATCTTGTCGGGTTGCGGGAACAAATGCGGGATCGGTTGACAGTCGCATTGTATACGCTCCAGCGCTATGCTCCGCCAGAGGTTAGCTGGTATGCTCCCGAAGGCGGCTTAAATATGTGGATTAAGCTTCCTCCTAATGTTGATATTCCAGAATTGGAGCGGCTGGCTGACCGAGAAGGCGTTTCCTTTTTACCTGGTGCAGTGTGCTATGCAGGTGGTATGGACAGTAATCATATCCGTATTTCCTTTTCGTATGCGGACAAGGAAACACTTAAAACAGGTCTTCACAAACTGTGCCGTTTGTTGGGCGAACTGCTTGATCATTCGGTCATTGTTGAACGGAAGCCTATTTTATAAGGGATATTTGTATTAGGGGGTAAACATCCAAGCACAGCACATGCCTTCTTAATATGCTGTACTAATTCACCGAAAGGAGTTGCACATTATGAGTCATTGCCCTTACGACCCGATCGTGTGCCCGCCGATCCAATTTGTAAATCATCAATTTTTCCCACAAGTCGTGCCTGTGGTTCATCCGATTGAAATTGTTAATCAGACGCACATTGTACCTGTACCACATCACGTATTTCCGGTGAGTATAAAGGATCCTGGAGAACCTTGCTGTCATACTCGCAGTCATAGCAAGCGTCCTGTTCGCAGCAGTTCTAAGCGTTAATAAAGCCCAAAAAAGCAGCCATGGAGCAACATGGCTGCTTTTTTCCTATAAGGAATCTTACGTTTCCAATTTCTTTAAAATAGATTTTAACTTGTCACTTAAATGCTGTGGGTAGAATTGCAAAGGAACATATGGACGTTGTGCTGCTTTCAACGCTTTATACACATCAATTTGACCATACCCGAAATATTTGTCATGCCCTGGTGTGCCCAAGTCAATTACGCTGCTTCTCATTAAATCCATAACCTCTTTGTTGGTCAGATCGGGGTTAACGGATCGGATCAGGGCAGCAAGTGCTGATACATGGGGACTGGCCATTGATGTGCCCGACAGTGCAGCATATTGATTTCCTGGGTACGTACTGGCGATACTTGCACCTGGAGCCATGACATCTACATAATCTCCATAGTTAGAAAAGGATGCACGGTGCATAGAAGAATCTGTAGCGGAAACGGCAAACACTTCAGGATACGCTGCTGGATAGCCAGGCCGTTCCGTATTGTCATTGCCTGTGGCTGCAATTAATACGACATCTTTATCATAAGCGTATTTGATCGCATCATGCAAAAATTCAGCTTGTGCGTAATTGCCCAGACTCAAATTGATGACCTTGGCACCGTGATCAGCTGCCCAGATAATACCTTCTGCAACCGAGTAAGTCGTACCGGAGCCGGATTGGTCAAGTACCTTGATGGGCATGACTTTGTTGTACCATGTCATGCCAGCGACCCCCTCACCATTATTCACGAGGGCAGAAATGATGCCGGCGACGTGCGTTCCGTGACCGACGTCATCATAAGGCTTTTCAGACGGGTTTACCACGTTACGACCTGAAAGGATTTGACCTTTTAGGTCGGGGTGATCCAAATCTACTCCCGTATCTACGACAGCGACAATTACGTCCTTGCTGCCTTTGCTTAATTTCCAACCTCGGTTGGTTTCAGTTGCCGGCAGATTCCATTGATAGCGGGAAAAGAGCAAATCATTGGGAATAGAGTTGTCCGCTTTGATAGGTGTTTTCTCATTGGTTAGATACATATAGTGAGGTTCAGTATAAAGCGGGTTCCACTTTCTTGAAAAATATTGCTTTAGCTCCTTAAAGTTCATCTTATCCGAATGAAATACATAGGTATAACCAAGCTTGCGGCCTGGCGCACAGTGTAAATCTGCTGCAATTTCCTGCAGTTGTCGTGAATCAGGATTATGACGGAAGCGAACGACAATTTCGTTTTCGAAATAATGGCTTGCATTTTCGTTGTCGTGGCCCGTCTTGACAGTAATATCGTGCAATGTGTCGGGATGTACGGATTCGATTTTGTAGCTGCCTTCTTTTGGATAGGGAATCAAACGCAAATTTTTCCGCTGATGCTTCTCCACGTCACGCAATACTTGCTGACTGACCAGAGCAGCAACGCCGCATGTTCCGTCAGCCGATGGTTCTGCCATGACAAAATATTTACCGCCTTCAGCCTGAAATGCAGCAGATTCGTAGGATTTATTTTGCATGACGGAACGGCGAGCCGCAGCCAAGCTGCTTTTAATTTGAGGATGACTGAGCAGACGAGTTTGTGCTTTGCTGCCCGTATAGGTGTTCGTATTCCCGTCGCTTGTGTGAATCCACTGTAACGTATGAAGATGACTGTGCGATTGCTGTAGCGTGCGGGTAAACTGCTTTTTCTGATCAGCAGTTTTACCATCAAGTTCCCGCATCACGTATTGAATATCCTGCCTTGCATCCATGCGTGTGAGGGTATCCGTAGCGGACAGGTCCAAAGCCAACATTCCTTTTTTGAGCTGCTTCTCTTGCTGTGGCACCATCTTGGCCGTATATTCGGGCTGCGGTGTATGGCGGTGATCACGGGAAGGCAGCATCAGTGTGATGAGAAACACCCCGGCAGCTGCTCCTAGCAGGGGTTTTAACCATTTTCGCCGAGACATGGGACCGTCCTCCTTGAGTATTCATAAATTTATGGTTTAGCGTGAGGAGGTTGGCATGTTTTTATACCTTTCAATGCTTATTTGTGGTAGGATAAATACTGAAAATTACAGCTCTTTCGGTTAGAAGGGACTATTTTCGGGTAACCAAATTGATGAACAAGCAACAAATAAGGGGGAGCTGCCTTGATGTCAGCAGTCAACGTACAAAAATTATGTGAGTCGGCGCAGGAGAGACTGAAAACTGCCGTGAAACGGGTGGAAACATTCCTCAATGAGCATGCTCTGCCGCAACTGGCTGCAGATGGCAATGAGGAGTCCGTACTCTTTTACAAAGGCTTTTTGTCGGATCTCCGTCATGTCCTTGTTTTTTCCGAAGTATCTTATGAAAAGTTGGGTGTGGCTTTACGCCGTGCCAATTTTGACGTCGATTTTGCGGAAAAGGCATTGTATAACGTTTACCATGACTGCGTGAACAGCTTTTTTTATCCCAAAAATGAATCTTACGCAGAGGATGGACGCTATGCGTATACGGGACAAGATGCTATCCGCTTCCGTAAAACGCCAGTGCCAGCCGCTCGCGAAGTGATCATGGACATTACGAAAAATTTTGAAGAATTGCGTGATGATCTGACTTATTATGAAAGTGACTATTTGACTCAGCGCCGGATGCAGACTCGCCGTACTCATGCCTAAAGCATTCAACGGGGAAGATCATTTCTAATCAAAAACTAAAACAAGACAAGCAAGCCGTTTTCTACTTGCTTCCTGCCATTTTGGAGGAGGTGAAGGAAACGGCTTTTTTCGTATGTCACCAACTGCCATATACCATAAACGCATAGGTGCGGGATAGCGGGGGGACAATGAATCCGAGGTGATGATCATGAGCCAAGAGGCCAAGCCAATCGTTAAGTGTAGCGTAGCCAATTGCCATTATTGGGGAGAAAACAACTTGTGCAAGGCAGATTTGATCATGATTGAAGTTGATGGTCATGCCGGAAAGAAATTTAAAGAAGAATATGCGGGGGAAAGCTTCAGTTCAGAAGAACGTGATAAGGCTGACACGTCAGCCGCAACCTGTTGCCACACTTTTAAACCGAAGTCCGTGTAAATTTTATTACGCGATTCATTTCGCATTTGGAGGTGCAGTTTATTATGGAAGATCATGAAAACGACAAGCATCAGAATGAAGAGCATGTTAGCCGCAAACGTGTAGATTACCCCCGTCACATTCATGAACGATCTGCCAAGCGCCGTAATGATCGTGAGGAATATGCAGCAGAGGTTGCTCCTGGCTCAGTTGTGACTCGACATCAGGTCAAGGGTGAAGAGCAGGTTATAAACAATAGTGGTCGTATTTCTGGTTATGTTGGTCTGGCTGTGGGAATTGCCTCATTGTTTATGTGGTCCATTGTACTGGGGCCTATTGCTGCAGTTTTAGGTTTTTTTGCCTATGTGAATGGCAGCAAAACGACCGGCATTTGGTCGATTGGTCTTGGGGCGCTGGCGACATTGAGTTATTTTGCTTTTATCCCGTTCGTTCGTTGACCTTACTGGAGGAAAAAGCATAGTTTTCTTGTGTATATCCGAGAAAAATCATCTTAGTGATATAATTATATTTAAGCTGATCTATAAAGCTCCGCTGTCTTTTCGACAGAAACGGAGCTTTTTTTCATTAAAAGGTATGGAAGTACATAGTAAAAAGTTGTATCATAGCAATAACGACAAGCTATTTGGGATATAACAACTATAGAAAGTTGGGAACACCACATGCAGATTGATCCGCGCGTGTCCAAATCCATGTTAGACATGCAGCTGTTAAATAATATGAGTGCTACAACCCAGACGGGGACAACGGACGCTTTTTCCGGATTACTGGAACAAGTAGGTCAGTTGGAAACAGATGGTGCTGTGACTCGAGAAAATTCAAGCGATGTTACCAGAGACGAAAATGGTTTGCTATGGCTTCAATTGGGACCTTCGAGGGGAACGGCTTCGTCATTGTATCCCGCTCCTTCCAGCACAGCAACAGACGGACCTACAACACCTACAGCATATGATGAATTGATTAACGAGGCTAGTCAGAAATACGGCGTTCCAGTAGCGTTGATTAAAGCAGTTATTGATACGGAATCTTCATTTAATCCATCGGTCACTTCTTCGGCTGGGGCCAAAGGGCTTATGCAACTTATGGATGCTACGGCTCAAGGTCTGGGAGTCAGTGACCCATATGATCCTGGACAAAATATTGATGCTGGAGTTCGCTATTTGTCTTATCAGATTAAACGTTTTAACGGACAAGAAAATATGGCGCTGGCTGCATATAATGCAGGTCCCGGACGGATCCAGCGGCTTGGTGTAAGTAGTGATGAACAGTTAATGTCTGTACTGGATAAGCTTCCGCTGGAAACGCAAAGATATATTACCAAAATTCAAAATGCTCGTGAAAAATATACGATCTAAGCCCTATAGCTTATAACGAAAAAGGTGCGTAATTTCAATTAGATTAGGTCCGTAGACAGGATCAATATGGGGAAAGGGTGTCGCTATAATGTAGCGGCCTTTCCCTGTTTTGGTCTTTTTTTGTTGCAGCAGTTGTAGGGCAGAAAGGGGAGTTTAATGAAATATTTTGATTATGCCGCGACAACTCCGCCTTTTGAAGAGGTGATTACAACGGTTGCCGAGGTCATGAGGCGCCACTATGGCAATCCATCTTCGATGCATCGGTATGGAGAGGATGCGGATAAGTTGCTTAAGCGTTCGCGCGAAGTATGTGCTGCGGCTTTGGGAGTGTATCCATCAGAGATTGTCTTCACATCTGGGGCAACGGAAAGCAACAATCTTGCTATTAAGGGAGTAGCTTTGCAGTATCAGACCAGAGGCAAGCATATTGTTACTGTATCGACAGAGCACCCGTCTGTGTATGAAGCTTGCAGACAACTGACAAATCTGGGCTTTGAGGTTACATTTTTACCTGTCGATGCGGAAGGGCATGTGAGCGTTGAACAGGTTTGTGCCGCTGTCCGTAAAGATACGATTCTAGTCAGTATTATGCATGTCAATAATGAGACCGGAAGGGTGCAACCGGTGCATGATATCGGAGCTGCGCTGAAGAAACAGTTCCCCCGTGTTCTATTTCATATTGACGGTGTACAGGGGTTTGGAAAGCTGCCGGTTGATATCCGGGGCTGGCAGGCTGATCTGTACAGCCTCTCTGCGCATAAGTTGCGTGGACCTAAAGGTGCTGGACTACTATTCGTTCGGGAAGGTGTAGAGCTTTTCCCACTGCATAGTGGCGGCTCTCAGGAGCAGGGTTTTCGTGCAGGTACGGAAAATGTACCACTGCTTGTTGGTATGTCCAAAGCGGTACGACTAGCGGGCGAACGACAAGCAGAAACAGCACGCCGCATGACCGAGTGGAGAGAACGAGTGGTCGCAGAAGTGCAGACAATCCCTCAACTGCGGCTAAACAGCGGGGAGGAAGCACCGCATATTATCCACTTTTCGTATCCGGGTATGAAGGCCGAGGTACTGCTGCATACGCTGGAGCAACTAGGTGTGGCCGTATCGACCAAGTCGGCTTGTTCTTCGAAATTGGCCGAGCCCAGCCGGGTGCTGCAGGCGATGGGCCGCAATGAGGCAGAAGCGTCTGGCGGCATTCGTATCAGCTTCGGTGACGAGCATACGGAACAGGATATCGACGATCTTATACTTGCACTGCAACAGGCTGTAGCCAAGCTGGAATCCCTTGAAAGGTGGAAACGTTAAAATGCACTATGATATGCTGTTACTTCGCTTCGGTGAATTTACATTAAAAGGGAAGAATCGAACTCGTTTTGAAAAGGCAGTACTGAATCACGTGAAGCTGCTGCTCAAGCCGTTTCCCGGCGCTTCTTTGCGGAAGGAATTTGGACGGATTTATGTGGTTCTCGGAGGAGAGCCTTATGAACAGATCATTCAGGTGTTACAAAAAGTGTTTGGCATCACAACAATAAGTCCTGTCAAAATGGCTCCTGTCGAGCTTGGTGGAATAATTGAGACCGCTGTAGCTTTGATGCGTGAGTTGAATGTGGCCGAGGGAACGACTTTCAAGGTAAATGCCCGCAGAGTGTGGAAGGAGTTTGCTCATTCCTCACAAGAAATGAACCATTTAATTGGTTCTCCTATTTTGCGAGAGTTTCAAGCGTTGAGGGTCGATGTGCATCAACCAGATATTGAGTTGCGTGTGGAGGTTAGAGAGCAGGCGGCCTATATATTCAGCGATGTTATTATGGCTGTAGGGGGCTTTCCGTTAGGAACGAATGGTAAAGCTATGCTGTTGTTGTCTGGTGGAATCGACAGCCCGGTAGCAGGATGGTCTTCCATGCGTAGAGGACTGGAAATTGAATGTGTACATTTTTATAGCTATCCGTTTACAAGTGAGCGTGCGAAAGAAAAGGTCATTGAATTGGCAAGGGTATTAGCAGGCTATGCGGGACGGATCAAAATCCACCTTGTACCGTTTACAGAGGTGCAGACGGCTTTTACGCGCACTGGACAGGATAATCTGATTATTACGCTAATGAGACGGTCTATGCTGCGAATTGCAACGATGCTGGCTGAGCGTGAAGGAGCACTGGCACTTGTGACGGGCGACAGTTTGGGTCAAGTCGCTAGTCAAACGTTATCCAGCATGAATGTGATTGGCCGTTCGACAGAATTACCATTGCTGCGACCTCTCGTAATGATGGATAAGCAGGAGATCACGGAAATCGCTAAGCAAATTGGCACCTACGATTTATCCATCCTTCCATATGAGGATTGCTGCACATTGTTTGTTCCTAAATCCCCAACAACCAATCCCAATTTGTGGGTTGTTCAAAAGATTGAAGCCTCTATTCGGGATTTAAATGCCTTGATTGAACAGGCTGTGGCTGCAACGGAAACGCTTGTTCTGGAGGCAGGCGGAGCTATAGAGGGGCGTAATGAGGAAGTTATACAGGAAGATTGGTTTTAAACAAAAAGGCAGACCCGCTGTTATTATGGGGTCTGCCTTTTTTGATTTTAGTTAAAGCTGTTTTTGAATCATTTTAAACGGCTTTTTCTCGACTGGACACTGCTTTGCGATTTTGAAGATATCCCGTGAGCAAAATACCAGCCATTACTGTAGCAATAAACAAGATACGCAGCGCAGGGTGCTCGGTAAAGTAAGGTTCCAGCTTACGTTCTTCAGTAATCATATTAGAGGCCGTATAACCAAGCACAGCCGATCCCAAATAGATAATCCAGGGGAATTTATTGATCAGTTTGATAAAAAGAGTGCTTCCCCATACAACGATCGGCACACTGATTAACAGGCCCAGCACTACAAGTAGCAAATGCTGCTGAGCCGCGCCAGCAACAGCAATCACATTGTCCAGACCCATAGCCGCATCGGCTACAACAATCGTGCGGATAGCACCCCATAACGTTGTTCCCGCTTTGACTTCGGTATGGTCCTCCTGGTCTACAAGCAACTTATACGCAATCCAGACTAACATGATCCCCCCGATGAGTAACAACCACGGTACTTGAAGCAGCCAGAGTACCACAATGGTGGCTGCTATGCGAATGAGCAGGGCACCGCCGGTGCCGTACAGTATCGCTTTTTTTTGCGTTGCAGGAGGCAGCTTTCTGGCGGCAAGTCCAATTACAATCGCATTATCCCCTGCGAGCAGAAGATCAATAAATATCACATTAAGCAGTAGCCAAAAGAACTGAAGTCCGGACATATCAATCGTTCTCATCTCCCTGATTAAACATCCTAAAGTCATTGTATGTTGTTTATTTTAATACCCGTTTTTCGGAAATACGATTCATTATATTGCTGTTTGTTATTGATTTCAAGGTCTTTACTCAACGAATTTGACATCATTTTTTAATAAATGATGACTTATTTGACAAAGCTTATAAGCATAGCCTCGTCCTATTTCGCATACAAGTAGGATGGGGGTGTTTGTACACATGGAGCATATCATTTTGCTGTTGAAAATATTAATGATTAATTTGGTGTTAAGCGGTGATAATGCGGTTGTTATAGCCATGGCGAGCAAAAATTTGCCTGCAAGGCAGCGGAGTCAAGCTATATGGTGGGGGGCAGTCGGTGCAGTCCTCCTGCGCTGTGTTTTGACTTTTGTAGCTGTCATTTTGCTGGGCATACCCTTTATTCAGGCGGCAGGCGGTCTACTTCTGTTATGGATTGCGTTTAAGCTGCTTTATGAGAGTGAGGATCATGTAGGAGTCAGAGCAGAAACAACCATATGGAAGGCTATTCAGGTGATTCTGGTAGCGGACTTTGTGATGAGTCTAGATAACGTATTAGCTATTGCAGCCCTAGCAGATGGGGATATCGCCATTATTGTCATTGGTATTGCAATTAGCATTCCGATTGTCGTCTGGGGCAGCAACATGATTGCGATCTGGCTTCACCGGTTCCCTGTACTTGTTTTGCTCGGATCTGCAATCCTGGCTTATACGGCAGGGGAAATGCTACTGCGTGATCCCCGATTGGGTGTATGGTTAGCAGGTACGGGAGAGCTTATACATGCATGGTTACCGGGACTCTTGGCCGCAGCAGTTGTCATTGCAGGAATATATCGTCAGCTACGTGCTCACCATATTTGAACGTAGTTTTTTTGGAAAACATCGGCTAAAATATACTTAAAAACAATCACAGTAAGCGACCTAAAAACAAATTCAGCAAACAAAGGAGACCACGATGAATTCCGGAAAAGAGCGTATGATCGGAGTGGGCATTGTTGCCGTAGGACTGATTATTTTGTTGGGGAAACTGGGGACGTTCTCCTTCTTGGGACGAAACTTTTGGCCCTTGCTGATTTTACTACCTGGAATCGTACTGCATGCAATGTACATGAAGCGTAAACTATCACCCTTTATGTTACTGCCGGCAGGGATTTTGTCGGTTTATGGCTTCTTATTTTTGCTCTGCAATATTTGGGGCTGGCATTTAATGGCCTATTTATGGCCTTTGCTACTTCTAGGTGTGGCGGTTGGATTATGGGAGTACGCCCTTAATGATATTTCACTTTCTCGTAATGTATATACAGGGGGCGTGATATTGGGCTTGATATCCGTGCTTTTATTGGTCATTACCCTGTTAAGAACGGGCATCATATATGTTATTGCAG
Source organism: Paenibacillus sp. FSL L8-0158 (assembly GCF_038592965.1). Taxonomy (GTDB): domain Bacteria; phylum Bacillota; class Bacilli; order Paenibacillales; family Paenibacillaceae; genus Paenibacillus; species Paenibacillus polymyxa_D. The sequence continues at coordinate 3,812,312 of NZ_CP151949.1, read as the reverse complement.
TTTTACTGATCGGCGCTGGGATCTGGTTGGTCGTAAACAACCGCGGCAAACGCAAATGGTAAAACGACAAGCTGTGAGATTTTATGGCGGTAAATTACGGAACAGGCAATAATGTCTTGCTTTATGACATATTTCAACTATAATATAATGGATATGATAAGAGCGTCGGAATGATTTCTGACGCTTATTTTAAGGTTTTCACGCGAATCGGAGAGAGAAGCTGTCTGTACAAAGCCTGAAACATATAGAAGGCTGGCAGGGAGTGGGCCTAAAGAACGATTGTTAGCCTTGAATCAGCACTGCTTCAGGATAGAGACACTATTTTGATATACGGAAAGGATATGGATACAAACCATGCATGCTAGAGAAAACATTCGCAATATTGCGATTATTGCCCACGTCGACCACGGAAAAACGACGCTTGTCGACAAGCTGCTTCAACAGTCCGGAACATTTAGAGAACACGAGGCTGTTCAGGAGCGCGCCATGGACTCCAACGATCTGGAGCGTGAACGCGGTATTACGATTTTGGCTAAAAATACAGCTATCACTTACAAAGATTATCTGATTAACATTGTAGATACACCGGGACACGCCGACTTTGGTGGCGAAGTGGAACGGATTATGAAAATGGTTGACGGTGTTTTGCTCGTCGTAGATGCTTACGAAGGTTGCATGCCGCAAACGAAATTCGTACTGCGTAAAGCGCTGGAACAAAATCTGACGCCTATCGTTGTAGTGAACAAAATTGACCGTCCGGCGGCTCGTCCGGCAGAAGTTATTGACGAAGTACTGGATCTGTTCATCGAGCTGGGTGCGAATGATGAGCAACTGGAATTCCCTGTTGTGTACGCTTCGGCGCTGAACGGAACATCCAGCATGGATGCTGAAAAGCAAGACGATAACATGCAAGCATTGTACGAAACAGTTGTAGAGCACATTCCGGCTCCAACTGAGAAGGTAGATGAGCCTCTTCAATTCCTCGTAACACTGATGGATTATAACGAATACCTTGGCCGAATTGCAGTAGGTCGTGTAAACCGCGGTATCATCAAGCAGGGGCAAGCAGTCACAGTTATGCAACGTGATGGTAGTAGTAAATCGGCGCGTATTGAGAAGCTGTTCGGCTTCCAAGGCCTGAAACGTATTGAAACGGATCAAGCGGGCGCTGGTGACATTGTAGCGATTGCGGGAATTAAAGATATCAACATTGGTGAAACCATTGCTGATCCAAACCATCCTGAAGCGCTGCCTGTACTGAAGATTGATGAGCCGACACTGCAAATGACCTTCTTGGTTAACAACAGCCCATTCGCAGGTCGCGATGGTAAGTGGGTAACATCCCGTAAATTGCGTGAGCGTCTTCTGAAAGAACTTGAAACGGATGTCAGCTTACGTGTTGATGAAACTGATAGCCCGGACGCCTTTATTGTATCCGGACGTGGTGAGTTGCATCTGGGTATCCTGATTGAAAACATGCGTCGTGAAGGTTACGAACTGCAAGTGTCCAAACCGGAAGTTATCGTCAAGGAAATTGATGGTAAGAAAATGGAGCCAATTGAACGTCTCCTTATTGATATTCCGGAAGAAAGCATGGGCGCGGTTATGGAAAGTTTGGGCTCCCGTAAAGCCGAAATGGTTAACATGATTAATAACGGCACCGGACAAGTTCGCTTGGAATTCCTGATCCCTGCACGTGGTCTGATCGGCTACACTACAAACTTCCTGACTTTGACTCGTGGTTATGGCGTAATGAACCATGCGTTTGACAGTTATGGACCATTTGTTGGCGGTCAAGTAGGTGGACGTCATCAGGGTGTACTCGTGTCAACAGAAAACGGCAGCTCTACATTTTATGGTATGCTGGGCGTAGAAGATCGCGGTATTTTGTTCCTGGAGCCAGGTACTGAAATCTATGAGGGTATGATCGTTGGAGAGCACACACGTGATAACGACATCGTCGTTAACATTTGTAAAGAAAAACAACTGACAAACGTTCGTTCAGCAACAAAAGACGATACAGTTAAACTGAAAACACCTGTTATCTTCTCTTTGGAGCAGGCGCTCGAATACCTGAATGATGATGAGTATTGCGAAATTACACCTAATGCCATCCGTTTGCGTAAAAAGATTTTGAACAAAGGTGAACGCGAGCGTGCGGAGAAACAACGTAAAACAGCACAAGCAAATATGTAATTGATTGGATTGGTCTTTGGCCACAGCGGCGACGCCCGGGAACGGGATGCGCCGCTGTGTGTGTTTTAGGATTGTAAACTTGGAGAAAGCTATATTTCTCAAAACGCAGGAAAAGGTGTTGAAGCATGAGTAATCTTTCGAACGGGTTGCCTCCCCGGACACAAACTGGGAAAAAATCCGCCAAACCGAAAAAAACGAAAAAGAAAAAAAGCTTTTTCAGATCGTTTATGAAGTTTGTCTTGTTTCTGCTTATTATAGGTATTTTGGCGGCAGGTGGTTATACCTACTATATTTACAATCAGGTAGAGGAAGTTTTGGATACGGGGATCAACAAGGAAGTACCCAAAACACAATTGGCAGAAGCTAAGCCTTTGACTATCTTATTGCTAGGAACCGATTACCGCCCTGATCATCCGACTTATTTGTCAGACGTTATTATGGTAGCTACATTGAACCCCAATACTAAATCGTCTACCATCGTGTCCCTACCGCGTGATACGCGTCTAGAAATGGATGGATATAAACCTCGCAAGTTGAATGAGTATTATCCGGTGTTTAAGGCTAGAGAAAAAGAATCTGGTGAAGTTGCTGAAGAACAAATGAAGAAGATGATCGGCAAATATTTAAACATTGATATCGATTATGTGACGGTTATTAACTTCCAGGGCTTTAGAGATGTAGTAGATAATTTGGGTGGCGTAGATGTGACGGTTGATAAAAACATGTGTTATCGTGACCGTGCAGATGGTACTGATATTAATCTGACAGCTGGAGCCAAGCATTTGAATGGTGATCAGGCTCTTGATTTTGTTCGCTACCGCAAATCGAATTGTCGTCCGAGAACAGCTGAATCTGACGACTTTGATCGCAATCGTCGACAAAATCAGGTGCTTCATTCTCTAATTGACCAAATGCAATCCTTTAACGCTTTGACCAAGTTTAGTGCAATTATTAAATCGGTTGATAAGAATATGATGACAGATATCGAGTCACAGCAAATGAAAAATATCGTACAAACCTATTGGAATATTTCCAAGCAAAATGTGAAATACAATCCGGTAGCGGGAACATGGCGTAGCCCGTATGTGTACATTGATGAGCAACAGCTCGATTTGGCCAAACAAGCGCTACAAGAGGAGTTAGCTAAAAAAGCAAGCGACAATACCGCAGCTTCTTCCAATTCCTGAGTATGTATATTTCTTCCCGCTTATGTTATACTCGCAGCGAGTAAAGCTCTTATATAACATAAGGGGGTTGAGGTATGTCTAAAGTTATAGTGAACCAAGTCTAGGTCCAGTGAGCAATCACTGGGCCTTTTGTGTCTAATTTCAAAAATGGACAGGCTCAGAGGCTATCTTCACTTACAACTTTTCGTTGTTTTATGCTGCTTTGGGGTTCTTTTTTCAGGGAATCAGCAAGTATTAGGTACCCGGTGAATAGGTATAGGTATGAAACACGAGATTGTCCACGCCGCTTTGGAGGGGATTTAATGAAGAAAATTTTTGTGCTGGATACGAATGTGCTGCTGCATGATCCGAAAGCCATTTTTACCTTCAAAGAACATGAAGTTGTCATTCCAGCTGTAGTTCTGGAAGAAATCGACTCCAAAAAACGCAACGCGGATGAGATTGGACGAAATGCCCGCAATGTATCGCGATTGTTGGACGGGTTGAGAGAACTGGGTCATCTGCATAGTGGCGTTCCACTTCCCCAAGGTGGAAGGCTTAAGGTTGAGTTGAACCACCGGAGTTTTTTGAAAGTTCAGGAGATGTTCGGGGAGGTTTCGAACGATAACCGGATTTTGGCGGTCGCCTTGAATTATCATCTGGAAGAGCAGGAGCAGCCTGAGCCGCGTTCGGTCGTTTTGGTCAGTAAAGACGTGCTGGTCAGGATCAAAGCAGATGTATTGGGACTGCTGACTGAAGACTACCTATCCGATAGAACAGGCGATTTAAGTGAGCTATACCCCGGATACTCGGCAATACAGGTGCACCCGTCCATCATAGATGAATTTTACTCTAACCGTTTTTTACTAATCAAGTCACTGGAACTACCTTATACACTGTATCCACATGAATTTGTCATTCTGAAAGATGAAATGGGAACTGGAAAATCAGCATTGCTGAAAGTTAACCAGGAGGCAGAGCGATTAGAGCCGCTGTACTTAAGTAACGAATCAGTATGGGGTATCAGCGCGCGCAATGCTCAACAGAGGATGGCATTGGAGCTTTTGCTTAATGATGATATCCCTCTCGTGACCATTACAGGAAAAGCGGGTACGGGCAAAACGTTGCTGGCGCTGGCGGCAGGTTTGCTTAAAGTAGAGGATGAACATCGCTTCAAGAAACTGCTGATTGCTCGACCTGTTGTTCCTATGGGCAAGGATATTGGTTATTTACCAGGAGAAAAGGATGAAAAGCTTCGTCCATGGATGCAACCAATCTATGACAATCTGGAATATCTGTTTGATGCCAAAAAATCAGGTGATATCGACAAAATTTTGATGGGCTTGGGCAGTATTCAGGTGGAGGCACTTACTTATATTCGCGGACGTTCGATACCTGGGCAATTTATTATAGTCGATGAGGCGCAGAATTTATCCCGACATGAGATTAAAACGATTGTGTCTCGGGTGGGTGAGGGAAGCAAGATCATTTTGATGGGAGACCCGGAGCAGATTGATCACCCTTATCTGGATGCAGCCAGCAACGGTTTAACCTATGTAGTGGAGCGGTTTAAGCAAGAAGGGATTAGCGGACATATTATGTTGGAAAAAGGAGAACGCTCCAAGCTCGCACAGTTGGCAGCCGATCTGCTATAAAGTCCATATCGTTATTACAAATAACAAGACCTCGGGAATATCCCGGGGTCTTGTTTTATACGCGTAAAAATTCAGAACATTGAAGGCAAGCAAAAGCCAGCTTACTTAAAGTTTAATTCGAGTTTAACTTCAAGCATTCCTGTTAAAGTGCGTACTTCTGTGGCTTTGACATAGGAAATAAGCTGCTGTGGGTAGAAACCCAGATCAAAATCCCTTTCCAGCTTGTTGCGGGTTGTATCAGGTAGTTCCAGACCATTAAATACTAATCGATCCACATGAAATAAAATTGCATTTTTCGGTTCATTCTCTACCGTGTAGTGACCTTCTACCCTTAATTTCATCGTTCCTTGTTGGCCTACTACCATAATTTGATCCTGCGCAAATGTAAAGTTGAAGTGATTAAACAATTCATTTTCTGACTTTAAAAAACGGTTAAAGTCCCCTTCACGAATGCTTATCGTAATGACTTTTCCATTTGTAACCATGGCACCTTGTTGTTGTTGAATGAATTGCGGTAAATCCTGCATAGCTTGAGCTAATGCTTTAAAGTGTTTATTTACCTCGTAGACACCTACATTCTCCCAATAAGCTGTCATTTCGCCAATTAGCTTGCGGAGGGTATCCGGGTCATTACTGGCGTTAACGCCGTCATTTACACGCGACTGAAGCAGGACAATGCGTTTACGTTGAGCCAGTAAGTTTATTTTGACTGTCTCCAATTCCATCGAGGCTTGGGTGACTTGTTGTTCTGTTTTTCGCATAGATTGATAATTGGATTCGTATTCCTGAAGCACATCCTGATCGTGACTAATCAATAACAAGTAGTAATCGTACAGAGAGAGAAGTTGCCTTATACTTTTTGCCCCTAGCACCACACTTAACAGCTTGTCCCTTTCCCCCATATAATAAGATCGCAGCACAGAGCCTGCACGCTTCCGTTGCATGGTCATTTGCTCTTGCTGAACGGTGAGATTACTTCGCAGTTCCTGCTGGCGCTGCAAAAGAGTCTGTTGCTCCTGACTGATTCGCTCAATTTCATGGTCTATCTCTACAATCGACAGGCTATCTTGTAAAATCTGACTTTCTTCATGGGAGGGAGCGGCCAGAGTAGGACGTACATATATGAAAGTTAGCAACATAATGGTGGTCAGCAGGGTGCTGATTGTGATTTTTATTCGTTTGTTCATTTGGTTTCCCCTTTTATGTATTCCCGAAAAAAACTAATGGTAATGTATATGATCCTTTCTGTTTCTTTAACCATTCATTTTATTGTACAGCAGTCTGAGCATGCTTGAAACCCGAAACTGTTTACGTTCACGTATGAGTTCTTGCAGAAATGGAAATACAATTTAGTATCAAATAGATTCTATGAACTCTACGAGAGGCATAGGAATGAATAAACAGCTTTTATACCCTATTCAAATACCGGCAGGATCGGTTCATGAAGACGGTTATTTCAGGATGTTGTTAGGAGGGCTAGAGGCATGACTGCAATAAGACAAGATGCATGGAGTGTGGAAGATGATTTGATATTGGCGGAGGTGACATTGCGACATATCCGTGAAGGTGGAACGCAGCTCGCTGCGTTTGAGGAGGTTGGACAAAAGATAGGAAGAACCTCTGCAGCATGCGGCTTTCGTTGGAACAGTTGCGTGCGCAAACGTTACGATGAAGCGATTAGCATTGCCAAAGCACAGCGCCAAAAGCGCAGTTATATCCGCAAGCAGAACCCGGTGGGTGTATCACAGGTTGCGGCTTTTGCCTCGCTTGATTCAGTCGAAGGTGGGTACAGAACGGATGGTACGAGTGAGGATACATTATCTATCGATGCAGTAATTCGCTTCTTGCGTCAATGGAAGGGATCCGTCCAGGAAACGAATCGGCAGATTAAGATGCTGGAGAAAGATTTACGGGAAAAGGAAGAAGAATTGAATCAGCTTCGCTCCATTAATGACCGGCTGTCCAAAGAAGTGAATGAGGTGCAAACCGACTATCGTGTTGTGAATGATGATTATAAAGCTCTGATTCAGATTATGGACCGGGCTCGGCGCTTGGCTCTAATTACTGAAGATGAGGAAGAGCTTAAATCCAGATTCAAAATGGACGCCAATGGGAATCTGGAGCGTATTGAGTAACAAGATTACTTCTACAATTCTGAAATAAAACGTCAACTAGCGCTTTGCCGTAGTTGGCGTTTTTTGTATTTCTTTAGAGTGCATATGATATAGTAGAAAAAAAGATGGAAGCGAGACGATACAAAGGTGATTGATATTATTGGAGCGGGTTCGCTGGGATTGTTGTTTGCCGGGAGGTTATCTGCCTCGGGTACAAAAGTAAGGCTGTGGACACGTACACTTGAGCAGGCACGCGTCATTACTCATGAAGGAATTACTGTGTTTGATAAGGAGGGGCAGGTGGCAGTACATGTGTCCGGAGATAAATTGAAGGTAGCGCCATTGACAGATTGGCAACGGTTAAATTCTCAGGCTCCGGCACGATGGATAATGCTTATGACCAAACAGGGAGCGATTGAGGAAGTATTAGAACAGATCCAGCCTGCAGCTCAAATGGACAGAGATATAGGAATCGTTTGCTTGCAGAATGGAATCGGTCATATAGAACGCATTAGAAAGGCTTGGCCTAAAGCTGTGGTATACCCTGCTGTGACGACTGAAGGAGCCAAGAGGCAGGGAGTAGCATCTATTGTACATGCAGGATCGGGTGTTACTGAAATAGGTTGTTCGGAGGAAGGGGAGGAGTCGAAGAACAATAATTTTAACCAATGTGTGCTAAATCGGCTGCTTGCAGCAGGATTTGACGCTTGCTTGTCGAAAGAAATCGAGAACGGTATGTATCGCAAGTTGTTGATCAATGCTGTAATCAATCCGCTGACAGCGGTATGGCGAGTTCGTAATGGCGAGCTGCTTTCGCGCCCTATTCGAATACATATGATGCGCAGGCTGTACGATGAAGGCATTCAAGTGTATGAAGCTCATGGTATTCACTGGGAAAACGCATGGTGGGAGCAAATTATGAATGTATGCCGGTCAACGGCAGAAAATCACTCGTCCATGCTGGCTGATGTACTTGCACAGTCCATGACGGAAGTTGCTTCGATTAACGGACAACTGGTGCAGATGGCAGATCAGGCTGGGGTTACTGCACCAACTCATGAGGTATTGTGGCAATTAATTGAAGGTATGCGGCTAAAAGAGGGGTGATCAGTTGAGTCTTATACAAGGTACTATTATCACTTTCAGTATTCTTCCCTTTTTTCCGTTTTTGATCGTGTTTGCAGTTTGTCGCTACATTCTTAAAATGGAAAAAAAGAAATCGTTACTTACTTCTATGGATATTACCACGTTTTTTCTGATATTTTCCGTCGCAGCACTCTTTAACGTCCTTTTTACATCTCGATTCGGTTTTTATTTGATTCTACTGCTCCTATTACTGGCCTTGGGTTTAATTGGAGGAGCTCAAAATCGAATAAAAGGGAAGGTTGATGGTAAAAGATTATGTAGAGCGGTCTGGAGATTAACTTTTATAGCAATGACATTGGCGTATATTTTGTTGACTGTTGTTGGCATATTTAAGAATATATTCAATACCATGTGATATAAGATGACATGAAATGGTGAAAAAATATGAATTAATCATGTTTTTTTGAAAAAAAAGCTCAATTTGAAGAAATGTAATGTAGATTTTTTTGACCGCTGGTTGTATAATCTATAAACATATACCACTTTAGAACTAGGGGGAAAACGCTAGATGAAAAGGAAAAGCTTTTTAGTCCTTTTGACACTCGTTCTTGCAGTTGGCGCACTGCTCGCAGGTTGTGGCTCCGCCAAGAACGATACCAATGGTAAGGGCGCACAAGAAAACACCTCGACTACGCCGGCTCCGGCCGACAAACAAATTTTGCGCATTAACCTTCTTTCCGAACCGCCAACCTTCGATCCGGCACAAGCTCAGGATAGTCAAACTAACACGGTTCTGAAAACTTTGTATGAAGGTCTCGTACGTATGGGTCCTGATGGCAAAGAAATTCCTGGCGCAGCTGAATCTTGGAAAATTTCCGATGACGGCAAAACCTACACGTTCAAACTTCGTGATAATGCAAAATGGAGCAATGGCGACCCGGTCAAAGCAAGTGACTTCGTATTTGCATGGCAACGGGTATTGGATCCTTCCACGGCTCCTGCACCTCCATATGCTTACCAATTGTACTATATCAAAAATGCTGAGGGCTACAACCTGAGCACTTCGAAATCCTATAAAGGCACTAAAATTACAGACTTTAAGGATGTAGGTGTCAAAGCTGTTGATGACCATACATTACAAGTAGAACTGGAAAACCCGACTCCTTACTTCCTGGGATTGACTTCTTTCTATACTTATTACCCTGTTAATCCTTCTATTAAAGGAAATGACAAGTGGGCTGTTCAGAAAGATAGCATGATCACTAACGGACCTTACACATTAACAACTTGGGACAGCGGTCAAAAGATCGAAGTAACCAAGAGCGAAAACTACTGGGGTAAAGATGATATCAAGCTGAACAAAATTACGATGTCACTGGTAAACAGCGGTGCAACAGAGCTGGCTTCTTACAGAAGTGGACAACTTGATTATGCAGGTTTGCCAAACGGTGAAATTCCAACCGACCAAATTCCGGCTGTGAAAAAAGAACTGCCGAATGAATTTGCAGCTAAAGGGATTGCTAGTACGTATTACTACCTGTTTAATGTAACTGAAAAACCATTTAATAATGTTAAAATCCGTAAAGCGTTTGCGATGGCTATTCAACGCCAACCAATCGTTGAAAGAGTAACATTGGGCGGTCAAATTCCTGCATACGGCTTTGTACCTCCAGGTATCAAAGGAGTATCTCAAGAATTCCGTACTGAGAATAAAGATGATTACTTCAAAGAAGACTTCACTGAAGCGAAAAAATTGCTTCAAGAAGGTATGAAGGAAGAAGGCGTAACTACACTTCCTCCGGTAACATTGTTGTATAACTCCAGTGAAAGTCACCAAAAGCTTGCTTTGGCAGTTGCTGATATGTGGAAGAAAAACCTTGGTGTTGATATCAAAACTCAAAACCAAGAGTGGGGCGTATTTATCCAAACACGTAACAAGCTGAATTTCCAAATCGCTCGTGGTGGATGGTCTGCTGACTATAATGATCCAATGACATTCCTGGATATGTGGACAACAGGTAATGGCAACAACAATGCAGGTTATGCTAACCCAGCATATGATGCTTTGATTGAAGCAGCTAAGAAAGAAACTGATCCAGCAAAACGCATGGAAGATTTTGCAAAAGCGGAGAAAATCCTGGTTCAAGATGATATGGTAATGCTTCCGATTTATTACTATTCAAATGTTTCTTTAACGAAACAGAATGTAAAAGACATCGCGCTTGACTTTAGTGGAGCAATTGATTTCACAAGAGCGTATATTACACAGTAACTGAAGCTCGATTCTGAAGTTTGATAGTTACTTCGGGATATATATGTGGATTGAACCATATATATCCCGTTTTTTTTGTGTGTTTTAGTCTTTTCCGTCATCATGTAACCATGCAAATAAGTAGATTGGACATTCCAATTCTATTTCGATAAAATCGAATGGTGTCGAAAAAAAATTTATGGGGGGTGTAAACGGGCAATGACGCGTTATTTGATCAGTAAATTCTTCTATATGCTACTGTCTTTGTTCATTCTGATCTCTGCGACGTTTTTTCTCATGAAAGCAATTCCGGGTAACCCCTTCATGAGTGAAAAAGCGACTTCTCCTGAGATTCAAGCCCGGTTAATGGAGCAATATGGGCTGGATAAGCCTGTATATATCCAATATTTCAAATACTTAGGTGATATTGCTTCAGGTGATTTTGGTATTTCTATGAAAAAGCTGAATCAAAGTGTAACTGACATAATCGGACAAACGTTCACAGTTTCCTTGAAACTGGGTTTTGTTGCCATAATCGTGTCGATAATTGTCGGTCTCTTGCTAGGTATGCTGGCAGCTTTGTACCATCGTAGGCTCATAGATAACGTCGCAATGATATTAGCTATCATGGGGATTGCGGTTCCCAGCTTCGTTCTGGCATCGTTAATTCAATTTTACTTTGCTCAACAGTTAGGTTGGTTTAATGTTATGGGCTTTGAAGGTCCGATGGATTACGTTCTGCCTGTTGCGGCTCTATCCGCTTCACCGATTGCGTTTATCGCACGACTAACGCGTTCCAGCATGCTGGAAGTGCTCCATGCGGATTACATTAAGACTGCCAAAGCTAAAGGCTTAAAATCCATTACAATTATGTTCAAACACGTTGTACGTAACGCCATTCTGCCGGTTGTTACCTATGTAGGACCAATGACAGCGAATATTATTACCGGATCTGTGGTTATTGAACGTATCTTCGGGATTGGCGGTATTGGTAAGGTATTCGTAGATAGTATTACAACCCGCGATTATACCATGATTATGGGAGTTACTATTTTTTACGGTATTTTGCTGATGGTGGCACGTTTTATTACTGATATTGCATATGGATTTATTGATCCGCGGATTAAGCTTACTGGCGGGAAGGAGGGATAACTTTATGTCTGTTAAAGATAATGCTGTGAACTTGGATAAGCTTCAGGTAAAACCGGAAGATTTCCAGAAGGTCGGAGCGGATGAAAAGCAGTCTGAAGTTATTCAGCGCGAAAGCTTGTCCGCTTGGCGAGATGCTTGGGAGCGACTTCGTAAAAATAAACTGGCTATGACGAGCTTGAGTGTTTTGGTTCTCATTGTGCTTGCTTCAATCGTTGGCCCGATGCTGTCCCCATACGATGACCGCACGAATGATTTGTTGAGCACCAATCTTCCTCCTTCGGCGGAACATTGGTTCGGAACAGATGATCTGGGGCGTGATATGTTTGTACGTACTTGGATGGGCGCTCGGATTTCCTTAATTATTGGTTTGGCTGCTGCAATGATTGACTTGATGATTGGAGTTATTTATGGTGGAATCATGGGTTACTTTGGTGGCCGCGTTGATGAAATCATGAATAAATTTTCTGAAATCCTGTACTCCATTCCTTACTTGCTTGTTACGATCCTGTTGCTGGTTGTACTGGAGCCAAGTATTACCACAATTATTATTGCGCTCTGTGTAACGGGATGGATTAATATGTCGTGGATTGTACGTGGTGAGATGTTACAACTTAAAAACCGAGAATTCGTACTTGCTTCCCGTTCCATGGGTGCTGGTGCAGGTCGTTTGTTGTTCCGTCACTTGTTGCCTAATGCGGTAGGACCAATCATTGTCACACTGACTTTGACAGTTCCAAGTGCTATTTTCTCCGAGGCATTCCTGAGCTTCCTTGGATTAGGGGTACAGGCTCCTCAGGCGTCGCTGGGTTCAATGATTGAATCAGCTCTGACCGGGTGGATGTATTACCCGTGGCGGATGCTTTTCCCGGCAGGTTTGATCAGTTTGATTATGCTTGCGTTCAACCTTTTTGGCGACGGCTTGCGTGATGCGCTTGATCCGAAGTTGAAGAAATAGGAGGTGAGATCATGGTGAGTAGCAACAATTTAATTGAGGTTGAAGGTCTTAAAAAGTATTTTAATGTTGGCAAAAACCGTGTGCTCAAAGCGGTGGACAACCTGAATTTCTATATTCGCGAGGGTGAAACGCTGGGTATGGTTGGCGAATCCGGCTGTGGTAAGTCTACCGCGGGTCGTACGATTTTGCGCTTGTATGAACCTACAGCAGGAAGCGTACGTTTTAACGGGACGGATATTTACAAATTATCACCGAGTAAAATGAAAGCCATGCGCCGTGATATGCAGATGATCTTTCAAGATCCGTATGCATCATTGAACCCGCGTTTTACCGTTTCCGATATCATCGGTGAGGCACTGGATATTCATAATATGGCGGGTAGCCGTGCAGAACGTAAGAAACGGATTGAAGAGTTACTTGATCTGGTTGGTTTGAACCCTGACCATGCAACACGCTATCCGCATGAGTTTTCTGGTGGTCAACGTCAGCGGATCGGTATTGCACGCGCACTAGCGGTTAATCCTAAATTCATCATTTGTGATGAGCCGATTTCAGCTCTTGACGTATCTATCCAGGCTCAGGTTGTCAACCTGCTAAAAGAGCTTCAAGAACGTTTGGGTCTGACATATCTGTTCATTGCGCATGATCTGTCGATGGTTAAGCACATCAGTGATCGGGTAGCTGTAATGTATATGGGTAGAATGGTCGAGCTTGCAGAAAGCGCTGAGTTGTATGCAAATCCGATCCATCCTTATACGAAAATGCTTTTGTCGGCGATCCCACTTCCCGATCCAGAAGTAGAAGCTAACAAAAAACGGATTATTATGCCAGGCGACCAAGCAGGCCCGATTCATGATGCATCTGGCAATAAGACAGGGGCTTATAACCTGGAAAATGCCACGCTTATCGAAGTGTCTAAAGGACATTTTGTAGCTGAGCCTTACGCCTGATCTTGTTTTATGCAACAACCGCCGAGTTATTCGGCGGTTTTTTTTGTAGGAAGCTTTGACGTGGACATGGGCTTTCGGTACAATCAAGCAGTAAGGTTTTGGTGGAGACAGGAGGCAGACCCATGAAAATAATTCCGGAAACGCTTCGCGGAGGGTCGGCTTTGGCAGAAGATTATATACAGGGTACGGGACGCGCAAGCGATTTGTATGAGTATAATGTGCTGCACGCCGATGCTTATGCCCAACGGGCGAAGTGGCTGGATAAGACGGGGCATCTGCGATTAAGCCGTAAGGATGTCGTAGCATGTTTTCGTATATACAATGAGAAATACAATTCGTATGAGGCGGTTCGTGCTTCATTGGACCGTCTGGAAAGTCCAGATGCCTTAGTAGTAGCTGGCGGGCAGCAAAGCGGATTGTTCACAGGTCCGATGCTGGTCATTTACAAAGCTGCTACCCTAATTAAGGCGGCGAGAGAAGCTGAGGAACGGCTTGGACGTCCGGTTATTCCCGTCTTCTGGATTGCTGGCGAAGATCATGACTGGGACGAGGTCAATCATACATACGTAATGGCAAATGACCCACAAGCCGTCAAAATCAAGCTGAATAAGCAACCTGAACGCCGTTCTTCGGTTAGTGCCATTAAAGTTGACGCTGTTGAGTGGAAGCAAGCGATAGCGGATATAGAGCAAAGCTTGCCAGATTCAGAACATAAGGCTGATATAATGCGCATGATTGAGAACGGGCTAACGGATTCATATGGACTGAGTGAAGCCTTTGCCAAGTTGCTGGGCCTTTTGTTCGGCACCTATGGATTAGTACTCTTGGATTCAGCAGATCCTTCGCTACGCAAGCTGGAAGCATCCGTTTTTAAGCGGCTGGTTCAGCACAATGATGAGTTGGAGCAGGCTTACCGGACGACTGCCACGCGGATCGTAGATTATGGCTATCATTTACAAGCGGATGTGCATGAAGGTGGCGCGAATCTCTTTTATATCCATGAAGATGAACGCTTGCTGCTTTTCAAAAAAGCTGGACTATTCACGGATCGACACGGTTTGGTGGTGTTTACTGTGGATGAACTGCTCGAAGAGATAGATAGACATCCCGAACGTTTTAGTAACAATGTGCTAACTCGCCCTCTAATGCAGGATTCACTGTTTCCGGTGCTGGCATCTGTGCTGGGTCTAGGAGAGATTGCTTACTGGGCGATTACACGGGACGCTTTCGGAGTGTTGGAGATGCAGATGCCGATACTGCTGCCACGAATGTCTTTTACGTTGGTAGAGCCAAGTGTGGAGAAGCATATGCTTAAGTATGAATTGAGCTTTGGTCAAGTTAGAGACGGACTTGAGGAACGGAAAAAGCAATGGATTGTCACTCAAGATCAGCTTGGAATGCAGGATCAGTTTTCAGAGGCTAAGGAAGCTTTTGTTCGCATGTACGAACCGCTTGTGCAGCAGACAGGTTTGATTGAAAAAGGTTTGCTACGGCTTGGAGAAACCAACCGCGATAAGATTCTGTCACAGATCGCCTATCTGGAGGCAAAAGTTCAGGAAGCGTTGCTTCGACAAAATGAAACAGCACTTCGCCAGTGGGATCGTATTGAATGGTCGCTTTTCCCATTTGGACAGCCGCAGGAGCGGGCGTATACGATCTATCATTTTCTGAACCGTTATGGTCTCAGTCTGATGGATACGATTATGAATGTACCATTGGATCTGACGGGTACGCATCGTGTTATTTATGTATAATTTGTTGTTTTATATAGGATCTATCATGGAATAAATTTAACTAATTTGAAGGAGGAAACAAAGTATGACTTCCCATTCTCTGCAAAATAGCATAGTTCACGATATTAAATTGGCTCCTGAAGGTCATTTGAAAATTGATTGGGTAGAAGCCCATATGCCGGTATTGAACCGTATACGTCAACAATTCGAGCAAGAGCAGCCTTTTGCTGGTTTGAAGGTAACCATCTGTCTACATCTGGAGGCCAAAACGGCTTATTTGGCTAAAGTGGTACAAGCAGGTGGAGCGCAGGTAACTATTACGGGTAGTAATCCATTGTCCACACAAGATGATGTTTGCGCCGCATTAGTTGAAGATGGCGTTACAGTATTAGCTAAATACAATCCGGACCCAGAAGAATTCAAAAATTTGCAAATCAAGGCACTGGAAACAAAGCCGGATCTCATTATAGATGATGGTGGTGACTTGGTTACTCTGTTGCAATCCGAACGGCCTGATCTGATTTCTACGATCCGTGGGGGAGCAGAGGAGACAACTACTGGCATTATTCGTTTGAAGGCATTGGAAAAAGAAGGGCAACTTCACTTTCCGATGGTGGCTGTTAATGATGCTTACTGCAAATATTTGTTTGACAACCGCTATGGTACAGGACAGTCAGCTTTCGACGGCATTATTCGTACGACTAATCTGGTTGTAGCCGGAAGTACAGTGGTTGTGGTAGGTTATGGCTGGTGTGGCAAAGGGGTTGCAATGCGTGCGAAAGGGTTGGGGGCCAACGTTGTTGTAACCGAAGTTGATCCAATCAAGGCAGTAGAAGCCCATATGGATGGTTTCCATGTGTTGCCGATGGTAGAGGCTGCCAAATTGGGTGATTTCTTTATTACAGTAACTGGAAATAAGGCTGTAATTACAGGAGAACACTTTGATGTGATGAAGGATGGAGCTGTGCTGTGTAACGCAGGGCATTTTGATGTGGAGGTTAGTAAGCCTGAGCTTGCTAAACGTTCCGAATCCATTCGTACGGTGCGTCGTAATATTGAGGAATATCGCTTTAAAGATGGACGTAAAATGTATTTGCTGGCAGAAGGACGCCTCGTGAATCTAGCTGCCGCCGATGGTCATCCAGCAGAAATTATGGATACGACATTTGCGCTTCAGGCGCTTGGCTTGAAATACGTGAATGATCGTTATAATGAGCTTAGTAAGGCCGTTATCAATGTACCTTATGAAATTGATGAGCAGGTAGCTCGATTCAAGCTTGATAGTCTGGGAATCCAAATTGACACGTTAACTGAAGACCAAAAGGTCTATTTGGACAGCTGGAACGCGTAATCGGATTTTTTCGTCACGATTTTCGCTGCAAAAGTGTTGCGTTTTTAATGCAAGTATTTGTTTAGGTTGACATAATAGACAGAGAGTAAGCCCTTTATTCCGTGTTATTTCGAAACCTGATGCATATTGTCGGGGGCCGAATTCATGGGATAAGGGGCTTTTCTGCCTCTTGTGACGCAGGGCTACAATAACAGACATAATGGTATGGATCCGGCTTCTATCACTTTTTGGTAATGAAAAAGAGGTCTTTGATTTTTTAAAGCGAATCTATTATGCTTAGGTGGTGGAAAGTGGGCCAAAGTGGGAGAATGGGGTAAGGGGTGACGAAACCAATGTTTATGGGGGAGTTCCAACATAGCATTGATGAGAAGGGTCGGCTTACTGTACCGGCTAAGTTTCGTGAACTTCTCGGTGCCTCGTTCGTGGTTACCCGCGGGCTGGACCAATGCCTCTTCGTGTATCCTATGGATGAGTGGGCTGTCATGGAGAAAAAACTTAAAGCACTGCCTCTGATGAAGGCCGATGCGCGGGCGTTTACCCGTTTTTTTTTCTCGGGGGCGACTGAATGCGAATTGGACAAACAGGGCAGGGTAAATTTACCGGGGAATTTGTGCGAATACGCGAAGCTTACTAAAGAGTGCGTCGTATTGGGAGTGTCCACCCGTGTAGAGATTTGGAGCAAGCACACTTGGGAGCAATATTTCAACCAATCAGAGGAAGCATTTAACGACATTGCTGAGAAATTGGTTGATTTCAACTTTGAATTGTAATTTAGGAGGTCAGCCGTTTGTTTCACCACATTACCGTACTCAAAGAAGAAGCAACACAGGCACTAAACATCAGGCAGGACGGGATTTATGTGGACTGCACGTTGGGAGGGGCAGGACACAGTTCCGTCATTGCATCACAGCTTGGCCCTGAGGGAAGGCTCATTGCCTTTGATCAGGACGACTGGGCATTGAACAATGCGCGAGAGAAGCTGTCAGCCTATGAAGGAAAGATTTCATTAGTGAAATCTAACTTCCGCCACTTGCAGGACAAGCTGACCGAATTGGGATTGCCCGAAAAAGACGGCGTCCCGCAGGTCCAGGGTATTTTGTTCGATCTGGGTGTGTCCTCGCCCCAGTTCGATGAGGGGGAACGGGGATTTAGTTACAATCATGATGCGCCGCTTGATATGCGGATGGATCAGAGTAGCTCGCTTACGGCTTACGAAATTGTCAATGAATGGTCGGAAGCAGAGATTGCACGTATTTTGTTTCATTACGGAGAAGAGAAGTTTTCACGGCGGATCGCAAAGATCATGATTGAACGTCGATTGAACAAGCCTATTCACACAACAGGGGAACTTGTCGATATTATCAAAGAAGGAATTCCGGCTGCGGCACGCAGAACCGGGGGACATCCGGCTAAACGCAGTTTCCAGGCTTTGCGGATTGCTGTGAATGATGAGTTGGGTGCACTGGAAGATACTTTGCATCAGGCAATAAGATGTCTGGCTCCAGGAGGCAGAATTTCGGTCATTACATTCCATTCTCTGGAGGATCGGATATGCAAGCATATTTTCAAGGAGTATTTGGCGAAAAGCATCTATCCATCTGATTTGCCTATTTTGGAGGACAAAATGATAGGCGATCTAAAGCTGGTGAACCGTAAGCCGATTGTGGCGTCAGAGCAGGAATTGGAGCTTAATCCACGGTCCCGGTCAGCGAAGCTGAGAGTTGCCGAAAAATTGTAAATTTAATGGAGAAGGAGAGGCGACATGGCTTATACACGCGGTAATTTGGCTGTAAAAGAAAGAGCCCGTCAGGAACAGGTTCAGCAACAACGGTATCGTGAGACCACCAAAGTCGTTACACGCCGCAGAGAGCTGCCGATTCGAGAAAAGCTGCTGTATCTATTGACACTTGTAGCGTGCATTGTCATTGCTGGTATGTTGATTGGCAGGTACGCTCACATTTATCAAATCAATTATGCGATTAATACGGCAAGCAAGGACATTTCCAAATTACAGACCAATATCGCCCAACTGAAGATTCAAAAGGAACGTCTGGAAAATCAGATCGTGCCGACTGCAAAGGGACAGGGATATATCGAGCCAACAAGAGAGCCCATTCGTGTGGAAAAGCAGGCTGCCAAATAGTTAAGGGCATAGCATCAAGCTATGCTCTGACGTACATTTTTTTGCAGAGAGGTTTGAGCTATGGTCAAAAGAATAAAGCTTCGCACACTGCTGATAGGGGGATGTATTACCCTCTTTTTTCTTGTTCTGCTACTTAAGGTATTTTGGATTCAAGTTGTGAGCGGGGAGTACTGGCATAGCCTGGTAGTTACTCAAGTGGAAAAAGATCAGGTGATTCAGCCCAAGCGTGGAACCATTATGGACCGTAAAGGAAACGTATTGGCTACGGATGCACCGGCTTATACGGTAGTTGTCAATCCTACCATCATTCAGGAGTATGATTTGGAGAATGAGGTTGTAGCTAAGCTACACCAATTACTCAAAACACCTGAGGATGAGCTGAGAAGGCATCTTTCTGCAAAGGATAAGGCGGGGAACTACTTAAAAAACCGCGAGATTCGTAATGGGGGCTGGAAGGTAGATCCTGAGGTCAAGGCACAAGTGGATACGTTCAAAGAGTATTTGAAGGATAAGTATCAAGTAATTGGAGCTGTGGACACTGTTCAAGAATCCAAACGCTATTATCCAGAAAATAAGCTGGCTTCCCATGTTCTTGGCTATCAAAGAAAAGATGGCACAGCAGGTATGGGGTTGGAAGCTTATTATGATAAAGAGCTCTCGGGCACGGCTGGAAAGCTTCTGTATCAGCGGGATCGGAAGGGAGTTCCTCTTCAAGGATCGGGAAGTGTCTATGAGCCGGCACAAAATGGTAAAAATTTAAAGCTGACGATTGACGATACGATTCAGTATTATATAGAGGATGCCATGCAGGAAGCTATTGCAAATTATAATCCGAAAACGATGACTGTGGTAGCGGCTGACCCTAAAACGATGGATGTTCTCGGTATGGCGACTTACCCGAATTTTAATCCCAATACATATGGGAGTACACCTTTGGAATATTTCCGTAATAATGCTACTCAGTCTATCTACGAGCCGGGTTCCACGTTTAAGATTGTAACCTTGGCTGCCGCAGTTCAAGAAAAGGTGTTCAATCCGAATGAAACCTACCAATCTGGTATGATTCGGGTCGGAGGCTGGGATATTCGTGACGTAAGCCGTAGCTGGGGAACATTAACCTATCTTCAAGGGGTCAAGCGTTCAAGTAACGTCGGTTTCGTCCATCTGGGGCTGAATAAGCTGGGTGGCGAAAGACTGAAGAAATATATTAATAACTTTGGATTCGGCGTGAAAACAGGCATTGATCTTCCGAGTGAGTCTGCCGGAGCTATTACATTCCATACCCAGTACAAATCCGAAGTCGCAACGGCTTCATATGGACACGGACGTGTTCAGGTGACGCCAATCCAGCAGGTAGCTGCCATCTCGGCAATTGCTAACGGAGGTAAGCTGATGCAGCCTCATCTGGTGAAGGAAATTATGAACCCAGATACAGGCGAAGTGCAGATGATTCAACCGAAGGAAGTCCGCCAAGTGATTACTCCGGAATCGGCAGTCCAGACAAGCAGCTATCTGGAGCAGGTCGTGTCTGACCAAGAAATTGGTACGGGACGCCTTGCTTATATTGACGGATATCGTGTTGCTGGTAAAACAGGTACGGCGACGAAGGTCGTCGGAAAAGTATACGACCATTCGAAGGATGTCGTGTCCTTTATTGGTTTTGCACCAGTAAATGATCCGAAAATAGCTGTTTTGGTTGTCATGGACGAACCTAATAAATCGGTAGGTGGCGGTACAGCAGCAGCGCCTGTATTTAAAAAAATCGTATCCCAATCGTTGCAATATATGGGGATTCCAAAAACAGGAACTAAAACGAATAAATCAGGTGGCGCTGTTGTAAAAACAGTGAATTTGCCAACGGTACCAACATTAACTGGTCAGGTGAAGAAGGATGCGCAAAATGCATTGCTCAAACAGGGAATTGCCTATGAAACGGTAGGCAAAGGCTCCAAAATTGTTCGCCAGTATCCTGAAGCAGGCGTCAAAATGAAACCCGGACAACGCATTTACTTACTGACTGAGGATAGTGCCAACATGACTATTCCTGACTTTACAGGTGTTTCGTTGCGCGACACACTTCAAGTTCTGACGCTTATGAAAGTTGGTGTGCAGGTAAGCGGCGAAGGTTATGTTGTCTCTCAAAAGGCGCAATTGGTAAATGGAAAGCGAATCGTCAGCGTGACGCTTCAGCCGGCCAAAGAAACGGTGACCGGAGTGAAACCCGAGGAAACACAGGACTCGACCAATGGAGTTGCAGCTAACCAGACCGGCAGCGCAATTAAAACGGAGGCCGATACTAAAACCGAATCCGGTACTACTGCCGAAGCTGGAACAAACGCGGGAGCTCCTAAGGGAGGAGTATCGGCTGTTGCAGATGAGAAAAGTGCTGCTGCGATTAAAGGCGAGGATAACTGATAGCTTGTTCTAATGTTCGTTCTTTTGAATATTCATGAGGTAAGACATGTCATGAGTATTTGAGGAACGGAGGGAGCGCGTTTGAAAAAATCTAACGTGACCATGCGGCGAAGGCTGGTATGGGGGCTAATGGGATTATTTGTACTGTTTGCGGCCTTGTCGATCCGGCTCGCCTATGTTCAATTGGGTAAAGGAGGCGAGCTCTCGGCCAAGGCTGAGGATTCGTGGCGCCGCAATATTCCTTTTGCAGCCAAGCGTGGCGAAATTTTGGATCGGCAGGGTACTGCGCTGACCTATAATGTCAGTTCGCCGACAGTCATGGCGATACCAGTTCAAATTAAGGAGCCGGAAGAAACGGCACGCAGGCTGGCGCCCTTGCTGGATATGAGTGAGGATAAAGTGCTCAAGCTGATTACCAAACGAACAGCAAGCCAAAAACTTCAGCCCGGCGGACGAAAAATTACGATGGAGAAAGCGCAGCAAATTCGTGATTTGAAGCTGCCGGGTATCGTTGTTGCTGAAGACAACAAACGTTATTATCCTTATGGTGATCTAGCGGCTCATATTCTTGGGTTTACAGGAATTGATAATCAAGGGCTGACAGGCGTAGAGAAGCAGCAAAACAGTAAGCTTCGGGGAATCGACGGAAGCATTGCGTATTTATCGGATGCAGGTGGTCGTCTAATGCCTGGTTCTTCTGAAAAATACATTGAACCGAAGGATGGACTGAATTTACAATTAACCATTGATAAGTCTGTGCAGTCCATTATGGAACGGGAGCTTGACCAAGCCATGGTCAAATTTCAGGCGAAGTCCGCGTTGTCTATAGCTATGAACCCTAAGACGGGTGAAATATTAGGCATGGCTGGACGACCAAGCTATGAACCGGCACTATACAAGCAATATGCGCCTGAAATCTATAATCGAAATCTGCCTATCTGGATGACATATGAACCTGGGTCTACTTTCAAAATTATTACATTGGCGGCTGCCCTGGAAGAAAAGAAGGTCAATCTCAAAAATGACCGTTTTTTTGATCCGGGATATATTGAAGTCGGTGGAGCACGCCTGCGTTGCTGGAAGAAAGGCGGACATGGGAGCCAAACTTTCCTCCAAGTGGTGGAAAATTCTTGCAACCCCGGTTTTGTAACATTGGGGCAGCGGTTAGGCAAAGAAACACTGTTCAAGTACATTCGCAATTTCGGCTTCGGCAGCAAAACGGGGATCGACATGATTGGTGAGGGCAATGGCATTTTGTTCAAGCTACCTCAGGTCGGTCCTGTAGAACTGGCGACGACCGCTTTTGGCCAAGGGGTGTCTGTCACGCCGATCCAGCAGGTTACGGCTGTATCAGCGGCAATTAATGGCGGTAATCTTTATAAGCCTCACATTACAAAAGGTTGGGTTCAGCCGGGAACCGGAAAAGTGCTGGAAAAAGTAGAACCAGAACTGGTACGTAGGGTCATCTCAGAGGACACCTCCCGGCAGGTAAGGGAAGCGCTGGAAAGTGTCGTTGCTAAAGGTACGGGGCGTCCTGCTTTTATTGAAGGCTACCGGGTGGGAGGTAAAACGGGGACAGCACAAAAGGTGATTAACGGGCGTTATTCTTCCTCGGAGCATATTGTATCCTTTATTGGTTTTGCACCGGCGGATGATCCGCAAATCGTTGTCTATACCGCTGTCGATAACCCGAAGGGCATTCAATTCGGCGGGGTGGTTGCTGCGCCAATCGTGCAAAATATTTTAAAGGACGCGTTGATTGCCTTGAAAATACCACCTCGCACCAATCAAATTGCCAAAGAGTACAAGTATGGAGAAAATCCGATCGAAACGGTACCTGATCTGGTAGGTGCTACTGCAGCTGATTTGTACGAAGATATGAATATGAACTTTATGCTCGTGAAATCCGGGTCAGGCAAGACGGTCGTGAGTCAGGCGCCGAAGCCAGGCTCCAGATTGGAGCGGGGATCAACGATCCGTATTTACATGGGGGATTGATAGGTTCATTTTATACCATACTATGAATAACGAGAGAGCAATGGAGGAATGAAAGATGCAGCTTCAACAATTGGCTTCACTGCTGGCCGTTTCCCGAGTGGTGGGTGACGGTACAGTGGATTGCCGAGGAATCGGGGCGGATTCACGTCGAGTGCAACCGGGAGACTTATTTCTGTGTTTGCCAGGTTTTACAGTGGACGGACATGACTATGCAGAGCAGGCAATTGCGTCCGGGGCGGCAGCGTTGGTCGTTGAACGGGAACTGGATGTACCTGTTCCGCAGCTGGTAGTTAAGGATGCACGACATGCCATGGCGGTTTTGGCGGATTATATGTTTGATTCACCGAGCCGACGCATGCGCATGATCGGCATAACCGGAACCAACGGTAAAACAACGATAACTTATCTGATTGAAAAGATCATGAAGGACGCCGGGGTGAACACCGGACTGATGGGTACGATTCAAATGCGTTACGGTGGTCAGTCTTACCCAATGTCTGGCACTACGCCCGAAGCGGTGGAACTTCAACGTTATCTGGGAAATATGGCAGAGCAGGGGGTTCAATGCTGTGTCATGGAAGTATCCTCACATGCGTTGGAGCAGGGTCGCGTCAAAGGAACTGATTTTCGCACAGCTATATTTACAAACCTAACGCAGGACCACCTGGACTACCACAACACGATGGAGGAGTACCGTGCTGCAAAAGGACTTTTGTTCTCTAGGTTGGGAAATGCTTTCTCGCGGGATGCATCAGATAGTAAGTATGCTGTTCTGAATGCAGACGATCCGGCTTCTTCCTATTTGCAGGCTCAAACTGCGGCCCAAGTGATTACATACGGCGTGGAAAAGGAATCTGATGTGCAGGCATCTCGTATCACTATAGGTGCCAAGGGAACCTCCTTCCATGTGTCCACTTTTAAAGGAGATACCGATATTGAGCTTCGAATGGTGGGCAAGTTCAATGTGTACAACGCACTGGCGGCCATTACCGCAGCTCTGCTGGAAGGAATCTCGCTGGCGGATATCAAGAGGAGTCTAGAGTCTATCGCAGGCGTAGATGGGCGGGTAGAGCCTGTAGATGCGGGCCAGCCCTTTGCTGTTATTGTAGACTATGCCCATACTCCGGACGGATTGGAAAATGTCCTTCGCACCGTAAAGGAATTTGCAGTCGGTAAAGTATGGTGTGTATTTGGATGCGGCGGTGACCGGGATCGTACGAAACGTCCGTTGATGGGGAAAATTGCTGCGCGTTACAGCGATCATTCGTTTATTACTTCCGACAATCCGCGAACAGAGGACCCGAAAGTGATTTTGAAAGACATCGAACAAGGGCTGATTGACGAAGGTATACCCGCAGAACGATACGAATTGATCGTGGATCGCAGAACTGCAATTCATAAAGCTGTTGAAATGGCAAGCCCTGACGATGTAGTATTGATTGCGGGAAAAGGTCATGAGACTTACCAGTTGATCGGAAAAACGGTGCATGAATTCGATGACCGCATCGTAGCCAAAGAAGCGATAAGGGGTTTATCCAAGTGATGAAAAGAACAATCGGTCAGATTGCATCTATGTGTGAAGGAACACTTCACGGAGAAGCGGACGCCGAACAGATGGTCGAAGGCGTTTTTACAGATTCTCGCAGGCCGCAGAGCCAAGGGTTGTTTGTTCCACTCGTGGGCGAACGATTTGATGGGCATAATTATGTGCAGCAGATCGTAAGTGGGGCAGGTGCAGCTGCATTTTTATGGCAAAAGGATCATGGCGTACCACCGGCTGAGAACGCTATTGAGGTAGAGGATACGTTAGAAGCCCTTCAGCATCTAGCGGCCGCATACTTACGCGAAACCGGCGTTTCTGTCGTTGGGATCACGGGAAGCAACGGCAAGACGACAACGAAAGACATCGTAAACGCTCTGCTGGGCACGACTTTTAAAGTACACAAAACCGAAGGGAATTATAACAATCATATCGGTTTGCCTTTAACGGTACTGTCCATGCCGCAGGATACAGATATTCTCATTCTGGAGATGGGCATGAGTGGACGTGGAGAGATTCGTCTGCTGGCTAATATTGCCCAACCAGATGTAGCTATCATAACGAACATAGGCGAATCGCACTTGCTGCAGCTTGGTTCTCGTGCGGAAATCGCTCGTGCAAAGTTGGAAATCACAAGTGGCCTTAAGCCCGGTGGTTTGCTGATCTACAACGGGGATGAACCACTGCTTTCACAAGTGTTGGCGGAGTCTGAAACGGTCAAGCCTGAAGGTTTAAAATTATTTGCGTTCGGGCTAGCTGCAGGCAACGATGACTATCCAACTGAAATCACTTCGGATGGAGAAGGTAGCTTATTCATAACAGCCCAATCTGGCAAAGAGGCTTTCCGGCTTCCCTTGCTTGGACAGCACAATGTTGTAAATGGTTTGGCAGCACTGGCGGTAGCACGTCATTTCAATGTCGATGCAGACCATATACGTAAAGGGTTGTCGTCTTTAAAACTGACGGGCATGCGCATTGAGGTCGTGAACTGTCCTAATGGACTTACTGTGCTAAACGACGCTTATAATGCCAGTCCGGCTTCAATGAAGGCTGCAATTCAGACGTTGTCTGCGTATAAAACGGACGGACGTAAAGTCGCCGTACTTGGTGACATGCTGGAGCTGGGACCTGAGGAAAAGCAATTCCATGAGGATATTGGAATTTTCGCGGCAAAGCACGACGTAGAGGTACTGTTTACCTACGGTGCGTTAGGCACTTCAATTGCGCAGGGCGCGCAAGGGTTGATGTCAGCTGCTAACGTGCACGCTTATACAGATAAGCAAGAGTTGATCCAGCATTTGCGGGTTCATCTCCACGCCAATGATATTGTGCTGGTTAAAGCATCCAGAGGGATGCGACTAGAAGAAATTGTGGATGCGCTGAAAAACGGTCCGCTACAGAACTGATGTTGACGAGAGGGAGACTCCCATGGATATTCAATTATTACTGCTGACGATCGTCGTATCGTTTATACTGGCGGTCATTGCCGCTCCACTGCTCATTCCGCTGCTGCGGCGAATGAAATTCGGCCAGCAGGTCCGGGATGACGGGCCACAAAGCCATCTTAAAAAGATAGGTACGCCTACAATGGGCGGTATCGTGATTCTGGTGGCTTTTACGCTGACCTTTCTTAAGTTTTCAGCTATCAAAAATACGGACTTTTACGTTCTACTGGTTGCTACGCTCGGTTTTGGGCTGATCGGCTTTTTGGACGACTATATCAAAATTGTATTCAAACGCTCGTTAGGTCTGACGGCGCGTCAAAAGCTGTTTGGGCAATTATTGTTTGGCGCGATCATGTGCTGGCTTCTGCTTAGCAATGATCATAGTACTGCGATCGGCATCCCTGGAACGTCATGGTCATTTGATTGGGGCGGCTGGTTCTATTATCCGTTCATCATTATCATGATGCTGGCAATTAGCAATGCTGTCAATTTCACGGATGGGCTGGACGGGCTGCTGTCCGGTACGAGTGCCATTGCCTTTGCTGCTTATGCCATTGTCGCGATTCAGGCAACTTCGCTTCCGGCGGCAGTATGCTCAGCAGCTATGATTGGCGCTGTACTCGGATTTCTCGTATATAATGCTCATCCTGCCAAGGTGTTTATGGGTGACACAGGCTCGCTGGGAATCGGCGGCGCCATAGGTGCCATTGCCATCGTTACAAAAAGCGAAATTTTATTCCTAATTATCGGTGGTGTATTCGTAATTGAAATGCTGTCCGTGGTCTTGCAGGTAGCTTCCTTTAAAACACGTGGCAAGCGTATTTTCAAAATGAGCCCGATTCATCATCATTTCGAGCTGTCCGGCTGGTCCGAATGGCGCGTAGTTATTACATTCTGGGCTGTAGGACTGCTGTTGGCAGGACTCGGACTTTATCTCAACAAGGGGTTGTAGACAAATGAACCATCCAGACGCATACAGAGGTCAGGAAGTCGTCATTATCGGTCTGGCCAAAAGCGGCGTGCAAGTTGCCAAGGTGCTGCACCAGGCCGGAGCGAAGCTGACAGTCAATGATAAAAAAGATAGGGAACAATGTCCCGAAGCTTCTGAATTAGAGGCTTTGGGAATTTCCGTTTTATGCGGGGGTCACCCAGAGGGGTTGATTCATCCTGGAGTGAAGCTGGTTGTCAAAAATCCAGGCATTCCTTATACGGCCCCTCCCGTACAGAAAGCTGTCGAGCTCGGCATTGAGGTCGTGACCGAGGTTGAGGTCGCCTACCATCTATGTAAAGCTCCGATCATCGGAATTACTGGCTCTAACGGAAAGACGACCACGACCACTTGGGTAGGCAAGTTGTTGGAGGCATCCGGCATGAATCCAATCGTGGCTGGTAATATCGGTACGCCCTTATGTGAGGCGGCTGTGGACGCCAAGTCGGACGAGTGGATGGTTGTGGAGCTGAGCAGCTTTCAGTTAAAAGGAACAAAGGATTTTAAGCCCGCTGTGGCCTGCCTACTCAATGTAGCAGAGACCCATTTGGACTACCACGGAGGCATGGAGGACTACGTTGCATCCAAGGCGCGTCTATTTGCCAATCAAACGGCGGCGGATACTGCGGTGGTGAACTGGGACGATCCCGTCTGCCGGGGGCTCGTACCCTATATAAAAGCGAAGCTGCTGCCGTTCTCTATGACAGAACGTTTGCAGGAAGGGTTGTTCGTTGATCCGCCATACATACCAGATGTGACGGACGATATTGAACGTAGCATCGTATATCGTGATGGAAATGGTGTGCTGCATCCCATTATAGGCGTAGCTGAGATTGGACTTCCGGGTCGTTTTAACGTAGAAAATGCTCTTGCTGCTTGCGCAATTGCCATTGCTGCAGGCGCAGAACCAGCAAATTTGGCGGAACCATTAAGTACTTTTCGCGGCGTAGAACATCGGCTTGAATATGTTTTAGAACACGCTGGTGTAGCTTATTACAATAATTCCAAAGCAACCAATTCGAAAGCAACAATGATGGCCTTATCTTCCTTTAAGCAACCCATTGTACTCATTGCTGGGGGATTGGATCGTGGCTCTGATTATGCAGAGCTCGTACCTTCCTTGCAGGAAGGTGTGAAAGCCGTAGTGCTCCTGGGTGAGACACGGCATAAGCTGGCTGAGCGGGCCCATCAGGCCGGAATAGAGCATGTCAAGGTCGTCGATAATGGGGAGGATGCCGCCGCTACGCTCGTGGAGGCTGTGAACAAGGCTGCTGAATTTGCTGAGACGGGAGATGTGGTATTACTCTCACCCGCCTGTGCAAGCTGGGATATGTTCCGATCCTATGAAGAGCGTGGACGTATTTTTAAAGAGGCGACGCATAAATTGTAAGTAGGGGGGTTGGATAAGCCCCTACTTTTATACAAGGGGTGGCCTCCTGATGAAGCAATCTCGTCCAGCGCCGGATCTATGGCTTTTCGTTTGTATTGTAAGCTTATTAGCCATCGGCATGGTTATGGTATACAGTGCGGGCGCCGTCCTCGCTTTTCACGAGTACGGGGACTCCTACTATTTTGTTAAGCGACAATTACTGTTTGCGGGGCTCGGCCTAGTAGCGATGTACTTTACTGCCAGAACGGACTACCGGATCTGGCAGAAATATGCCAAGGTCGTGTTGTTGATCTGTCTAGCGCTGCTGGTTGCCGTATTAATTCCCGGCATTGGTGTAGTAAGAGGCGGGGCACGAAGCTGGCTCGGTATTAGCTCTTTTGGCATTCAGCCTTCCGAGTTTATGAAGCTGGGTATGATTCTTTTTCTCGCTCGTTGGCTCAGTCGTCCTGATTATGATATTAGCTCTTTTACGCGCGGCCTGTTGCCGCCGCTTGGACTCATGGGACTGGCTTTTGGGCTTATTATGCTCCAGCCCGATTTGGGTACAGGTACGGTAATGATGGGAGCGTCCATGCTCATCGTATTTACGGCAGGCGCGCGTATGAAGCATCTCGGTCTGCTGGCTCTGTCGGGAGCAGCGGGGTTTGCTGCACTGATTGCAGCTGCGCCTTATCGACTCCAGCGCATCACAGCTTTTCTGGACCCTTGGTCCGATCCGCTTGGCGCAGGCTATCAAATTATTCAATCGCTATATGCGATTGGTCCTGGCGGGCTGGCGGGCTTGGGACTCGGCATGAGTCGACAAAAATATAGCTACGTTCCTGAGCCGCAGACTGATTTTATTTTTTCCATTTTGGCGGAGGAGCTTGGCTTTATCGGTGGAATGACGGTGCTGGGGCTCTTTTTGGTTCTCGTGTGGAGAGGAATGCGTGTCGCTATAACCATTCCGGATACCTATGGTAGTTTGCTTGCGGTGGGTATTGTCGCAATGGTCGCCGTACAGGTCGTCATTAATATTGGTGTCGTTATCGGTTTAATGCCGGTGACAGGAATAACACTGCCCTTAATCAGCTATGGAGGTTCTTCTCTGACCTTAATGCTAACTGCTCTGGGCATTTTACTAAATTTATCACGTTATGCGAGGTGAACGTTTATGCGCGTCGTGTTGAGCGGCGGCGGCACCGGAGGGCATATTTATCCGGCGCTGGCCGTAGCCAGACAGTGCGAAGAAATTGATCCAGATGCTGAATTTTTATACATTGGCGGTCAACGAGGACTCGAAAGTAAGTTGGTTCCTCAGGAAAAAATTCCATTTGAGGCTATTGATATCACAGGATTTCGTCGCAGCTTGTCTGTGGAAAATATAAAAACGATCATGCGTTTTTTCAAAGGGGTTCGCAGATCCAAAGCATTATTAAAGAAATTTAAGCCAGATGTCGTTATTGGAACTGGGGGATATGTATGTGGCCCCGTCGTTTATGCAGCTTCCAAGTTGGGAATTCCCAGCATTATTCATGAGCAAAATGCAATTCCAGGGCTGACTAATACATTTCTGAGTCGCTATGTGGATACAGTGGCTGTTAGCTTTGAAGGCTCAGAAGGAGCTTTCCCCAAAGCTAAAAATGTACTGTACACCGGGAACCCGCGTGCTACAACAGTTCGTTTGGCTAACAGGGATCGGGGATTTGCTACGATTGGAGTTCCGATGGACAGCTCAGTCGTCCTTGTGGTCGGTGGCAGCAGGGGAGCGAAGGCCATTAATGACGCCATGATTGCGATGGCTCCGCAACTTTCGCAACTGAAAGACGTCCATTTTGTATATGTGACCGGTGAATCTTATTACGAGCAAACGCTGGATAGCATACGGAATCAGATCGGCTCATTGCCCAATCATCTACATGTGCTTCCCTATATTCACAATATGCCAGAGGTGCTGGCCTGTACTTCTTTAATTGTTAATCGCGCAGGTGCGTCCTTCTTGGCAGAGATTACATCGCTCGGCATTCCGTCCATTCTGATCCCATCACCTAATGTGACGAATAACCATCAGGAGGCTAATGCTCGTACGCTTGAAAAGGCAGGTGCATCCGTCATGATTGTAGAAAAGGAACTGAGTGGCCCGGCCCTGTTTCAATCTATAGCGGGAATTATGAAGGATAAGGCATGGCGGAGTCGCATGGCGCAGTCGGCGTCTGCGCTTGGCAAGCCTGACTCAGCGGATATTTTAGTAAAAGAAATGGAACGTCTTGCCCGTAAAAGGTAGTCTGCAGCGTAGAATTGGGCGGTTGTCACACACCGGATGGTATTTACATAGGATACCTTATAGATTGTGACCATCACTCAGGCTGCCGGTTGTCAGGTGAGAGCCTTATAACCATGCGGGCAAGCAACAAGGAGGTTTCAGTACAATGCAGCAATGGATGCCATTATTAGCGGAGCATGATATCGGAAAAGTGCTGGAGCATGAGCCGCTGTCCAAATATACGACATGGAAGATTGGAGGCCCTGCGGATGCACTTGTCATCCCGGATACCAAAGAGCAGCTGGCAAGAGTTTTGAAGCTGGCTAGCGAGCACGGAATTCCCTGGATGCAGTTGGGGCGGGGCTCCAACATGCTCGTCTCTGATAAAGGGATACGGGGACTTGTGATCAAGCTGGGGCCAGGATTTGATTATGTTCATTTTGAAGATGAACAGATCGTTGCTGGAGGAGGCGTTTCACTGGTCAAACTGTGCGTTATGGCCAGCAAGCAGGGCCTATCCGGTCTTGAATTTGCTGGTGGTATCCCAGGATCGGTCGGTGGGGCTGTCTACATGAACGCCGGTGCCCATGGGTCTGATGTGTCACAAATATTCCAGTCCGCTGAGATTGTGCTGGATACAGGGGAATTGGCTGTGTACGATGCCGAGAAGATGCATTTCAGCTATCGTCACTCCGTGTTGCATGAGCAACGTGGAATGGTGACAGAGGCAGTGTTTCGGATGAAGCGGGGCGACCGTGAGGAAATTTCAGCAGCGCTTGCGGCTTTTAAAGACCGTCGTCGGCTGACTCAGCCGCTACAGTTAGCTTGTGCAGGAAGCGTGTTCCGCAATCCTCCAGGCGACTATGCTGCCCGTCTTATTGAGAGCGCAGGTCTCAAGGGCTTGAAGGCGGGAGGCGCAGAGGTATCTGTACAGCATGCCAATTTCATTGTAAATACCGGTCAAGCGACAGCAGAGGACGTGCTTACCCTAATGAAGCATATTCAAAGTACAATATCATCTCAAACCGGCATCAAGCTAGTTCCGGAGGTTTTCGTAGTGGGTGAGCGGTAAACTCGGAGGTGATACATTGGACAAATTGGTGATTGAGGGAGGCCGTCCCCTGTCAGGCACCATACGTATCCATGGGGCAAAAAATGCGGCACTACCTATTCTTGCAGCGAGTTTACTTGCACAAGGTAAGGTAGAAATTCGGAATGTACCCCATCTTTTAGACATTAAGGTCATGCTGCACATCCTTGAAAGACTCGGCTGTACATGCCGACATGAAGAGGAAACGGTATACGTGGATACGTCGTCCGTCCGAACGTTCCAAATTCCGGAAGATTTGATGAAGCAAATGCGCTCATCTATCTTTCTGATGGGACCGCTGCTCGCCAGATATGGAGAAGTTTCCATTTACCAGCCCGGAGGCTGCGCCATAGGCGAGCGCAAAATTGATCTTCACCTAGAGGGCTTAAAAGCTCTTGGCGCAGAGATAGAGGAAAAAGACGAGCAAATTACGTTTCGAGCCCACAAGCTGATCGGCTCGGACATCCACATGGATTTCCCGAGTGTAGGTGCAACGGAAAATATTATGATGGCCGCTGCGTTGGCTGAAGGACGAACAACGATCACCAATGCAGCGAGGGAACCGGAGATCCAGGATCTACAAAACTTCTTGAATGCCATGGGAGCCCGCATTATCGGTGCTGGAACCGACACGATTACAATTACGGGGGTCAGTTGCCTCAATCCGTGTACGTATGAGGTCATTCCTGACCGCATAGTTGCTGGAACGGTTATGATCGCAGCTGCAGCTACACGAGGTAGTGTGTCGCTGACACACTGCAATCCATCCCACTTGTCTGCTCTGATTCATGTCCTCAGGCGGGCTGGTGTTCAAATCGGCATCTTGAATGATATAATGACCGTAAGTTGTATGAGCCGTCCCAAAGCAGTGGAGAGGATCGTTACCTCCCCTTACCCGTCTTTTCCGACGGATTTGCAATCTCAGGTCATGGTTCTGCTTTCTTTGGCGGACGGATTCAGTGTCATGAAAGAGACCGTCTTCGAAAGCCGATTCAAACATGTGGATGAACTAAATGTAATGGGTGCTGATATTACGGTTGATGCAAATGCTGCTTTTATAAGAGGAGTTTCACGTCTGTACGGGGCTACGGTAGAGGCTACTGATCTGCGGGCAGGGGCTGCGCTGGTCATTGCGGGTCTAGCGGCTCAAGGACGTACCATTGTCGAGCAGGTTCATCATATTGACAGAGGGTATGACCGGATCGAGCGTCTTTTCCAGGGACTGGGTGCCCGAATGAGTCGTCAGTCTCCGGTGCCGGAGCAACTGGATTTCGTAAATTAATGCCTGTAATGTCCCTCCGTTAACGGGGGGACAAAAGGCTTTTGTGGAGAGAAGCTATGCCAAATGCTCAAATACCTGTTCTTAAAAAGAACAGAACGAAAAAAAGAACAAGCCGGAAGATTGCTATTCTTCTCATTTTGTTGTTTATCGTATTGCTCGCTGTTCTCTTTTTCCGTTCTTCGTTGAGTCGGGTTTCTGAAATTCGTTTTGATGGTAATGTATTTTCGACCCGAGACCAGCTTCTTAACCGAAGCGGTCTGGCTGTTGGAGATCAGTATTTCGGAGTCAGTTCATCTGACATCTCTGAGAAGTTGCGGGAAATTCAATCGATACAGCAAGTCACAGTGGACAAGCAGTTTCCGGGTATTATTGCTATTCACATTAAAGAGTTTGCTACGGTCGCTTACGAGTTGCAGAGTGACGGGAGCCTTCGTGCTATTCTAGCGAATGGGACAAGCGTGGGCGTGGGGAGTAGCGGAATAGCCGTTGAGAAGCCTATTTTGACCAAATGGAAATCTGATGATCCGTACAAAGCGAAGCTGTGTGATGCTTTATCACGCATTCCGGGGGAATGGACTGCTGATATTTCGGAAATCATTCCTGCGCCGATTCCTTCTTTTCCGGACCGCATCAAAATGTACACACGTTCCCAGTTTGAGGTTATTACAACCGTTTCTCTACTGAATTCTAAAATCAGCTATTTGAATCAGGTGCTAGAAACAGAAGATCCAGGTTTGATCACAATGTTGGAGGCGGATTCCTACGTTCCGTTCAAACCAGATACGAGTGAAGAGAGCCAAGAAAAAGATACTACTCAGTGATGTGAAAAAATGCTAGAATTGATTTTATGGGTAATAGACTTGCCTCCTTCTTTTTTCTTCAAATTTTTATGTGACTGCAACCATAAATTGGCTTCTAAAAAATTTGTAGAAAAAAGAGGGAAAGCATGGAGTTTGTTGAATATGTACAGAGTGTGTTTAAAGAACGAAATTCATTTTGGAGTCAGGAGGTGCCACAGACTTGAGCAACAATGACATCATTGTTAGTTTGGACATCGGTACATCCAAAGTTCGGGCTATTATTGGGGAAATGAATAATGGAACCTTTAATATTATTGGAGTTGGATCTGCCGACTCGGAAGGGATTCGCAAAGGTGCAATTGTAGACATTGATCAAACCGTGCAATCAATCCGTAACGCCGTGGATCACGCAGAACGCATGGTTGGTATTCAAATAACAGAAGTGTATGTGGGGATTTCAGGCAATCATATTGGCCTGCAAAATAGTCATGGCGTAGTAGCCGTGTCCAACGAGGACCGTGAAATCGGTGAGGAGGACATTGAGCGTGTACTGAAGGCAGCTGAAGTTATTGCCGTACCACCGGAGAGAGAAATTATTGACGTGGTAGCCAAGCAGTATGTCGTAGATGGCCTTGAAGGCATTCAGGACCCTCGCGGTATGATCGGAGTTCGTCTCGAAGTAGAGGCTACGATTGTTACTGGAGGCAAGACCCCGATACATAATCTGTTGCGCTGCGTTGAGAAAGCTGGCTTGAGGATTAAAGATCTGGTCTTACTGCCTCTTGGAGCCGGACAATTGTCTCTTTCGAAGGATGAAAAGGTAATGGGTTCAGTTCTAGTGGATATTGGTGCAGGTTCTACGAATGTTGCCATTTTCCAGGAAGGAACGATTGTTGCCACATCAACACTTCCGATTGGTGGAGAGTTTGTAACCAATGATATTGCCTACGGACTGAGGACCCTTACCGATCAAGCCGAAAAAGTAAAGCTTAAATACGGCTGCGCATGGTATGATGATGCGGCAGTCGATGTCGTCTTTAAAGTGACACGTATCGGCAGTAATGTGGATAAGGAGTTCAACCAGCAGGATTTGGCTGCTATTATTGAGCCGAGAGTGCAGGAAATTTTTCAACTCATTCAGGCGGAAGTTAAGCGCTTGGGTTACACAGAGCTTCCGGGAGGTTATATACTTACCGGAGGCACCGTCTCCATGCCTGGTGTACTTCAGGTGGCACAAAGCGAACTGGCCGCTTCCGTAAGGATCGCCGTACCTGATTTTATCGGTGTAAGGGATCCGGGCTACACGAGCGGAGTTGGAATCTTGCATAATGCTATTCGTTACTATCGCGGAAGATCGACTAGCGTTAGCAACAGTGGCGGAAGTGCCAAGAAGCCGACTAACCGGACCAAAAGCAGTAGTCCCGTTGCGGAAGGCGAGCAAAAGCAGGGGTTGATTGAACGCTTAAAAAATATGTTCAGTGAATTTATATAACGTTCATTGCTAATTATGCCAATCATGGACGGGCCATCCATGCACATTGAGGGGGAGATGGAATAGTATGTTGGAATTTGATTTTGAAATGGAGAGCTTGGCTCAAATTAAAGTGATCGGCGTCGGAGGCGGCGGCAGCAATGCGGTTAACCGAATGATCGAAAATGGTGTTCAGGGTGTGGAGTTCATTACAGTTAATACAGATGCCCAGGCACTTCATTTAGCGAAGTCTGAGCATAAGCTTCAAATTGGCGATAAGCTGACCCGCGGTCTGGGTGCTGGCGCTAACCCAGATGTGGGTAAAAAAGCGGCTGAAGAGTCGCGTGAGCTCATTATGAATACGCTCAAAGGTGCGGATATGGTATTCGTAACGGCGGGAATGGGTGGCGGTACAGGAACCGGAGCGGCTCCTGTCATTGCTGAAATTGCCAAGGAATGCGGCGCGCTGACTGTAGGCGTGGTAACCCGACCCTTCACGTTTGAAGGGCGTAAGCGCTCCAATCAAGCTGAACTTGGTATTGAGGGATTAAAAGAAAAAGTAGACACTTTGATTGTAATCCCGAATGACCGCTTGCTTGAAATTGTGGACAAGAAAACCCCAATGTTGGAAGCATTCCGCGAAGCGGACAATGTTCTGCGTCAGGCGGTACAAGGTATTTCAGATTTGATCGCTGTACCGGGTCTAATCAACCTTGACTTTGCTGACGTTAAGACGATCATGACGGAGCGTGGCTCCGCTTTGATGGGGATTGGCGAAGCAACTGGTGAAAATCGTGCGGCTGAAGCAGCACGCAAGGCGATCATGAGCCCGTTGTTGGAGACATCCATTGAAGGTGCTCGCGGTGTGATTATGAACATCACTGGCGGCAACAACCTGTCTCTGTATGAGGTTAATGAGGCAGCTGAAATTGTAACATCGGCTTCCGATCCGGAAGTAAACATGATTTTTGGTGCTATCATTGACGAAGAGTTGAAAGAAGAGATCAAGGTTACCGTCATTGCCACTGGCTTTGAAGGCAAGCCAAGTCAACCGGCACCGGGACGTAAACCGGCAGCTAATCCGGCTACTTCCGAATCGGCGGAAAAAGGCTCTCCTAACTTGCGTCCATTTGGTAACACTCAAAGCAGTGATCAATTAGACATTCCTACATTTTTACGTAACCGTTCGCGCAATAATAATAACGATAACTAGTTTCAATTCAGACTGCCCGCATTCTCCCTGGAGATGCGGGCTTCTTTCTGTTTTCCGTATCCTCCTGCAGTTCAGGTGCTTCTCCTCTTTCCGACAAAATTAGTCGGTCACCGTCCCCACCGTTAGACAGACTTTGAACAGCATGACTACTATACTTAAGCCTATCCTGCAAATGCTGGGCGGGTGAAGCCTTGGTTGTTTATATCGACTTGATTTTTTTGGCCAATTTGTTCATTGATGCTGTGTTGCTGATGGTCACCGCCTGGATGAGAAAAATCCGTCCAGTGTGGTGGAGGTTGATGGCTTCAGCTGGAATCGGCGCAATGTACGTGGTCATGATGTTTGTGCCGGAACTGTCCTTTTTATTTACGTTCCTGATCAAACTGGCATTATCGGTCATTATGCTGCTGGTGGCTTTTGGATTTGGCAGCATGCAAAAGTATCTACGTACAATGGGTGCCTTTTACATGATCAATTTTGTAGCTGCAGGTGGCATTTTGGGGATGCATTATTTTCTCCAAAATACGGGGGAATTGTTTAATGGCATCTGGTACACCGCTTCAGGAGGAATGTCTTTTGAACTGAAAATTGCATTCTGGTTTATTTTATGCGCATTTGGCGGAGTGATGCTTTTCTTTCGTATTGTGCAGTCCTCAAAGCAGCGCACAGAAAGGATGAGTGGGTTTCTGGGACAAGTGCAGGTGTGGATTGGGCAGGATCATATTGAGTGTACAGGCTTGTTGGATACAGGTAACCAGCTCCATGATCCTTTGACCCGAACCCCGGTGATGGTCATGGAGGCGGCCTTGTGGGAGTCGTATTTGCCCGCTTCCTGGATCCAAAAATGTTCTGAGGGTAATGCTGACCAACTGGTGATGGAACTGGGAGACGAATCGTTTAGCTGGCAGGATCGTGTTCGTCTCGTCCCCTATCGTGGAATTAACCGCAGTCATTCCTTTATGCTGGCCCTTAAACCAGACCGGGTAGAGGTGGTGATGAATGGGGTTCATTTTGTACATCATCGAGTGTTGATTGGCTTGGACGGAGGAACATTGTCGGCAGAGGGGAAGTATCGCGCTATCATCCACCCGGATGTGACGACACAAGAAGAGGGCAGTGCTGATACCAACCAGAAACGAGATGCACATTTGAGTAAACATTTTACAGAATCAGGATGATGGAGCATAAACACAAAATGATGTTTGAAGGCGACAAGAAATATCCAATGATGAAATGGACGGCACAGATGGAATTGCACATTTTTAAAAGGGGGAGAATGATATGCGGGAACAGATGAAATTGAAGATGAAAATTAGGCTAGCGTTGCAATTGCAATATTATCGTATTTTATTTTTATTTGGGCTGAAAAGTGAAGAAATTTATTATATTGGCGGCAGCGAGGCGCTCCCCCCACCGCTGACGAGAGACGAAGAAGAATATTTGCTGGGAAAACTTTCTTCTGGAGATGCAGCAGTACGGTCGATGCTAATCGAAAGAAATTTACGGTTAGTCGTATATATTGCCCGTAAATTTGAGAATACGGGAATCAACATTGAGGATCTCGTATCCATCGGTGCTATTGGACTAATCAAAGCGGTTAACACTTTTGATCCGGAGAAGAAAATCAAACTTGCCACCTATGCGTCCCGATGCATTGAGAATGAGATTTTGATGTATTTGCGTCGCAATAGTAAAACAAGAACGGAAGTTTCTTTTGATGAGCCTCTGAATATTGATTGGGACGGTAACGAGTTGTTGCTTTCCGATGTGATGGGGACGGAAAATGATACCATTTACCGTAATATTGAAGAGCAGGTAGACCGTAAATTATTGCATAAGGCACTGGATAAGTTGACGGATCGAGAGCGTTTGATTATGGAGCTGCGCTTCGGCTTACAAGACGGAGAAGAGAAGACACAGAAGGATGTTGCTGACCTGTTGGGTATCTCGCAATCGTATATTTCGCGTCTGGAAAAACGAATAATAAAGCGCTTACGAAAAGAATTTAATAAAATGGTATAATGCATGGGTATATCCGGAAGCGATGGAAACGGCGAATAAAAAAATGCCCTCAGGAGATAATGTACATTAATGTTGCTCCTTGGGAGGTAAGACACGATGACCCGAAACAAAGTGGAAATTTGCGGTGTGGATACCGCCAAACTGCCGGTATTAACCAATGCAGAAATGCGCGAGTTGTTCACATCACTTCAGCAAAATAATGAACGATCAGCCAGAGAAAAATTGGTCAACGGCAATCTCCGACTCGTCCTGAGTGTAATTCAACGATTTAACAATCGGGGAGAGTTTGTGGACGATTTGTTTCAGGTAGGATGTATCGGCCTAATGAAGGCGATTGATAATTTTGACCTTTCGCAAAACGTAAAGTTCTCCACTTACGCGGTGCCGATGATTATCGGAGAGATCCGCCGTTATTTGCGGGATAACAATCCGATCCGTGTATCCCGTTCGTTACGGGATATTGCATATAAGGCGCTTCAGGTGCGGGACAGTCTGACGAATCTGAACTCGCGGGAACCAACGATTTTTGAAATTTCAGAGGCACTGAATGTGCCTAAAGAAGATGTTGTCTTCGCGTTGGATGCAATTCAGGATCCGGTTTCGCTGTTCGAGCCGATATATCACGACGGGGGCGACCCAATCTATGTGATGGATCAGATCAGTGATGACAGAAATAAAGACGTCTCATGGATTGAGGAAATCGCTCTGCGGGAAGCGATGCATCGCCTGGGCCAGCGTGAAAAGATGATATTGTCTATGCGTTTTTATGAAGGAAAGACGCAAATGGAGGTTGCCGACGAAATCGGTATCTCTCAAGCCCAGGTTTCAAGATTAGAGAAGTCGGCTATACAGCAAATGCAAAAACATGTAAAGTCCTAATGAAATGAATGCTTGAATGATTCAGCGATAAAAACGATCCTATCCGGATCGTTTTTGCGTTTACAGGACATTTTTTGGGCTCTTTCGCTCATATAGTGAAATAAAGGATGTGATGCGTGTGAGTGCACCGGAAACGTCAGTAAGAGCAATGAAAATTTCCGAGTTTCAAACTAAGGATGTCATTAACATTGTAGATGGGCGACGTCTGGGACAAATCAGTGATTTGGAGATTGACGTGCGGCAGGGGAAAATTGAAGCCATTGTGGTTCCAGGCAGTAGCCGTTTTATGGGTTGGTTTGGAGGGGGAAGCGAGTTGGTCATTCCGTGGCGCAATATTGTGAAAATTGGTTCGGATGTTGTGCTTGTACGTTTGGAAGGATTGCATGAGCCGCCGGGCGAAGGGGAAGAACAGTTGTATATCGAACGTCAGGAGCGGAGTGAACGGCGGGGCTTTTGAACAGTGGATCCACGTATTTTAGTGAGTTGTGAAGACACAGCGGCGGCTTTTTGGTACACTGGGCAGTAGAGGTGAGAATGAATGGAACCATTTGCAGTGAATACCGAGGCTACGGGGGCTATGCCAATGCAAGATGGCGGACGTCCCGTACCGGAGTTGTTATATATTCAATCTTGGGAACGACAGGTTCAGGGATTAACAGCGGGTTTTACAGGTCGTCATGGAGGTGTCAGTGAGGCGCCCTACGCTAGTCTGAACTGTGCGTTTCATGTAGGAGATGACCCCGAGAAAGTCATTCGTAACCGGCGGCTCATTGCTGAGCAACTTGGTTTTGCTGCTGAAGCATGGACGTGCGGTGAGCAGGTTCATGGTCATCATGTTGCTGTGGTCAAGGCTGCTGACCGCGGGCGGGGCTTTATAGATCGTGCATCCGCTTTTCAGGACACAGATGGACTGTTGACGAATGTACCTGGCATTTTGCTGACGTCTTTTTATGCAGACTGTGTACCCTTATATTTTTGTGATCCAGTGCGCCGTGTGATTGGGTTGGCGCATGCAGGCTGGAAGGGAACCGTTGCGGAAATCGCATTGAAAATGGTACAGACCATGCAAAACGAATATGGATCTCAGCCGTCTGATATACTAGCTGCTATTGGTCCTTCCATTGGTTCTGAATCCTATGAGGTGGATGAGCACGTGATGAACCAAATTCGGGTTTTGGAGCATGATTGCCCGGGTAATGATAAATGGGAAGGTTCTGTTTACTTCCCCTTAGCCGACGGTAAAACACTACTTGACTTGAAACAATGCAATCGACACATTATGATGAAAGCAGGAATATTGCCGAGCCATATCGAATGTACTACCTTATGCACGAGTAGCCGTAGCGATTTGTTTTTTTCATATCGCAAAGAAGGCGGCGTCACAGGAAGAATGGCGAGTTGGATTGGTCTGGAAGAGAGGTGAGTCCTCCCGTGTCTTTGGAGGAACGAATTAAAGAAGTGAATGCCCGTGTAGAAGCGGCATGTGCCCGAAGCGGACGTTCGCGTGATGAAGTAAATGTGATCGCTGTCACGAAATATGTTTCGGCGGCAACAATGACATCGGTATTGGATAGCGACTTAGAGCATGTGGGCGAAAATCGCTGGCAGGATGCTGCGGATAAATGGAGCAAGCTGGGTGACCGGGGAACGTGGCATTTTATTGGTCATCTCCAAACGAATAAGGTTAAAGATGTGATTGGAAAATTTAAATTTATACATTCGCTTGACCGCTTATCACTCGCTCAGGAATTGGATAAGAAGGCAGCTGCTCTGGGACTGCGAGTTAAAGCTTTTGTGCAAGTCAATATTTCTGGGGAAATGTCTAAATATGGCTTGTCCTCTGAGGCGGTTGTCCCCTTTTTGGAACAAATTCGCGAGCTGGAACATGTGGACGTGATTGGCTTGATGACGATGGCTCCTCATGAGGAAGACCCGGAAAAAACTCGGCCTGTATTTCGGGGATTGCGTGAATTACGGGATAGATTAAATGGACAAGCCTTGACCAGGGAACCCATCGTTCACTTGTCTATGGGGATGTCCAATGATTTTGAAGTGGCGGTTGAAGAAGGAGCGACCTGGTTGCGGCTTGGTTCCGTACTGGTCGGAAGAGAGGAGGATTTCCATTGGGCGTAATGAATAAGTTCATGAACTTTCTGGGGCTTCAGGAAGAAGAGGAAGTTATAGAGCGAGAGGTTATGAATACGCCGGAAGATCAAGAAATTGAAACCCCAAGCTTTGATAAACGTAAGAACCAGAAGGGCACTAATGTTGTCAGCATCCATTCACAGAAAAATGTGAAAGTTGTCCTGTATGAGCCGCGTTCTTATGATGAAGCACAGGAAATTGCCGACCATATCCGTTCCCATCGCACCGTCGTAGTCAATTTGCAACGAATTCGCAAGGATCAGGCGCTACGCATTATTGATTTTTTGAGTGGTACCGTGTATGCACTGGGTGGTGGTATTTCCAAGGTCGGGAATAATATTTTTCTGTGTACACCAGATACGGTTGAGATTCAAGGCTCTATTACGGAAATACTGGCTGACACTGAACAAGAACTTAACAGAATGAGGTGAACTTTTCTTGATTGAGGTAATTTACTGGCTATTTCAGATTTATTCGTACATGATCATTGCATATGTTCTGCTGTCATGGCTTCCTAATGCCAGAGAGAGTGTGATTGGTGATTTACTAGCCAAGTTTGTGGAACCGTATTTGTCTCCTTTTCGCAGGTTTATACCGCCAATCTTCGGGATGATTGATATTTCACCTATCGTTGCGCTGATTGCTCTGCGTTTTGCGTCGTACGGTTTGATTTCTTTAATTGGTAAGCTCGTCTAGGAGGAGTTATGCGAACTGAGATTTATGAGCATTTTCACCCGGATGAACGGGATTATGTGGATCGCGCTTCCGAATGGATCAGTCATGCGGGGGCTTATCATGAGCAGAAGCTGACTGATTTTTTGGACCCGCGCCAACAGTACATATTGGAGACACTTGCTTCGAAGGAAGACAAGGTCACGATTAGGGTAGATGGCGGATACATGGCTTCGGAACGAAAGCGGGCGCTGATTGCGCCCGATTATTCGTATTTGGACGGTGAGGAGATGGGAATTCAGGTCCTTTCCATCACATCTGACGATCATAAAATAGGTACCCTTGAGCACGGTGATTATCTAGGTGCCCTGCTGGGACTTGGAATCAAACGTGGGAAAATTGGAGATATTCATGTACTGGATGATGGGTGTCATGTATTGGTAGCTTCAGAGATCGGTGATTTTATGACGATGCATTTGCAGCAGGTACATCGTGTTCATGTATGGACAGAACTGTTGCCTGTAGCGAGTCTGCGAACGAAGGAAGTTGCATTAGATGCGCTAGATCTGACGGTCGCTTCTTTGCGCCTGGACGGTATTGCCAGCGACGTGTACAAGCTAAGCCGAAGTAAAATATTAACACCGATTCGGGCGGGGCGGTGCCGGGTAAATTGGAAGGTGGAGGAGAATCCATCCACTCCACTTAAAGCGGGGGACGTTATTTCCATGCAGGGTTTTGG
The DNA here is from genome assembly GCF_038592965.1 of Paenibacillus sp. FSL L8-0158. Lineage (GTDB taxonomy): Bacteria > Bacillota > Bacilli > Paenibacillales > Paenibacillaceae > Paenibacillus > Paenibacillus polymyxa_D. Next base: position 3,769,229 of record NZ_CP151949.1, on the reverse strand, counting down.
GCGTTTCAAAGTGATTGAAACAGACGGGATGACAAAAAAGGGAAGATTCCGTGTCAAAATTGGTAAGTTTGTATAGCTGTAGGCAGGAATCACGAGCTTTCTGTCGAAAGAATTAAGCTATAGCGAAGAACTGGAACGATTTTGCTCTGTACAGTATTCACAAAACGGGGTATGATGACCGATAGATGATAGTGAGCGTCGTGACGCGGAAAATGTATTTTTTGTCAATCTTATAGGAGGTGGACGGCATGCCATTAACGCCATTGGATATACATAACAAGGAATTTGCCCGCCGGCTTCGCGGTTATGATGAGGATCAGGTTAATGAATTTTTGGATCAGGTGATCAAAGATTACGAGGGCGTTATTCGTGAAAATAAAGAACTGAGCACCGAGTTGTTAAACGTACAGGAGAAGCTCGATCATTTCGCGACGATTGAGGATACGCTGAGTAAGACGATTATCGTAGCGCAGGAAGCCGCAGATGAAGTTCGTAACAACGCCAAGAAAGAATCCCAACTGATCGTGAAGGAAGCGGAAAAAAATGCGGACCGTATTGTGAACGAAGCATTGTCCAAATCCCGCAAGATCGCGTTGGAGGTTGAAGAACTGAAGAAGCAGGCATCGATTTACCGAGCACGGTTTCGTACACTGGTGGAAGCACAGCTTGACTTGTTAAGCCAAGACGGCTGGGAAGCACTTGAAAACCGGGAACGAGAAGTACTGGAGCGCGAGCGTGAGATGAAAGAAATTTACTAATTTCATTTCTGACAAGCTTTTATTAGGCTTTGTTAGGGTTGACTTTTATCTTTAAACAGGCTATAACTGTAAATACTATACTGAATCCAATGATTATCCGTCTGTCGGCTGATGATTGTTATTCAAGGCAACGATGTTGCTGATTTCGATGAATTTAACATGTTTAATTCGTTGATGGGAACGAGTACGTCATGATTTGTCCCTCAGAGAGTTGGCCTTCCGGTGCAAGCCAACGTTCAGAACATGACCGAAGATCCTCCCGGAGAAGTGAGCTGAAGCGCTTAAGATTATGGCGTGTGTAAGCAATCACCGTTTGCCATGCGTTATAATGGCGCCCTGCTGTAGTTGAGTGGGGCTCAGAGAGCCGTGATGAGACTGTATTTTTAATGGTCTGTTTTTACGGAATCAGGGTGGTAACGCGAGCACAGTCTCGTCCCTTTACAGGGATGGGGCTTTTTTTGTTGCTTTTTTTAGGAAATGCTAGAGAAATCATGATGAGCAGAGAGGGAGTATGACGGTATGAACAGAGTGGATGTTAAAGAAAAAGCACGGTCTCGTGACCTACGCATCCTGAGCAAATGGAAACAAGAGGACACATTCCGTAAATCCATCACAAATCGTGAAGGAAAGCCCAATTTTGTGTTTTATGAGGGCCCGCCAACAGCTAACGGTAAACCGCATATCGGTCACGTGCTGGGCCGTGTAATTAAGGATTTTGTAGGCCGCTATCAGACAATGAAGGGATACCGCGTCGTACGTAAGGCAGGCTGGGACACGCATGGCTTGCCGGTAGAATTGGGTGTACAAAAGCAGCTGGGAATCTCCCACAAACCTGAAATTGAAGAATACGGCGTTGAAAAGTTTATTAAAAAATGTAAGGCGAGCGTGTTTGAGTATGAGCAACAATGGCGTGATTTAACCGAAGCGATCGGATACTGGACAGACCTCGATAAGCCGTACATTACATTGGATAATAACTATATCGAGAGCGTATGGAACATTTTGGCGACGATTCATGAAAAAGATCTGCTGTATCGTGGTCATCGTGTGAGTCCATATTGCCCGGATTGTCAAACGACGCTAAGTTCTCATGAAGTAGCGCAGGGCTACAAAGATGTGAAGGATCTGAGCGCCACGGCTAAATTCAAGCTGCATAGCAGTGGTGAATATGTACTGGCTTGGACGACAACGCCTTGGACCTTGCCGAGTCACGTGGCGCTCGCCGTCAACCCTGAACTGGAATATGCACGTGTGAAGCAGGAAGACGGTGTATACATCGTTGCTAAAAATCTGGTTGAGGACGTTATTAAAGGCGATCATGAAGTGATTGGCACGCTATCCGGTTCAGAACTGGTTGGCCAAACGTATACCCCGCCATTTACGTATTTTCAGGTTGAGAAGGGAAATCAGATTCTGGGTGCGAAGTTTGTAACAGACTCCAGCGGTACAGGTATCGTTCATATGGCTCCGGCGCATGGTGAGGATGATTACCGGGTATGCCGTGAAAATGGTGTTGAATTCATCAACGTAGTGGATCTCCAAGGTAACTATGTAGAGGAAATCACTGATTTTGCAGGCCGTTTTGTGAAAGACTGTGATGTGGATATTGTTAAAATGCTGTCCGAAAAAGGTTTGCTGTACAGCAAGGAAAAATACGAGCATAGCTATCCGTTCTGCTGGCGCTGCGATACTCCATTATTGTACTATGCTATGGACAGCTGGTTTATCAAAACAACTGCGATCAAGGATCAATTGATTGCCAACAACAGCGAAGTCGAATGGTACCCGGGGCATATACGTGAAGGACGTTTTGGCAAGTTTTTGGAGGAACTGGTGGATTGGAACATCAGTCGTGATCGCTACTGGGGTACACCGCTAAACATCTGGGTTTGTGAAGAAACTGGAGAACAGTTCGCTCCACATAGTATTGCTGAATTGAGGGAACGTGCTATTGGCGATGTACCAGCGGACATCGAGCTGCACAAACCATATGTAGATGATATCAAGGTTCGTAGTCAATGCGGTAAATACGAAATGACTCGTACACCGGAAGTAATCGACGTATGGTTCGATAGTGGCTCCATGCCGTTTGCGCAGCATCATTATCCTTTTGAAAATAATGAAACGTTCGAGCAGCAATTTCCGGCAGATATGATCTGTGAAGGGATTGACCAGACTCGTGGCTGGTTCTATAGCTTGCTTGCGGTTTCGACTATGCTGACTGGCAAAGCTCCTTATAAAGCTGTCATGGCGACAGGCCATGTACTGGATGAGCAGGGGCAGAAAATGTCCAAATCCAAGGGTAATGTTATTGATCCGTGGGAAGTGATTGACGAGTATGGTACAGATGCTTTCCGCTGGGCATTGCTGTCAGATAGTGCACCATGGAATAGCAAACGTTTTTCCAAAGGCATTGTAGGTGAGGCTAAATCGAAGCTGGTGGATACGCTTGTCAATACACATGCTTTTCTGACCTTGTATGCGGATATCGACGGATTTGATCCGGCACAGCATCCGTTCAAACCATCGGCTCATAAGTTGGATCGTTGGATTTTGTCCCGTCTGAACAGCCTGATTTTGGTAGTGGACAAAGCGCTGGCTGTAAATGACTTCCTGAACTCATCCAAAGCAATTGAGTCGTTTGTGGATGAGCTGAGCAACTGGTATATCCGTCGTTCACGCGACCGATTCTGGGGCAATGGTCTTACAGAAGATAAGCTGGATGCATACCGTACACTGACCGAAGTGCTGTTAACGACTGCCAAACTGCTTGCGCCGTTTACACCACTGCTTGCAGAGGATATTTACCTCAACCTAAGCAACGGGGAAAGTGTTCATCTAGATGATTATCCGACTGCCAATGAATCCTTGATCGATCTGGAACTGGAACGAGATATGGAAACGGCACGCCGTGTCGTCGAATTGGCGCGTAACGTCCGCAACGAAACGGGTTTGAAAACGCGTCAACCGTTGTCCGAGTTGATTCTGTCCATGGATCAGGACTTTGAACTGAGTGGCTATGAGGAAATCATCAAAGATGAGATTAACGTGAAGCATATTCATGTGGAGACGGACGATAGCGGCTTTGTAGATTTTACACTGAAACTGAATTTGAAAGTAGCAGGCAAGAAATACGGCAAAAATGTCGGTTTCCTACAAAACTTTTTCAAAGGAATGTCTGCTGAGGATACCCGTACTGTTGTAGAACAGGGAATGTTAAATGTCGCTTCTCCAGAAGGTGAAGAGCTACAAGTTACAGCTGAAGAATTGCTGGTAGAGAAAAAAGCGAAAGAAGGCTTCGCTTCTGCTTCTGGTTATGGCTTAACGGTAGCGTTGAACACGGACATTACACCGGCGCTGGAGCAAGAGGGCTGGGTACGTGAAGTGGTTCGTGCGGTACAGGATTACCGTAAAAAACTGGATCTGCCGATTGAAAAGTATGTGGCGCTGACGTTGAATGTAGATAACGAGCTGCGCCAGGCCATCGCAAGCTTCGACACTGTGTTGCGTGAGAACGTATTGGTTACGACTGTGACATTTGGTCAAGCCGAACCGGCAGAACATGTGGAAGTGAACGGTAAAACCATCGGCGTTCATATTGGGGAATAATTACAAGCCCCCTGTCCCATAATACAATAACAGGCAGCATATAAAAACGAGCCTAAGCATCGGAAACGGGTTTTCTCCGTTACGTGCTTCGGCTCGTTTGCTGCGTTCAGGGCAGCCATGGGAAAAGGGGGATTGTGCACATGACGGCACGATCAAGGCGTAGACAGAAGAGGAGTCTCCGAGGGATGAACGGAGAAGGAGCTGCCATAGCCACAGATAAAAGCAAAATAGGTAATCAGACAGAGCGATTAAGTCGTGTTGAAAAGCTGATACGTGCTGTCTCAGAGCAGATGGAACGGACACGTATTGCAGATTACGCTTTGCTGTTGAATAAGCCTTGGCGATTGCTCTGGCTAAATCTAATATCAGGCGTTTCCCGGGGAATCGGCATTGCGCTAGGTTTTACTTTTTTTGCCGCTACCATTATTTATGTGCTGCAAGTGCTCGGAGCGTTGAATTTGCCGATTATCGGTGATTATATCGCTGATATTGTACGGATCGTACAACGACAATTGGAGCTTACTACCTATTAGGAAGCGATTTCCACCTTGAAGTTCACGATTCGTCTTCGTGCGTATCCGGCTCCAGTAGACCTTCGCCCTCGCCATCTTTGATATAACGCTGATAAATGGAGCTGCGAATAACAGATACATTTTGTCCATAAATGTCAGTAGCAACAAAGCTTTCGTATGGTTCTACGAAGCCCATATTATCGTCGCCTGCTTCAATTTCCATATCATCATAACTGTGGATTTCTCCGCTTTCGGCCATGGCTGGGGTGTTAGATGTACCCCAATTTTCCACGATCTGCCAGGCATCTTCACCGTCGAAGCCATTTTGATCATCACGCTCATCCAGACTCGTTCTGCCGAACGAGGGAGCGAGAAATTCTTCCTCCACTGGGCGGCGGTTAGACACTTCTGTTGCGGGACTGTACTCTTTGCAGTAAATGGTATAGGGAACAGCCAGTAGCCGTTCATAGGGAATAGGTTTACCGCTGGCGGCGCAAATGCCATAGGTCCCCTTGTCCATTGCCATCAAGGCTGATTTGATACGTTCCAATTGAAACTCATCATGCTCCAATAAGGAAATATCCTTGGCTCGCTCGTAGGTTTCGGTAGCCAGGTCTCCTGGGTGGTTATCAATAGGAGAAAGCTCGCCGGTTTGGTCGCGTTGGGAATCGCCGAGTCCGTAATGGTCGTTGTTTTGCAAACGATGCTCAATTTCTTTTTTGCGTTCCAGCAGTTCGTTACGCAAGCCCTGCAATTGTTGCTCCGTCAATGGGGACATGGAATCCTCTCCTTGTTCTAGGTTTACATGCGCATGCGTTGTGTCGAGTATGCTCCATGTAGTTTGCACCGGGAAGACCTCTTTTACATAGGAAATTCTAATCAAATGCGAAGGAGTTCATTTTATGGATGATCTGTACTTGAAGCTTGCGGGACTCGTGGACGATCTGAGAATGCTTATGCTACAATAAATGGGTTCAACAACGGATATAAGCGGATCGGAGTGACGAAGGACTGTGATTTATTTTGGTATTGCGCTAATTATTTTTTTGATTGATCAGGGAGTCAAATATTTGGTGGCTACGCGGATGGAATTGTACGAACAAATACCAGTCATCGGCAACTTCTTTTTAATCACCTCCCATCGAAATCGTGGAGCTGCTTTTGGGATTTTGGAAGGTCAACGTTGGCTTTTTATCGTGATTACAATTGTAGTGGTGATTGGTATCGTCTGGTACCTGCGAAAAACAGTCAAGGCTGGACAAAAGCTACTTCCTGTTGCGCTAAGTTTGGTGCTGGGGGGAGCAGTCGGTAACTTTTTGGATCGAGCTATTTCAGGGGAAGTAGTTGATTTTGCACAATTTAATTTTGGGAGCTATACGTTCCCCATTTTTAATGTGGCAGATTCGGCGATTGTCATCGGTGTAGCACTGATTATTTTGGATACATTGCTGGAATCGCGTCGGGAAAAAGGAAATGGCAATGATAGCATTGAAGGGAAGTCATAGCATGAGCGAAGTGAATGAAAACGGCGAAGCCGCAGGTCTGTCTTATGAGGACGAACTGGAGGGTGAATCTCTGGAATGGACAGCCGATTCCGGGGATGCCAAAACGCGTATAGACAAATATATCGCCGAAGAAATGAAGGAAGTGTCTCGTTCACAGATACAGCTGTGGATCGGAAATGGTCGCGTGCTGGTGAACGGTACGGCGATCAAGGCGAACTACAAGCTGGCTGAAGGAGATCGTATTGTATTATCGGTACCGGAGCCAGAAAGTGTAGATATTGTACCGGAAAATATTCCGTTGGATGTCGTTTACGAGGACTCGGACGTTATTGTTATTAACAAGCAACGTGGTCTGGTCGTGCATCCTGCACCGGGACACTCTTCGGGAACATTGGTTAACGCACTGATGTACCACTGTCACGATCTTTCCGGCATCAACGGGGAATTACGTCCTGGTATTGTTCACCGTATTGATAAGGATACATCAGGACTGCTGATGGCGGCTAAAAATGATCAGGCTCACGCATCACTTGCAGCACAGCTTAAGGACCATAGTGTGACTCGGAAATATATAGCCTTAGTTCACGGTCATTTGAGCCACGATCAGGGAACGGTAGATGCTCCGATTGGCCGCGATTCCGGTGATCGCAAATTGTTCACAGTGACGGAACGTAACAGCAAGCATGCAGTCACCCATTTTCTCGTCATTGAACGGTTGGGGGATTATACCCTGCTTGAACTTCAATTGGAAACAGGACGCACACACCAAATTCGTGTTCACATGAAATTTATTGGACACCCATTGGTTGGCGACCCTATGTATGGGCGCAGCAAAGGGGTTCGTATGGATGGTCAGGCGCTGCATGCGGCGGTACTGGGCTTTAAGCATCCATCCACTGGAGAGTACATGGAATTCAACAGACCGATCCCTCCTGATATGGAGGATGTGTTAGCGTCCCTGCGTAGTCGCTAAAACAATGACAATTTGCATTCCTATTCACAAACCTGAATAAATTATTAAGTTAAACCGCCTAATTGGCGGTTTTTTTATTGTGGGATAAGGTATGGGTAAAAACAACTATGGATAATTATACAATGAAGTTGTATAATTATTAGAGTGCTTCCGGTGGTTCCGGTTGAACGGGTGTTGACACACGATTTTCAATCTGTCATACTTCTTGTAGTTGCGATGAACTTTGTCCAAGAGATGGCTAACCATCTCACACTATGAGAAGCAGGACAAAGGAAATCCTGAATAGCACCTTTAAATCAGTCCCGTGAGGCTGGCAAGGTAACGTGAATGGATCACTGATCAGTGCATCCGCTGCGGCGGTATGTCTTCAGTGTGTCCGAGAGATCGGAGAACAGTGGAAGACTGTTCACACGAGACTCCTTGCCAAACTTGGGCAAGGAGTCTTTTTTGTATCCGAACACGGGACCAGGTCTGAAGGGAACATCACCTGAGGAGGCTGGAAGCATGAGTCATGAAACACATGTACTGATGGATGAAATTGCGATTCGTCGGGCATTGACACGGATTGCACATGAAATTTTGGAGAAAAACAAAGGTATTGACGATTGTGTGCTAGTAGGTATTCGAACACGCGGAGTTCATCTGGCGCAACGCCTGGCTGAAAAAATTGCTGAGATTGAAGGCGCACCAATTCCATGGGGAGAGCTGGATGTCACAGCCTACCGGGATGACCGGAGCAGCGTAGCCGAAGCTAAAGGAAATGGAAAAGAGCTTTTGATGAATCCTGCTGACGTATCGGTTCATGATAAGAAAGTCATTCTCTTTGACGATGTGCTGTACACAGGCCGCACCATCCGCGCGGCGATGGATGCATTGATGCACTGCGGACGACCTCAAATGATTCAGCTGGCAGTGCTAGCAGATCGCGGACACCGTGAGCTTCCGATTCGTCCGGATTACATCGGCAAGAACATCCCGACCTCCAAATCTGAGGAAATCGTAGTAGCCCTTCAAGAGACGGACGGTAAGGACGAAGTGACAATCATTCAGAACCGGGGGGAACAGCTATGATCACAACAGCCAGTCAACTTAAAGAACGTAGCCTGCTCGGGTTAAAGGAACTTAGCCGAAATGAAATCGAGTCCATTCTGGATCGCGCTCATTATTGGGAATCTCAACCAGAAAAACTGGTTCCAGTACTGCAATCACGCTTTGCAGCCAACATGTTTTTTGAAAACAGCACTCGCACCCGCTTTTCTTTTGAAATGGCAGAGAAGCGGCTGGGCGCTCAGGTTTTGAACTTTTCCGCTGCGGCTTCCAGTGTGGAAAAAGGGGAGTCCATTTACGATACAGTACGTACGCTCGAATCCATGGGCATTGATGCAGGAGTCATCCGGTTAAAGCCAGCCGGGGTGCTGCAAGAGCTCGCTGAGAAGGTCAGTGTTCCACTGGTTAATGCAGGGGACGGCAACAATGAGCATCCAACGCAGGCTCTGCTGGACCTGTACACCATGCGAAAAACTTTCGGTGAGCTTAAAGGCTTGAGAGTATCCATCATAGGAGACATTCTGCACAGCCGTGTCGCTCGCTCGAATCTGTGGGCCTTGCAAAAATTTGGAGCCAAGGTTAGCTTCTGCGCTCCTGATAATATGCAAGCACCTGATCTTGCGGCGTACGCGCCTTATGTTCCGATGCAAGAGGCACTACAGGCGGACGTGGTCATGATGCTTCGGGTACAGCTGGAACGGCATGCCGAAGGGATGTTGCGCTCAGCGGATGAGTACCGAGAGCAGTACGGTTTGACAGAGAAAAGAGCAGCGAACCTGAAGCCCGGAACAATTATCATGCATCCAGCTCCAGTGAATCGGAACGTGGAAATTGATAGTGCGGTTGTGGAAAGCGAACAATCACGAATTTTTCCACAAATGGCAAACGGGGTTCCGATCCGCATGGCGGTTATGGAACGGGCAATGAAGCTGTAGAAGCTGTCAGTAGGATCGTAGGAAAAGTTGCAGAAAACTGAGCGGAGGAATATTTCAGATGAAACAATTAATAATGAATGCAAGCGTATTGAATGAGCAGGGCGAGGCTGAATTGAAATCCATCCTAATCGCCGACGGAAAGATTTTGGCTATCGCAAATGCAGATGCTGGAGTCAGCCTACTTATAGAAGAAGGGGCATCTGAGCAGGAGCGCGAAGTTGAAAAAATCGACGCCCAGGGAAAACTGGTCATTCCCGGTTTAATCGACATGCATGTGCATCTGAGAGAACCTGGCTTTGAATATAAAGAAACGATTGAAACGGGCAGCCGTGCGGCGGTGAAAGGTGGATTTACCACGATTGCCTGCATGCCAAACACACGTCCAGTGACTGACAATGTGGACACAGTCCAGCTGGTATTGAAAAAGGGACAGGAAGCCGGGTTTGCCAAGGTTCTTCCTTACGCAGCCATTACGAAAAACGAACTGGGGCGCGAGCTGACAGATTTTGAAGCGCTCAAAGCAGCGGGTGCAATCGGCTTTACTGACGATGGTGTCGGGGTGCAAAGCGCGCAAATGATGAAGGACGCCATGGCGCGGGCCAAGGCACTGGATATGCCGGTTATTGCACACTGTGAAGATAACACGCTTGTTGAAGGAGCGGCTGTGACGGACGGCGAATTTGCCAAGCGCCACGGACTTAAAGGCATTCCGAACGAATCCGAAGCCATTCACGTCGGACGAGACATTTTGTTATCCGAGGCAACCGGGGCACACTATCATGTATGCCATGTCAGCACAGAGCAGTCAGTGCGGTTAATCCGCCACGCGAAATCTTTTGGTATCAAGGTAACAGCTGAGGTATGCCCACACCACTTGGTATTGTCAGATGAGGACATCCCTGGGCTGGATGCTAATTGGAAAATGAATCCTCCGCTCCGCTCCCCACGTGATGTGCAGGCATGCATCGAGGGACTGGAAGACGGTACGATTGACATCGTCGTAACCGACCATGCAGCGCACAGTGAGGAAGAGAAGGCAAGAGGGATGGAGCTGGCGCCATTTGGGATCGTTGGATTTGAGACGGCCTTCCCGCTGTTGTACACGAAATTCGTAGCTACCGGACAGTGGACGCTGGACTTTCTGGTGCGTCGTATGACTGCTGATCCAGCGCGTGTCTTCCGCCTTGATACGGGACGTTTGGAAGAAGGAGCTCCAGCTGACCTGACCATGATTGATCTGGAGCAGGAGCAGGCAGTTGATCCACAAACATTTGCCAGCAAAGGACGCAACACTCCTTTTACAGGCTGGAAGCTCAAAGGCTGGCCTGTGAAAACTTGGGTAGACGGCAAACTGGTATGGTCTGCTGACGAAGCAAAATAAATAGAAACCACTAAAAAAATAGAACCTTATAGCAGGAAACAATATAGAGGAGTGAGACGGGATGCAGGCAAGATTGTTACTTCAGGACGGCACGCTGTTTACAGGCACATCATTTGGTGCGGAAGGTGATAAAACAGGCGAGGTCGTTTTCAACACAGGGATTACAGGCTATCAAGAGGTGCTTACTGATCCCTCTTACTGCGGACAAATCGTAACGATGACTTACCCGCTGATTGGCAACTATGGAATTACTCGTGATGACTTTGAATCGGTACGGCCTTATGTCCATGGCTTTGCTGTTAGACATTACGAGCCAGCGCCAAGTAACTGGCGTGCTCAATACAGCGTGGGCGATTTGCTGAAGGAATATGGCATCATTGGCATTAGCGACATCGACACCCGCATGCTTACCCGGATTATTCGCCATCACGGCACGATGAAGGGCATTTTGACGACTGGTTCCCAGCCGCTGGAAGAACTGAAAGAAATGATGTCTGACTTGACCATTGAAGAACTGCGCAATCAGGTTCCTATGACTTCCACACCTCATCCGTACAGCAGTCCTGGCAACGGAGAGCGGATCGTATTGATTGACTACGGTGCCAAAAGCGGCATTTTGCGCGAACTGAACAAACGGGACTGCGATGTAGTTGTCGTTCCACATGATACGACGGCTGAGGAAATTCGTCGCTTGGACCCGGACGGTATCCAGCTGTCTAACGGCCCTGGAGATCCAAAAGACGTACCCCATGCTGTTCGTACGGTAGCTGAACTGTTAGGGGAATATCCGATTTTCGGAATTTGCTTGGGACACCAGTTGTTCGCTTTAGCTTCGGGAGCGGATACGGAAAAGCTGAAATTCGGACATCGTGGTGGTAACCATCCGGTGAAAGAACTGGAGAGCGGACGCTGCTTTATCACATCACAAAATCACGGCTACACGGTGAATGAGGATTCGATCCAAGGTACTGAGCTTGAAGTGACACATATTAATAACAACGATAAAACGATTGAAGGTCTTAAACATACCAAGTATCCCGCGTTTTCGGTGCAATATCATCCAGAGGCTGCACCAGGACCTTACGATAATGGCTACCTGTTTGACCGCTTTCTGGACATGATCCGTGAGCACAAAAGAAATCATCCAAAGCAACCGCGTCAGGCTGCTATCGCCGCCGCAGTGAGAGGAGAGCGCTAATATGCCGAAAAATACAGAACTTAAAAAAATACTTGTGATCGGTTCCGGTCCTATCGTCATTGGTCAGGCAGCAGAATTTGATTACGCTGGTACACAAGCTTGTCAAGCGCTCAAAGAAGAAGGCGTCGAGGTAGTACTGATCAACAGTAATCCGGCAACCATCATGACAGACACCAACATGGCAGACAAAGTATATATCGAGCCGATTACACTTGATTTTGTAACACAGATTATCCGTCAAGAGCGTCCAGATGGGCTGCTTCCTACGCTGGGAGGACAGACAGGTCTGAATATGGCAGTGGAACTGGCTCGCGCCGGAGTGCTGGAGCGTGAAAACGTCAAGCTACTGGGAACTCAACTGAATTCGATAGAAAAAGCCGAAGATCGTGATCTGTTCCGTGATTTGATGCGCGAGTTGGAACAACCTGTACCGGAGAGTGTAATTGTAACAACCTTGGAAGAATCGTTAGAATTTGCTAACGAAATCGGTTATCCAATTATCGTTCGCCCGGCTTATACGCTAGGGGGAACAGGCGGTGGTATCTGTTCCACAGAAGAAGAACTGCGTGAAACCGTCAGCTCTGGCTTAAGATACAGTCCAATCGGACAATGTTTGGTGGAAAAAAGTATCGCAGGTATGAAGGAAGTCGAATATGAGGTCATGCGTGACGGCAATGATAACTGCATCGTTGTCTGTAATATGGAGAACTTTGATCCAGTCGGCGTGCATACTGGCGACAGTATCGTCGTAGCTCCGAGTCAGACGCTGTCAGATCGCGAATACCAGATGCTGCGCTCCGCTTCTCTGAAAATTATCCGCGCCCTCAATATCGAAGGCGGCTGTAATGTACAGTTTGCGCTTGATCCGCACAGCTATCAATACTATGTAATTGAAGTAAACCCGCGCGTAAGTCGCTCCTCGGCGCTGGCTTCCAAGGCAACCGGATATCCAATTGCTAAAATGGCTGCCAAAATTGCACTGGGCTACACGTTGGATGAAATTGTGAATCCGGTAACGGGACAAACGTATGCTTGCTTTGAGCCAACACTGGATTACATCGTGAGCAAAATACCACGCTGGCCATTTGACAAATTCATTTCTGCCAACCGCAAGCTGGGCACGCAAATGAAAGCAACGGGTGAAGTCATGGCCATCGGACGCACATTCGAAGAGTCCATCCATAAAGCGGCACGGTCGTTGGAAATCGGTGTACACCGTCTGCATCTTAAGGGAGCCGAACAGCTGTCTGATGATGTGCTCAAGGATCGCCTGATTAAAGCAGATGATGAGCGGTTGTTCTTGGTAGCCGAGGCGTTCCGTCGCGGCTGGCAGCAGCAGGAGATTCAAGATTTGACGAAAATTGACTGGTGGTTCCTCGATAAGGTAGAGGGAATCGTCAAGTTCGAAGCCATCATCGCTGGAGAATCTGAGCTCACCTACGAAACACTCTATCAGGCCAAACGTAAAGGTTTTACCGACCGCTCGATCGCCGAGATTCGCAGTATGGGCCAAAACGACAGTATGACAACCGAGCGTGAGGTACGTGAATTCCGTCTAGCTCAAAACCTGCGTCCGGTCTACAAAATGGTAGATACGTGCGCAGCCGAGTTTGAAGCCACAACTCCGTACTACTACTCCTCTTACGAGGTGGAAAATGAAGTGATTCCATCTAGCAAAGAGAAAGTTATCGTACTCGGCTCTGGACCGATTAGGATCGGGCAAGGGATTGAATTTGATTACTCCACCGTACATGCGGTATGGGCTATTCAAAAAGCGGGCTACGAAGCAGTGATTATCAATAACAACCCGGAGACGGTATCTACGGACTTTAACACATCCGACCGCCTCTACTTTGAACCGCTCTTCTTCGAAGATGTCATGAATGTCATCGAGCAGGAAAAACCGATTGGGGTTATCGTCCAGTTCGGTGGTCAAACGGCCATTAATCTCGCAGCTCCGCTGAGTGCGGCAGGCGTGAATATTTTGGGCACGAGTCTGGAAAGTATCGATGAAGCGGAAGACCGGAAAAAGTTCGAGCAACTTTTGTCTCGTCTGGCTATCGCACAGCCTAAAGGCAACACGGTCACATCGGTAGATGAAGCAGTAGGAACCGCACAGGCGCTAGGCTATCCGGTCCTGGTACGGCCATCCTACGTCTTGGGCGGGCGTGCTATGGAAATCGTGTACTCAGATACGGAATTGCTGCGGTACATGGAAGAAGCGGTTAAAATCAATCCAGAGCATCCGGTGCTTATCGACCGTTATATGTTGGGTAAAGAAGTTGAGGTCGACGCCATCTGCGACGGCGAGACAGTATTAGTACCAGGCATTATGGAGCATGTAGAACGGGCCGGGGTTCACTCAGGTGACTCTATCGCGGTGTATCCACCACAGCACTTGTCTGCCGAGTTGAAACAAAAAATTGTGGAAATTACAATCAGCATCGCCAAGGAATTGAAAACGATCGGTCTAGTAAATATCCAGTTTGTTATTCATCAAGACGAGGTGTACGTGATTGAGGTTAATCCTCGCTCCTCGCGGACGGTTCCTTTCTTGAGCAAAGTAACGAATATCCCGATGGCGAATCTGGCCACTCAGGCTATTTTGGGCGGTAAGCTTAAAGATGCAGGTTATTCAGAAGGCCTTTGGCCTGAAAGTAATTATGTCTCGGTTAAGGTTCCGGTATTCTCCTTTGCCAAGCTGCGCCGTGTAGAACCAACACTGGGCCCGGAAATGAAATCGACAGGTGAAGTTATGGGACGCGACATTCAGTATGCCAAAGCCCTGTACAAAGGACTTGTGGGGGCTGGCATGAAAATTCCATCCACTGGGGCGATCATCATTACAGTGGCAGATAAGGATAAGGAAGAAGCTGTCGAGTTGATGCAGGGCTTTTACAGACTGGGCTATAAAATTATTGCAACAGGTGGAACAGCGGCTGCTATGGAGCAAGCCAACATTCCAGTGAACACGATCAATAAGCTGAGCGAAGGGAACCCGAACATCCTGGATATGATCCGTACGGGTGAAGCCAACTTTGTCTTCAATACGCTGACCAAAGGCAAAACGCCAGAGCGTGATGGATTCCGTATCCGCCGTGAAGCAGTTGAGAATGGCATCGTCTGCATGACCTCACTGGATACAGTACGCGCTTTGCTAAGAATGCTGGAAACGATCAATTTCACATCCGAATCCATGCCAGTCCTGAGCAACTAATGCGTTACGAATAGATGTGAGGAAATAAGTAGCACAGGGAAGGACATTCATCAGCTTCGGCTGACGGATGTCCTTTATCACGGGCAAATGTACCCGAATTGACGTGAAAAGGGGATGTAGAACGGTGAATGGAGCATTTCAGCAGATGGCAGGACGGCTGATGGTTGCGTTAGATTATCCCAATGTACAACAGGCTGAGCAGTTAATTCGGCAGCTAGAGGGGATTCCCTGTTATATAAAAGTAGGTATGCAACTGTTTTATAGTGCAGGGCCAGCTTTTGTAGAACAGCTAAAGTCCAGAGGATACTCCGTATTTCTGGACTTAAAAATGCATGATATACCTAACACGGTGCGGGGAGGGGCAGAGAGCATTACCCGCCTAGGTGTGGATATGTTCAACGTACATGCTGCTGGGGGCGTTAATATGATGTCAGCCGCTAAAGCTGGTGCAGAAGCAGCTATTTCCGCAGACAGCTCGCTTTCCATGCCGCTCATTATTGCAGTCACACAGCTGACCAGCACGGATCAGACGACCATGAATAAGGAGTTAGGTATTCCTGGTACGGTGCAGGATGCAGTGGTTCGTTACGCACAACTGACCCGTGAGGCGGGACTGGATGGTGTGGTAGCTTCCCCTTTGGAAGTGCCTGCCATTCGTGCTGTATGTGGATCAGAATTTAAGACGATAACCCCTGGCATACGCCCGGCAGGTAGTGCTACAGGCGATCAATCGCGTGTGCTTACACCTGGACAAGCCATTGACCAAGGCAGCAGCTACATTGTCGTTGGACGTCCTATCACCGCAGCAGCAGACCCACGCGCCACAGCGGAACACATTATTGAGGAGATGATACAAGTATGACTACATTGAATAGTATACCCGAGCAAATTGCATCCCATCTGTTACGTATTCAGGCGGTGGCATTGCGCCCACAACAGCCTTTTACATGGACATCCGGCATTAAATCGCCAATCTACTGCGACAATCGTCTGACCATGTCCTACCCGGAGGTGCGCGAGCTGATCGCAGACTCCTTTGCTGCCCTCATTCGTGAGCAATATCCCGAAACCGAAGTCATTGCAGGGACAGCTACAGCAGGGATTCCTCATGCAGCCTGGGTGGCGCAAAAGCTAAATCTGCCAATGGCCTATGTAAGGGACAAAGCCAAAGGACATGGGAAAGAGAACCAAATTGAAGGCCGCATCAGCCCAGGACAAAAGGTTATGGTCATCGAGGATCTCATTTCTACAGGAGGCAGCTCCATTAAAGCAGCACAGGCTGTAGCACAAGCAGGCGCTCAGCCGTTAGCGGTACTAGCCATTTTCAGCTACCAGCTAGACAAAGCGACTCAAGCTTTTGAAGAAGCAGGTGTGGAGCTGCAAAGCTTGTCCAATTATACAGCTCTGATGAATGTTGCCTTGCGTGAAGGAACCATTCAGGAAGAAGAGATGGAACTGCTGCGTTCTTGGCGTCAGGACCCGGCTTCCTTTGGCAAATAAGATGAGCTATAGGGGACAACAGAGCTAATGATTAGAACGATTCGTACTCGTTGCTAACTATTGTAGATTGTTATGGCTCGGGCCGTGTAAATCGAATTCGATCCGGTTACACTACTCCTACCATCATGTGAAAAGAGGGAGCTCGGATGTATTGGATTTACTATGGCAGACTGTACACGACTAAATTCCAGGCAGGATGTCTGGCAAAAAGGTTGGAGCACGATGGCTGGATGTATGGCTACAATGATCCCCGCGCAGTGGAGGTGTACCGCTCGCGCAAAGGTCGTTATGGTGTCCGATTTATTCCGTAAGTCCACAAAAATAATTTTATAAAAGAAAATTTTCGAAAGACTATTGACGAAACACAAGAAAATGTTGTATATTAATTAACGTTGCTGTTATGAATGTGTAACGTGAATATACAAATTTTTTTGAGGGCCCTTAGCTCAGTTGGTTAGAGCGGTCGGCTCATAACCGATTGGTCGGGGGTTCGAGTCCCTCAGGGCCCATTTCCTCAAAAACCCTTGCATAGCAAGGGTTTTTTTGTTATTTTCATTTTTTTGTATTATGAGGAAAAGGGTAATAGGGCATAAATTTCTCCTTTGGGCATTCCGGTGTGGATAACAAGCGAATAAACGATATAGTGGACACAAGTTTGCATTTCCTTTTTATGCAGTTCTGGAGCAGTTACTCTACCATGTACTCATTAGATTTATTAACTAAAGGTAATGTTTCGGACTTTTTTTCTTGTTGAGCAGTCATTCCTCATATCGCATTACGGAAGTCCTTTCCCTGCATTTCAGGCAGGTCAAGTGTTTTTACTTCGAACGGATTAGGTGGGATTTCTTCTGTATTTGCTATGGATTTAAACTCTATATATAAAAAGTTCCTCCGAGAAAACTCGAAGGAACTTTATCATTAGTTCTTTTGAATTGTAGATACAGTCAACATAATGGCGAGGGTCGTACCGCCGCCCACATTCTGAAAGGAATAAGATAATGAGGGTACTCCTCTTAAAGTAACACGATCACCGTCAAGAATATCTCCAGTAGATCCCATATATATGCCGATGATGGAGTTTCCATTGTCATCCATAATATGCACATTAGCAATGGTTCCAATGTCTGTTTCCTCTTCTTGTACCTGAACTACCTCTCCACTTACCTTCACCATTTTATTCAAATAAGGTGTAATGTTTTTAAACAGATGGCGTGTTGTAATTTTTGAATCCACAGCAGCTTTAGCAGCATTTTTTGTCGCAGGTGTTACAGCCGGGAACAGCTCATGATGCTCGACAATGTATTGATAAGTTTTTTCATCAAGGTGTTCATTTTCAACCAGATTAGGAATGATATTAGATATGGCATCCGCTGTTTTCGTATTTTGTGTTACCGAAGAAGCAGGGGTGTTTGCTTGAGAAACAGCATCTATTTTCAGAGAGTTTACCATCTGATCAACCGTTTCTTTACCAATGCTATAATATGAATCTTTGGAAAGAGACAAGGACACAGTGTAAAGCTTTTGATTCTGTGGAACAATGTATTGTGTCAGCACCACAGCTACTCCAGATTGGGGCTGAGTGTACTCAACTTCCAAAATTCCTGCGGTATTATTAAAATTTGGACTACTTTCATATGTCTTGGTTTTAAAATCTTTCATGTTGGTGGTATCTTGTTTATAATATGCAACTGCAGAGTCCGCTGCTACTTTGGCCGTTGTAACACCATCCTGAACAGTAATGTTGATATTGTCGGCAAACTGAACCTTGGGGGCTGGATCAACAAAAGAAGCTTTAATAGTAGGTTGGTTGTAATTGCTGACGTCATATTCGCTCCAGGTTGAAGGATAATCGAATGAAACCCCCTCCCCGCTATAGGTTTTAAATTGAAGAGAGTCGGTAGCTGTAGTTACTACGGGAGTACTTGTTTCCTTTGATTCGGCAGTACTGGTGGTAGCAACATCTGAATTTGAATTTCCTTGACCACACGCAGATAACGCTAATGAAAGTAAAAGAATAGGTAAAAATTTTTTGGACATATGTAGTGTAACCTCTTTATGTACCCCATCGGTTGGGGGATTTGCTCATTTCATCTTGTATAACAATATTATCGGTTTAATTACTGGAATATGTAATACCTTGTCAGTTCCTTACCTCTTAATGAAAATAACAATATCAATGAACTGAAAAAGGTACTAGAAAAACGGACGTCAGAGTGATTAGCTCCAAGTCCGTTTTGTGTTTGTATCTATTTAGTTCTTGATATCAGTTGACAAGTTGGTGTGCAAGCTTCTCATCGCTGTCTAGATTCCTTTCTACGATACGCTGTTTTAATGCAGACAGTTCCGCACACTGACGAATGGCTTCCGCTATAAGCTGGGCAATTTGTCTTGCTCCTTCGTCAGAAAAATGAGTATTATCCGTTACACCAGCAGGGTAATTAGGATGCGTTTTTTCAGGCAAATGCATAAATAGAAGTTGGGACTCTTTTTCACCCATGGAACGATAAAGCTGCTGCGAAGCTTCAAAAATATCGAGCAGGGGTGTCTTGGTTTCCTCGGCTACTTGTCTCATGGCAGCGGGATAGGCTCCTACAGCTAGCGGATCAGGTTCACCGTCTGCGGTGAATCGGCGGCGGCTTACAGAGGTCAATAGCACTGGAATTCCACCACGCTCTCTAGCGGACTGAATGTAATGAATTAAGTTTTGACGATACTCTCCATCAGGATCGGTATAGCGAGTGGGGTCTTCTTTTTTCTCGTCGTTGTGTCCAAATTGAATAAACAGATAATCTCCAGCTTGAATATCTTTTTCAATATCAGCTAACCGGCCTTCTGTTATAAAAGATTTGGTGCTTCGTCCATTGACGGCACGATTGTCCACATGAACAGACGGTGCCAAGTAGCTTTGCAGGTGTTCACCCCAGCCTGTCATCGGTTTTTCGGTAGCCCCTTTTTGAGCTGCAGTGGAGTCCCCTGCGATAAACAGTCGAGTTGTCATCTGTTGCCTTGCCCGAGCATATCCATGTTTTTGAAGCCAAGTTTCCGCCAGATTGAGCCATTGACGGCATTCGTGGTTGTCCTCTGACAGTCCCAATCCATGTCGCCCTTCCTCAAATACATGCAGTTCAAACGGAATACGTTCCCGGGATAATGAAAAAGCGAACAACAGACTATTTTCTACCGGTACAGCCCCATCATTGGCTGTAGTCCATATCAAAGTTGGAGGTGTCTGTGAAGTTACTTGCCGATCAGATGAAAAGGCTTGAAGCTGCTCCAGCGTCGGCTGTTCCCCTAAAAAATGTGTACGGCTTCCGATATGTGTATAAGGCTCATGAAATGAAATTACAGGGTATCCCAACAACAGAAGATCTGGCTTTACCTTCCCTATCGTGGAGACAATGGAGGCCAAGTGACCACCTGCTGAAAAACCGATGAGCCCCACTTGATCAGGGATGACTAGCCAATCATGCGTTGTTTGGCGAATCCATTGCAGAGCATGTTCTACATCCTCCAATAAGGAAGTAATCTCGAAATCACCGACTTGATACTCCAGCACACCCGCATGAATACCTAGATCGTTCAACCACCGAGCTATAGGCTCTCCTTCATGTGAGGCCAATTGCTCGTAACCACCGCCAGGTAATACCAATATAAAAGGACGAGCTTCACGAACTGCTACGGGATAGAGGGAGAGAAAGGAAGTGTCTGACGGAAATTCTTCTTTTACAATCGGCTCTTTAGGACTAACAACATGTAACATAAGTAATTCCTCCAAAATTCTTTTTAACTGCCGCCAACCAAACAAAATCGACTTAAATTGGAATGATACGGATGTAAAAAATAATGCACACGTGAAAAAAATGATTTAAACCTCGTTATGAAAGCGCTATAATTTTGATGTGATGCAAAGAGCCAGAGGGGGAGCGCAATGAAAAAAGGAAGAATGTTCTACACTATTTTTATTACGATTCTGGTTTTGGGAGTAGGATTGGTGGCTAGTTTTGGCAGCTACATCTATTTTACAACAATTAGCTCCGTTGTGGAGAGAGTTTCCAATACCAAGCAAAGCTACATGGCACAGATCAGAAATAGCCTGGAGCAGAAAATTCAAACGATTGAATATGCTTTTAATACGTATAGCACGACCAGTTCCTTTAATGATGTTGTGAAAAATCCCATTACAGAAAAAGATTTTATAGCGTATCGGAATGTGAATACTCAGCTCAATTATATTGCTACGATGGGATTAGAGGGAACGGAATATTCACTAATCAGTCTGGATCAGAATTGGAGAATCTCCAATGGAAGCCTGTCCTATTTGACGAAAACGGAACGAGAAAAGCTGATTAGTACCTATATCGACCACCAAGAAAAGGGACTATTCTGGATAAAAACAGATAACGGAATCCGTTTTGTTAATACCTTGCCTGTGTTTTCCAAAAAGAAGCAGGCCATTGCGCTGTCTGATATTTCGTCGCAGACGTTAAGTCATACCATTCAAACCGAGGATCATATGCCCGTGTTTATTCTGAATAATCAAGGCGATTTAATGTATGAAACCCAGCCTGCTGAACAATTATTGTCCACCCAGCAGCTTCAGCACATTTCAGAAGCTACAGTGAAGCCGAGCAACACAGGTATGTTAACTTTGGAGAAAACGGATCAGCAGCCTGCACGACAAGTCATTTACGCCAAATCTGCCTATAACAATTGGACTTACTTAACGGTATTAGATAAAAAAGAAATTGCGGATGCCTTTCAAACGACCAAATTTGGGATCATCATGATGGGACTTGTATTAACGCTCTTAATGGTGGTGGTGGCGTACTTCATTGCCATTTACTTTACAAAGCCATTTCAGCAAATAAAACGCAGCTTGCCTAAAAATCCTAATTTCGCTTTCAAAAATGAACCTTCTAAAAATGAAATTGAATGGATTATTAATTCTATCGACAACATTGTAACCGAGAAGGAAAGCTTGGAAAGTCTCATTCAGTCCGAAATGCCACAGTTGGAAACCCAATTGATTCTCAACCTGTTCCGCAAACGTATTTCTGCGGAGGAATTGGCACGAAAAATGCCTCGCTTGGGTTATCCGCAGATCGAGAATCAAATGTATATTACCTTGTTAGTCCAACTGGATAATCTGGGAGATCGAGATCCCTCGGATAAAGACGTTTTGCTGCTGGCTATTAACAAAATCGTAGAAGAAACGATTCCAGAGCAGCAGCGAATGCTTCCCATCATTTTGAACGATAACACTCAGGCCACCATATTAATTTTGACAGGTAAGAGCGAACAGGAAATGAGAAAGCAAGTCCTGGATGATGCGACCCTTTTGGTTCGAAACGTAAAAGAGTATTTGAATGTATCCATCAGCATCGGCATTAGTACGGCGTATGATAACTTATTAGAAAGTAAAGAAGCCTGTGAGATGAGCAAGCAAGCTTTGCATCACCGCCTAAATTTAGGCAAAGAATCGATTATTTTTTATGAAGATATTTCCATGGTCATTTCAGGTCCGGTGCTGCTTCATTATCCTACGGAATTGGAATCAAAACTGTTTGATGCCATCCGAATAGGGGACGAAGAGCAGGTATATCATACCGTGCACTCTTTATTGGAGGAAATGATGATAAAAAACAATCATTCCATGAACTTTGAAGTGCTGCTGGTACGATTTGTGAATAACCTCATCCAATTGGAGCAGCTATTAGGGATTGAAGTGCTGCTGACGCAAGACAATCATGCCTTGTATCACCGTTTGCTGGACATCCGTAACCCGGAAGAGATAGAACGTATGCTGTTAGAGCAGGTTATTTTCCCCATGGTAAAAAGTATGAAGGAGAAGACCAACCAGCAATTCCGCTGTCTCTCGGAGAAAATTGCTGCTATTATCCGTGCTGAATATGACCAGGAATTATCATTAGAACTCATTGGAGACCGACTTCATTACAATCCGAATTATTTAAGCAGCATTTTCAAAAAAGAATACGGAACGACGTTTAGTGAATATCTGATGGGCTATCGGCTGCAAATGGGTAAGAAGTGGCTCGTTGAGACAGATATGACGATTAAAGAAATCGCCGAGCGACTGCAATATCATAATTCGCAAAACTTTATCCGCTCTTTTCGGAAAAA
Organism: Paenibacillus sp. FSL L8-0158; assembly: GCF_038592965.1. Lineage (GTDB taxonomy): Bacteria > Bacillota > Bacilli > Paenibacillales > Paenibacillaceae > Paenibacillus > Paenibacillus polymyxa_D. The sequence continues at coordinate 3,746,453 of NZ_CP151949.1, read as the reverse complement.
GGAACAGGTTACACCGGGAGCTTACCGAAAGATGAAGCAAGCCAATTAACCTTTAACCGCTCCTAACAAAGCTCCTTTGACAAAGTGCTTTTGCACAAATGGATACACGATTAACATCGGAACGGTCGCAATGACAATGACCGCCATCTTAATCGTCTGCGCAGGCGGGATGACATCTACAGCAGTTCCTTCTGCCTGCATACCACTGGAAACGATTACAATTTGACGTAGCAAGACTTGAATCGGCCATTTGGCAGAATCATTGATATAGAGAATGGCGTGCATATACGTATTCCAGTAGGCAACAGCGTAGAATAGAGAGATGGTGGCAATAGAAGGCAGGGCTAATGGCAACATAATTTTAAAGAAGATACCAAAATCGTTGCACCCGTCCATCTTGGCTGATTCCTCCAGATCATCCGGCAGCGCCTGAAAAAAGTTACGCATGATAATCAGGTTAAACGCATTAATGGCCACGGGAAGAATCAAGGACCAATACGAATTGATAAGCCCCATGCTTTTTACAACCAGGAATGTTGGAATCATCCCCCCACTAAACAACATAGAAAACACGACAATGAAGTTAATCGTATTACGGCCGAGTAGATATCTTCGGGATAATCCATAAGCCATAAAAGCAGTAAATATCATACTTACAACTGTACCGACGATCGTTACGCCGACCGAAACCCCGAGACCTCTAAAAATGGTGGGAGTCGACAGAATATAGCGGTAGGCATCCAAGGAAAAAGTAACTGGGAATAAAATGAACTTCTTGGCTATCACTTCTTCGGTTGAGGCAAAAGAGCTGGCGATGATATTCAAAAAAGGTAAGAGACAAGTGAGGGCAATGAGAATCAATAGTGTACTGTTTACAATGTTGAAGATACGGCTGCCCAGCGATTCTTTTTTTCGTAATTTTTGTTTTCGTAATGGCTGTGTCAATGTGGTTGACCTCCTCGTAATCGTTTACATGGCAACCTTATCAAGAGGAAAGAATTCCGTATATAATCAAATCTTGAGGTGTTCTCTAATCATGAAAAACAGCGGATGATCATTAGGTTGTGTAGTAATCATTAGCTAAGGTGAAAAGGTTGAAAAGTAGGCAGCACACCCAATTTTGTAAACGCTATCATTTGGTGATTATATGCGGAATGCCGAAAACCGCGTACTCTTGAAAACGTATACAGGAACGTTTGAAGGAGGTCGAACTAATGAAAGTTTCAAGTGTCCCCGCACCAAACATGAAAATGAAAAAGAACAAAAGAACGACGGAAAGCCTTTTACGAATGCAGAAACACAAGTTGCTCTATCTAATGGTTTTACCTGGACTGGTGTACTTCATTATTTTTAAGTACTTTCCTATGGGGGGATTGGTGATTGCATTTCAGGATTATCAAGCTTTTCAGGGAATCACAGGCAGTCCATGGGTAGGCATGAAGCATTTTATCCGTTTGTTTACCGAGCCTACGTTTTTTATGCTGCTTCGTAATACGCTGGTTTTGTTTGCGCTGAACATTGTAATCTTTTTTCCATTGCCCATTATTTTGGCACTTATGCTGAACGAGGTTAGGAAGATGTTTTTTAAGAACATTATTCAAACCATTATCTACATCCCGCACTTTATGTCATGGGTTATCATTGTTTCGATTTCTTATGTATTCCTAACCGTAGACGGTGGGGTGCTGAATGAAATGATTGCCGCGCTGGGCGGTGAGAAGATCAGCTTCTTAACTTCTCCGCAATGGCTGCGAACAGTCTACATCGGGCAAGTGATTTGGAAGGAGCTCGGCTGGTCTACCATCATTTATCTATCTGCGATTACAGTGGTAGATACGCAATTGTATGAGGCAGCAGAGATGGACGGAGCTGGACGCCTGAGAAAAACATGGCACGTTACCTTGCCTGCGATCCGCCCAGTCATTATTACATTGTTAATTTTGAAGATCGGTAGCACGTTGGATTTGGGCTTTGAGCATATGTATCTGCTATTGAACTCCTTAAACCGCGAAGTTGCCGAAATCTTTGACACCTACATTTATACTGCGGGCTTAAAGAATGGACAATTAAGTTTTAGTACAACGGTAGGACTTTTTAAAGGTGTGGTAGGTTTAATCCTGATTATGGGCTCCAATCGACTGGCCAAGAAATTTGGTGAAGACGGCGTTTACTAATGACGACGGGAAGGATGCAAAATGGTACGGTTTGTAGAAAACATGAACAAGTGGTGCATGCGTCTGCTGCGCCTGGTCTACCTTAACTTGCTTTGGACGATTGCGACAATTCTGGGTTTGGGTTTTATAGGTGTAGGGCCTGCAACCGTCGCTATGCTTAGTATTTTAAGGCAGTGGATTCGGGGCAATGAGGAAGTCGCCATCTTCTCGACGTTTGTACGTTACTTTAGAGAGAGCTTTAAAGAAGCAGCCATCATTGGGGGGCTTTACAGCCTTGTGGGTTACGTGCTCTATGTGGATATCGTCAACGTCTCGTCCTGGTATGTTCGTGTGGTGACGCTTATTGGAGCCTTTTTGTATCTTATCTCTTTGGCCTACATTTTCCCGCTGTTGGCTCACTATGATTGGAAAGGCATCAGACTGAAGGTCAAGATGTCGATCGTGATTGGATTTTCGTATTTACAATACACGCTTGTTCTTTTTGTAGCCATTGTCGTGCTATTTGCATTGATTCTAGGCTTGTACCCAGGAATTCTGACTTTTGCCGGAGCAAGTATTATGGGCTATCTCGTGATGTGGATGACGCATCAGGTATTCAGCAAAATAGAGCGAGAGGTTCTGGTGAAAGAGGAAGATATGGCATGAATATACAAACAGAAAAGGAGCAAACACGATGAAAAAGGGAATCACGACGAAAAAGGGAGTATCAGGCCTTCTTGCTGTACTAATGGTCATGAGTGTTTTTTTAGCTGCTTGCGGCGACAAGGGAGCTGAGGATCAAAGCGGCCAAACCTATGATCCGAAATCCAAACTGGAATTTACCTGGTTAAACGTATTGCATACAGCTTCTCCGCCTACAGAAACGATTAAAAGTAAAATTGAAGAATACACGAATTCCAAAATTACGTTCAACTGGGTGCCTGATGCTTCCAAAGAAGAGAGAATCACTACCGCGCTGGCATCTGGTGAATTGGCTGATATGGTGACGCTGACGATGATGACAAATTCTTCAGTACGAAGTTCATTGAAATCAGGGCTATTCTGGGATGTAGGAAAGTATTTGGATGATTATGAAAACTTGAAGAAGATTCCGCCTGAAGTGCGAGAAGCCGCATCCATTGAAGGGGTACTGTATGGCGTTCCGTTCCAGAAGAATCTGGCTCGGGCGGGTCTGGTCATTCGTCAGGATTGGCTGGATCGCTTAGGATTGAAGGTGCCGACGACACTGGATGAGTTGTATGAAGTTGCGAGAGCGTTTACAGAAGATGATCCGGATGGGAATGGAAAAAAGGATACGACAGGGTTTGTTGACAGATCGGATCTGCGCTACAGCAGCTTCAAAACTTTAAGTTCCTACTTTGGCACACCTAATGGCTGGAAAGTAGATGAAAGCGGAAAGTTTACGCCGGAATTTGATACTCCTCAATATATGGAGACCTTAAAGTATTCGAATAAGTTATACAAAAACGGATATCTCTCTAAAGACTTTGCTGTAACCGCTAAAACGGACCAGCAGCAACAATTTGCACAAGGTAAAGCAGGTATTTATACAGGCATGATCGATATCTCTAATCTCAGAACCTTGTCCCAAGGCTTACAAAAGGGGCTGAAGCTGGTTCCGGTTAACAAGATTTCGAATGGAGATGGCAAATACCACGTATGGTCTGAGGGAAGCGGGGTAGGAGGTTTGCTGGCATTTCCGAAATCAGAAGTTAAGACGGAAGCTGAGTTGAAGAGACTGCTGCAATTTGTAGATGATTTAATTGACAAAGATGTATATATGTATATGACCGGTGGTATTGAAGGCACTCATTATAAGATCGAAAAAGATGGAGCTTTCAAAATTACGAATACAGATTTGTGGCAAGCAGATGTTCAGCCGTTTTCAAGCTCCAGACCAAGTGAAGTGACTTATAACTTAAAAGATGCCAATCCAGAAAAGGAACTGGCTAATGAATTAGTCCGAGAAAATAATGAATTTGCTGTTCTGGACCCGACCGTGCCACTGGATTCAGTCACCGCTAATGAGCAAGGAACAGAACTGGAGAAAATCATTACCGACGCCTCCTTCAAATTTATTATGGGTGAGCTTGACGAAGCCGGATTTAAAGTAGCCGTAGAAAACTGGAAAAACTCCGGTGGATCACGGATTACTGCTGAGTATGAGGAAGCGTATAAGAAAACGAAAAAATAAAGATATAGGTTGAACATTAGTGTACATGAATTGCCACTACGCAGGCGGATGGTGCTTACCATCGCTGACACTTGTCCAGCACCATTCCGCCTATTCCGTTTTCCAGTGTATTTTCAAGCCCAGTCTATAAATCATTTTCGTATTCACAAAAAAAAGACAGGAGAGAACGAAATGCAATTGTATAACATTGTAGATTATGGAGCAGTTCAGGATGGCACGACGTTGGCTACAGGAGCGATTGCGGCTGCCATTGAAGCGGCCAGCAATGCTGGAGGAGGAACCGTTGTAGTTCCGTCTGGGATGTATCTGACAGGTGCTATCTTTCTGAAAAATAACATTGAACTACATGTAAGTCCTGGCGCAATTCTGTCCTTCAGTACGGAACTGGCTGATTACCCTGTAGTAGAATCCAGATGGGAAGGCGTTCAGCGAGAAGTGCATGCGTCATGCATTTATGGGCAGAACCTTGAGAATATTTCAGTTACAGGTAGCGGAACGTTGGATGGAAATGGTCAGCCGTGGTGGGAAAAGCACCGGAATCATCCAGAGGAGTTACAGTATCCGAGACCCAAATTAATCAGCTTTGACCGTTGTCAGCGGGTTACCATTAAAGATGTTATGTTAAAAAATTCCCCCAGTTGGACTGTAAACCCCATCGCTTGCTATAACGTTACGATTGATAATTTGTCCATTCTTAACCCGGCGGACTCCCCCAATACGGATGGCATTAATCCTGAATCCTGTTCCAATGTTCGTATTAGCAACTGCAATATAGATGTGGGCGATGATTGTATTGCGATCAAAGCGGGAACCGAAGATACACAAGAGCGAATTCCATGTGAAAATATTACGATTACCAACTGTACGATGGTGCATGGACATGGCGCAGTCGTACTGGGAAGCGAAATGAGTGGTGATATTCGTAATGTTACGATCAGCAATTGCGTGTTCAAGCAAACGGATCGGGGCATACGTCTGAAATCCAGACGAGGACGTGGCGGAACCATCGAGGATATTCGCGTCAGCAACATTGTGATGGAAGATGTCATTTGTCCATTTATTCTAAACCTTTATTATTTCTGCGGCCCTCGGGGCAAAGACAAATATGTGTGGGACAAAAATCCCTATCCGATTACTGATGAAACCCCATGCTTTAGACGAATCCATTTTTCTGATATTACAGCACGACAGGTTCATGCGGCTGCTGGATTCTTATACGGACTCGCAGAACAATATATTGCTGAAATTACATTTTCCAATATTGATATTTCTATGGCTAAAAATGCAATTCCCGGTCGTCCGGCCATGATGACAGGGATCGAAGATATGAACAACCGTGGTTTTTATCTAGGTAACGTGAGGGATATTCGTTTTCAACAGGTGACGATTGAGAATCATGAAGGTCCTGCCTTTTATATTGAGAATGGGGAAGACGTTGAAATCAATCGTTGCCATTCGAAGAATACAGCTCAGCCCGAAAAGCTGATAGAACAAGTAACGATACAACCTTCTGAACAAAATAGGATGAATTAGGAGGACATGAAAGGAGGTACAACGTGGATAAGTTACAAGCATTGTTGGGAGACCTTCCGGCAGATCGCCCTATAACGGCAACTCTGCTGAATCAAGAAGAGCGTGAGGGATATCGATTGGAGTGTCTCCTGCTCGACTTGAACGGGATCGAGTCTGTACCCGCTTATGTAGCTACACCCTTACAAGGGAACGGTCCGTTCCCATTGGTCGTTTTTAACCATTCACATGGAGGCAATTATACGAACGGACGCAAGGAACTGCTCCATAGCAGCTCTTATTTGCAGCAGCCCTCGTTTGCTACCACCCTGACAGACATGGGGTACTGCGTATGCTGCATTGACATGTGGGGCTTCAATGAACGTGGGGGCAAAACCGAGAGCGAGCTGGTAAAGGAAATGCTCTGGCAGGGCCAAGTGCTGTGGGGCATGATGCTGTATGATAACCGTCGTTTGGTGGATTATATGTGCCAGCGTGAAGACATTGATGCCTCCCGTATCGCAACAATCGGTATGTCGATGGGCGGACTCATGGCATGGTGGATGGCTGCGTTAGATGAACGGATACAGGTTACGGTTGATATTTGTGGACAGGTAGATGCCCATACGCTAATCGCTAAAAGGGGATTGGACCATCATGGCTTTTATTCCTATGTCCCCGGCTTGTTGAAGCATTTTACCACCCTGGATATTCAAAAGCGGATCGTACCTCGTCCACGGATGAGTATAACAGGTCAAAATGACCGGATGTGTCCTATTGAAGGAGTCGAGCATTTGGCAAAAGGGTTGCTGGAAGCTTACCAGGAGGCAGGCCACCCAGAGCATTGGCAGTCTGTGATTGCAGGCGGTGGACATATGGAGACGCTGGAAATGCGAACGGCATGGCAGTTATTTTTAGCTGAACACCTGTAAATCAAATGAAGGGATCGGAGTAACCATGCTAGTTGGAAAAGAATCCTTTTGTGATTTCCATACGATTCAGGAGGCGATTGCTGTATTGGAGCAGTCGGCTTCCAATGAAATGGAAACGTTAACTATTTTATCAGGTACTTATGAGGAAGAGGTACGAATTTACCGTTCATATCTTCATATTATAGGCATCGGGCAGGTAGAGATTCGAATGAATCGGTATGCCAAGGAGCGGGATGAAGCGGGTGAGGAAATCGGGACCTTTGCGACACCCACTTTATTTTTAGGCGGTAGCCATTTGATCTTGGAAAATCTTACGATTTCCAACACAGCAGGACAGGGAGAAGCCATTGGGCAGGCCGTTGCGGTATACGCTCATTGCGATGAAACGGTCTTTAGAAACTGTACCTTTAAAGGGCACCAAGATACTTTATTTACAGGTCCTCTACCTCCTGCACCGAAAGAACGACTCCAGTTTGGTGGAATCCATTTGAAGGAGCACCATAGACACTATCGGCAGCTCTATCAGCATTGTTATATAGAGGGTACGGTGGACTTTATTTTTGGTGGGGCTACCGCTTATTTTGAAGATTGCGAAATTCGCAGTTTGCGCCATCATGAGAACCAAACGAGCTACGTTACAGCCGCCTCTACGCCGCAAGGACAAGCGTATGGCTATGTATTCAACCAATGCTACCTAACTGCAGAGCCTGATATTACCCCGGTTTTTTTGGGGCGTCCGTGGCGGGAATATGCCAAGACCGTATTTGTCGATTGTAAAATGGGCGCTCATATTGACTCACGTGGCTGGGACAATTGGGACAATGTCGCGAACGAGAAAACGGTCTGTTATCAGGAATACGGTGAATTCGACAAAGTGGCTACGTTACGTAAGCAGCGTGTTCCGTGGGCAGATTGTTTTGAATTGGGAACAAAAGTATGGAGCAAGGAGCAGGTTTTTGCTGAAGTCACATTTTGGAAGTAAGGAGAAGTGAGGCCTCATGATGATTCAAAATCCCATATTAAAAGGCTTTAATCCCGATCCGTGTATTACACGAGCCCTGGATACTTACTATATTGTGGTGTCATCGTTTGAGTGGTTGCCTGGAGTAAGGGTATACCAGTCCAAAGATTTGGCCCATTGGGAGCACTGCACAGATATATTGACCGATCAGGTTGACTTAAGAGGTAATCCTAAAAATTGCAGCATTTGGGCACCGCAGCTTAGCTATGCGGATGACCTTTTTTATCTGCTCTATACGGATGTGAAAAGCACCAAACGTCCGTTCAAGGATGTTCATAATTTTGTGATGACGGCGCCTACGATCCAAGGGCCTTGGTCGGAACCCGTCTATCTTAACAGTAGTGGATTTGATCCGTCTTTATTTCATGATGATGACGGACGCAAATGGCTGTTGAACGCATTGTGGGATTACCGCATGTTGGAAAGCAATAAATCTTCCGGCATAGTCATGCAGGAGTATGATAGCAAGCAACAACAGCTTATTGGCGATCCTGTTAAAATCTTTGATTGTACTCCTTTGAAGAAAACAGAAGCGCCTCACATCTACAAGCAAAACGGTTATTACTATCTTGTTACAGCGGAAGGCGGAACGGGTACGGGGCATGCCGTTACCGTAGCACGCTCGAAGCAGATATTCGGACCATATGAAGTGGACCCGCACAACCCGATGCTTACATCACGTGATCGACTGGATTTCCCGTTACAATGTGCAGGACATGGCAGTCTTGTACAAACACCGGACGGCGAATGGTACATGGCTCATTTATGCACACGTCCGGTAGAGGGGAAATATGCCATTTTAGGACGGGAAACAGCCTTGCAGCAAGTATACTGGAATGATGAAGGCTGGCTGCGATTAACCGCGGGGGGCCATACGCCTCAATTGGAGGTGCCTGCACCTCAAGGGACAATTTCGGTTAAGCAAGAGCAAAAGAGTAATATTTTCGAGGATTTTTTCGAGGGAACCATATTAGATAAAACGTGGAACACATTGCGTATCCTGGCGAACGAGAGCTGGTGTTCATTAAGTCAGCGCCCGGGCTACCTTCGAATCCACGCTGGGGAATCCATACAAAGTCTGTTCCAGCATCACGTGCTTGCCATTCGGCAAACGGATCATCATTTCCGGGTAGAAACAGCACTGGAGTATCAGCCAGCCAGCTATTTGCAAATGGCGGGACTTTTGCTGTATCTCAATGAAGAGGATTATTTGTACGCGTATGTTAGCTATGAAGAGGGACAAGGGAAGATACTGCGCATGATGCGATGTGAAGCCAATACATTTACCTTAGTTCCCCAAGCGATTACGCTACAGGACGATCTTCCTATACATTTAGCTGTGGAAGTCCATGCATCCCACGGGCAATTTTATTATGGAGTCGGAGATAAACCTGCTTGGAAGCGGCTTTTTGAAACGCAGGATATCAGCTTTTTATCCGGTGGTTTTACAGGAAATTTTGTAGGTATTGCTGCTCATGATATGCAACAGTTCCAAGGAAGCTACGCTGATTTTTCCCATTTCTTATATCATGGTATGGATCATCTTTCCTCATAAAAAATATTATAATGATGAATGCTGAAAGCACCTTGATGGGTGCTTTTTTCGTTGGTTCTGCACTTTACCTTTTCACATTATAACTTCGCAAAATCTCCAAAAAGGCGGTGCATGCTTTCGTTTCAAATACCGCAGAAGGGGTCAGAAAAGAAAATTTCCGAATGAAGGGGAGATCGAGAATATCCAATACTTCTAATGTTCCCAAAGCAAGTTCCTTTTGAATCACCCATTGGGACAGCAAAGAAATCCCCAAGCCTGCTTCTACAGACTCTTTGATGATCTGTATACTGCCAAAATTCATCATATGAGAAGGATAAAATCGAAGCTGTGCAAACATCTTTTCAGCCGCCTCCCGGGTTCCAGAGCCTTCTTCCCGCAGAATCCAGATGTCCTCATGCAGCTCATTTATATCCACTTGAGATTTACCAGCCAAACGATGATTTTGCGGAACGACGATATACATTCTATCATCAGCAAATGATTCAATGTGTAGATGGTCATGCTGAAATTCTCCTTCGATAATTCCCACATCCAATTGATTATGGATCACGAGCTTTTCAATTTCCAATGTATTGCCGATGGTAATGGAGGGCTGAATGAGTGGATACTGGATTCTCATTTGCGCAATCACATGCGGCAGCACATATTCGCCATACGTGTAGCTTGCACCAATAGACAGGTTACCCTTTGCCGTATGCATTAGCTCATCCACCAAGTACTGCATACGTGTATGGAGTCGGATAATCTCCTGGGCATGATGATACACAATTTCACCTGCTTTGGTTAAGCGCACATATTTATTACTACGCTCCAGGAGGCGGGTTCCTACGCTACGTTCCAGCATTTGAATATATTGACTTACCGCAGGTTGGGTCATGTGTAATACCTCGGCAGCTCGTGTGAAGTTTTGTTTCTCCGCGACCCTAACAAATACGATTAAAGATTGGTCCAAAGCCCATTCCTCCAAATTCATCATATCTATTTACTTATTATCATTATTATAATGATTTATTTTTCTTATGACAAAAAACATATTAAGCTGGATGCATGTAGAATTGGAGGGGTTCACCATGAACAGTCATACACAACATACCAAATTATTTTCGAACAGAGGGCGATTATTCCAGCGTATATTTGGCATTATCCTCACGATGTTATTTGCTTTGGCAGGCTACGGTCTGAACGAATTGCCAGGCTTTCATTATGTAGGTCCATTGGCTTGTGCCATGTTTCTCGCTATTCTGTGCCGACAGTTGTGGGGATACCCTGAAGCTGTGCGCTCAGGGGTTGAGTTTTCAGCAAAGAAAATACTACGTGGAGCGATTGTGCTATTTGGGCTGAAGCTGAATATGGATGTTGTCATTCATCATGGACTAGGTTTACTTTTGCGTGATGTGGGCACCGTTGTATTCTCCATCTTTTTTACGGTTTGGCTGGCAAAACGTTTCAAGGCAGATGCTTCGCTTTCGCTTCTTCTTGGTATTGGAACAGGAGTTTGCGGTGCAGCAGCGATTGCAGCGGTTTCTCCCTTGTTAAAATCCAAAGATGAGGATACAGCCATAGGAGTAGGACTCATTGCCTTGGTTGGTACGATATTTGCCATATTGTTTACTGTGCTTCGCCCCTGGCTTCCTTTGACGGATATGCAATATGGAATCTGGTCGGGCATCAGTTTACATGAAATTGCACATGTCGCCTTAGCTGCAGCACCTGCCGGACAGGATGCTCTTGCAATGGGCTTATTAGCCAAACTGGGGCGTGTTTTCTTACTCATACCGCTCAGCTTTGCTTTAATGTATTGGATGAAACGAACCGGAAAAATTCGTATTGACGCTAAAGTGGAGTTTCCCTGGTTCCTCATCGGCTTTATGGCTACAAGTGTTGTGGGTAGCTATGTTTTTGGAAAATATATTGTAGTTCCATCTAGTCTGACGAACGGAATTTCTCAAGTTACCACCTTTATGTTAACGATGGCTATGGTAGGCATGGGGCTGAATGTGAGCTTTAAGGCTTTGCGGGAGAAAGCAATGCTTCCCTTACTGGTACTGTCTGTTACCTCGATCATTCTTATAGGTTTAACATTTATAACAGTGTGAACATGAAGTGTTTTTTTGTGATAAGATTGCTAGTAAACTAGATTAATAAAACTGGAAAAAGCTCTGCTTGCTGTATAGCTGGCAGAGTTCTTTAGTACTTTTGTATGATAAGACTGAAATATGTACTGAATCAATCGTAACTTTTTACATATGATTCGCGTCTATCAAAATGGAGGTCCTGAGAATCATAGAGTGCAAGAATTTCATAAGCGAAAATATAGAGAATGGTAGGGTACATAATGAAGAAAATTTGTTTATTTGCTTTTTTGTTTTTGTTTCTGTTTCTACTAGCATTTCCAAGAGAGAGTCACGCTGCCTCTTCGAGTTCACATCTTCAGTTAGACGGTAAAGATATAAGTGTTGGCAAAGGTGTTCAGATTCAAGAAGTAAAGGGAAATATACTGGTTCCACTCCGTCTCATTGTAGAGGAATTGGGTTATAGCGTGAATTGGGAGTCCAAGACAGGGACCATAACTATACATAAGCAAAATCTTAACCTCAGTCTTCAGGTCAACAATCCCATGGCCTCTGTTAATGATCATCAAATGGGATTGGCTGTAGCTCCTTTGCTTAGAGAGGGGACGACTTATGTTCCGCTTCGCTTTGTATCCGAACAGACAGGGATCGATGTGGCCTGGAACAATGAGCTTAAAACCGTGTTCCTGACGACTCCGCCTACTTCAAGCGGCAATAGCGAGTCCACACATGATCATTCTGCTATTCCAGCTGTAAGTAATCCTAAAGAGAGTGCGCGTACGGCTATAAACCAAATTAGCTTCGCTAATCACCAATTGACTATAGCTGTTAATGGAAAAGTAACCCCCAAAGTAACTACGTTAACTCATGCAGACCGTATTGTTGTAGACATACCGGATACAAAGTTTGCTGAGGAATTTCTAGCATCGCAATCATTTGACAATAGTGGACAAGGAAGTTTTCCAGTCACAGAAGATCCAGATGTTTCCCAAGTAAGATATTCCATGTTTAGTACAACTCCCGCATCGGTACGTATTGTGGTTGATCTTAATAACAGCACACCTTTTCATGTACTCGATGCAGATGATGGTAAGGTTGTTATAGCATTGGATCAGGAAACGGAGGAGTCATCAACTACCGAGAACGTTATACCTACTACACCTACCATACCTGTTGCACCTGTGATTTCTTCCGATGGACATGCGCAAGGGATTGACGTCTCACACTATAATGGCAATATTGATTGGCAGCAAGTGGCAGCGGCAGGTAAAACATTTGCTTTTATTAAAGCTACAGAGGGCACAAAATATCAAGATAATCAATTTTTGATAAATGTGCAGGGTGCCAGAGAGGCTAACATCTTGGTTGGCGCTTACCACTTTTTGAACGCAACTACCGCGGATGGAGCTCGTCAGGAAGCTGCTAACTTTGCTAGGGCTCTAGATTCAGCAGGAGGCAGACTGGATCTGCCCCCTGTGATGGACTATGAAAATAACCCCAAAGGTCTTACACCTGCACAAATTAACGAAGTGGCTCATGCCTTTTTGGATGAAATGGAGAGGCTTACCGGACGTCAGCCGATCGTATACACGGGTAATGTCTTTGCTTCCAAGTTTGATCCTACATTTTCTATGTATAAACTGTGGGTAGCCCGATACAGCACTACGCAAAAGCCGACCGCGGTTCCAGCTTGGAATAACTGGTGGGCTTGGCAGTACAGTAGCACAGGCAGTGTTCCGGGTATTCGAGGCCAAGTGGATTTGGATGAATACAACGGAACGATAGATGAACTCCGGGCTTCACTTGGAGGAGAGCTCGATTAGCATAATCATATCATGATCAATCCTCGCGAATCCGGAACAGGATCTGCGAGGATTTTTAATGTCTGATTTGTTTAGTTGGGCATGATCCATACGATTTCGCTGATTCGAACAAAGAATTTTTTCCCATATACATCTAAAATGACATGGTCGGGCTTACAATCGACTACGCATCCATCAATTCTGCCACGAGTGGTCTCAAGTACAACGTACTTGCCGATCACCGATTTTAATGTTTCTACGACGTATGGATCTACAGGGTGCACCACGACGTGGTGAGAGGTAGGATGGTGAGGAAAAGGTTGATTAACGTTGTAATTGAGCATTTGATTTGAATTCAATTGCTTCACTCCTTCAAGATTAGTTGTGTTATCCTATGCTCCTGCCTAGGAAAGGTGTAGGCTAATGCCCATCAGCGAAAACATTCATAACAATGCCAAAAAGCCCGGTCCATAGGAAAGCTCAATACATAAGCTATGTTGTACCTTGAATTGAAGGAGGCAATGACCATGAGTGAATGTGAAAGAGGTTGTGGCGGCGGTTCAGTAGGAGGCTACCCAGGAGTTTGGACATCGACAGGAGCTATTCTGGTACTGTTCATTCTGCTCGTTATCATTACTAAGTCTTTATGGGTTTAATTTAAAATGAATAGCTTAACCCCCCATCGGTATATAACTGATGGGGGGTTAAGTGTTTTAGAGGATGGAACATATGATAAAACACCTCAAATAACAGCGTACAAGCCCTACACAAATGGTGCCGGGCTGGACAGCTGTCATTTGAGGTACATTGGCATCTATAGACAGGAACGGACAATGGGTCAGGGATTAAATTAACGCAATCGCCAGCAGGGTAAACAGGCTCAAAGTTAAGATTTGATTCCCATACCCGTAGCCAGGATAAAAGGCAGACGTTTGTACACGTCCGTTCCGTTCTGTTTTTAAGTACACATTATTACGATCCACATCCATAATGGTTCCTTCGTACTGTTTTCCGTCCATGGTGAGAATACGCACTTTTTTATTCATGCAGTTCAAACAGTTGTAATAAGCGTCCATTCCATCACCCCCTCTTATACATTGGCATTTTATGAGAGGGACGGTCTTATGGTAACGGCGAACATACAGGGAAAAGGTATTCCCTCCAACTTAAGACCTGACTAGAGTTAGCCTATTCTTGATAGGGATTAAAAGAGAAGCCAGGATATCCGTTAGTATAGGCGTAATCTCTTTGGGGGACGACCTGATGGTGTGATGAAGCATCAGCAAGCCTTACATGTATCCCTGGTTTTCGGGGGGGCTGCTGTTTGCAGTCATTGGGAGGACCGATGATGACAGGTTTTTTAATAGGGGCGAGCGCTTCCTGAACCTTATTCTCATCCAGGCAGTAAGTATGAGCCAGAATGTTATTTGGCGTTAGGCGCAAAATGTCCGATCCCAGTATGAATTCAGGGGTCGGGGCATCAAAAATCGTCAACAAATGAGTGTTATCCATCGTGGCGACCAGATAATGCCACCATCCCTGAGGAACGTTAGCCACTTGGCCAGGTGTGATCGGAAAATGTCGTAACTCGCGGGTAAAGGGGTTAATCAGTGACACGGTTACGGCCCCAGAGATGCAGTAGACCAGTTCTGTGGCATTTTGGTGATAGTGAGGCTCCACAACATTAGCTGTGCTAAGGCGAATATCCAGCAACGATACATTTGCCAATGTATTCAGCTGCTGGATCGACAGCTCGTTGATCGAATTTTGAGCATCCTTCTGAAACAAAACATTATCGCTTAAATCAAAGGTGAATTGTACAGTAGGAGAGGTGTAATCCATATATGAATTCACGCGTCGTTTCCTGCCTTTCTGTTATTCGAAATTTGAGGATCGTACGCTACCCTATGCATACGCCCATATATGTGTGCGTGGAAATGTGATCTGAATTCATAGAAATCAGGCTCCGGTCCCGGACAAGTTAAAGCGAAAAATAGCGAAAAAAGTCACGTATTCAAGTGTGACCAGAACATGATCCATTGCTTTTAATACACGTCATCCCTCTAGGGATGGCGTTTTATTTGCTTGGGTAGTCTTAGGACCAGAGCCGGATGATACGTAAATGCGGCTTGTGGTATACTGCAACGGACGTGTGAAAGCATGATTGTCCCATTCCGTATGTAGCCACGCGTCATTTCTGCAGCTAGGCATAAGTTATGTCATAAGAAACATCATCGGATAAACGTCCCTGAGTTGTACAGGCCGGAATGGTTGCACCGGACAGAACATGAAAGAGGAGGTTGTCTGGAATATGAAAAAATTATCTATTTTAATCCTGTCCTGCGCATGTATGTTAGGTACTGTATTGTCAGTCGCACCAGGACAAGCACAAGCACAATCGTCAGCTTTGAAGAAAGGGGTTCAAAGCGTACGGGTGCTGGAGCTTCAACAGCAGCTTCATTCGCTCGGTTATTTCAAAGCCGGGTTTACTGGGTACTATGGTTCTCTGACCAGTAAAGCGGTGGCTCGTTTTCAACGGGATAACGGTCTGACACCTGATGGAGTAGCTGGAGCGGCTACACAAGCCAAGCTGAAATCCTTCGGAGAGGTGCGCGTAACCGCGCTGGATCAACTGGCTCGTATCATTTATTCTGAGGCGCGCGGAGAATCGTTTGAAGGTCAAGTAGCTGTCGGCGCTGTCGTATTAAACCGTGTTCAGTCCGGCGAGTTTCCAAGCTCGATCCCGGACGTTATTTTGCAGCCTGGCCAATTCACCGCTGTACAGGATGGACAATACCGCCTGAAACCCAACAAGACTGCGTACCGTGCAGCCAGACAGGCACTTAATGGTGCTGATCCGACCAATGGGTCCTTGTTTTATTACAACCCGGCCATTGCCACAGCCAAATGGAGTAAAAGTCGCCCGGCTGTCATCTCACTCGGTCGCCATACGTTTACGAATTAATTTCACATGAGAATACGCAAATTTCCAGCCGTCAGTTGCTTCTTTAGGAGCAGTGACGGTTTTTTTACATTCACAAATTTGTAATATTTTAGTGGTGATTTATCTGATTTAATATTAAAAATCCTACCTATTATTCCGATACTCTTAATAGACAAAAAATGAAATTAAAGGAGTCTTTCTAAAATGAGTCAACATCCTTACACTATCAAAGTAGATCAAGCCATGAAAACGGTACATATGGCGGTGAATGGAGTGTTTAGCCAGGAGGAGTATGATAGCTTTGTAAAAGATTATGTAGCCAAAACCTCATCCATTCAGGCGTCCAGCTTTACACTCAAGGTAGATTGTACCCAGATGGCACTTTTGGGTCCGGGAGAAGTGGAAAAATTGAAGGGCTCATTTGTACGTTATAAAGAAACCGGGTTTGCCAAAGTAATCTTTGGTATCAGCCTTCAACAAACCATTATTAAAATGCAGCTTGGTCGAGTAGCACGCGAAGCAGGATTAAACAACGTAGATATTGTTGTACAATAATGCGCTGACGTATGTGTAAGGGGGAAGCCTGATGAGCCATATCAAAATAAAAGCACTGGGTGTGTACCATCCGTCCCATTCATTGGATAACGAATACTATGTTCGCCATTTTGACGAGCGGGGCAAAGATATTCGGCGCTTCATGGAGCATATGGGTAGAAAACAGCGTTATATCATTGATGACCCGAGCGAAAACGGTTTAACAATGGGAATTGCGGCTGCGCAAAAAGCTCTGGAACAGGCTGGTATGACAGGCCGTGACGTGGATATGATCGTGTTTTCCACTCAAGTTCCTGAGTCACTGTTTCCGATGAATGCCTTGTTTGTTCACCATGCGATTGGGGCCAGACATGATGTGGCTGTGATGGATTCCAACGCGAATTGTGCAGGGATGACAGTCACTGTTGATCAAGCCAGTCGGTCGATGTTATCTAATCCTGACGTGCGGACAGCGCTTATCATCGGTTCGGATTATAATTCACTCATTTCCGGTCCGGAGGATGAGATTACTTATGCGAACTATGGAGATGCTGCATGTGCGGCTATTTTGGAGCGTACAGAAGAAGACACCGGATTTATAGATTCTATGTATTTTACGGACCCAGTCAATATAGATAAAATTTTGTACCCGGCTCAGGGATTAGCGGCAACACTCCAAAGGAACGCCCCCGGAAAATATATTCAGTGGCTTCCGTTCGATGCTAATATGGCCTTGCCTCCTACATTTGATTTGCTTGAACGCATTTTAAAAAAGAATGGACTGTCGCCTCAGGATGTACGGGCTTATTGTCTGTCTCAGTTCTCGTTGGCAAATGTATTAAAGATTCAGGATCACTTGAAACTAGAGGATGCCCAAATGATTTATGTGGGTGATCGATATGGTTACACAGGAACCAGTAGCCCGTTCATTGCTTTATATGAAGGTATTGAATCGGGTCGTATCCGGCGCGGTGATTATGTGCTGTTCTGGACGATTGGAGCTGGGTATCAACTGGTTGCTATGTTATTTAAATACTAGGAATACGAAGACCTTGCAGCTGCAAGGTCTTTTTGTGTATCACACAAGACAATTGTAATGATTTGGTTGTGTTATGTTTGATTATTTTGTAAAATTTAAACATTGAATTCATAAGGGAGAGCTTATATGCGGACATCGGATAGCATGACAATTATGACAGAAAACATGGCATACAATTCATAATAGGAGCTGAAGGGTCATTAAGATCGAAAATTTATTTTATGGAGAACGAATAAAGCTTGCCGCAGTCAGGGAAGAAGATGCCGAAGTGATGTTCAAATGGGGTGAGGATGCGAAGTATCTGCGAAATGTAGATACGGATTTAGCGCTTCCTTACACATTGAAACAGATGGAGTCAGAAGGATCTCCCAGATCTAACGAGGTCTATTTTCGATTAAGAACATTGGCAGATGATGTCTTGATCGGATTTGTTGCTATCCACGGGATTGAGTGGAATAATCGCAGCGGACAACTGGCAATAGGTATAGGTAATACGGAGTACCGTGGCAAGGGCTTTGGGGCGGAAGCTGTAGGTCTCATTCTTCGTTATGCGTTTTATGAGCTCAATTTAAATCGGGTCGGCTTGGATGTGATTGAGTACAATACACAAGCGATCCGAACTTATGAGAAGGCGGGGTTCCAGCTTGAGGGTAGAGTTCGTTCCGCTGTTCTTCGTGATGGCAACAGTTATGATCGTATCATGATGGGTATCCTGTATTCTGAATGGAGCTCGACTGTTCTAGTATAATAGATACACAATTTGTTCATAAAATATTCCATAATAAGCCTTTTAATAATGTAAAAAGAGGTTTATAGTTAAGGGGTCACATGCCCAAATGGTTATTAATTTGAGTATGAGTCAAAGCTGAGGAGGAATTTACATGGCAAACGTTGTAAGGTCCATCACTTCACCCAAGAAATTTATTTCTGGACAAAATCTGCTCTCGTCGTTAAATGACTATATTAAGGATTATGGCGATAAAGCCTTTGTTATTTGCGATGAGTTCATACTTGAAAGGGCCCAAAAGGAGGCAGGCGCTTCAATTGAAGCAGCTGGTAACCAAGTGGTCTTCGAGAAATTCCAATATGAATGTACAAAAGAAGAAATTGATCGTAACCGCGAATTGGTGCGTAAACTTGGTTCGAACATTATCGTAGGGATTGGCGGGGGAAAAACATTGGATACCGCCAAGGCAACGGCTTATTATGAAAAGCTGCCTGTTGTTATTTTCCCAACGATTGCTTCTACAGATGCTCCTTGTACCGCGCTTGCGGTTATATACAAAAAAGATGGTTCTTTTGATGAATATCTTTTCCTGCCTACGAATCCGGACGTTGTACTGGCGGATACAGGCATTCTGGCAGCAGCGCCTGCACGTTTCTTTGCAGCTGGAATCGGTGATGCACTGGCCACTTATTTTGAAGCTCGTGCTTGCTATCAGGCCAATGGGGATAACCTGGTTCTGAACAAGCCTTCCACTACAGGGCTGGGACTTGCTCGTCTTTGTTATGATACGTTGCTGGAAAATGCTGTGAAGGCCAAACGTGCTGTGGATCGGAAAGTATATACTCGTGCGGTGGAGGATACGATTGAAGCTACCATTTATCTGAGCGGTGTTGGTGCAGAATCAGGTGGATTGGCAGCAGCACACGCCATTCATAATGGTATGACGGCTGTTCCTTCGCTTCATAAAGCACAGCATGGTGAGAAAGTCACATTCGGTTTGTTAACCCAGCTAGTGCTGGAAAATGCACCGAAAGAAGAACTGGAAACCGTGATTAAACTGGTTAAGGATGTAGGTCTTCCATTGACGCTTCGTGACTTGGGTGTAGAGGAATTTGTTGAGGCTGAATGGCGCCAAGTGGCTGAAGCTGCTTGTGCATCGAATGATACAATGGTCAACATGCCGTTCCCGGTTAGTCCTGCTGACGTGTACAATGCAATCATTGCAGCGAATGCAATAGCAGAATCCTATCAAGAATAGTTTCTTCCTAAATCACGAAAATGGGTTTGCAAAAACGGGTCTGTCACATCACTGGCAGACCCGTTTCGTGTACGTGCACTAACACGTGAAACGAAAGAAGGATACCAGGGACTTATATCCTATCTTGTTCTGACCGATATACATGTAACAGGGAAATTAGGTTGGTTACACAGCAGGAGGAGATTTGATGTTGGTGCATGGTAAAACACGTAGGGGCAACTTGTACATCCATATGTCCAGCGGTTTTCACAAAATTGGAGATTATCGGGAAGAATACTCTGTAGCACCGGGTGATCGGCTGATGTCTAGACTGTCCAAGCGGATTTACACCATTGTATCCGTACATCTTGGAGAAGAGGCATATGCCGATATTGATCTAGAAGAGGTTATCAGGAATAGTTAGAGAATTTTATTTGGATTTTGGTATAAAAAAGCTTTCACTTTGCTCCTAGAGCGAAGTGAAAGCTTTTTTTCAGTCCAGAGATTCATGAAGAAGGTCTCGTGTAATGATATTATTTTGGTTCATAAAATGTCTGATTGCTGCTTGTGAATTGGTTGCCGACAGTTCCTTACCCCATGTCATGGCATAGGCCCAGGCTGGCTGGTTTTGCAGCACCTTCGCACTCGGCAGAATATTACTTTCTCCGATTCCCATAGGCTTGCCCTGCGCAAGCTTTAGTAATTCGGTGTAGTAAGAGGATTTGTAATCATTGTTATAGATATCAGCTGCTAGAATATCTACCCGGTTAATACCTGGGAAGGAAAGATCATAAGGAGTGCTATATGCGTTTGGGGCATTGGGACTCCACACCCACAACAGGTTATCCAGATGATGAACATGAGTGAATCGATCATACATTAAATTCCATAACTTAGCGTAATTTTGCTTGTCTCCCCACCAAAACCAGTTGCCGTTCATTTCATGATAGGGCCTCCATAAAACAGGTACATCCGCGTCTCGTAAGGTCTTAAGGGACAGAGCCACCTCATCCAGATCGGCGATCAGTTGTTTATATTGCGGGGTACCTGGCGTGATGTAACGATTAAATTCAGCTTGAGTAATTTTTGCTTGTACGTTTTTCCACGTTTTGGGTTTGCCCGGTAGCGCCTGATGGAAGGTAACAGCTACGATTCCGCCGCCCCGACTCCACTGGATAGCACTATTCACAACATGCTGACGTTGCTCTCGTAGGGCCGTAAGGGACTGATTAGCCAATCCTCCAAACTCATAGCCGTGAAGTCCTGCGTATTGTCCGCTGATTTGTTGAAGCTTGTTATTTTGTTCATCCGGTGCCTCTAAGTAATCATGCTGCCCGGAAATTAGCATACCATCCGGTACATTAGATAGGTAGGCAAGTAATTGCTTGGCTTTGGCAGAGGCCTGAACATTAATTGGCGGGGCGGCATCGGCAACAATGAACGATTGCTGAGAGCCGCTGAAGAGTAAAACAAGCATTAGCAGTAGCACCCTCTGTAACCAAAAGCGTGTTGAGTGAGATTTCATGGCGCTCCTCCTTTGATGCATGGTAATGGGATTAGTATTTTTCTTTTTGCTTTCTAAGCTGTATATAGGCACTAATAATAATCACCAGCAGACTAATCATGGCCCATCCATTGAATTCCTGTGAGTGTATCCAGTTGTCCCATACAAGGAAGCCTAAAATTACAACGAGCAAACCCATTGTAAGATACATTTTGGTTTGTGCTGGACGTTGAGTGCGTTTCGAAATCCAATGTATGATGCCGAAAACGATGGCTGCCTGAAATAAAAATATACCCATTATCATTAAACTTGCTATAAAGATTGGGGACATCGGTATCCTCCTCCTGGGTTTACAAACAGAATATGCAGGTTGTAACCGGAATGTGGATTCTTGGATGTGAATTTAATTGCAAGTTGAGTAAACAATTGAGCGCTGGTTACGATCTTGAACAAGTTGACTAAATTATACCATAACTACCGTCCTGCAATGAAAGACGTCTAAATACCCACTCTACCTTGATTCGACATCATACTTTATATTCAGCGAAATATTGACATAAGGGGATACACTTCACATATATGAAGATGCAATCAGAAATATGTGGTAAGTATATACATAAAAGCAACGCGAAATCGACGGAAAAGTTTGGTATGATTAAAGTGGATTGAAAAGGAGGTGCTCTTATGAATGAAGAAAACAGACCATTCTTTAGATCGGCAGATGCTGAAGGAGCCAAAGCGAACTTTGATGCCAATCAGCGGAAGCTTCACTCCGAGGGAGTGCCTAGCTTATGGCGTCAGGTCAGCAACCTGCTGATTCTGGTTGGTGTGATTGCATTGATTATCATTTTAGGTCGAGTGCTCTAATGAGATATCCAAAAAAATCAAAAAGAATTTGAAGAATTAGGGATGTGAAATGGTGCTAAAGGCAGCTTTACTTTTTATATTGGCTGGCATCGCTGAAATTGGAGGAGGATATTTGATTTGGCAGTGGCTGCGGGAAGGGAAGACATGGTATGTCGGACTTTGCGGCGGAGTCATTTTAGCTGTGTATGGAATTATTGCTACCTTTCAGGTATTTTCCTCCTTTGGGCGTGTATATGCAGCATACGGTGGTGTCTTTATTGTTCTTTCCATTGCATGGGGCTGGTGGATTGATAAAAAGACACCCGACTTGTACGATTTCATTGGTGGATTGATTTGTTTGGTCGGTATAGCTGTAATTCTGTTTCCACGATCAGGATGATAGGACGAAAAACCCTTTTTTATTTTTAAAAACATGACTATAGGTCTACAAAAACAAGCTTCATATTCCGAAATAGAACTTAAGGAGGGGGTTCTATGAACTGGAATCAAATGAAGCTTAGATTGAAATTTGGCAGTACCATGCCAAAAAATGAAGGTAATTTCTCTTTTGGTATCATGTGTGGACTTTTAATCAGCATCGTGCTGTGGATCTCGATCATTGGCTGGATCATGCTGATCTTTAAGTGATTTTACGAAATCACTGTACATATCAAAACAAATGCATTAAGGGCTACTTTAAACCTATGTCCTATTACCCATGCTTTATTTTGTGAAATCGTTACGTAACTTGTCTATCCCGCGACCTATGGCTTGATCAATCATATCGGTAGCAGCAGGTGTATCTGCATCGGCGTCAGGAATGCGATTAAATCCTGGCTCGCGCTTCTCCAGGGATTGTTTATGTTCGATTTGATCGTCAGTACGATTCTTTTCAGAGTTATTATCTCTCATAGCACATCACAGCTCCTTTTATTAGGTACATTCAGCTTCTATACTTTACATAAACGTTTGTACTCCAGACTAAACGTTGATAAAAATAAAACCGGGGGGGAGTAAATCCCGCCCGGTACTTCCCAAACAACTAGCGATGCTCAATCAGATCAATCGCTCCCAGAACAACATGAGCCAGTCCGAAACCGAGAATGCCTGTAGCTGCAAGTTTGTACTTACTGCTCAGCAACACAGCGCCTGAAGCCGATACTACCGTTCCAAGAACCGCTGGAATCATACCTTCACGCATTCGTAACACCCCTTCTGGTAGTTTGGAAAGACATTTATTAGTGTAATTCAAATGTGCATAAGTTATACAAAAGAAAATTTTATTATTTTTTAAAAAAAACACTTTACAATCCGAAAAAATTATCGTATTATATGTTGGTGCCCAATTGAACGACATTTACATAACGAGAACACTTCTTAATCAGATGTGTGTTTCTCGGATACTTGTAAGACAAGTAAGTGTAAAGACTAGCGTTCCTAAGATTATGCCGGGGTGGCGGAATTGGCAGACGCACAGGACTTAAAATCCTGCGGTAGGTGACTACCGTACCGGTTCGATCCCGGTCCTCGGCACTATTGTTTTTCTATTGAATCCCTTGATTATCAAGGGATTTTTTATTTTTTAGTGATTGAAATCATGACTTCCATATCACAGGGAGCGAGCGCCTTTTTCGCTCCTGAGGACGGGTTGGGGACGAACTTTTGGATCGAAGACATCGAGATGTGCTGTTGCTTTACGACTAAGCTTCTTGGTGACGTGAGCATAGGTATTTGAAGTCACTTGAGATGTGGAATGTCGCAATCGATGTTGAATCTCCTTGATAGATGCTCCCTGCCCAAGCAAATACGTTGCATTAGTATGGCGGAGACCATGAAGTGATACATTACGGAAGCCGTGCCGCTCACACCAGTTTTTCCACTGCTGAGACGGCGTTGTATGGTAATAGGGTTGCCCTGTACCTGAGTGAAAAACAAAGTTGTGATCCCCGCCTTTCCATGTCCCATTTGCCTTTGCCTCAAACCTTAGTTTACGCATGCCTTTAACATGGACGGCCAGTTCCTCCATATACCAATGCGGCATATCTACATAATCGTTAGATGCTTCATTCTTGGTATCTGTAATGTCCGCCTGGCCATTTTCGGTGCTGTCAACCGAACACTGGATTTTGTCACCATCGACTATGGACGGGGACGAAACAAGGAAGGTGAAATTGGACTCAGGATGCCAGAAGTAAATTAGACCGTAAGGGCTTAAGCCTTTGCGGTCTTTATTGTAGGTTTCTAAAGTTCTAGACTGAAAAATAAAGTAATAGTCTGAATGAGAAATTATCTAAGATCAATACATTGGTCTCTGAAAGTCATTGGTGAAATGAACGACTATCAATTTAAATTGGTCAAGATAGATGGGGATTTTGTATGGCACGATCATCAAGGTACCGACGAGGTGTTTATTGTGCTCGAAGGGGAGATGTTCATTGATTTCCGCGATGGCCAAGTAAAGATTTCCCAAGGAGAGATGTTATTGTACCAAGGGTGTCGAACACAAAACTTTCGCTAACCAGAGTGTCATATCATGTTGGTAGAGCCCAGGTGCGTAGTAAACACTGGCGAGACTGAGTCAGAATTAACAGCAGTCAATGATATTTGGATCTAATGCGTTTAGCTTCAGTTCGATTACATCGTTAAAGTAACGGGACACGATAGTTCAACTTCACTTGCTGCTATGACGAGAACCGGATTCCCCTGTAAGGGTCCGGTTTTTTCTGCAACCCATTGCTTAGCGTACGATTTTTTCCGTTTCGTGAGGTGACCCCTATATCGTGAGTACCATGGGGAAATTCTCCAGCTACACGATATTCTTCATTCGCGCCATTTCTATTGCTTCTTCGCGGTTGTTGATGCCGAGTTTCGAGTAGAGAATCGAGCAGTAATTGCGGATCGTTCTCTCCGATAAAAATAGCTTGGCGGCAATCGATTTGTAGCGCAGTCCGCTCGACAGATGCTCCAGAATCTCCATCTTGCGTTTCGTAAGCCCGTATGGGTAGTTTCCCTGACTTGAACCGATTTTCTCCAACTGCTCACGTTGACGCTTCATCTCTTCGAAAACTCGCGTAGCGACCGATTGGCCGATCCAGGTTGCTCCATTATAAATAAGTTTCAAGGCTTCCTTCATCTCAATTTCCGAATGATTCAGACCTATCATGCAATATAACTTCCCGATCCGCCGAGCGAAAGAGGGTGGGGTAACAGCGGTTAGAACGTAGCTTAGCAAGCACGTCATAAAAGACAGTTGACAGTTTGTCATGCGGTATATGTGACAGGTCCAAGTATGATGTCATCAAAAGCTTGGCGGTTTTATCACTGTTCGATTTAACAATATCGGAGGTAAGGTGAGGGGGTAAAGCAGAACAACATTCAAAAATAATAGGAGCGATTGCGTTATGAAATCATTCACCATTCGAAAAGGAGTTGCACTTACTATAATAGCTATATTGGAGACGGATTCCTAACGCTGCTCTTTAACGATTCGCTACTTCAGGGATTTGGACTCACGTTCTTATTCAGCTGTATATTTCTGACAGGTGGTTGGTTGTTTACCAGGAGACGGACGATCTAAATACGCCCTTGAGGCAGGAGACGAATCAAAGTTATTTGACTTGTAATCCAATCAAAAAAATGCGGGAGCGGTGACCTTAGGAGGAACCATGGATAATCAGAGAAAATTAAGAAGAGAAATCGCCCCTTCGGCACGCGCTGCACACTGCTTTAATTGAAGGTTCCCGATCAGCATCGTACCGATGTGATTCGGATCATCCGGACTTTTTAGAAGGAGAAGCCATCCTATCGGTATTACCTGTTGGATTGTTAGGAGTGCAAATGAATCTTAACTAGCATGTAACGAAATTATTTTTGGTCGCACTTATATATCAAATTAAACTTGAGCGATCAGCGATGTGCATCAAATTGAGTGAAGGCCCCGTCTCAAGACGGGCCACCAACCAGTACCTCAGCCCGTATGCTCTTTTGGTTAAATCCTCTATCATAAAGTTAACAGAAATAAGGAATTCACATAGAAATATTATTTCAGTTTGACAATTTCAATAAAATTCGTCGATTAAAATAAGAATGAGGGATGGTTGGATCAATGTTGCTTCGTTTACGCAAATCTTCAATGCAGGCGGCCTGGATGGTGTGGGAAAGAGGGTTCGATTGGATTTCACGCTTTCGCGGCTCGCATACATCGCACTTTGGAATTTGCAAAGTCATGATTAAGAAACACCGAGGGGAGAGTATCGTCTGTGCGGACTCCACCATCATCGATAAAGGCGATCTGGTCGGGGAACTCCATCTCAATAATGAAACGATTCTGACGCTGATCAAATCCGAAGACTCAGACCGCGCGGCGCTCATGACGGCCCGGCTTACACGGAAATCCATGCAGCAGATCAGCGAGGCATTCGCAAGTCAGCCGGAGTTCAGAGAGGTGAAGGCGTTAGTCGGCATTACGCTGCTTCATCGTGGTTTGATACATGGTCTTGGTTTCGAACAACAACCGATGAAGTCCGATCTGTTCCAACGCATTACAACGGCATATCTACGATTATTGTTATCCGTTATGCACCCTGAAGGCAAGAAGCGGATTGGCCGCAAGACCGAAAAATTGATACCGATGATGCTGATTCACTCCCGCAGCTCGCTGAGGAACCGATTTATGACGGTGAAGAGGCAGTCCGTTTCAAAGGAGAGTTATGTCTACCCAAATCAAGCTCCAATTAATTAAAACAAAAGAAACTAAGAGCGTGGTGAGTAAGTTCCTGGAGGGCGGTATGGAGTTGGAACACAGCGAGTGGAAACCCATACCGCCCGGAGGCAACCTATTTTTCGTCATGCTCTGTAACAAAGGCGGGATAGGCATTCATGGATAAAATTATGGAATTTTTACAGAACTTCGGAGCGACGGGACTTTTCATTCACGCTATGCTTGATGCGATTATTTTCCCCATCCCGGCGTTCTTCCTGCAGCTTTCTTTAAGCGCGGTGCAACCGGAGTCGGCTTTATGGCTCGCTACGGTTGGCTTTGCAGGAAGTCTGCTTGGAACACCGATCGGTTATGGGATCGGCAAGGTGTCGGGAAAGCATGTTATGGGCGGTGTAATGAAGAAAAAATGGCTGGATTCGGCAAGCGACTTATTTGCCCGCCGCGGCGAGGCCGCAATCCTGATCGGATCGTTCACTCCGATCCCGTTTAAAATATTTACGATTTTATCCGGATACATGAATTATCCGTTATGGAAGCTGCTCAGCTATGCGGCCATTGGCCGGGCGGTGAAGTTTTATGTAGTCGGTTTTCTCTTCTATATATATGGACGCGCGGCAGAGAATATGGTGAACCAAGTTCTCACGATTACGCTGGTGGGAGTTGGTGTAGCGATTGCGGCAATATGGTTCTTGATACGGAAGCTGTGCGAGCGGAGGAAGATAAGGGATGAACATCAACCGATCGAAAAAACAGGGAATGGAGGCGGAAAACAGGATGCAGTGGATAAGACAAATTGATCAAACGATGTTCTTCTGGTGCAACCAGCGGCTGAGCAGTCGGGCAATGGACCGATTGTTCGGATGGATTACCCATTTGGGCGGAGCTTTGTTTACCATCATTTGCGCAGTGTCCTTGGCATGGTTCGCCGAGGGGGAGTTCAGCAGAATCGGGCTGCAAAGCTTGATCGCACTGGCCGTTAGCCATATCATTGCTGTCCTGATCAAGAGAAAGGTGCGCAGAGACCGGCCTTTCCGCAAGCTGGAGCAGGTGAAGGTAGGCAAATTCCCGTTGAAGGATTATTCCTTCCCATCCGGCCATACTACCGCTATTTTCGCCCTGGTTACACCTTTTATGTTGGCCTCATCGCCGGCAATTATGCTTGTCTTGATTGGTCTGGCCTTGTTGGTGGCCATATCCCGGGTTTATTGGGGCTATCACTATCCGATCGATTGTGTGGCTGGTGGGATGGTCGGATTCCTAACGGCGGTGCTGGTTGTTTTGTTCATGCATAGTTAAATTTCACGAGGGAGGCGATTGTTGATGAATAGCATGAAACGGGAAAAGCTGCTGATTCTGTCCGGCGCGCTCGGGGATGGACATATGCAGGCGGCCAAGGCGATTTTAGAGGCATCGGTGCTGTACAAACAGGGAGTAGAGGTGGTCGACTTCATGCAATGGATCCATCCCCGCATGCATGTGGTTGAACGGTATTGCTTCCTGCAATGGGTGAAGCATTTTCCTTCCTCATACGGATATATGTATCAGAAGACCCGGACGGACAGTACACTTACTTTCTTCCTGAAGCATTTTCTCACGACCAGCCTGCAGCGGCTGCTCAAACTTCTGAATGAGGAACAGCCGACGTTGATTGTCAGCACGTTCCCGCTGGCATCAGCCGCCATTTCCTTGCTTAAGGAAAAAGGGATGACGGATCTGCCTGCGGCAACGGTTATTACCGACCATTCCGATCACAGCTATTGGATACATCCGTCTACGGATCTGTATCTGGTTGGCTCCGAAGGCGTGCGTGCAGCTCTGCAGAGAAAAGGTGTTGCTGACCACAAAATCGCTGTAACGGGCATCCCTGTTCGCCCATCCTACAGTCAGCATGACAGTAAAGACCGGCTGCGCGAGAAGCTGGCCTTGGCTCTTGACGCCTTTGTCGTGCTGGTGATGGGCGGCGGCTGCGGGATTATCGATAAATCCTTCATCGAGCAAATGCAATCTGACTCTTTTCCCCCTAACGTACAATTTGTCATCGTATGCGGACGCAATGTGAAGCTGCTGTACCGCCTGCGTGAAGCGTTGGGGGACAGGGATAACGTCATACTGACAGGCTTCCTGGAGGGAATCCATGAATGGATGGCGTCCGCAGACGTATTGATTACCAAGCCGGGCGGACTGACGACCTCCGAAGCGCTGGCGCTTCAGCTCCCCATGCTGCTGCTGGAGCCACGGTTGGGGCAGGAAAAGGATAATGCCGATTATTTGATTCAAGCGGGAGTAGCGTATCTATGTCAGATTGACAATTTGCAGGATCAGCTTCAGCGGCTGGTTCAACAGCCTTCCCTATTGGAAAAAATGAGGGAGAAGACAGGGTTGTGCAGACAGCAGGATTCCGCCAGACATGCGGTCATGCAAATTCTGAGCATGCAGAGCGATACACAGGAAGAAAAATGGGTTAGCTCCTTGCAGCAGTATGCTTAAGCTTAATTTTCACTAAGGGGGATAAAGACGTTGCTTGTTAAATATTTGTTGATTGGGCTCATAGGCTTCATCAGTCTGTATATGCTAATTCCCAGTTTTCTGCCGCGAATGATCAGGTTTGGAGCCTTTCGTAAGGGAACGACCAAGAACCAGGTAGCGTTCACGTTCGACGATGGGCCGCATCCGAGGTATACACCGGAATTATTGGATTTATTGCAAGATTATCAAGTGAAGGCCACATTCTTCGTGCTTGGCTCACAAGCGGAACTTCACCCGGATCTGATTAGAAGAATGGATCGTGAAGGTCATCAGATTGGAATCCACAATTACAATCACATCTCCAATTGGTTGATGCTTCCCTGGACGGTGCGGCGTGATCATATGAAACGGACCGCAGATATTATTGAATCCATAATTGGAAAAAGGCCGGATCACTATCGCCCGCCGTGGGGACTTATGAACGCTTTCGATTTTTTTCATCCCAAATCGTACCGCATCGTACTCTGGTCCTTGAAGGCGGGGGACTGGCGCAGCAGAAGCTGCCGCAAGAAGCTGAAGGCAACGCTGCTGAACGGAATTACGGACGGATCTGTTATTTTGCTGCATGACAGCGGAGATTCGCCGGGAGCGGACCGTCACGCGCCATATTTTATGCTTCGGGCTCTGGAGGAAGTACTGCATCAATTACAGGGACGCAACTTGCAATTCGTTCGTCTGGATGAAATGGCTTGACAAAGGAAATGAGGTGACAATAGTGAAACAGGAACCGCAAATTTTAATTTTAACGGCCGATTACGGAGAAGGTCATCATCAGGTGTCCAAGGTGTTGCAGCAAAGCTTGATCCGCAATGGTTATAGCCAGGTGGCGGTTGTCGACTTGTTCCGGGAAGCTTATCCTGTGCTGAACAAAATAATCCGCTATCTGTACCGGCAAAGCCTGTATGCAGCCAGCCTGGGCATTCCCTATTACGGATGGACCTACCATCTGACCAACCAGCTTCCCATGAAGGGAAAGATCGCAGCCTGGATGAACAGTCTTGGCGGCGACAGGCTCAAGAAAATCATCCTCCAGTACCAGCCGGAAGTCATCATTTATACATTCCCGTTCGGCAGCTTGCCAAGCAGCGAGGCATTATCTGCGATCCGTCCCCGGACTGCTGTTGTCATAACGGACTTTGACGTTCACCGAAGATGGCTGTTCGCCAAGCCGGATCATTATTTTGTCCCTGCCAGCGACGTGAAAGAGGCCATGGTCAGGCAGGGCGTCCCCGACAGTCGTATTACCGTGACCGGAATTCCGGTCAGGGAGTCATTTCATGATGCGGCAATGAGTGGTCCCGGCTCCGTTAAAGAAGCAGATGAGCATGTGATTCTGATTATGGCTAACGTCTGCGGCACATTGCATTCGCTATCGAGGCTCATCGGGAAGCTGCTGCTCTTGTCAGGCGTCCGCATTCAAGTGATTTGCGGCCGGCAGGAAGGATGGAGACGGAGGCTTGCGGAGAGCTGGGCGGATGATGCAAGAGTGGATGTATTCGGCTTCACCGATCAATTGCATGTTCTGATGAGCAGCGCCTGCTGCGTAGTCACGAAAGCGGGAGGCGTTACACTATCCGAGACGATTCAGGCCGGGGTTCCGATTTTCATCCTAAATCCGTTTCTGGGGCAGGAGAAGGAAAATGCCCTGTATTTGCAGCGCAAAGGAGCGGCAGTCGTGGCCTTCACGATTCATGATCTGGTGTTGCAGATACAAGCGATGATCTCCTCTGAGCAGATCAAGCAGTCGATGATGAACGGGTTGCTCGCAGCAAGGCAGAAAGCGGCTGCGGACCATATTGTCCGGCATTTGTTTCCTGAGGCAAGTCCCTTAAGAAGGAGTGGAATATGATGAGCGGGAGGAGCGCGTTCAAGCTTTCTACTCTGACGCTGTTCACGGTGCTTTTTTGCACAGAGTTTGTCCGAAGCGCTTTCTTGTTCTCGTTCCTGCCGAACTTTGCCGTCAACGAGTCGGGGCAAACCGTTGCTTTGGTCGGTCTTGCCGTCTCGCTTCATTATACAGCCGATACGCTGATTAAATGTGTGGCTGGATATTTGCTGGACAGGTTTTCGCTGCGCTGGCTGCTGCCCGCCACTTTCGTCCTGATGCTGTCCGGACTAGCCGCCGTGTTCTTTAGTCCGTATGCCTGGGGGCTGGTTGCCGGTTCCGTGATGCTTGGGATGGGGGCGTCGCCTATATGGCTCATTTGTCTGGAGAAAGTCCGGCTGACGGAGCGGGCAGCCCAGATGGGGGCGATATACACCGTGTGGCTGGCCTGCATCGGTCTGGGGCCGGTCACAATCAATCTCACCTTCGATTATGGCTTCGAACCTGCCTTCCGGCTGATGGTTGCGCTGCTCGCCGTCGGCTGCATCGCATCGTTCGGGATTAACAGAACAACCCCCTTGCATCTCCAGAACGTCAGCTTTTCCGAACAAGCGGCAGGACTGCGAAGAAGGCTCGTTCAGCTGAAATGGCTGCTGCCAGGCATGGTCCTGCAGATGACCGCTGCGGGACTGCTGCTGCCGATACTGCCCGGTTTTGCCGCTGACCATCTCGGTCTGAGCCAGCCGCAATATTCGCTAATGCTCATATTAGGCGGGGCTGGCGCGATGCTGTTTCTTGTCCCGATGGGAAAGCTGGCCGATCGATGGGGGCACAAGCAAATGCTGGTCACCGGTTTCGTATCGCTTACGGCCGTATTGGCTCTGTTAGTCGTATCCATGCCGCCGCCTGCATTAACGATGCTGTTTGCCTTTATGCTGGGATTCTCTTACTCAGCCGTGCTTCCGGCCTGGAATGCGGTGCTGTCGTACCTTGTTCCGGAGGATCAGAAGGGGACCGGGTGGGGAGTACTCTCCGGGATTGAAGGGCTCGGTATTATGATTGGCCCGGTCATCGGGGGATGGATAGCCAGCCAGTATACGAATGCCGCTGCCATTAGCATCAGCGCTGCTTTACTGGCGGTTCTTGCACTTTTTTATTTGATTTTGCCGCAAAACAAGCTGGTCTCGGCTAGCGGGACTTTGCAGCACAAGAGGGAGAATGCTC
Source organism: Paenibacillus sp. FSL L8-0158 (assembly GCF_038592965.1). Lineage (GTDB taxonomy): Bacteria > Bacillota > Bacilli > Paenibacillales > Paenibacillaceae > Paenibacillus > Paenibacillus polymyxa_D. The sequence goes on along the minus strand of NZ_CP151949.1, from coordinate 3,714,068 downwards.
ATGGACCTGATCGAGTTAGTTGAATAATTGTTTCACGAATATGGATACCTGGTCTTGCTCATCGGCTTGCTTGCTGGACTTCATCGAGCTCCCCATTCCACCGAGTACACCTGAAATCCAAGCCATCGAAAATCATCACGATACAAGCCTCAGTTCATCTACCTCAGCACAAGAGGCTGGTGAAGGTGTCGATTTTAATTACGATTCTTTAAAGGATTACATTGCCTATGGTCTAACTTATGATAAGAAAGAGGACAAATTTCTCTTCCATGACAAGCAAGTCAGATTGTTTGTTGATAAGGATATAAAAAATGAAGGTAGATCAAATAATTTTTACTATGATGCTAAAGGTAAATCCAATTTCAAAGTGATTAGAGACGATAACAATAAGATAATCAAAATAACGAAAGTTCATGAAAGTGAGTTACAAGCCTTAAATAAAACATTTGGATTTATAATAACTGATGGAAATTTACGGTTTGAATAATTAGAGTCATTATATAAGCTACTGAAAAAGCTTTAAATCGTAAAAGGTGAAAGAAAACCAGTGAAATGATGGTTTTCTTTCACCTTTTTTAATAGACGGATTGTCAAGACAAGTACAGTTCCTCCTGAAACGATTCGTGAGAGGACTTCCATCTTAAGTTTTTCGGGGGCGGTTGTTAATCAGGGCGAGAGCCTGTTCCAGATCAGCATCTTTCACCTGAGCGAAGTTATGACCCTTTGAGATGAATTCACGCTCAAGACTTGGCATTCTCGTTGCCAGGATGAGTACGGGTCGGCGAAATAGACACCCACTCCCTACGGTCGTTCCAACTCTCTGTGACAGGCGAATTCTTTCCCTCGCCCACGGTCGCGCTCCGAATCGCAGACATCGGATACTGAGCCGCCAGTAAGCCAAACGCGATCTTCATCGATAATGCCGTGCGATCGTCATTTAATCACTTGGTAAAAACGTGTTTTTGCCTCCACGTTTTGTCGACGCAAGCTTACTCTTTCCTCGGCTGAAAACGACCGTATCCGGCTCCCAGTGACTGAAGGTTTTCCGACTGTGGCCAACTTGGTTTGAAAACTCTTGAATCGATATCCCTCCGGCTTCACCCCTTCAGGGTCTAAGGAGTCTTTCCAAACTCGTTTCAAGATCGCATAAAGTTTCTGGTTCACCTCGCCCAGACAGGTCCGGCGAACATGACCTGTATTTAGTCTAATGTGGTTAAGAATGGGCAGCATTCCTATTATGTCGAAATAAGAGGTTTCAGAATGAAAAAGACTCCTTGGTATGATGTAAATGGGTCCACGATGCTGGCCAGCGACTGGATCCAAAAACAAACCAAGGAGACTACAAGATGAATTCTACTCAAAATGAACGTATTAATCAAATCACTTCTTCTACCTTAATTATCGGTGTAGACATCGCTAAATTCAAACATGTCGCCCGGGCACAAGACTACCGCGGAGTCGAGTTCGGGAAGGCCATTACGTTTGAAAACGACCGTGAAGGCTTTGAATTGTTCGTTAGCTGGTTCAGAAAGATTGCGACGGAGCAAGGGTTCTAGGACATCATCGTTGGCATGGAACCGACCGACCACTACTGGTTGAACCTGGCCTATTTTTTGAAAGAACAGCACGTGACCCCTATATCGTGAGTACCATCGGGAAATTCTCCAGCTACACGATATTCTTCATTCGCGCCATTTCTAATGCTTCTTCACGGTTGTTGACGCCGAGTTTCGAGTAGAGAATCGAGCAGTAATTGCGGATCGTTCCCTCCGATAAAAATAGCTTGGCGGCAATCGATTTGTAGCGCAGACCGCTCGACAGATGCTCTAGAATCTCCATCTCGCGTTTCGTAAGCCCGTACGGGTAGTTTCCCTGACTTGAACCGATTTTCTCCAACTGCTCACGTTGACGCTTCATCTCTTCGAAAACTCGCGTAGCGACCGATTGGTCGATCCAGGTTCCTCCATTATAAATAAGTTTTAAGGCTTCCTTCATCTCCCGCGGATGAATCGACTTCAGCATGTAGCCTTCTGCCCCGCGCTCCAATGCAGTTGCTGCCTGCAAGGAATCCTTAAACGTTGTCATGAATACAACCTTCATATCAGGCCATCGTTGTTTCATCTCAACTAAAGCTTCAATCCCGCCCATTCCCTGCATATGAATATCCATTAGCACGATATCTGGTTGGGAGCGATCACAATGTTCTAATGCTTCGCGCCCGTCCCTGGCTGTACCAACGACGTTAAAATCAGCATGCTGATCCAAAACTTGCTTCAAGCTGTCGGTAATGATCACCTGGTCATCAACGATCAGCAGGCGGATTGCACCATGTACAGGCTCTGTTTGCAACGGAATATCACATATGACGAAAGTACCTTGTCCTGACTCGGAATGCACGGACACCGTGCCGTGAAATAGTTCAAGTCGTTCCTTCATTCCATTGAGCCCAGATCCAAATTGGATTTGTTCCATTCCGATGCCGTTATCTTCGATCTGTAATCGAAGCTGCTGACTATTGAAATGTAACTGAACGGATATCATGCTCGCCTTGCCGTGCCGAACCACGTTGGTTAGAGACTCTTGAAGGCAACGATATAAACAATTGTTTATTTTTTGCATAACAAGAGTCTCACTGCCGATCACACGGAATTTGACCGTTATACCTGTTGACTTCATAAAATCTTCAGTTAATTGCCGCAGCGATTCACTTAACGAATGGTTCAACGGAGTATGAGAGAGCTGATGCAGATGCTTTCGGATATCAACCAGACTGTGTTGGGCGATTCCGACAAGCGAATTGATCCTCTCTATTTGCGCATCTGGTACGGACGATCGCAGTGATTCGACGCCGACGATGAGCGAGGTAAGCGTATGGCCAATCGTGTCATTCAGCTCATGTGACAGCCGGCTGCGCTCCTCCATCAGCGTAAGTTCCTCAATCCGCTTAATATGCTGCTCCAGCAACAGCTTTTGCTCTTGAATAATTCGGGCTTGCTTATGGGACTGAATTAAAATATTAAACGCGAAGCCGATGGCAAAACCAAGGCTGCAGCTAACGATAAACTCATACGGGAGACGATCAGCAATCCAACCGTTCAATACCGGGAATACGATTCCGCTAAGGATACCTGTCCACACATAGGTTCTTCGACTGCTCATCAAGCCGATAGTTATCACGAGTAAAACAAAAGACCAGAGCAATCCCGGGGCTGCGTAGGCTAAATAAAGATAAAAAAAGCCCGTTACCGTGACTTCGATTGTGAGATACCAGTCTTCTTTCCTATAGAGGATGATTAATGGAACGAGATAAACGACGAAAGCAAGAGAAAGTACAGCCCAAAGCGACACAACGGTCAATGACGGATCGACAAAACCAGCGCTTGCGATAATGATCAGCCAAAGCGTTCGTATGGCCACAAGTATCCAATCATACCAGACCCTTTTTTTCATTATCGAGAACACGAATTACGCACACCTTCTTATATTTTTTTGCAACCAATTTCCGAATGATTCAGACCTATCATGCAATATAACTTCCCGATCCGTCAAGCGAAACAGGGTGGGGTAACAGCGGCGGTTAGAACGTAGCTTAGCAAGCACGTCATAAAAGACAGTTGACAGTTTGTCATGCGGTATATGTGACAGGTCCAAGTACGATGTCATCAAAAGCTTGACGGTTTTATCACTGTTCGATTTAACAATATCGGAGGTAAGGTGAGGGGGTAAAGCAGAACAACATTCAAAAATAATAGGAGCGATGCGTTATGAAATCATTCACCATTCGAAAAGGAGTTGCACTTACTTTAATAGCTATATTGGCGGGTACAGTGGCTTATGGAACTGTCCACGCAGAGGGTCAGACGGAAACTTATCAAGCTATCGATAAAGCTGCCAATACCGACAATATTTTATCGCCGGAACTCGCAAAAGAACCCAAAAAAGAACTCAACGAGAAAGAAAAGAAAAGAAAGCATCGGGAAGAAGTCAAACGCGTCATGGATCAAGTAGTTACCAACAAAAGAGTTCCAAGTGTCGTGGCAGGCGGGCTACAGGATGGGGAACGCTGGTCCTACGCTACGGGTACAGCCAGTTTCGAAGTACCACGCCCGGTGGAGCCGGATTTTTCATTCCGTATTGGAAGCATCACGAAGACATTCACTGCTACCGTTGTATTGCAGTTGGCTCAGGAGAAAAAATTGAACCTGGATGATTCGGTCGAAAAATGGCTGCCAGGGGTCATAAAGGGTAATGGGTATGACGGCAACAAAATTACGATTCGTCAGTTATTGAACCATACAAGCGGGCTTGCGAGCTATACTGATCTTGATTTTCGAGATATTACCTTGCCTCAAAATCCATTCCGTTACTATTCGTCCGACGAGCTTATCAGCATGGGACTAGCAAAGCCGCCTGTATATGCGCCAGGGAAGGGCTGGAATTATTCGAACATGAATACTATACTAGCCGCTCAAATTATTCAGAAGGTAACAGGAGAGACGTATGCGGAGCAGATCAGGAAACGGTTGATCGAACCGCTCGGTATGACAGGGACATTTGTAATGGAAAATAGTCACGATATTCCAGGTAAGCATGCCACAGGATATAATATGGATAGATCGGGTCATTTGTATGATTTAACAGAAATGAATCAATCATGGGCAAATGCAGCTGGAGATATAGTCTCAACAACTAAAGATTTGACCACCTTCTTCAGTTCGCTGTTGGGCGGAAAGCTTCTAAATCAAGAGATAATGAACCAGATGCTCACGACAGTAGATTCACCTATAGGTAAAGTCGGACTAGGGATTTATGAAATAAAAACAGCTGACGGGCAATCATACTGGGGGCATGCCGGCGGTACTTTCGGATTTGAATCGAGAGCCTTCGGATCTCTAGGCGGGCGGCATATTTTGGTAACGTGCATCAACTCGGTAGCTCCGGAAGTGGAGCCGGCTCACAATAAAATAATCAATAAGGAGTTTGGCCGTTAAGTTTAAAGCCGACATCGCGTCCTTTATTTGAGGGCGGATGTCGGTTTCTGCTGTGATTAACCGTCGTTTCATGCAATCGAGACACATATGTCCGCATTCAGAATAAAACGACATCAAAATAGATAAGATGCACGAGGGGCATAATGACGGCGTATTTTATATTCGGTCGGTCAAACTCTACTATCGACTTCTTTACCACTCCCGCCAACAGATGGTTTACCGCCGAAATCGGTAAAATAGGTTAGACACAAATTCAATATAGAGAATAAGTAATATTACTAACCTACACATTGCACCAGCCTACAATTTCTTCTTAAAAAAGACTTCAAGGAAAATCAAACATTAAGACTGTTGCACAAAAATATCAGAATTTCGTATATGTTATTCCGCTAACGGGATACGTTAGTTCAATGGAACAGCGACAGTCTAGGACTTTATCTTCTCGTCCTTAGCTGTCGCTGTTCCAATTTCTAAGTCCGTCTAAAAATTATTTTATGGAGCCTAGCGGTACGACAATTCGAAAGGGCGCATGGAATAAAAACACTCAGTCTAATACTTCGGTTCTGCTGATAGTAGGAACTATGTAAATCCGTAGTAGGTACGGAGTAGAAAGGATTTACACTTTATTCAGGAACAAATTAAACCTATTTAGGAGGATCACGAATTATGTCTACTACACAACCACGTTTTGCATTTCTGGATTCAGAAGGAGTTCTACATTTAAACGATGAGGAACATGCCAAGCAACACGGCAAACATGTACAAACTTCGCTGACCGACGACGAAAGCGGATATCCAGTCATTGAGGGTCAAGGCGTCGTATACTTTGCCCGAGAGGACAGGGCTTATGTTAAAGGCAACAAGTCAAAAGACATGGTTTATATAGTTCTCCCTTGGTATGAATTATTTGTATTGGACAGAAATGAAAAATGAATATCACATTCAAGAAGGCTACTGGGAATTCTTTGGACGAACTTGGTATAAAAAATCTTTTCACATTAAAGTGGACTATCTAAGAGAATACGAAGAAAGACAAGAGAAAGCTGCTGAATAGTGGATTTTTTATTTGTTCAGGAAACTTTTCCTTAGCTTCAGATGCATTATCAAAAGGAGGGAATAATAAGATATGGGACGAAAGAGAGACCCGAAACGGGATGAAGCATTCGATTTATACAAAGCCAGTTCTGGTAACATACGTCTCACAGATATAGCCTCTCAACTTAGTGTATCTGAAGGTACGGTAAGAGGATGGAAGGCAAAAGATAAGTTGGAGAGTTCACTTGCTGGAGAAGGTGGAACATACGAAACGTTCCAATGAAAATGGAACGCTTCATAGAAAAGAAGCTCCAAATGAAGATGAAGACCTAATAGAATATCCTGATGAACTTTTACTAAAAGCTGTCCAAATTGTAGCCGAGGCCAAACAAGTCTCGGTTTCTTTATTGCAGCGAAGAATGAGGATAGGATTATAGCAGTGCGGCCCAACTGATTGATGAAATGGAACGGCGCAAACTTGTCGGTACATATAAAGGTGATAAACCGAGAGAAGTATATGCTACCCTTCTTACAGTTGATGTGCTCTCTAAAGAACTAAAGGGTGCTCTAGAAATACGAACGCTCCGAAAAAAAACTGGAACGCTCCAGTAATTCGGAACGTTCTAAAAGAGCACAGAGCGCTCCAGTTGTTGAAGAGAAACCAGAACCAGAAATACCAGACGATGAAGGTTTGACCCCGAAACAACGCATATTCGTAATGGAATATTTGAGAGATTTTAATGCAGCTAGAGCCGCTGTGTCCGCAGGGTACAGCAAGAAGACTGCACACTATAGGATAGGAAAAACTTAGAAAACCAGAAATTAAATCTGCTATACAGCGGTATAATGAAATGATGATCGACGAGGTAGGTTTGAATGCTCAGCGCGTGCTGATGGAGTACATGAAGATTGCTTTCCAGACATTACGGATTACGTGGAATTCGGTCAGAAGGAAGAGGATGTTCTTGGATTAGAATGAGAACCGGTCCTTGATCCAACACTGGAGACACGAAGAAATATAGATATAATTTTGTCGCTTTCAAAAATAGTGATGAAATAGAAGGTAGCGGTTACAAAGACGTATTCAGATAAGGCATCAGTCTACTAATACGAACAGTAATGAGATGGAGAACATTGCCGTGTACAATGTAGAGCAGTAAGCAGAGTTTGAGACAAAGGACAAATTTTTGGAACTGGTATAAATAAGCTTTCTAGTTTGCAAGGTAGTTATTCAGTGGAGATATTTAGGTAATGAGAGGTGGGTTTTTCTACATCAGTTGTGGAAAAGTGGGATTAATGAAAATTCATTTAAACGGATTAAGGCTGACGCAATCGCATATTGGCAGGAAGTTTGAATGTTATTGAGTCCGCAACTGAAACAAGAAACGACATAACAGTATACAGCAATCCAGGGCTTCATTCGGCAAAACTTTATGGCGGTGTTTTTGTAACAGGAGCTACTGGGTTTAACTTACCAGCTAATGGAGCTAAAGTAACTTTTACAACTAAATAATCTAAAAAGAGATCACAATTACTCTTCAATCCTTGTATTCTCTTTTTTTTGTCTTAGTACTAAGTTTTTGTTAGGGTGATATATATAGGAGGAATGAAGATGAAACTATTTGAAGAGATTTTAAATAATCAGGAAGAAGTAACTAGCGAAATTAGAAACAAAAATACTTCTTGATAGGCCTAGTATAAAAAAAATTAAAACAAATGAGTGTATATATGAGAAACTATCAGTATTGGCTCAATTTTTTATTTTGCCATTCGAAACAGGCGATTTAAATGCTGTTTTACATATTCCAGTATTTGATGACAATACTAAAGAACAAGTATTACAAGAGATCGGGTCGCATTTTGAAGAGTGTAAAATTGTTGAGTATAAGGATCATGCTCAAATTATGCTTAGTAATTTAAGGGCAATTTCGAAAGGTCTTATTGAAAGGTTAATCGACTCTGGCGAAATAAATCAAATTGCATATAGTTTGTACAAAAAAAATCTGTGAGTATTGATTATTCAGAAGAGAAAGAATACAAAGTCAATATTGAGTTGATACAGAGGTCATCAGAAAGATCAATCATTGAGTTGTGGACATTCTTAAACAATACCTTTATAAGAGAGGCTGGAGAATTAATTTTACTGCCCCACCAATGGTATTTAGGTGAAGCATTTAAGGATTATTTAGCAGTAAGGTGTTTTGCTAGCGTATGTAAATCAATGAGAGTAGCTGTATATCCTATTGATAAAGCAATTAAGTATATATCCATTAGTTAGAGTTCCCTAAACAATAACAGTTTTTCGATTGGATATATTTGTAGCATGGAAAATCAAATAAGGAACACACCGCAGCTTTCGAGCCTCGATGGAACCAGGTCGGCCAATGTGCCGGCCTTTTTACATGGCACGCGCCGGCAGCAAGGCACCAGTTAATCAGCGGAAACATGAACTGCCTGGTCAGAACCCTTGCGCGGTTCAATTCCGCAGCGTGCTCTTCTAGAGGGAAAGCCTTTCAGTGAGAGGCCACGGCATCTAAAAGAGGGCCTAAGTTAAAGGGATTGCCCAAATCTTACTTGGAAAATAACAAAATAATCCTTATAGTATTATTATATGAAATTAGTCTTTGAAATTGAAAAAAAGTAGGTTTCTAATATGAAAAAAAGTAGGAAAGTTTCTTTCTTTGCCGTTTTGCCTTTAGCTGCTGTAATATTGTTAACTGGTTGTAATTCTTCAGTTACCAGTGGTATTAATTCAGCTACTGTGGACCCAGCGCCAGTAGTTCAAGCTGCAAATGAATCTACTGATGTGAATACGCCAAAGGCAGGGGATCATGTCACTACTCCTCAGGACACGAATAAGGTACTAAACAAGTCTCTTGCGAATACCGATATGTCAGAGCGTTTCTACATTGATCCGCATTATGGAAATGCTAGAGTGTATGTATCGAATGAAGGGGATGCCCCAATTAATATAACAGTAACTCAGGGGTCAGTAGTGGCCCAGTTAAGATGAGTGGAAGAATAAAGCCAGGTAAAGTATTTGATGAAATTAACGAAAGCACTTGGACTACTGGTAATTTCTATGTTAACCTTACTTCATTCGAAGGTGTTATGAAAGGCAGCCTTTCAGTTCGCTTAGGCAACACAAGAGGAGAATTACAATAATTATATCATAGAGTTATTTATGATTAGTGAAAAGGTTGACCAATGGGTTGGCCTGCAGCCGGGTGATGTCGAATACGAGAAGCTGAAAGCTAGTATTGAATCATTCGGCTATGTCGAGCCCATTGTCTGGAATGAGCGTACTGGGAACATGGTCGGCGACATATAATGCTTTAAAATGATAAACAACTCCATTTTAAAAATAGTTAAATTAGCGCCTAATGCCCAAAGAGTAGGCTTATGGCGCCTGCTCAACAATCATGTCCCGTTAGTTGAATAGCCTTCGCCGTTTATACTCTGGTTAAGTAAAGTACGGAAAGTGATCATGCATAAAACGAGTCAACGCATCCTTGATGTTTCTATGCTGTCTCATATATTGGAATAAGATATCCAAGGTGAGTACGGTTTTAGATTCCTCAATACTAATAGTTCAGGTTGGTGGCTCTTCAGGATTATTACTAAATTCCCTAATGATACCGTATGCTATACCTAGATCCTCTAGCCCGTTAATTATCTTGTGTAGAATCTGATCAATCTCGCCTGTCAGTTGGTCAATATGAATCTCACTCTGTCCCCAAGTATTTTTATCATTCCAGTTATCCATTGCCTAATTAACCTCCATATGTCGTTGATTAAGCCAACACGGATGCAATAAGCATCTCTTGTTGGTTTAACTATACGTTTTAAGATAGCTTAAAATTACTGCATTTCGATGAGAGCTTTTATGAATTTATATATTTAACATGTCCCAATTACTGATAACATACCAAAGTTGAAATGTAACAGTAACAAGATAACTTACATTTACAAAGATACATACTTTAAAAGCTATTATTCCCCTACGATATTGTTCTCTGCCAATTTGCTCATTTTTATAGTCAGTTTTCATCCTATTTTTATTATTGATTAATGAAATTAATTCAGTAATCCCATTACCACCCCACAGTAAGGTGAAGACTAAAAAAATTGCGCTAAAAGTTGATAAAAGGGTCTTTGATCCCGGATCTGTTGCTAACCTAAAAGCGATATTAACCAATATCGTAAAAATAAATAAACAGAACCCTATTAAACTATGATAGGGTCTAAACTTATACGATGTCATAGTATTTCCTTCCTTTAGAACATTCCATATTTGAGGTATTCGCAAGCAGACTGTCTTTTAGTTGAACAAACCCTGAAGCACCTGCTGAGTGTTCACTGCTCTAGGATTCGTTCAACTAACGTAACTCGTTAGTTTCACCCACACTAGGGCATATTTGAAAATAGCTAGTCATTTTCTTTACGCATATATTCTATAATTCGTTGAAGAGAAATATGAATTGCCCTGAGATAACTTACTACGATTATAAAACCGATCACTAAAATAATTATGAGTAGATCCATAGGTAACTCGCTCCTAACTCGAACAGAAGATTCAATTATCCCCATATTACCATAATTGGAACCTTACTTCCCGTTAGCTTAAAGACGTATGGTCTGTCTACAACTTTATTTTTACTGAGCTATATTTTTCTTTAAAATCCGCAGCGTTATAGTAACAAAACCAATTTAAGATATAAGTATGAAAGCCTCTGATAACTCAGGGGCTTATTTTGCGTCTTGAGGAGATGACGAAACCCGTGGCAAAGATAAAATCCACATTGGATATACAACTGGATCTAACAAGACCAGTTGAAGAATTGACTGAGGTCATTTCTGCTGTCATTGCTTCACAACCAGCGCGCCGGAAAGAAATACTTAAAGGATTGGATATAGTAGTAGGAAATGCATTAGCAGAGATACAGGCCCAGGAGGAAAAAGGATCAGAAAACAGACAATGATAGCTCAGGAAAAGCTTCCTGAACGGAGAGACGAGGGAAGAAAGTTGGATAAGTGGGAGGTTTTTAAGTTTAGTACTGCTTTAGGAAGCAGTGCTGTAACATATTTTTACGGCGGGTGGTCGGGAGTATTGGGGGTGTTACTTGCTCTGGTCATTATTGATTATGTGACCGGATTATTTGCCGCTGGCGCAGAAGGTAAGAAGGGAACCGGACCCGACTTAAAAAGCAAGGTTGGTCTTATCGGTATTGCGCGAAAGGGATTTATTTTTGCAATGGCAGCAGTATCCCATCTGATTGATGGAGTCTTAGGCGATTCGCACCTTTTCCGGGATGCGGTCGCCTATTTTTATATGGCAAATGAGCTGCTTTCGATTGTTGAAAATGGCGGCAGGCTTGGTGCGCCAGTCCCGTCGATCATTCGGCAGGCTGTGGAAGTTTTAAAGAGTAAAAGCGGAGAAAAGGAAGGTGACGGGGAAAATGCAGACAAGGAAAAAAGGTAACGCGCAGGGGATCGACGTATCTCGCTATCAGGGCAATATTGATTGGAACGTGGTCAAGACGGACGGTATTTCATTTGCCATCATTAAAGCAAGTCAGGGGCAACGTTATGTTGATCCAACATTTCTCCCCAACGCAAAAGGGGCCAAGGCAGCAGGCGTGTTGCTGGGTGCCTATCATTTTTTAGATGCCACCAGTGTTGACGCAGCGAAAGGGGAAGCGCGATATTTTGCTGACGTGTTGGATCAGGTTGGAGGCGCGAAAGCGCTGGATCTTCCTGCGGTAATGGACTATGAAAACAATCCTGGCAACTTGTCCAAAACACTTATTAGTGCTGTAGCATTGGCCTTCCTACTCGAACTGGAGCGGATTACAGGGCGTAAGCCCATTATCTATACAGGCAATGCATTTGCAGCCAATTTTAACGACTCATTGGGCGGTTACTCACTATGGATAGCCCGGTACAGTGCTACTCGTGTCCCAAGCGACACAGTGACATGGAAACGGTGGGATATTTGGCAATACAGCGATAGCGGCAAGGTGGCTGGGATAAAAGGAAACGTGGACCTGAACGAATTTGATGGAAATACGGTCAAGCTGCGTAAGCGATTCGGCGCTGTCATGCCTGTACAGGAGACAGAATCCGTTACATCCGGTACATTTCGCATCAATGGCAAAGAAGTAGGGACAGCACTTCTGTATGGCTCTAGAACTTATGTACCGCTGCGGTCTTTGGCAAATGCTCTAGGCTTGTCTTATCGTTGGGACAACGCCCACAAGGAAGCCTATTTAAATGGGTTCAAGCTGCAAACTGTCCAACTTGTAGAGGGTACAGCGTATGTGCAGCTCAGACCAATTGCTGATGCTTATGGGGCGGTAGTGTCTTGGGATTCAAAGAATAAAATCGCATCGTTGAAAACGAAAGGGGAAAAGTAATCATGCAAACAATTATCGAAACTGTACAGCCTTATGTAAATACCATTGTTACAGCCGCTGCGGGTGTGCTTACAGCATTTGTTTTAGGAGGTCTGAACAAACTCAAGACTAAGGTTAACGTGTGGCTAGAAGCGCGTACCACAGCGGCACAGAGGGAAGTAATCCATAAAATTGCTGGAGAGGGGTTTTCTTTTGCTCAAACAGCATTTAAAGAAGCTGGAGGAGAACGTAAGCTTCAAGAGGCTTTGCAGTATACTACATTGAGCTTGGCAGAACAGGGCATTACTGTATCGACTGTAGAGATTCGATCCGCAATAGAAAAGGCATATCTGGAGTATAAGGCTAAGACAAAAACAGTGCTTGCTACCGAAGCGCAGCCTAGTGAAGAGGCAACACAGGCCGCAGCTAAGGAGGCTGTCTCTTCGCTTGCTGCTCAGGTTACAGCGATCCTTTCTCAAGCTACAGCAGAAGCATCATCTGGTCAGGCTCAACCTGCGCTTGATCCTGTTCTCGCGCCGACAGAAGCTACGCAAACATCTATTACTGCTGGATAAGACTAGTACAGCTGCAGTAAGCAAGTAAAATAAAAGGCCCTGGCATAATCACTCAGGGCCTTTTATTATTTAATTTCCTCTTTTAACTTGTTCACTTTTTTTACGTATGACTTTGTATCATCGGCATGCGATACGAATGCCCTTATCATTAACCCTTTTCTGCTTCTCATGAATTCGAATCGGCTAACTTCACCGTTGTTATCAGTATCAACAATTTCTTCTGGATCGTCTATAAGATCAATGGATGTGCTTAATGAACTTTCTAAATTCGAGATTGCTGACTGCAAACTTTGGAACGCGTCTGTTACAAGTTGTTCGTCACTCCACTTTAATGATAAGTCTTCAATCTCCTTGTTTATCGGGGCAAGCCTATCTAACTTGGATGTGGCCTCTTGATAGGATATGTTTTGTATATCAGTGTTATCGCCTATTAAAACAAGACGTTTATATAACGCATCCGTTTCGCGTATGAATTCTTCAATTTTTTCTTTTTTATCTTCATTGGCCTTTTCTTCTTTTGCCCGTTTCATAAGTGCAATAGCATCCTTATTATTAGGTTCTTCAATTAGGGCAGTATCAAAACTCTTTATGGCCTCGTCGTAGTTGTTTGCTAGTAATTGATTTTTGCCTTCTCTCATGTGATTTTCAAATGAACTACTAAAACACCCTGACAGTAATGCTACTATAAATAGCAGCACTATTAAAACTTTCATATAATCATCTCACCTTAAGATATTTGACTATAGTCTATCAGGCCTAGGAATATTTTTTTATATATATTTACAAAATAGTCCAATTGTATTATGCTGATAACAACACATACGGAAGCACCGTTGTGCAATCCGAAAGCATCGGTGATACCCTGCTGGCATACGCTGGTGGGGTGGTTTTATGTTTTATAAGGGTGCTATTGCGAAAAACAAATAAAGTATTTTCTTAGCCTAAGCACTAAGAAAATACTTTATTTAATGTCTGTTTAATCTTCAGGTTTCAAAAAAACTTTATAGGTTACATCATGAGCTACCGAGCTTTGAGTGCTTGGGCTAGCATCAAAATTATAGTCGTACGGGTTTGTATCAAAACTATACATAACATCTAGCACACGATAAAGTTTATTATTCCATAAAATCATTTCTCCCTTTCTTGGGACAAAAGGCAGGGCAACCAGGTCAAAATTTTCAGCGTAGTAGCCCTCTTTATCATTTAATACAATTGCTAATTCGATAACTTTCAATTCCTCACCTCTCAAATGTAGAAATACTCGTTAATTAATAACTACTACTCTTGGAGGCGAAAAGCAAGATGCAGGTCCATTATCTGTATAAAGTTGAGCAACTCCGCCGACTGTGTAAGTCCCTGGTTGACTGTATTCCCATGTTTGAGAGAGAGTTACTCCCTTAGTGTTCGGCCCTTTAAAAGTGGTTGCTTCCGTCCAACCGGCTCCCGTTTTAAAAGAAGCATTGACTTCTCTTATATATGAGTCCGTTGCAATACCCCACTCCACCGTTACAGTTCTTCCATTCTTAGTTACATTAAACGATTTGGTTACCCATACAGGTCCTACTACTGATTGGGGATTTACTTTGGAATTTGAGGAATCAGGAACTAATTCTGAAGAAGATGGTTCGACTGATAAGGGATCAGCTTGAATAGAATTTTCGACTGATGAGGACTGATCTTGAGTAGGGGTGACGCTTTGGGCTGATACCGGGACAACTAATAGCACTGAAATTAGAAAGGATAAAAATAGAGACGACAGTTTTTTACTCATTTTAATACGCACCTCTTCCAAATTATTTTTATACTAAATCCTTAAATATAAGGATTTAGTAAACTATTAATGGAATATATAGACAACGTCTTCTATATCATTGTAAACTCATCTTTCTATTAAATAGAGTTGTAGATTTTTGTCAACAACGCCTATGTGACGCCAGTGGGCGCTATATCGCTGCGTGGATCTCGTCCGGATCGGAGAGAACTGCCGCATTTCAGATGCTCGGGCTTTAGCTCGGGGCCGCATCCACTTTTTTAGCAGCATTCAATCAGCCCCCGTGCCAAATAGCTCAATTCAATTGGAGCTTGAGCCTTGAAGGTGGCTATAGCCACCCTAATAAAGTATCCGAAGGATCGGATAAGAGTAATTGAAACGCAATCAGGTTCTGTAGCATCTATAAGTATGATATTTCGACATTGTAGATAAGATTTAAATACAATGGAGTTCCCAAGTTCACGTTACCCTGAAACCGGAGCACACATTAGGGATGCAATAGCAGCAGGACATTCTGCGGTATGTACAATTGATCGGGATGGGGCAGAGGAGAATAGAAAGGAATCTTTAAAGGGTTATCCGACTAAAAAAGGAAATGACCGTGATGAATGGCCTATGGCGATGTGCTCCGAAGGTGGAGAGGGTGCAGGCATTAAGTACATAAGTCCAAAGGATAATCGTGGAGCTGGATCGTGGGTAGGTCACAAACTGGACGACTATAAGGATGGAACGAAGGTTGAATTTATCGTGAAATAGAAACTCTTCGCTAACCTTCTTGGTCGGCGGGGAGTTTTTTTATCATTGCTCATATGGGATTTACACCAAAAAATTTGGTATGAAATATAAAATATAAAAGCTCTCCATTAAAGGAAGGCACTTGTTAAATGCTGAGCATGGAAATCATAAATCAATGTGGTTTATTACGTCTTTTCGAAAAATTTACAAAAAGCATAACAATTAATATACAGAAAAATACTGCAAATGCAATCAAAATCCACCACTGAGGGTCAATTAAATACAAAACGACTCCGATAAGTATGATTGTTGTTATTATTGTAATTCTCACTTTCAACATTGCGCTTTTACTTATCCGAGGCTCCAATTTTCGTATCGTAATTTGAATTATTATAGCAAGTAGAACGAAAAATATTGAAGTGAATGAATTATTGATGATATCAGCTCACTTTAGTCATTATGCCTATATCACATGCTCCGGCGGGGTCTGTTAAAGATGGGAATTAAGAGTTGCTTGCGATGGAGTATCCTGTCCACATCAAGTTTATCGTAATTCCTTTTCCCTTATCTTGGATTTTAAGGACTTGTGCAAGAAGTCCTGCTTCTGCCCCTGCACCTATTAATGCCAACAACACCCGATCAAACAACTGTTACTACGGAATAGACTAATACGGATACAGTTTCAAAGTAAACACTGAATGCTCTACTGGCTAAGCTAGTAAGAGAGGAGGGCTCAAAGGTGCGACTGTGGAAGAGGTTCTCAGAAGGTTTAGTGATTGGAATCAGATAAAGAAAACCGGAGAGAGATGCTTCTTTTCCGGCTCTTTGGCATGGCGCTAATCAGAACGTTTACTTGTTCAGCAGGATGAAGTTATTGATAAAACCCTCTTCTTGTATAAAAATGGGGGTTTGGATTTTCGATGTGAAATCATAATAATATACGCCGCGTCCTTCTTCCTGATTTTTCTGAGAAGTGCTACCTAAATAATAAACTCCCTGTGTCTAGAACATAACCACTAGATGTTCCGCGAATTTTAATTTTATTATCGTATTCTCCGTATGTATAAGTCCCAGTTGATTTCCTTTTGATCAGGCAAGATAATATCTTTGATAAAACCTTCGCCGTCATAAATTACTTTTAAACCAGGTTGAGGGTCAGGGTTATCAATATGATAAACCGGCAGTGATTTGGCTTCATCTTTGATTTCTTTCTCCAGTTGTTTTTCTTTTTCTAGCTCAATTTGTTGTTCGGCAGTAAGTGGGACAATAGCGGCTAGAGATTTTTGTGGTTCAGGTACAGGAGTACCTTTTTCTACTATAACCATGTTATTGTTCTCATCGTATTGAATGATGGTGCCTGATAACATCTGGTCAGGTATTTTATCTCCTTTCTCAGCATGGGAGATTGCTGGACTGACGACTCCCCAAGAGATGAGTAGCGTTGCAGCCAGAAAAGCTTGTGGTAGAAATTTTACTTTCAAACAAAACGCCTCCTTGAAATATTTGTGAATACATAGGCAGCGTAAAGGACTCTACTAATATTGTCAACCTTTTTATGGCATATATGAATATATTTAATATATTTGTGAGTAGGTAAAGTCTTTAAATGAAAAAAGAAGGTTATTGACAACTGTTAAATTATGAACAACAATAGAATGCAATAATATATAAGTTTTGGAATTTCTGTATGAAGGGTGGATATGACATGAAGCATACACCTACGATTCGAGCAGAATTAGACAGATACCTACAACAAGAGGGTTTGAATATAGCGCAATTTGGGCAACTTGCAGGTATGAATAGGGGATTAGTTAGTGCTATTGTGACAGGGAATAAGTCAATGTCTGTTAACCAGCTTGACCTAATCACTGAGGCTATGGGTTTACAGGAAGGCCATTTTTATGACTTGTTCATGGAAAACTACATCATCGACCATCCTCCGAATATGAGGCGAATCGAGCCATTTTTGTATCGCTGTGCGGAGTTGGACAAGCTGGATGCGATCCGTCGAGTGGTGGGAGCCATCATGGACAATCTACTGTATTCGCCCAAGTTATTTGAAATCGCAGAAGAATTGTTGAAGCAGGGAAGACATGCGGCTGCATTGTTGCTCTATGAGGGGGTAGCTGAAGCGGAGAAATATCAACATTCTGAACGCTTGGCAGTCTGTCAATATCGTATATTCACGATTCAGATTGGAAACGATCAGAATCGAAATTTCCACGCAGCAGCGATACTTGAAGCCTTTGTTGAGCGCTTGGATGAAACAGACCAACTCGACGCATTGAAGGATTTAACTAACGTGTACAGATCTTTGCGTAAATGGGAAAAGGTTGATGAAACAGCTAGAAAAATGAGAGAAAAAGCGGAAATCCAATATGCGCTGAAATATCACCAGAAGAAACGAGAGTGTGACGAGTCTGCTAAGAAGTTAAGTCGTCCCATGTTTGTGTACATCACATATGCCAATTTACTATGTGCAAGTGTCTGTGAAGCCCAAGGCGATTATCAACAAGCTCTAGAATATACATATGCCTATACGGATTTAGATTGGGTATTGGAGACGGACCCGGATGCATTGTATTGGCTAAATCTTTATAAGGATTGGGCGCGATGTAATACTTACATTTATAAACTTTTGTCTGGTGATACCAGTGTGCTTCCGGATTATGTTGAATACATTGCTGAATCAAAAGTAGATAAAGAGATGGTAACTAAGTTATTGAACGTACTGTTTGCAGCTAACCGATATCAACTAAATATAAACGATATACTTAAACGTTTTGAAACTATAATTAATTCGTTTACTCAACAGGTGCATCCATCATCTGACATGTATACTGGGCAAGTTATACCCGAACAATATGCACGATTTGGATACGAGTTAGCTTATTATTATTTGTATAGAGGTTCATACGGTGATGGCTTTAAACATTTGATGTATGCAATGGTAAAGTCACATATAATAAATAATGAAACTTATTTAATAAACTGCATGGGGCTTTTCGTGAAGTTTAGAACACATGCAGTTCCTGAGTTCAAGGAAGAGTTTTTAAATCTTATTGAAAAGGTGTGGTTAGACAATGTTGAGAAAAATGGTTCTTCTGATCGTCGCGGCTAGCTTTTTGTTTATCGTGGCTGTACCTAATCATTCTTGTAACCAACACCATATTATTAAGCTTAACGATACCGTTGGAGGTTCCTAAACGTAAGCCAAGTAAATCCCCGCTAACTTTAACTGGTAGGCGGGGATTTTTTACTTGCAGGAATTACCACACCGTTCACCGAATGAATTATCGAGGTGATAAGCATGAACCATACATATAAGTGTTGAAGTCTGATATAGAATTATTTGCAGCTGCATTAAGCCAGGTAAGAGTGTATTTAGTACAGCCGTTGGGAGAGGATTTGATAGATATTGTGGATTATGGGGGTGCAGTGGAGAAGATTACACCGGAGTCGGTTAAGATTAACGGATCTTATTTCTTGCGTAAGCAGTTTGAATTTAGAGTAGATGTCAAGAAGGGCTCGACCGGTATTTGACCAGCATGAGTTCTTTTTTATAACCATTAAAAAATAAATATGCAAATATTTAGATTATATTTATAGATCAGCAAGTTTATGTTTAGACAATATGAGAGTGTTAATCTATCTTTATGGATATAGAAGATATTCATAGGGGGCTAATAATCATGTCAAAGAAATTCTTGGCTACGGTTTTATCTTTTTTTCTAATTAGTATCATGTTACTACCGTCAGCTACACATGCAGCAACATTGAACAAAACAGTTGAGGGAATGCTTGGGTTTTCACCACCAGAGGGAACCATTGCAAAAGCTAGTAGCAGTTACCTTGATTACATTGCTGAAAAATCAATTGATGGGAGCATTCAAACATATTGGAACGCCGGGACATACAAAGGAAATATAGAATTAAAATTTCCTAGTGCTATAGAATTAAATTTCGTCCATATTACTACTGCTGCACAGCCAGTAAGAGAAGTTTCATACACTATCTACGGGTTAGAAGGTGAAAAGTGGGTTAAAATAAGCGAACAAGTGACTCATTCTCTAAAAGCTACATATACAACACCACCCCCTATTAAGGTGAAGCAGGGTGCATATGATGGTATAAGAATTGAGGCAGACGGTGGTTCATCTTGGTTAGCATTCAACGAGATCACTTTGGGAACGTTTGAAACCATAGATCTTAAAGGTCAGCCACAGAATACATCTGCTAAGTTGAACTGGAATACAATTAAAGAAGCTACGAACTACAAAATTAATTTTGGAACCCAACCCAATAAATATTCTGATTCAATCTCTGTAGAAAAAGATACAGAAGGTAACCTTGTCATTCCAAATTTGACGAACGGGACGACTTACTACTTTCAAGTAGTAGCTATTTTTAATGGAGTCGAGACTGTTATTTCTAATGAAGTAGCTGTTACACCAAATGAGCCTCAAACAAATGAGCCGACAACTCCGGGTAATCCTTCTACGGGAGAGCCAAGCAAACCAAGCGAGCCTGGTACAACAAAACCTGATGAACCATCGACTGGTGGGGCTACTAATCCTCAATCACCATCAGGTAACCGTGCAATTCTGGTAGTTACCATGACAACAGGATTGGAGAAGGAATTTGACCTAAGCATGAAGGAGGTCAATGACTTTATCTCATGGTACGAAGGCAAACAGGCTGGTTCTGGATCAGCATCCTATGCAATCAATAAACATGATAACAATAAAGGCCCATTCAGCAGCCGAAAGGACTATATGCTGTATGATCGTATCCTAACGTTTGAAGTAAGTGAATACTCTAAATAATATGAAATCCCCGCTTTACCTTAATTGGTCGGCGGGGATTTTTTATTGAAGGAATTACAACCCCATTCACAGAATGAATTATCGAGGTGATAAGCATGAACCATACATATAAAGTGTTAAAGTCGGATATAGAACTATTTGCAGCTGCATTAAGCCAGGTAAAGGTGTACATTGTTCAGTTGTTGGGAGAGGATTTTATATCGGTTGTAGACTATGGCGGCACTATAGAAAAGTTTTCGCCTGATTCGGTCAAGATTGCCGGAGCTTATTACATACGGAACCAGTTTGAATTTAGAGTAGATGTGAAAAAGGACTCCGCTGGTATGTAACCAGTATGGAGTCCTTTGTTGTTTATTTAGTTGAATACTCACTTACTTCAAACGTGAGTATTTTATTGAATATTACATAGTCATTGCGACTGCTAAAAGGTCCTATGTTATTCTTATGTTTATTGATTGCGTAGGAAGCTGTACCTGTACCCGCTTGTTTAGCCTCATACCAGGCAATAAAATCGTTAACTTCTTTCATACTCAGGTCAAACTCTTTTTCAAGACCAGTATTCATAGTGACAACTAAAATAGCTCGGCCGATATCCTTAGGTGTATCTTGACCAGGAGTAGTTTTTATATCTGGGTTATAAGTTTTCAATATCCCATCAATATCAAATGCATCCATTCCAATAGCACCATTAGTTTTAATTATTAATGTGTGTTCTCCTTGTGGCAAGCCCGTTTTCTCAAACGAAATAGCTTGAAAAGCACTTTTTTTATTGTACTGTGTATAAGGATATTCGACTCCATCAAGTGTCAGGGTATAATTTTGAGTTTTCCAAATAGATACGGTAGTAATGAGTCTTATTTTTGTTCCTGTGAAATTAAATTTAATAAATTTTTCATTATTGTCATTAGTTAATGTCTCAGAGCCATTATAAAAGGTTCCGTTTGTAGATTTAAACCATCCATCGCCTTCATATTGAATATGGGAGTCAGTGTCATCATAGCGATTCCACCCTTCTTCTGGGAAGGTAAGAGAATCACCTACTGTTGCTGCATAAACTCCTTGATTAAAACCGAATAAAAGAATTAAAGATAATAAAAATAAAGTTGATAGTTTTTTCATATATATATTCCCCTTTTGTGGTATTTGTTTTATCAGAATATAAAAATAAAAAAGGAATGTCTAAACATTAATGTCTATATATTCAAATTTATGTTTAGACAAGTTCTGAGAAATAGATTACTTTAGTATCTGTTCAACAGATTACTTAGGGGGAAATTTTGTGAATATGAAATTTATAAAAAAAATCAGTGTTTTATTTGGAGTTTTTTTATTTACAGCAGGTATACTATTGAATTCGAATTTATATGCGGCGTCTGTGGGACAAGGGCTTACTGAACCAGAAGTAGGATGGGAACGTTACAATGATACAGCAACAGCAATTAGATATAATGGTAACTGGTTAGCTTATTCGACGAGCAACTCATATTATGGTGGTACTCATAAAGTTACCAGTGGTATTGGGGATTCAGTAGAGTTTGAATTTTATGGAAACAAGATGAGAATTATAGGAGTTCTTTACATTGGAGCATCTAAAAACATAGAAGTCTCCATAGACGGAGTCAAAGAACAAATGTCTATGTATAGAGAGGGAGTATCTTATCAAACATTGAACTTTGAGAAAACAGGATTAACTGATTCTATTCACCATGTAATTATAACGAATAAGGAAGCCAAAGAATTTTATGTCGATGCAATTGACATTAATGAAGATGGAAGGTTAATAGGACAGAATGTTCCTATAAATTTAGAGGCTATTGGTGGAGATAACCAGGTTAAATTGAATTGGGATTTGGTGAATGATGCCGAGAGCTATACGGTCAAATATGGAACGGAATCCGGCAAATACACTGAAACGGCAACAGCTACAAAAGATGTCTATGGAAACTTCGTCATCCCGGGTCTGACCAATGGAACGAAATACTACTTTGTTGTGAGTGCTAAAGTAAATGGTGTGGATTCAGAATACTCCAATGAAGCATCTGCCACTCCACAAGGAGGAGGCAGTCAACCTGAACCAGAGCCAACAACTGGAGATCGTGCAATATTGGTGGTCACTATGACAACCGGATTGGAAAAAGAATTCGACCTAAGCATAAAAGAGGTCAATGACTTTATTGCCTGGTACGAAAGCAAACAGGCTGGTTCTGGATCAGCTTCATACGCAATCAATAAGCACGATAACAATAAAGGTCCATTCAGCAGCCGTAAGGATTACATGCTGTATGATCGTATTCTAACGTTTGAAGTAAGTGAATACTCTAAATAAATCAAAAAGCTCTGCTAACCTTATGGTCGGCAGAGCTTTTTTTATTTAAACAATTTCCCGATCAGCTTAAACAAATCAAACGTCGTCCGATTGTACACCTTATTGTAAGCTGCCTTACGTGGGTTTAGGCTGGGTTTACGCGGACCGTATTTCATGGCTATTCCTCTTTTTTTCGGATCAATTTAACCACTGCTATTACCAACCCAGTCAACGCGACAATACTAACCAGCATGGTAATTATCACAAACCAAATTGCCTTTATCATAAGTTTACCTCCTAGTATAGAGGAGTCTAGACATACGTTACTTACTCAGTTTATATAGGCAATATTGGTTAAAGGATATGCCTTCTGCTGCTGCACGCTCCATCAAATGCTTATGCAAGGACTTTGGAGCACGTTGAAGCCATTTACCGCTAAATTGTTCTTCATTTACTGGTTCCGGTATTTCATCACCAAACTCAAGTTTTACCTCAAGGTAACCCTCCATGGCCTCTCTGACCATTTTCAGGGCTTCTTCTGGCGTGTCACCGTGGCTCTTGCAGCCTTCCAACTCCGCGACTGTAGCTAAGTGGTAGCTTCCGCTTTCGTCGTTCATATGCTTAATCTGAATTGTATACGGGAGCGCCATGTAATACGCTATGTCTTTTTGGATCGGTTTTTCATTTGCCATATTAATGTAGGCTAGGATAAAATGATTTCGAGAACAAAGGGGAGGTACTACTTCCCGATGATCTTCAGTACGTCTTTGACGTACACCGCCTTGACGGGTGTTTCAAAAGGTATCGGGAGCGTGTCTCCTGACTCATTCCGGAATATGTGATGCGAACCCTTAATTCGTACCACTATGTAACCCAGATAATTCAGGACTTTTGCTATCTCCGCGAACCTTATCCCGTTAGGGCGGTTTTTCATTTTCTCGATGATTTTATCGACCCTAGCCATGACTCACCTCCTAAATATAATGATATCATATATGATATCATTATACAAGGCTGTGAAGTGTCTTATTTGGAATAATATTCTTAGTTTTATAAGAACGCACGTTTGTATATAATAGTAACAAAGGAGTTGGTCGCTTTGTTACCTGATATCGAACGTAAGCTGCTACGGATACTCTACAACTATTCTGCTGGGCGAAGACGGATGCCAACGATGAAGGAACTGGAGATCAAGACAGGGAGGCGCACAGAGGACATAAAGGCGGGCCTGCTGGCTCTTGAGAGCGATAACTATATCTTGTGGGATAACAAGAGTGACACGCGCCATATCGTAATAATAGAGGGCTGGGATCGCGATCAAAAGATCGTTACGCCTCCTGGCTCTGCAAATAGGTACTATACAGAATATTAAAACCCCGGATTGCTCCGGGGTTGTTTTATTCGAGACCAAATTGTGCTTTTGCTTGTAGTTTGTTGCCTTGGAATGTGAAAACGGCATTTGCACCAGGTCCGACTTCACCTTTATACGAATACATTACAGTATAAAATTCGTCTCCTTTTTCACCAACCTCTGAAAGAGCCTCACCGGGACCACCGATAATTTTCGCAACTTCCTCATAAGTCATTCCATTTTTAATCTTGTTATATTTAGATTTGGTAATGGTTACGAGGTTTGGCGATTCTGCTACTGTCCGACCCTCTATTTTTCCGTTGTATAGTTTCCAATGGGCTTCTCCCTTAACACCACGGGAACCAAGTTCACCCTTAAAGGTAACTATATCCCCCTGGTTAAGACCATTTAATTCTGAACGATCTGAAACTTTTACAACAATAACATCCCCGAGTTTTTTCTTTTCAGCGCTAATATCTGACCATGATTCACCGTTGTAATCTGCTGGTTTACCATAGACATAAAGGCTGCTTGATCCAGCTTCAATAACAACACCTGACCATGAAACAACTTGATTTCTTACACTGTCGAATGCTTCCCCTTGCTTGGATACTGGCAATGCAAAGAGAGCAGATGAAAACTTATCAAAAGGAAGCGATGTGTCAATCAATGTTTTTTTAGCATCAGTCTGTTCCTTTTGAACTGGTTCAGTAGTAACTTCGTTCCCTTTAACAGGTGTGGTAGCTACCGGTTTGGAATTAGTTTCGGTTGGTTTCTGAGTGTCAGCGACTGATATTCCAATAATAAATACTAGGAAAGCAGCTAAACCAAAGAGACACATTTTCTTAGCCTTGCCGTTCTTTTTTATTAAAGCTATAGCCCACAAAACAAAAAACACAAAAAAAGCCAGCAAAGCAATCACAGCAATTGCAGTCATTACATAACCCCTATCTATTGGTAATATTATAGTAAAATTAGTATATATGACCTAGGAATAATTTTCTAGCACAAAAGTCTTAGAAGTAGAAGACAAAAGCCCTTGTATAGAACGTATGTTCGGAATATAATTTCTACATAATACATCAGGAGGCTACATACATGTCGAAAAAATTAGAAGGTAACGGTTTATGGGAAAGCAGCAGGATTATCATACCAGAACACAAGGAAGCATACTTAAAACTCATGAAAGACCGTCAGCGGAGAGGCAAGCCGGAAATTGACGATCAGGAAGTCCAGTTGACCGAGCAAGCGATTATAGAGTCTTACAACACACGTCAACCTGTAACACAGTGGTTTTTAGCCCGTTCGATGACGAAGAACTCACAGGTGTAATCACGTCTATAAATATTGCTCGCAGGGAAGTGAAACTGTTTCGTGGCGAGGATGATTTTAGTTGGATCAAGTTGGAGGATATCATTTCAGCAAGTATCTAGCAAAAATCTAAGGAGAGTAAATATTCTACTGACGTTATCCAACAAACAAGAAATGTTTTCAACCGCCTTCCCTACGATAATTCAATCGGAGTCTTTCTAGGAGCATTTGACGCTAGTGTTTTAGCTGATTAATTAAAAAAGCAGAATTCTCATATCGCAATCGAAGACTTCCTGATGATGAATGCGTTACACCCGCATCAAGTAAAGAAAGAGGCTTACAGAGTGGTACAAGACTACTACGGAGAAGCTCACTTTTACAGAAAAACCCTTATGAGCTACAGCGACATCGCGCTGGGCCAAGGTAACTTTTTCTTTGCTAGCGAAGAAGGGCATCTTTAGGTTATTGAAACAATTCTATAGGCTCTTGCTTGTCGTGGCTGGAAAATTAACAAAAGAGGCAGGGGGGGGCCTACCTCCGGCCTTTTTTATAATTCTACGTCTGAGAAAAGCCGAGTGGACAAATAACGCTCACCTGTATCAGGTAATATGACCACGATCGTCTTGCCTTTGTTTTCTGGAAGCTTCGCAATTTGTGTTGCTGCATAAACCGCAGCCCCAGAAGAAATACCAACAAGCAGCCCTTCTGTTTTGGCAAGCAGGCGTGCAGTTTCAAACGCATCTTCGTTTTTAACTTTGAAAACCTCATCCACATATTCTTCATTAAAGTTATTTGGAATGAAACCAGCACCGAGTCCTTGTAGTTGATGTGAACCTGGTGTACCGCCAGACAGCACTGGTGAATCGAACGGTTCGACGGCTATCACTTTTACAGAAGGTTTTCGTTCCTTCAATCCCTGGCCAACGCCCGAAATAGTTCCACCTGTACCTACGCCCGCAATAAAAATATCTACACCGCCATCCGTATCATGCCAGATTTCTACAGCTGTAGTTTTGCGATGAATTTCTGGATTGGCAGGATTGCTAAACTGCTGTGGTATGAAAGAGTTTGGTGTTTCGGCAGCCAATAGTTCAGCACGCTTGATAGCGCCTTTCATCCCCTCGGCCCCCGGTGTTAACACAAGCTCAGCACCGAACGCAGTCAAAAGCTTGCGACGTTCGATACTAAACGTTTCAGGAAGTGTAATTATAAGTTTATATCCAAGAGCCGCAGCTGCAAATGCAAGTCCGATTCCAGTATTGCCACTTGTCGGCTCGATAATAACGGAGTCTTTATTGATTAAGCCTTTCTCCTCAGCGTCTTTAATCATAGCATATCCAATGCGGTCCTTAACGCTACCAGCTGGATTGAAATATTCCAACTTTGCTATCACGTTTGCCTCAATATTTTGGATTTGGCTGTAGTTCAACAGTGCTAACAAAGGAGTATTTCCAATTAATTCTGTCAACTTTTGGTGAATTTTAGTCAAAATTATCCCTCCAAACAATTAATTCATATCTACTTACTATGACATAGATATTATCACGAATTTTTCTTCATAACCATGTCCTGTTAATTCATAGTGAGGAGCGGGAACGGACGGAACAATTTAAGCCTAAGGTAATACTCATAAAAAAGTAGTCCAAGCTTATTCAGAATCAGAGAGTCATTAAGAATATATACTGTGTATCATTTTTTAATTTCGGAATAATTATCACGGTTTATAATAAACTCGCTTTTTCATAGAATGCGTTGGAGGATAGAAATTAGACTACAGTGAACAAAACGATAGTGGCACGAGGCAAGAGAACACTTACGGTAAAAGATACTACCCGGTAACCTAGTGGTCGGCGGATAATGAATTTGTATTTAGTAGAAGGCAAAAAGAGCAGTAAGGAATTAATCCTTCTGCTCACCGTTAACATACGGGGAGGCGTTTTTGTTTTGGCAAGCTTACGGTGTATCAATTCGTGCCATCAAGTCGCTCTTGCGAGAGCTTACGACTAAATGCCTACAATACGAAGTAATTTATGTTCTTAATAAGGATATCGATACATCATCCAAAAGAATTGTGGCAAAGGTATCCTCTGCTGTAACACGGAACACTAAATCTCTGGAAACTGTTCCTGAATTTCCTGAGATTGAGAAAGTGCGGGAGACTCTCTCGTATTGAGATGAAGGTAGCGAAGTAAGTTGAATCGTGTAGGTTTGCTCCCCTAGACTAACTTGAAGCCGACCACCGAAAGGCTTGATTAGATTGCGTACCCAGAAGGTCACACGGTATCTTTTTTGTCTACGCAGGTCGGAGATCGTTTGCCTAAGTGAGACACTGTGCCCCGGGTTAGCCGTGATTCTGACCGCTTGATTCCCGCTGTGCGGATTGATATTGGTAATAAAAATTTGGCCTGTCATGTTGTTGACGTTTGCAATCCATGGTGCTAAATCCTGATTTTCAAATCCACCGTTTCTAACAATTGCTTGGGTAGGGGAAATTCTTTTTTTCTTCAAGTCCAGAGGCTGTGTAGTGGGTCTATTCTTCGTCCTACGGACAGGGTGTGCGCTTTTTCCACTTTTCTTTGGTTTCATTTGAATCATCCCTCTTTCTGTAGACATATTTGCTACACTAGTAGTTTATGAAATATGAATAAGAGTGTTCATAGGGAAGAGAATACAAAAAAGACCGTCTATTGACGGCCTTTCTACGTTTCGACTCGAAATATATCGTGGAGGCTATCTATGCTATAAAAAGGATAAAATTAAGTAGATCTATGCGAAAAAATAGAAATTATAGGAATACAGGAAAAACGAAATAGCTAGAAACGAAAGAATCAGCGTCGCGGTGTATACCTTTCTTAACAATGTAGTCTTCGAAACGTTGCATTTTCTCACAGCAAGATAGGCAGCCGGTATAAAGGCAAACCCAAGTACCCAGAAAAAGATAATATTCAAATTGAAATTGGACATAGGCTGATAGGGGTCGCCTATCAATTGGATGCTTGAAGTAATGAGATTGACGATCACAAGCAGACCCAGCAGCGGTATTACGGTTACACTGTCAGGCAAGGGAAGCCGTGAAGTACTCTTCTGCTTTCTTGCGTCCTTGAGCTTCCGCAGCCATCCAACAATACCGAAAATAGACCCAACCGCAAACCAAATACCGCATCCCCCGACCAGAATATAACTGAAAATGGATGTTTGCAGGAAGGAGATCGGCAACTGGTCATCGATCACTCCATATGACAACTGCGTCACTTTGCCATCGGCATTGGTTAAGAAAAGAAGACGACTGATGTTTAAGCCCGCGTAATCATAAGGAGTGCTCCCGGGAGTCACGCGTTCAAAAAAATAGGGTTTGGTTTCTACATAATCAACATTAATATTCATGGATGGAATACTCAGAGTGATTCCGCCATTGCTGTTAGCTGAGACTACTTCTTCTGCATTGGATAATACAGGTATAAGCTTCAATATACCAGATGATACTGCGCGAGCAGAGCGATATTTTCCGGCCACATCCGCGCTATGCTTCAACGTGCTGTCCGCTTGTGGAGTAGCGTGGGAATCCCCGACAAACAGATCAATGAGTTCGCTTCTCGCACCGGACATTTCATTTTCCACATTGGTCAGGATGTTGATCCCAAAGTTCTGATCCGGTACGATAGAGACCAGAGAGGAGAATGAATCTGTATTTCCACCGTGCTCAATAACACGATAATCTCCCGCGAACCGTTCCCAAAAGCCATGGGCATTCCCCGGAAGCTCGGGATAGTGGGTATACGAAGCCTCATGCATTTCTCGCAGGGTTTCATTCTTGTTGAATAGCGAATATTTTAAAGAATGGTCAATGTCCAGATGAGCAAGCATAAAATGAGCCATGTCCTCCGAAGTAATGTTCAACGCACCAGCCGGTACATCATTAAAGAAAACATTCGGCTTTGCCACCCAGTTTCCATCCTTCTTGGAGTAGCCTGTTGCTTTATGTTCGATAACCTCCGGGATAAGATCATATCGTTGTGTAAAGTAAGAATGCTTCATATCCAGAGGCTCAAATATATGTTTCTGAATATAGGTGTCAAAAGGCATTCCAGATACACGTTCTATAATATAACCGGCCAGGTTGGTTCCATAGTTGGAATAAGCAATCACTGTTCCAGGCTCATAAATCTGTTGAGGCTGATTTCCGGGTGCGATATGCTCCTTGAGAGGCCTAAGATCAGTAGAATCATGAACCAAAAGTTTTTCCAGGCGCTCCTCAAAACCTGCCGTGTGGCTCATCAGTGATTTCAGGGTAATAGGCTTATCAAAAGAAGGCTTGAGAAAGCCGTCAGGCAAGTATGTGCGGATGTCCGTATTCAAATCCAGCTTTCCTTGCTCAACCAGTTGCATTACTGCCGTCCAGGTGAACAATTTCGATACGGAACCGGCCTCCATATAGGTTGTTTCCGTACTCATGGGTGTGTGTTTCTCGATGTTTGCGTATCCGTAACCTTTTGAAAAAACAATTTTTCCGTCCTTTACTATGGAAACCGCAGCACCAGGAATCGCGGTTCCTATATATTTCTTCATAATTTGATCTGTTCTGTTTTCGATTTCGGAAATCGGAATTCCGGAGGGAGTGGTTGGAACGGACCCAGAAGCATATGCCTGGACCGGGATAAATGCCATTAATGCTAACAGGAGCAAAGAGGCAAATCGTTTTTTCAATTTCATATCAAGTCTCCTTTGCTGCGCTTGAATCTTTAAGGGCAGTCTGTTTTTTTGGAACATTTTTAGTGTAGCAATCAAGTCTTTCTTATTTCTCTCCTGTTCCTTACTTTTTTCTTTCTCAAATTAAGCTTCACTCTCAAATGATTTACCGCAAAAAAGTTATATTTACGTTGGGACAGCTTTATATGTATGTTGCCAACCTATAAAATAAATACGAGAAGAATCTTCATAGTTGAAAAAAATAGGAGATGACAATAAATGAAAGCCTGTGAACCTCTGACTATTTCATCTGAAAGCGGATACAATCTTCAAACTGATGAAAGTGTGCCAATTGCCCACGCTTGGAACATGATTGCGCGAGATCATAAGCAAGTGTTTGGCCTTGAGCCATTGCAAACAGAAATAGAGCCCTCGATCATTATCCGTTATGCGCAGGAAGGAGATAGCTGTCCGCATTGGCCAGAGAGCTATTGTCTACGTTTTGTTGCTGGTCGCAAGGGAACGGTACTCCATATTATTGGCCGTGATGAATTAGGAATAATTTATGGACTGCTTCATTACAGCCGTTTCGCTCTGGGGGTGGAGCCGTTCTGGTTCTGGGCGGAGCTTCTCCCACCTAAGCGGGATACCATAGTTTTACCGAGCCAGAATGTTGACAGTATACCGTCCAAGGTTCGATATCGAGGATGGTTTGTCAATGATGAGGTATGTTTGATTGGCTGGAAGGAAGATTATCCACCAACGGAGCAGGTGTGGCAGCCCGTTTTCGAAGCGTTACTGCGCTGCGGTGGAAATATGGTGATTCCGGGGACAGATTTACCACGCACAGGTATCCATAATAAGCTTGCAGCAGATATGGGCTTATGGATCACACATCATCATGCTGAGCCGTTGGGGGCGGAGATGTTTTTGCGCGCCTTTCCGGGTAAACAAGCTAGCTACAGAGAGCATCCCGAGTTGTTTGAACAGCTGTGGCAGGAAGCGATTGAACGGCAAAAGGGAGAGAAAATTGTTTGGGTGTTGTCTTTTCGCGGACAGGGTGACAAGCCTTTTTGGGAAGATGATCCTTCCTTTAATACGCCGGACAAACGCGGACAATTAATCTCGTATGTGGTTCGCAAGCAATACAATATGATCTGTGAATCTGTGGAGCAGCCTGTATGCTGTATGGCAATGTATGGTGAGATTGCCGAGTTATACAAGCAGGGGCATATTGAAGTACCCGAAGAGGTGATCAAAATATGGGCGGATAATGGTTACGGTAAAATGGTATCCCGGCGTCATGGGAATCTTAATTATCGTGTACCAGCATTGCCTGAGACGCAGGATGGGGGCAAGAATGGAGTGTATTACCATGTGACCTTCCACGACTTGCAAGCGTCGAACCATCTTACCCAATTTCCCTCCTCAGCCAGCTTGGTTGTAGACGAATTAACAGCAGCGTTTACTACAGGGGCGGACGAGTACCTGCTGGTCAATTCAGGTAATATTTTGCCGCATGTATATACGCTGGATTTAGTAGCAAATTTATGGACGAATGGTAACGTAGATGCCGCAGAGCAACTTACTGATTTCATCGGACGGCTGTACAGTAGTCAGCTTCAAGAGATTTCCCAATTATACCGGGATTATTCCAGTTGTACTATCGTTTATGGCCCGCATAAGGATGATCGGGCAGGGGAGGAATTCTATCACCATCCGACTCGGCAGATTATGGGGTATTGGCTACAAGGCAAAGAAGGTAGTGATGAACGGCTGTACTGGGCTACTGGAGAAAGGCCTTTTCCTGAACAGGTACGCTGGTTCAAGGAAAAAGCCGAGTCGGCAATTCCGGACTGGGTTGAACTGCGAGAGCGGTGTCTACGAATAATGAAGCAGTTGTCTGAAGATGAATGTCGCAGGCTGTATAATCAACTGCTTGTGCAGATTGAACTGCATCTAAGTGGTTCACGTGGACTGGCAAGCTTATGTAGCGCTTATGGGCTGTTCCTTGAAAAAGATTATCCACGAGCATTTATACAAGCTTCTCATGCTGTTTGGAGCTACCGGATGGGTAAAGAAGCGCTATCGCTCGCAGGAACTGGAAGATGGGAGCATTTCTACCGGGCAGATTGGTTAACCAATCTGGATAACACTATTTCACATGCGGACACTGTGCGGAGATTTCTTCGTCTTCAGGGAGACAGTCCGGATATGTTCCTGTGGTCCAAACAATATTTAATGCCAGAAACAGAGAAATATATCTATCTAGAGAATACGCATCGCAAGCCCCTTTCCGATGATGAGTTGGCACGCTGTCTGGAGAAGGTATTATATTAAAAAGGAAGACATGTAGCATAAGAGTTAACAGCGTCGCCTGCAACATTTCCATCTTATACTACGTCAATGAAGTTGTTAATGGCCAAGCGGCCCAATTCAACTACAAGGTGGAACTTAACATGAGTATGAGAAAAAGTGCATTTGCAGCCATTACAACTGTAGCCATTTTGTCCTTCTCCGTTGGAGGTCAAATGTCTGCGGCAGACCGTCAATTCAAGGATTTGGATAACGTAAGTGGTAAAGAAAAAATTATATCCCTTAAAGATCAGGGTCTGCTCAAAGGTATCTCTGACACGCAGTTTCTCCCGTCATCTAAAGTAACCGCTGCTCAAGGCATTCAGTTGATTTCCGGTGGATTCCAGCTCAGCTTGGCTGCCATTGATTTGAACAAGGAGCCACAGGTCAGCGGACTGTTTACCCATGTTAAGGATACTGCATGGTATGCCGAAGCTTTTATCAACGCGCATTATAATGGTGTGGTTATTCCAAAAGATATTGATCCTGCCAAAGCTCTGACTAAGGAAGAGTTCACCCACATGCTGATTCAAGGCATGGAAAAAGCAGGCGCTCTTCCGATGATTAAAATCGCACCTGCGAATATTGCGGATGACAGCGAACTGGAGCCTTCTTACCAAGGTAGCATTCAACGCTCGCTAGTCTACAAGGTCAATACCTTGGATGCAAATAAAAAGTTTCATCCAAAAAGCGAGATTACACGTGCCGAAGCTGCCGTTATGTTATATAATGCATTGGAATACCTGAATGCTCATACAAAATCGTAATAAATACAGCAATAAAGAGCTTTTCTTCTGAGGGAATTAAGCTTTCAGTTACTTGACATCATTATCGTTAATGTTATAATAAGGAAATCGAATTTAGACCTGCGGTAGCTGATTACCGTAAGGATATTTTCCTGGTCCTTCGGCATATAACACAGGTAACGAATAAATAAGCTGGCTCCGGATGAGGAGTTCAGCTTATTTTTTTGGATCAAAAAGCTTACCGCTTTCACAGATTTACATATTGAGAGGAGACAGGAGTATGTTTGGAAATGACTGGGATGATGTACTGCGAGAAGAGGTCGAAAAGCCATACTTTAATGAATTAAGGTATACGTTAGCCCGAGAGTACAAGTTACATAAGGTATATCCTCCAAAAGAAGACTTGTTTTCCGCACTCAAATTAACGCCATTTCATCTGACCAAAGCGGTTATATTGGGACAGGACCCATATCATGGAGAGGGACAAGCTCACGGTTTAAGTTTTTCTGTTAGACCTGGTGTGCGAACGCCGCCGTCTCTACTAAATATATACAAGGAGCTTCGCGATGATATCGGCACTCCCATTCCGAATCAGGGATACCTCGTTCCTTGGGCTGAGCAAGGTGTGCTGCTGCTGAACAACGTGTTAACCGTGCGTGAAGGACAACCGCAATCTCACCAGGGAATAGGTTGGGAACGTTTCACGGATGCTGTCATTGAAGCGATTAATGAGCGCGAGCAGCCAGCAGTGTTTATTTTGTGGGGGAGCCATGCTCAGAAAAAAGCAAGCTTCGTGAATACCAGCAAGCATTTGGTGCTAAAATCCGTTCATCCGAGTCCTTTGGCGGCTCACAGAGGTTTTTTTGGCAGCAAACCTTTTTCGCGTACCAATGTATTTTTGCAGGAGCATGGAATGGAACCGATTCGGTGGGAGATTCATAGCCGCTAGCACTGGAGGTGAGGACATGCGTCAATGGAAGGGACGTCAGGTCATTTTATATCACGGCAACAATGGTCATACCCAGAAGGTGCGCGGCACGCTTGAAAAATGGGATGAGATACGAAAGTGTGTTATTTTAGGCCCGAAAATGCTGGCTATTCCTTTTGAAAATATTACGCATATTACCATGCTTCCTCCGGGGCGTGAGCGTAGAAGCCGCCATCCGGCGAAGCTGAACGCTACTGGTTATGTAATGAGCGTACCGTTACAGTTTGATAATGCCATTCATTTTCAGTCGGCGGTGACGATTTGGAGAGAGGATCAGCTGATTGCTTATAATGTAAAGCTGGTTAGTCACTCAGCACACGATGTAATTCTTGAAGATGGACAAGCCTTATCTAAGGAAGAGCATTTGTTTGTGGTAAGGTCACTGCGTGGAGAACTTTAACTGTAATAATTCACCTTTTTTTGATGAAGGGTTCAATTTAGTTAACTGCTTACCGATAAAAGATAATGGGATTGTTAATAATACCCTGTTTTATAGAATGAAACAAAGGGAGAGAAACGAATGGAACGTATGAAACGTATGAGCAAACGGAGTACCTTCTTACTTGCGTTGCTGATGTTTGTATTTGCAGCATGGCCAGCAGGTTTGATCCGAGCTGAGGAGAGCAAGACCTCCACGGTAGAGTGGGATAGTCAAAATCCGACTACATTGAATCTGGGTGGAAGCCCCGCTCAATTAAAAGTGTGGTCATTGACAGAAAAGGGCAAGGAAGATGTTACACAAAAGGCAGAATGGATCTCTGGGGATTCAAGCATTTTAAAGGTAGATAAGGGACTCATTACTCCTGTGTCAAAAGGGCAGATTAAGATTGTTGCTACATATGAGCAGCAAACGGTAAGTACAACGATTACAGTAAAATCGCCTTACAGCAAGCTGCAATTAAATCCGACGGGTCCTCTGAATCTGACGATTGGCGGAGAATCGAAGCAATTGACTGCTCAAGGTGTGCTTACTGGAGGTGGGACGGAAAATGTAACCGGTGTCGAATGGACTTCTTCGAATGCGGCTGTTGCTACCGTTGAAGATGGTCTTATTCGTCCACTTGCCAAAGGCGTGACTTACATTAAAGCAAGCAAAGATGAACTCAAAGCACAAACGATTGTGTATGTGCGCTCTTCTTCCCAGGCATTGGTATTGAGTGCAACTGGGTCCAAATCGGTCTTTCTGGGTAGCTCCCCAATTCAGGTCAGTGCAACCGATGTCAACCTGACTGGCGGCAAAACAGATGTGACCAACACGGCAGAATGGTCTTCCTCCAATCCGCTGGTTGCCACAGTCGAGCAAGGTAAAATCACACCGATGGATGCAGGCAATTCGACGATTACAGCGTCCTATCACGGTTTGAGCAAGACTCTGAAGATTAATGTACTTCCGACGGTTGAAAAATTAGTTTCAAGCAAAGCGAGTCTGAATCTCGAAACAGGAGGCAAAACTTCTCTTCCGAGTATATCTGCTTATTTGGTCAATGGGGCTAAAAAAGCAGTTCAATCCGATGTAAAATGGAGCTTAAGCAGTGAAAGTGCAGTTAAAATAGCAAATGGTAAGCTGGTTGCAGTGAACCCAGGTAGTGCAACATTGACAGCAACGGTAGGTGCGCTCAAACTGGATATTCCAGTGACTGTGCAATACAAAGTACTTAAACTAACCGCTTCAGAGAAAAAATACGTATTGGTTGCAGGCCAAGAAGCAAGTATTCCGACAGTAAAAGCACACATGGCTGGTGGCGGAATCCTGGATGTTACCAATCAGGTAAGCTGGGTAGGTACAACAGCCGCAGTTACAGTAGCAAATGGTAAAGTAAAAGCGGTGAGTGGCGGTAACTCTGGAATCAAAGCAATGTATATGAATAAATATGTGAAAGTACCTGTCATTGTGGAGGGAGCTATTTCTACATTGACACCAAGTTTTTCGAATGCTGAGATGAATTTGAAGGGAAGTAAGTCCATCAAAGTCGTCGGCAATTATACAGATGGTAAAAAAGTTACCTTGAGCAGTAAAGTGAAATGGACAACATCGAATGCTTCTGTAGTGGTCGTAAAAGGGTCTTCCATTAAAGCTGTTGGAATTGGAACAGCAACCATTACAGGTACGTACCAAGATAAGTCGTTTAACGTGGAGATTAAGGTTACACCTAAGCTGCTCAAGCTGGTATTGAGCAATAAAAACCTGAAGTTGCCTAAGGGCTCATCTCAAGTCCTTAGCGTGAGTGCTGTTTATGATTCAGGTGCGACTACGAATGTAACCAATTCTGCGGTATGGACATCCTCCAAACCGTCGATCGTACAGGTTACAGCTGGTCAGGTGAAGGCCTTGGATAGTGGAAGCTCCAGTATTAAAGTAGTCTATGGTGGTAAGAAGGTAACGACATCTGCCAAAGTGTTAAAATAGTCTACGTACATTGCCACATCCGGCGTATGCCAACAAATAAACCCCCGGTCCAAAGACCGGGGGTTATTTTCAGCTTATTCTACGCCGTCCTGATAATGATTTTTCCAATGCTTATCGCCTTTGTGTGCGAAGTCT
Source organism: Paenibacillus sp. FSL L8-0158 (assembly GCF_038592965.1). Lineage (GTDB taxonomy): Bacteria > Bacillota > Bacilli > Paenibacillales > Paenibacillaceae > Paenibacillus > Paenibacillus polymyxa_D. The sequence goes on along the minus strand of NZ_CP151949.1, from coordinate 3,677,456 downwards.
TCAACTGTCTTTTCCAAAGTAGCTACCAGTTGGGCTTTAATCTCAGAAATTGTGTCTCGGAACAGTCTTTCTTCCGTACCATTGATTTTTTCACCATATAGAGCCTGAGCGGCTATAAATTGACGATGTTGCTCCACAAAACTGTCAATCGAATGCAATGCATGCTCCACGTATTGGGAAATGCTATGATGCTCGTTAGGCAGTTGCAATTTTAATTCATGAACTCTGTTTAATAATGCCATGATGATCACCTCGTGCGTTTTGTTATGTCAATAATTATACATCATTTTCGGAAAACTTTCATTAAATTTTGATTAAAATGTGACTTTTATTATGTCATGATTGCATTTTCAATGGTGATCAGGCATAATTTTCGGAAAATTCATTGTTTTCCTTTGTGTTGTGATTTTAAAATTTAAAATATATGATACGAAGATGATGCAAGAGCAAGCTGCGACAGCTGTCTTTCTGACATGTTATAATGGGGAAAAGCCCAGTCGGAAAGGTTGTCAGTATGGTATGAAGCTTTTTAAAGGTTTATTTTGGGGAATTCTGATTAGTCTTCTTCTGTGGTGTGCCTTGTTTGGGCTTGTCCGCTGGATGTCTCATTAAGTCGCTTCCTGTATCTTATACAATAACTCTTGCGACTGTATCCACGTCATTAACGGAAATCGTATATACGTGTTCGTCATCATAGAGCTTGAATTGCTGAGTTTCTTGGTCAGATAGGAGCTTAGGCCAGCCAATTACGGTACTTCCATTCAGTAAACGGATTACAACGGCTTGCATTTGGCTCACGGCCAGTTTGATCTCATCGTTCATTCGTACAACCTCCTCTCTATACTATTTGTCGTCCAATATTCAACCTTTTTTTATAGTTAGTAAGGGGTTACATAAAATAAAATCCGGGGATTACCTTAGTTGAAGGCATCTATTGGAATAGCTTGAAGGGAAGAGAGAAATTGAAGAAAAAGTTGCTAAGTTTTATAGCTTTAGTGCTGCTAGCTGCGGGCGCGTACTGGTTTGAAGGAGGCAATCTTCTTACGAAAATGACAGGAGAGAACCCGCCTTCCTCGGCTCAGGTAACGCTACAATTCCCGTCAGGTCGTTACCCTGAAACGGCGCAGCATATTAAGGAAGCCATTCAGGCGGGAAAATCACCGGTATGCACAATTGACCGTGAAGGAGCCGAGCAAAATCGTAAGCATTCGCTTACAGGTGTTCCCACTCGTAAGGGATACGATCGTGATGAATGGCCGATGGCTATGTGTTCAGAAGGTGGCAAAGGTGCAAATGTCAAATACATAGCTCCTAAGGATAATCGTGGGGCAGGATCATGGGTTAGTCATCAATTAGATGAGTATGAGGATGGAACTCGTGTGAAATTTGTTGTGAAATAGTTGCTGTTTAGTATATTTACTTTTTATTTCCTTTCGCTGTTTCCTGTTTGGCCTTAACCAACGCCAGAAAATCAAAAAAATCACCTAGTGTATTGAAGCCGGCACCTAAAATGGCCAAGTCTTCAGCGGATAGTTGGTTAAACCATTCCATTTGCTTAGCATCAAACATATTATCACCGCCAACCATTGATAATGTAGTGTATGTACTGACGGCAACGAAGGTCAGGGCTCAGGCATACCATTTAAGTATGCCTGTTTCTTGTGCAGAGGATGTGTAGAACTCATGTTTAAATTTAATTTTTATACTAAAATCGTCTCCATCGTTATCGTATTACTTATACCTGTGCTGATCCTGTATGTCTATTCTAATCAGACAACGACAAGTGTATTACGTGAGGAGCTGAATCAATCTAATTACAACCAGCTGACTTTTTTTCAAAACCAGGTAAATACGAATATTGAAATGATTTCTTCCTGGCCGCATCTGCTGATCCATGATCCCGATGTAGCCAGTTTTCAAGCGATTTTTTTGAAGGACAAGGTTCTTAATCTGGATGGAATTAACCTTGTCAAACGGATTCAAACCAAGCTTGGGCTTCAGGAAAGCTCTTCTAATTGGAGAACCGGGCTGAGTATCTATTCTCCTTCACTTGGACGGATTGTGTCGGAGAATGGAGCAGGTTTATATGACCAGAAAAAACTAAATCAGCTGATAAAAGACGGCTGGCAGGTATCCAAAAAAAGATCATACGGGAAAGACCAATTTATATTTTCATTGTATACATTATCCCCGTTTTCTTCACTTGGTAATCCAGAAACCGCTAACACGATTATTAAGGTTGAATTTGACAGCAGTAATATTCAGGATATGCTTGACCGCTTCAAAGGTGATGGTCGAAAGGAGCCTTTTTATTATAAAAAAGGCGTGGGAGTGATCTATAATCGTACTGCAAATGAAGAGCTGTCTGGAAAACTGATTTCTAAATTGGAAAAAATGGGACTCCATGAAGTTGATAATCTGACCGTGAAAATTGGTGAAGAAAGCTACCTGGTTCATGCCGTTCTTTCGCAAACGACTGGTTGGTATTTGATTGATTACATGCCTTTGTCTGATATGATGTCTCCGATTTACTCATCGAATCGACTGTTTTATATAACTGTTGTTGGCTCGCTGCTGGTAGGCTTGATTGGCGCTTACTTGCTTCATTCACAGGTACAAGTGCCGATTCTTCAGCTTGTGCGGGCATTTCGGAGATTAAAGGATGGAGACTATGCTGTTCGATTAAGTCTAAGGGGGAGTCACGAGTTTTCTTTCCTGTCTAGTCAATTCAATCTGATGGTCGAACAGATTCAGGAGCTGTTTGAGAAGGTGTATGTTGAGCAGCTACATGTCAAGGAAGCGCGACTAAAGCAGCTCCAGTCACAAATCAATCCGCATTTTTTTTATAATTGTTTTTCGTTTATCACAAGTATGGCGAAGCTGCGCAATCATGAGGCGGTCGTGGCCATGGCTCATAATTTATCCAGATATTATCGATATACAACAAGACAGGAGCGGGATTTGGTTCCATTGTCAGAGGAAGTCGAGTTTATTCAATATTATTTGAACATACAGCAGATGCGTATGCCAAGGCTAACGTTCTTAATTCATGTTTCTTCACAGGCCAGCAGTATGCTGGTTCCGCCGCTTGTAGTGCAGCCACTGGTGGAAAATGCGGTGCTGCACGGGATAGAGCCTCAAGCGGAGGATGGTGTAATTCATATTTTAACCGAGCGTGTTGGTTCGTATATGCACCTGATTGTGGATGATAACGGACTCGGTTTGAGTAGAGAGGCTATAACTGCCCTGACATCAACGCTTGACAAGCCTGTGGAAGAGGATCATGGATACGGTTTGTGGAATGTGCATCAACGCATGCGATTACATTTTGGGGAAGATGCCGGACTGGAGTTCTCTTTGTCTCCATTGGGAGGATTGCGTGCAGTTTTAAAATGGTCGATCTCAGCAGAAGGAGAGCATGCGAATGGTTTAATTGAGCCTTCGCCAAATTCGAATATAGTTAAAACGGAGGGACCAGATGGTTCAGATATTACTAGTAGACGATGAGCGTTATGTAACAGAAAGTCTGGCAGCTACTATTCCGTGGGAGACGCTAGGCATCGAGAGGGTTCATCAAGCGGCTTCCGCATTAGCAGCGGTGGATGTACTGGAAGCGTACGATATTGATATTCTGGTTACGGATATTCGTATGCCTGGCATGACGGGATTGGAGTTGATTGTTGAGGTAAACGAGCGATGGCCACATATCCGAAGTTTGTTGCTGACAGGCTATGCCGATTTTGAATATGCTAAAAAAGCGCTCCAGCTTAAAGCTTTTGAATACATTTTAAAGCCGGTGGATGATGAAGAGTTTATTAAATGTGTGTCAGCCGCCATGGATTCGCTAAAGGAAGAATGGGAAGCATTTGACAAGGTTCATCAATTACAATATAGCCGCAGGAACGATTTTGGTGTACTGCGGACCCATTTGATGCATGATTTGCTACTCGGGCGTGATTTGCCAGCACCAAAAATAGAGAGCAAAATGTCTGAGTACGAAATCAAACTACGCACGGGACATCCTGCCAGTATGCTGCTTATTCAGCTAGGGAAGCATTTTTCTGATATGGACTATCATTCAGTCTCCTTAATTGAGTATGCGATTGGAAATATTGCCGAAGAAGTATTTGCACCTGATTTTCACGTTTGGCATTGTAAAGCGCCGCATGACTGCTTAATTGTATTAATAGAAGGGAATTGGAATTCATTTCCTGAACGGAATGTGGATGAGCAGAATCGTTTTTTGAGTGCGGCGATTGAGACCTTTCGAAAAAATGTGAGCAATTACTTGAAAGGGGAAATTTACGTTGCATTAACCGGATGGTTTAAGTTTCCAGAGGAGCTGCCTAAGCTATATCAGACAGCGATTAGATCCTTATACTGGAACCATCAGGAGGAGACGGATACACTGCTATTCATAGAAGAACAGACAGAACAGCCACACAGCTCAGTTAAGTCACTAGAGGGGCTTTATATGCACCCTACGCTTACTCATCTGCTAGAGTCCAGGCAATGGGAAGAGGCCGAAGCGAAAGTGAGCCGTGTATTTGGAAAAATGGAAGAGGTAGGGTATACACGCGAGCATTTATATGAGCTTTTTATTTCGGTGACGAGCGCCTTTATGTATACAGCACACAAACAAGGACGTTTCATTACACAGATGGATCAAGTAGGCTTCGATCCGTTACATGCGCAGAAAATGGTTCATTCGTTTCCTCACCTCAAAGAGTGGATATTTTCCATGATGAACAAACTTAAATCTGAATGGTCTGCAAGCGAGCAAAGCGCTAAAAGCTATGTGGTCAAGCAGGTTCAGGAGCTCATCTCCCAGGATAAAGGTCAGGAGCTGTCTGTTAAAACGATTGCCGATCAGGTTTATCTTCATCCGGTCTATCTGTCTAAAATTTATAAAGCTGAAACCGGAGAAGGTCTGGGTGACTATATTATCCGAATGAGAATGGAGCGGGCACTTTATTTGCTCAAATATTCCAACAAAAAGATATACGAAATTACGACGGAACTGGGCTATCAGAATCCCCAATATTTCAGTAAGATGTTCAAAAAGCATTACGGAATGACTCCGCATGAATTTCGGGACCAGTAAAAATAAGATTAAGATCAGTTGGGAAAGGTGCAGAAATATTTATTTTGTGACATAGGCTGCGATGAAAAGCCCTCTTATAATAAAAAGAGTAGAAAATGATTTTTAGAGGGGGAACAATATGCGAGTTCATTCGAAAAAAAAGTTGTTGTCGTTGCTCGCCGCAACTATGGTATTAGGAGTTGGCCTTGTGGGCTGCTCAGGTGCGGGAAATGATGGGAATGCGGACGGCACAGCTAAAACTGAAAACGTATACAAAGAAAAATACAATCCAGAAGTCACAATTTCCACGGTATGGGGTGTAGATCCCGCCTTAAAATTTAAAAATGGTGAATCTATCGAAAATAACATTGCGACAAAATGGGCTAAAGAGAAATTCGGTATTAATATCAAATCACTCTGGTCCGTCACAGATACGAATGGTGCATTTGCTACGAAGCTGCGTTTGGCTATGTCCTCCGGTCAGGAGATGCCGGACGTCGTTGTACTGGGGACGGAAAATGAGCAACTGGCACAGGACATGATCGATTCCGGTATGTTTGCAGAGGCGGGTCCGTTGTTTGACAAGTACGCTTCGGATTCCTGGAAGCAGGCGATGAATCAGGATACGAATGTATGGAATCAGTATAGCCGAGATGGTAAGAAAATGGGTATTCCTGTGCTTGATTTCGCCTATAACCATGATTATGTATTGTGGGTACGACAAGATTGGTTGGATAAGCTGGGTATGAAGGCTCCTGAGACGATAGATGATCTGGAAAAAGTGATGGATGCCTTTAAAAATAAAAATCCGGACGGACTGGCTCCGAATAAAGTGATTCCGCTCAGTATCGGTTTCAAAACATCCATGAACACTTGGATGGGTGACCCGTCCTGGATTTTCGGGGCATATGGCACACTACCTCAGCAGTGGAACAAAGGCACGAATGGCAGTTTGGAATATGGCTCCGTGCAGCCTGGCATGAAGCCGGGTTTGCAAAAGCTGAGCGAGTGGCTCAAAAAGGGATATATCCCTCAGGAAGCAGCATTGTGGGATGAAAATAAAACGGCAGAACCTACAGTCGCAGGAACAGCCGGTATGATTCCTGGGCCATATTGGATGAGCGGCTGGCCGCTTCAGGATACAGTCAAAAATGCGCCGGGTGCCATATGGAAGCCGATTAAGATTCCAGCAGGTCCTGACAACAAAGCCATGCGTCACGGTACGCAATACACCAATGGTGTTGTACTAATCAACAAACAAATGCAGCATCCTGAAGCTTTTTTCACTTATCAAAACTATTTGTTTGACCATTATGCTAATGCCAAACCGGATAGCGATTTGTCGAATGGGCTGTTTAAGGGCTACGATTATGATTTGGATGCGGGCGGAAAGCTAATGTCTATCGATAAAATACCAGGCGGTTATGTAAACTCTATTCGTTATTTGCTGGTTCGTGATGGTGCGCGTATACCTGATGCCCAAATGAAGGCTTTGCTAAGTTTAGCTAACGGCGCAGAACCGAAGACCCGTCTGGAGAAAGATGTAATGGTGAACTACGGGAAAGGTACTCCCGCAGCTGCCAAAGTGCTTATGGAACAGAAGGATATCTCCATGAAAGATCAGTTCACAGGTCCAACTACGCCAACCATGAAGGCTAAAAAGGACTATCTGGATAAGATTGAAAGTCAAACCTTCAATGAAATTATTTATGGCAAGCAGCCGATCTCTGCTTTTGATACCTTTGTACAGACATGGAAAACAGCTGGTGGCGAACAAATTACAAATGAAGTAAACGAATGGTATAAAAGCGTCGAAAAGTAAAATCATGATGTTGTAATAGATTAGAGGGCTGTCCCAAGGTGGACAGCCTTTTTATTACAGATTCACCCGGATGGAATGGAAATGAATGTGCTATTATCGTGTGCATAAAAAAGTTCCATTTGCTCGGGGAGCTTAAAAAAATGATTGCTTTTGTGCCATGTATGTTGGTTTTTTGAACTGTCGGGACTGCGAAAACGCTTTTATAATTGAAGTATACCATGAATGAAAGTTACAGGAGGAACTGCAATGAGAAGTCTGCAACGTACGTGGCCATTTCATATCATGCTGCTGCCAGCCATCATTTTCTTAATTGTATTCAGCTACATTCCGATGGGCGGCATCGTGATGGCCTTTCAAAATTACAAGCCTTGGCTAGGCATAACGGGTTCCGAATGGGTTGGACTGGATAATTTCCGTTTTTTGTTCCAACGAGAGGACAGTCTTCAAGTTGTATGGAACACGCTGATTATTGCTGTGTTAAAGATGTTTTTCAATCTGCTGGTTCCGTTTGTTTTTGCTATACTGCTGAATGAAATTCGCAAGGTCGGACTTCAGCGCTCCATTCAGACATTGGTGTATCTACCACACTTTCTGTCGTGGGTTATCTTGGGTGGAATTTTGATTGACCTGTTGGCTACAGATGGATTTATGAACCGTATTCTCGGTAGTTTCGGGATTCAGCCTATCTTTTTTCTAGGAGATAATAACTGGTTTCGGTTTACTGTCATTGTATCGGATATATGGAAGGAGTTCGGATACAACACCATCGTATTTCTTGCTGCACTGGCGGGTATTAATCCTTCGTTGTATGAGGCTTCTGAAATGGATGGAGCAAGCCGCTGGAGACAGACGCTACACATCACTGTACCTTCGTTAATTCCGATGGTAGTCGTTGTTGGAACGCTTGCACTTGGCAATGTACTGAACGCCGGTTTTGACCAGATTTTCAACCTTTATAATCCGCTGGTTTACCAAAAAGGCGATATTATTGATACATTCGTCTACCGGACAGCGTTAATCAATGGAGAAATGGGCTTTGCCACTGCTATCGGCTTGTTCAAATCCGTTATCAGTATGATTCTCATTCTGATATCTTATCGGCTTGCTTACAAATGGGCAGGTTACCGCATATTCTGATTCCACGAGGCTGAAAGAGGGAGAGTCATGTATCATAAAACAACGCCATACCGCATTTTTAATGTGTTCAATATTTGCTTGCTTGTGATGTTGTCCATCATGTGTATCGTTCCACTGATTCATGTGTTGGCGGTATCGTTTAGTGCTAAATCAGCAGCGGATGCCAATCTAGTTGGATTGTGGCCAGTACAATTTTCATTAGAAGCCTATAAGAAGACGATGAATAACCCGATTTTTCTGCATTCTATTTGGATTTCTGTCTGTCGGACTGTATTGGGAACCGGCTTGACACTGCTGATTACCTTTTTAGCTGCTTATCCACTTTCAAAGGAAACATCTGTGTTCCGTAGCCGAAACGTATATTCATGGTTGTTCGTATTCAGCATGATTTTTAACGGTGGTCTGGTTCCATTCTATATGGTTATTCAAAAGATTCATTTAATGGATAGCTTCTGGGTACTTGTTTTGCCAGGAGCGGTCAATACATTTCTGGTCATCCTTATGTTGAACTTTTTTAGAGGAATTCCCAAAGAGATGGAAGAGGCCGCATTGATCGACGGAGCAGGACATTTTCGGACATTGTTTAGTATCTTTTTACCAATATCCATGCCTTCCATTGCGACGATTGCACTGTTTAGTATGGTATTTCATTGGAACTCCTGGTTTGACGGTCTACTCTATTTGAGCAATGCAAAGGACTATCCGCTCGCGACGTTCCTGCAAACTGTAATTATTCAGAAGGACATGAGTTCCATGAGCATGAGTCCCAAGGAGATGGAATTACTTTCTCAAACGACGGTTAATGCTGCGCAAATTTTCATTGGTGCAGCGCCTATTCTCATTGTATATCCATTTTTACAAAAGTATTTTGTTAAAGGTATGACGTTAGGTTCCGTCAAAGAGTAATAGAAATAATAAGGAGATGATTTACAGTGACGTATCAAAACATAACCAAGTACCCCCCGATTAGTGAGCGAATCCCACGTATGCTGCATGGAGCGGACTATAATCCGGAGCAATGGCAGCATTACCCTGAGGTGTTAGCGGAGGATATCCGTCTAATGAAACTAGCCAAATGTAACGTGATGTCTGTCGGCATTTTCTCATGGGTATCATTGGAGCCTGAGGAAGGTGTATTTACGTTTGAGTGGCTGGATCGTATTCTGGATTCGTTTGCTGAGAACGGAATCTATGCATTTTTGGCCACTCCTAGTGGAGCAAGACCAGCCTGGATGTCACAAAAATATCCTGAGGTGCTGCGTGTGGAGGCTAACCGTGTCCGTAACCTGCATGGGTTTCGCCATAATCACTGTGCTACATCACCTGTTTACCGGGAAAAAGTACGTATTATGAATACGAAGCTAGCCGAGCGTTATGCTAACCATCCAGCTGTTATTGGCTGGCATATTTCCAATGAATTTGGTGGAGATTGCCACTGTGATTATTGTCAGGAGGCATTTCGCGCTTGGGTTGAGGATAAATACGGTACGCTGGATAAGCTTAATCACGCATGGTGGACTACCTTTTGGAGTCATACGATTACAGATTGGAGCCAAGTTGAGTCACCGGCACCTCACGGTGAAACACAGGTCCATGCCATGAATTTGGACTGGAGACGATTTGTGACCGATCAGACTGCAGATTTTATCAAACATGAGATTGTGCCGCTCAAGGCCGCAAATCCAGAAATTCCGGTCACAACCAATTTAATGGAGTTTTTTGAAGGATTGAATTACTGGAAGTTTGCTGATCTGCTCGATGTTATATCCTGGGATAGTTACCCAACGTGGCATGACCGTGAGGGAGATGATAGCCTTCAGGCTGCTAAAGTGGCCATGATGCACGATATTATTCGTTCAATCAAGGGAGGTAAGCCTTGGATGCTCATGGAGAGTACACCAAGTTTGACGAACTGGCAAGACGTTAGCAAGCTGAAGCGGCCGGGAATGCATCTGCTCTCGTCTTTACAGGCTGTGGCACACGGGTCAGATACCGTTCAATATTTTCAGTGGCGGAAAAGCCGCGGTTCAAGTGAAAAGCTGCATGGTGCAGTCGTCGATCATGTCGGACACGAGCATACTCGGGTATTCGGGGATGTGACAGATGTCGGTCTTGCGCTGGAAAAACTGGAAGAGGTTATCGGTACATCCGTACCGGCGGAGGCCGCAGTCATTTTTGACTGGGAGAACCGTTGGGGAATCAACGATTCACAGGGACCGCGGAACAAAGGTGTGAAATATGAGGAGACAGCTGAAGCGCATTATTTGGCACTGTGGGAGCAGGGAGTGCCCGTAGATGTCATTCATATGGATGCAGATTTCTCCAAATATAAACTTTTGGTAGCTCCGATGTTGTATATGGTCCGCAGCGGTGTGGGGGAGCGTATACAGAAGTTTGTTGAAAACGGCGGCGTTTTCGTAGCAACCTATTGGTCTGGTATCGTAGATGAACATGATTTGTGCTTCCTAGGGGGCTTTCCGGGGCCGCTTCGTAAGACGCTGGGGATCTGGTCGGAAGAGATTGACGGATTGCATGATCATGACCGTAATCACATTTTGCCGGTTCAAGGCAATGAATTGGATCTGCAAGGGGAGTATGAAGCTGTAGAATTGTGTGATCTCATTCATACGGAGGGTGCAGAAGTACTGGCTGTGTACGGCTCAGACTTTTATGCAGGGCGCCCGGCTTTGACGGTGAACCGTTTGGGAGAGGGAAAGGCTTATTACATTGCATCACGCAACACCGGACTGTTCCACAGTCATTTTTACAGAAGTTTAATTGAGGATGCAGGAATCAGTAAAGCGCTCAATGTGAAGTTGCCTCATGGAGTGAATACAGCGATTCGTACCGATGGGGTTCATGATTATATTTTTATACTGAATTTCACGCATGAGCCGCAAGAGATTACGTTGGATGGACGAACTTATGCGGATATGCTTGAAAATTATACGATAGAAGACGGTAGCGTTCAATTGGATGCCTACGCTGTTAAGGTTTTAAAGACAGAGCGCAATAAATAGAACAGGGTATCAGAATGTGATTTCCGTCTTTTTCCCGAGTGAGGGAGCTGGTAGATTGGTCAGAGGCAATGAGAAGTATACAATTTGGATGGGAGATGACTTATGAAAACAGGTAACCGCACGATGGTATTTGCGATGTTGATCTTGTTATCCAGCTTATTGTATCCGTTGGGCTCTGGAGGGTTGGGTGCGGCTTCGGCCGCCTCTGCTTTCGCCAAAGGAGCAGATATAAGCTGGGTAGCAGGAATGGAAGCGCAAGGGATGACTTGGAAGGATAAAAGGGGTGTTCGTCGAGATATACTGCAAATTTTGCATGATGACTATCAGATCAACTCGGTACGTATCCGTGTGTGGGTAAACCCTGACATGAAAGATTATGCAAGCGGATACATGAATGCCGAAAAGGCAGCAGAACTGGCGCAGCGAGCTAAAAAGTTAGGTATGAGCGTTATGCTGACTCTGCATTATAGTGATTCTTGGGCAGATCCAGGGCAACAGAACAAACCTTATGCATGGCGCAATTTCACATTTACACAACTTATGGATGCAGTCTGGTCCCATACGGTCTATGTTATGAACACGATGAAAAGCAAGGGGGTAACACCGGACTGGGTGCAGATCGGTAATGAGACGAACAATGGAATGCTCTGGGAAGATGGCAAAGCTTCGGTGAACATGAAAAACTATGCCTGGCTCGTTAATACAGGTAATAATGCTGTAAAATCGGTAAGCAGTAGTACTAAAACGATCGTACATTTAGCCAATGGAGATAATGATTCCGTGTTGAACTGGAATATCGACGGGCTGATTGATAATGGAGCTCAGTTTGATCTCATCGGGCTGTCTCTGTATCCGTCTCCTTCGGACTGGCAGGGCAAGGTGGATCAGACGATTACCAATGCCAATAACCTCATTGCAAAATACGGCAAAGGCATTGTCATTAGTGAAATCGGGATGGAATATAATGAGCCTGCAGCTTCCAAGGCATTTATATCTGCAATCAAAACGAAGGTTCGGAACATCGGAGGCGGCAAAGGCATAGGGGTATTTTATTGGGAGCCGGCTGCAACTCCAGGTTACAATCAGGGTTATAACAAAGGTGCTTGGCAGGCTAACGGTAGGCCAACCTCAGCTTTAGAAGGATTTATAAATTAAGAAGTACGTAAGAGTATATCAAAGAACCTCTAATGCGCATTATATGCAGATTAGAGGTTCTTTATTGTTATCTATGACTATTTAGAGGTTATAAAATTAGGCTTCTCGGTTCACCTTGAAGAAAGAAATAAGCTCTTCCAGCTCGCCAGACATCAATGTAAGCTTGTCAGAAGCTTTGACAATAGAAGCCATAGACTCAGCTTGTTCTCCAATGGTTTGTTCAATTTGTTTGCTGCTGTCCACTGTTTTGCTAACGGTGGAAGACAGCTCGTCAGAGGTAGCTGACATTTCCTGCGTGCTGGCCGAGATCTGCTCCGTTGCACTGGATACCTCCTGGATTTGTGACGACACTTTATTAGACGCATCTAAAATTTCAGAGAACATTTCGCCTGTCTGCTTTGTAACTTCCAGCCCGACGTGAATTTCTTTTGTACCAAGGCTGATGCCTTTTACAGTTTGCTCAATTTCTTTTTGGATTTCTTCAATAAGCTCTGCGATTTGTTTGGCAGACTCTTGAGACTGCTCAGCCAAATTACGCACTTCTCCCGCTACTACTGCAAAACCTTTGCCTTCTTCACCGACTCTGGCAGCTTCAATAGAAGCGTTCAGTGCAAGCAGATTCGTTTGACTGGCAATGCCTGTAATGATGCTGACGATATTGCTGATTTCGTTAGAACGGTTCTGCAGCGCATTAACGGAATCAGCTGTACTTTCCATTGTAGTGGAGATGGAGTCCATTTGAGCGGAAAGCTTTTGGGCTACCTGATTGCCTTCAACGGAGCGTTTTTCCATAGAATAAGCTTGATCGGCTACGGAAGAAGAGCTTTCGGCAATTGTTTGGATAACTGTCGACATTTCATTCATAGATCTGGAGCTTTCAAGTGCTGCGTGATCCTGAGCTTCAAGCCCCTGGGTTATATCCTGAATATTGCTGTTAATGACGTTCGTATTCGTACTGTTTTTCTCGCTAATGCTTAATAATTCCTGGGCAGATCCCGTAACTTCTTGCGTCGTATCCTGTACTTTCACCATTGTATCGTTAAGGCGCTTGATCATAGAATTAAATTTTTGATTGATAATGCCAAGGTCGTCCTCGCCTGTCTTGATTTTTACATTCAGATTTCCCTCGCTGACTTCTTCAATGCCCTTCATCAGGCTACGAATCGGGGAGAGGGTGCGTTTTACCAATAAATATTGGATCGTTAAGAAGATCGCAAGGAACAGAATGAGCAATGAAATACCGTATACAAGCAATTTATGAAGTCCGGTAGGTACAGAGCTCGCGTCTACGTCAAAGTATATCGCACTTGTGATTTTACCGCTTTCATCTGTAATGGGGTAAACAATGGTAGTCCATGTACCAAAATCGTCAGTATAAAAACTGCTAAACGCTGAGTCTTTAGATTGAAGCATTTTATTTACACCTTGTACATTTTCGTCTGGAAGAGTGTACATATCCCCAATATTCATCTTCGAGTCTTGGAAAGCTTGGACTAAATTTGTGGGAACGCCAATAATGGAAGTTTGATTTCCTTCTTTTAGTTCTGTGCCGAATATGTAAGCTTGGGCAACGTTAGGATAAAGTGTGTGAATAGAATCGAGAAATTTGCGTAAATCTTGTTGCACAGAGCCGTTATAATCTTTTTCATTCAATGCTTGTTGTACTTTTGTTTTATCAACATCTTCTGCCCATTTTTTAGTCAATACCTTAACTTGCTCTTGCAGCTGCGTGGTGAGAATGTTCTTTTGAAGTATATAGCTGGATGTGATGAGAATAGCTCCTATTAATACGATGTTAAGAAAAGAGATTAATAGATTTTTACCAAAAAAGGACATAGTTCTCCACTTCAAGTTTTTCACGTTTTCTTCTCCTTTGAATTAGCGATTTAGTTTCGTATACAACCTATCCCATATATATTTCGACAATTTGCTTTCTAATTGTTAGGTATTTATTAAAAGGGAGAGTAGAAGGTTATACAAAAAGAACGGCGGCCCCCGAGTGAATGAAACGATGGGGCCGCCGCTTGTCGGCAAAACTGGATTTATGTTGTTTTTCCAACTCAATTCTTACTAAATCACTTTATTGTTCAGACAATATTTAAAAAATAAGATAAATGAGGACAAACGGGTTTGCTTTACACCGGATTGCATTGAGGGTTCTTAACTTTTCTGTCCCTTATAAAAGAAGTGAAATGAGCAAGGGTAGTGAAATGAGCGATAAGACCGAGCTAATAACAAATGCAGATGCAGCTTCCGTTTCCAGTGTTTCATAACGGGTAGCAATCATAGCGGCCACAGCCGAGCCGGGAAAAGCGACAAGCAGTACGGCTTTGCTTACATCTTCATGGGATAGTCCTATCAGAACAGCAATACCGAGCATAACAATAGGCATTACGATGGCTTTCAGCACAGCGATGCTAAGTGCTTTTGGACTGAACGTAATCTTTTTGATACCAATGGTTACCCCGATGGCAAATAAGGCTGTACCGGCGGTAACATTGCCGATTTGATCAAACATGGATTGTAAAAGTTTCGGAGCGTGGAATCCACATAGAGTCAATACGACACCAAACAAAGGTACGCAGGCAAGTGGCTCGCTGAGTCCATGAAGGACTGATTTCATAGTGACTTTAAATAAGTTCCCTTTAGTGCCGTCGGATTCTGTTGTTTTGCGCTGGCCGACCGTTCCCAAAATACTTGCAAGCGGATCAAGAATGGCATTAACGACGATCCCGGTAATCGCAATCGGGATGGCGACTGCCGCACTTCCGAACAAGCTGCCCAGAACCGGAATTCCCATGAATGCAAAAGAAGGCTGTGTTGAATTCAATGCGAACATGGAGGATTCAGTCAGGCCCTTTTTGGCAATTAAGCGATAAACAATGAGCAATACAATATAAAAGCCGATTACACCAAGTAGCAAAGCCACAAGAAAGGGCCACTTTTGAATCAACGTCTCTCTTGGTGTCGTCGTAATACCAATAAACAAATGTGCGGGTAGAGCAAACTTCGTCACGAGTGTATTTAATCCCTTAGAAGAAGCGGGGTTAAAAGCTTTAAACAATCCTGCGAAATAACCAATTAAAATGACAAAGAAAATAGGAATTAAGATAATAAAAATATGACCTGTAGCCATGATGTCGCCTCCAATGAAGATGTCCGCCAAAAATGGCGGACATCAGTTAAATAATCACTTTGCGTATGCAAGTACAAATTTGATGTTGTTCGCTATTTTTTAAACCAGGACCGCTTCCTGACCATATTGTTTGATTGGTTTATATTTGCAGTCCCACATCGCATCCCGAACCGCTTGTGCGATATCGTCCGGTTGATGACGCGCTACTCCATCCTGAACTGCTGCCTTGGCCACAGCCACGGCTACCGCTTCAGATACTTCGCGCAATTCATTGATTTTTGGCAGCAGGGAAGCGCCAGGCTGCGACAAATCAACCATTTGAGCTACTGCATGGGCAGCTGCTGCAAACATGCTATCTGTTATAATTTTGGATTTCACCACGATTGCGCCAAGACCAAGACCCGGAAACACGAAAGCATTGTTGGATTGCCCAATTTCAAACTTAATATTGTTATAAATCACCGGCTCAAAAGGACTTCCTGTTGCAATCAGGGCTTTTCCTTCGGTCCAGTGGATCAAATCTTGCGGAGTTGCTTCTGCCAGTGGAGTTGGGTTGGACATAGGCATAATTATAGGACGTTCTGTATGTTTGGCCATTTCTTTTACGATTTCCTCACTAAATGCCCCACTAACACCGGAAGTACCAATCATAATCGTCGGTTTCACGCGGCGAATGACTTCAAGCAGAGGGATTTTGCCATCTTCAGCATGTTCCCAGTCACGGCATTCTGCAGCATCACGCACATAAGGGACCTGAAATGGAAAAAGTCCTTCTGTTTCGTTGGTAAGCAGGCCACGGTAATCATAAGCCCAGAAGTTACGTCTTGCTTCTGCTTCTGACAGTCCTTCCAGCATCATGGCGGCGCTAATTTGGTCTGCATTGCCGATTCCGGCAGCTCCTGGACCAAAGACTAGAACCCGATGCTTGCTCAGTGGGATTCCGGACAATTGAACACCGGACATCACACCTGCGAGCGTAACCGCTCCAGTACCTTGAATGTCGTCATTAAAAGTCAAAATACTATTTCCGTATTTATTGATAATGTTCCGTGCATTGACATTGCCCAAATCTTCCCAGTGCAGCAGGGCATTCGGGAAAAAGGAAAGTGCAGCTTGAACATAAGTGTCAATAAATTGATCATATTGTTCTCCACGTACACGTTTGTGACGATTTCCCATATATAAAGGATCTTCCAATAGCTTCTCGTTGTTTGTACCTGCATCAAGAACAACTGCCAGCACCCGGCTAGGATCTATACCAGCAGCAGCTGTATACACAGCAAGCTTACCAATAGAGATATTAATACCTCCGACTCCCCAGTCCCCAATTCCCAAAATACTCTCGGAATCTGTGGCTACGATCAGGTCGATATCATCAGGGTCTAGGTTCAAATTCTTAAAAGCCTCTTCGATACCCGCAAGATTATCAATAGATAAATACATACCACCGGGCTTGTGATATTCATGACTGTATTCCTGTATAGCCTGGCCTACTGTTGGTGTATAAACAATCGGGAGCATTTCGCTTAGGTGCTCAGAGAGCAAACGATAATAAAGGACCGTATTGCGATTAAAAAGATCATTTAACGCAACATTTTTACGCAAATTATCCGGTTGGCTCTGAAATTGCTCGTAAACCCGCTGAACCTGCTCCTCAATAGTTAATATCGTAGGAGGAAGGAGACCGTCAAGTCCAAGTTGTTTCCGTTCTTCCAGGGTAAAAGCCACTCCTTTATTCAGCAGTGGGTTGGCAAGTAGATCTTTTCCGGTTAATTTGGTTTCGATAGATCCGTCTTCCGTAAAATGAAAAGCACGCATTTTCAATTCCTTCTTTCTAAAAAATTACATTTAGTTAATCCTTGAACAATTCGTGAACAAGTATACGCCTTATTTTAAACCAAGTGAACAAGTATGTTGTGTGAAAAATGGTTATATAAGTGTTTACATAAGAAAAATTATGAAAATGAAAGCGATTTTCATAATTTTTCGAATGAAAATTTCATTTAATTTTCATGATAATTTCGGAAAATCCTGATTAAATGTGACGATTATCATAGTTTTTTTGAGGTGTGTTTCGATTAAGTACGCATAAAAAATAGCTTAAACTTCATTTTATATAAACGAAGTTAAGCTATTTCTTTGGCTATAAGGAGGTTTGAGGGTCGAAATTCAATGCTTCGCAGCTTTATATTTAATGAATATCAGGCATTTAATTCTCCAATGCGATTGACGGCTTCATCAGTAACTGTAGCAGAGCGTCGCATCCAGCTGTTACGCCATTTCAATTGCATTATGATGACGAGGGTAAAGGCACAGAACGTAAGCAGGCTCAGACAGATGAAGCCCGGCATATAGGAACCCGTTGATTTGTATAGATGACCCAGTATAAGAGGGAGAAAGTACCCGCCTATGCCACCAGCAGCGCCGACGATGCCGGTCATGAGCCCGATTTCGTTGCCGAAGCGCTGCGGCACGAGCTGGAATACAGAGCCGTTGCCAGCGCCAAGGCACATCATGCCTACGAACAGCAGCACAACTACCACGGTAAGTGGCGGTAAAAACGCAATGCCGGCGAGCATAATCCCGGCCCCCGCATACAAGTACATTAACATACGTGAACCACCAATCCGATCGGATAAAAAACCACCTACAGGACGAAAAAAGCTTCCGGCAATCACACAAACGGTTGCAAAATCGGCGGCATGTACCGCGGAGAGGCCATATTGGGTATTGAAGAAAATAGTCAAATAATTAGAAAGGCCAACGAATCCGCCAAACGTCACGCAGTAAAAGGCACAGAATACCCAGGCATCCCTCTGTTTGAGCACCGAAGCATATTGCGACAGACTTTTTGGTGCCGGGCGGTGAGGGCTGTTGCGGGCAAAAATACTGAACAGAATGAAGACGGTTAAGATGGGGAGGATGGCCAATCCGAAAACGGCTTCCCAACTGCCAAAATGTTGAGCGATACGGTTGGCGAACAAAGTCGCAAGGACCGTACCACTATTACCGGCACCGGCAATTCCCATAGCCAAGCCTTGATGCTCTTTGGGGTACCATTGACCGGCCAACGGCAAAGCAGCTGCAAATGAGGCTCCAGCTACGCCCAGGAGCAGGGCAACAACGTATAATTGCTCCAGCGAATCAACCCACAGCCAGCCGAGCAGGAGCGGGATTATCGTGACAAGCATACCAATCTGTCCTGTGAGCTTGGGACCGATATAATCCGACATGAATCCGAGCACGAGCCGCAGCAGGGAACCACCGAGTATGGGTAGAGCGACAAGATTGGCTTTTTGTACAGGGTCCATCGGATAATCATTGGCAATTACAACGGCCAACGGTCCGATCATCCCCCATATCATAAAACTGATATCAAAATACAGAAAGGAGCCAAATAAGGTGGGCTTGTGTCCGCTTTTCCAGAAACTTTTTTTGTTCATTCTCCATCTCTCCTGTTCTAATTGTTGTTCTTTGTCTGCAAAATGTAATTTGAACATGAAAAGCCGCAAATCGCCCCTACATGGTATCTAGGAAACGATTTGCGGCTTCATTGCCGTGGTTGACACACTTCATTGTGAGTCGACTTGGTATGATCACGTTGGAGTGATTTTAATTCAAATTATAAAAAGGGATCTGCTATATGTCAATATACATAACACAAAATTATGGAATAATTAAATACAAGGGAAAAATATAGCTTTCATGTATTGAATATTGACATGACATTCACAATTCAGTTATCTTAGATACATATCGGCACAACGATGTGCCGACATTTACGGCAACGGTGCCCTTTTCCATTGAATGGAGAAGGGCTTTTTCTGTCTTATTTTATTCGGAGAATGGGGCTGGTTTTAATATGATGAAAAAACTGGTCGTCGTCGGCAACGGTATGGCAGGCATCAAATGTGTGGAGGAAATACTCAATTTGGAGCCAGAGCGGTTCCAAATCACGATATTTGGTGCAGAGCCCCGTCCCGGGTACAACCGAGTGCTCCTGTCCAAAATGCTTCAGGAGGAGAGCTCATTTAAACATATCGTTACCCATGACTGGGACTGGTATGAAGAGAACGGGGTAAAGCTGTACGCGGGTGAACGCGTCTGTCGTATTGATGTTGCAGCCGGGATGGTGGAAACGGAATCCGGCATGAAAGAACCTTATGACATGCTCATATTGGCAACGGGCTCATTGCCTTTCATGCCGCCCATTTCTGGAGTGCGAAAACAGGGAGTCATTGCTTTTCGTGATGTGAATGATTGTGAAACCATGGCGAGATATGCCAAAACATACCGCAAGGCCACGGTTATCGGAGGGGGACTGTTAGGACTTGAAGCTGCTCAAGGCCTGCTGAATCTAGGGATGGAAACTGAGGTTGTTCATAATGCGCAGTATCTTATGAACCGTCAGCTTGACCGGACGGCAGCTGTGCTTCTGCAGCGAAAGCTGGAGCAACAGGGCATGAGGTTTCATTTGGCAAAGGAAACGGTCAACATCATAGGCCGAAACAGGGCGCAAGGATTGATGTTTGCGGACGGGAACAGGCTGGACACGGATTTGGTTGTGCTGGCGGTTGGTATCCGACCGAATATCGAATTAGCTCAGGACAGCGGTCTGACCGTAAACCGCGCCATTGTCGTGGATGATTATATGCGCACGAGTATTCCTGGTATTTATGCCGTCGGCGAATGTGCTGAGCACCGTGGGATTTCATACGGACTGGTGGCGCCACTATATGAGCAGGGCAAAGTGCTGGCAAAAGTTATTTGTGGTCGTGAAACGGCTCCCTATGAAGGGACGGTTCCGTATGCGCAGCTCAAGGTAGCGGGGATCCATGTGTTTTCCGCAGGAGACATTCGCGATGAGGGAAACGAGACAGCGGTCATGGAATATAACGGGATGCTGGAGGTTTATAAAAAAGTGATGATGCACGGCGGCGCTGTCACTGGCGCCATTTTGTACGGAGATACGGCGGAAAGTACCTCGCTGCTCGGAATGGTACGGCGCGGGGCGTCCGCTACAGAGCTTACATCCCGGGATAATAGCCGGAGCAAAGCAGAGGATGTGGCAGCCGCGCTGCCGGAAGAGGAAACGGTATGTGCGTGCAACGGCGTGAGTAAGGGGGCTATTTTGCGAGCGATTGCCACGGATAAGCTGAAGACGGTGGAAGAGGTGAAGAGTCGGACCAAAGCATCTGGTTCCTGTGGGGGCTGTCGGCCACTGGTGGCTGCACTGGTCAAAAATAGTTTGTCCCGATCCACAGTTTCCGGACCTGTAGTTACTCCGACCGCCCAAGAAGTTGTCCCTGTGTGCGGATGTACGCATTACGATCATGATTCTCTTAAAACAGCTATGGTGGACGCAGCCTGTCAGACTCCAGGTGAAGTAGTATCCCGTCTCGGTTGGACCAGACAGCAGGGGTGTGAATTGTGTCGTCCGGCTGTACTTTATTACTTGGAATCCCTTGGGTTGCGCGACAGATCTGCGACAAATCCATTAGGTGCTGGCGTTGCGGTTCAGGTCACACCGCAGTATGGAGGAGAGGCCTCTTCTACGGGTCTGCGCTTTACGAACCTAAATGCCGAGGATCGGTCTTTTGTTGAGTCGGACCTGATGGATCAGGCATTTGTAGAAGTAGCCTGGCTAAGAGAGCGGTTGGCAACTTTATGGGGAAGTCTCGCATTGCCAGCGTTAGTTACAGTTGCTATTTGTCCTGGATCGGCGTATCCCGGAGGTGTACTTGTCCACGATATTGGAATATCTCGTTCTCCAGCAGGCTGGGAGGTCTATGCCGGTGGCCATGCAGAGCATCCGGTTCGCCAGGGGCAGCTGCTTGGATTGGAGGAAGACCCGACAGAAGCGGTTCTGCTGACTGCAGCTTGCTTGCAAATATACCGACATAGTGCCCGGTATGGGGAAAAAATGTGGGAGTGGATGGAAAGGACTGGCGTTCTGGCATTACGGGAAAGTGTGCTTGACGCTGCTCTTCGAAGTGGACTGGCGGGTAGCCTGCGAACCACAATGCTGACAGGATGACGGGTTGCGTTGGAGTTGTGGCGAATTATCTATCGTGCAGACGATAAAATTCCGAAAAATGGCGAAAGGGAGATGGCTTTGATGTGTCAGTCAGGAGAAGGCAAACCGGAAGCTGGGCTACATGTACCGTCAGTAATGGATACGCAGTGCCCGTTTTGCAGCGTGCAATGTAAGATGACCGTTAGCACGGGTACAGAGACACTTGCGGGTATCATCCGTACAGTGTATAAGGCGGAAGGGAAGCCTAATGCAGCCTCGCAGGGTAGGTTGTGTATCAAAGGAATGAATGCACATCAGCATGCGACTCATGCGGAAAGGCTGGTACAGCCCCTCATTCGCAAAGAGGGCAAACTTGTTCCCGTCAAGTGGGAGGAGGCGTTGGATACTATAGCTAGCAGTTTCTCTACGCTACTGTCCACACAGGGTCCTGATGCAATCGGAATTTACGGTGGAGGTTCACTCTCCAATGAAACGGCTTATTTACTCGGTAAATTTGCAAGAGTGGCTGTAGGTACGCGATATATCGATTATAACGGGCGCTTCTGCATGTCGGCAGCGGCATCCGCTGGCAGTAAAGTGTTTGGCGTTGATCGCGGACTGACCTGCAGACTGGCTGATATTCCGTTGGCTCGTTGTATTGTGCTCGCAGGTACGAATATCGCTGAATGTCAGCCGACGTTAATGCCTTATTTTCACCAGGCGAAGGAAAATGGTGCGTTTATCATCGTAATTGACCCGCGCGCGACACCAACGGCGGCCGCCGCCGATTTGCACCTGCAAATCAAGCCGGGTATGGATGCTGTGTTGGCCAATGCCATGCTAAAGGTCATCGTCGACGAAGGATTTGCGAATGAAGAGTTTATCCGCAAGCGGACCAATGGCTATGACCAGCTGTTGACTCATTTGAAGGGTGTGGATCTGAGAGAATCGGCTGCGTTGTGCGGAATTGAGGTAGAAATGATCCAGCAGGCAGCACGTGCCTTTGGCAGTGTGGAGACTGGCATCGTTTTTACGGCCAGGGGTGTTGAACAGCAGACAGATGGACATATGGCGGTGCGTGCATTTCTTAATCTGGTGCTGGCCACTGGCAAGATTGGAAGGGAAGGATGCGGTTATGGAGCTATCACAGGTCAGGGAAACGGGCAAGGGGGGCGAGAGCACGGCCAAAAAGCTGACCAGCTTCCTGGTTACAGATCAATTGAGGATGAAGAAGATCGAGCCTATGTGGCATCCGTGTGGGGAGTGGAACCAAGCAGTTTGCCGGGTAAGGGAGTGTCTGCTTATGAAATGATGGAGCTTGTCCATCAGAAAGAAATCCAAGCCTTGTTCGTGATGGGCTCTAATCCTGTAGTATCTAACCCCAATGTCCGGCTGGTGGAGGAAGCCCTCAAAAAGCTGAATCTGCTGGTTGTGGCGGATATGTTTCTCACGGAAACCGCGCGAATGGCTGACGTTGTTTTGCCTGTGACATCTTATTTGGAGAATACGGGGACGATGACCAATCTGGAGGGCCGCGTTCTGCTACGGGAAGCGGCGAGGCCCGCACCAGGCGAGGCTAGAGATGACTGGAACATTTTGTGTCAGGTGGCTGCAAAGCTAAACAAGGGCGGCTATTTCTCATACAGGGATGCTGAGCATATCTTTGAAGAACTACGGCTCACCAGCCAGGGCGGTCCTGCGGATTACTACGGGATCACATACGACAGGCTGCGTCGTGAAGAAGGAGTATATTGGCCATGCCCGTCTACGGACAGAGCCGGTATGGATACAATGTTTCGGGAAACCTTTGCCCATTCTGATCAAAAGGCTGTTTTTACGGTGGTTGAAAGCTGTGGAGCAGGAGAGGAGATATCAGAGGGGTACCCGCTTATTTTGACGAACGGCCGTGTACTGGCTCACTATTTGACCGGTGCACAAACGCGCAGAAGTCCGTCGCTGGCCGCGCGAGAGATTGAGAATTATGTGGAAATTCATCCGCGGACAGCGCAACGCTGGCACATCAGGGACGGGGAGTGGGTAGAAATAGCATCACAGCGCGGCTGCTTCACTGTCCGCAGCCGGATCAAACCACATATCCGCGAAGATACGCTCTTCGTGCCCATGCATTGGGGTGGGATACAAAATGTTAATCGGGCGACCCGACCCGATCTTGATCCGTTCTGCCGGATGCCTGGCTTCAAAACGGCAGCTGTACGCATCCGTCCCCTTCATCTGGCTGCAGCCGCAATCAGTGCAGATAACGGGGAATGGTCTGAGTTCTAGAGCAGGACTGAGTAAGTGGCTTCTTCTTTGCATAAAAGGCCAGCCCCCTTGTATGAGTGAGGGAGCTGGCCTTTTTGGGTTGGACAGTTTAGGGCCCATAATCATTAGACTGCGTGACGCCAATAATTATAAATGCAATCGGGTTTCGGTTCTGTTTGCTCCTGTTTTTATTTCTTTTCTGAGCATGGCTTCCCGCCAGTGACAATACAAACCCCAGGCGTCCCCATTTTCTAGCAGCGGTTTGCAGGTATACAAACCTTCCTCTATGGAGTCGACTCGCCCTGCAACGAACAATCGAACCGCACTGTTGAGTAACACTTGATTCGAAAAGGCTATAGAAGCTGTGCCTTGTAGCACTTCCTCCGTAATGCGCAGTTGTTCAGCGGGGGTCCAGTTATGCTCTGGTACCACTGAATCCAGTCCGTACATTTCCGGATCAATAACCTGTAATGATACATCGCCGTTAGCAAGCAGGTAAGTCCGGGTCGGCCGATCGATGAACAGATCCTCCGATCCTTCGCTCCCCTGGACGATCAGAGCTCTGTGATAATTCAGATTTTGCATGAGTTTCGCCGTCTTTTCGAACACGGTATTGTGGAAAACGCCGAAAACAATATATGGGGAAGAACCGTAATCAACCAGTTTCTCGGCAGTATTCAGCACTGTGCGAAGCCCCAGTTCTTCGCGAATGGGCCGCATATCTCGCAAGGGCACGCACCACTGTTCGGAGGCTACGAACAGTACACCGGTCAGCTTCGCGGCATGAATGGCGGTTTCGCGCGTCATGTTCCAGGGTGTTACCCCCATTTCCTGCAATAAAAGCGGGAGCGTAACACCCCATTTGGGAGGGAGAGGTGCACTGCCGTGCATCGTTACAGGAATTCCGCATGAGGCGAGTAGAAAGGCCGTTGCGAAGGTGGCAATAAATGAAGACTTCCTGCCATCATACGGACCGGCGAAATCAATACCTTCCTGCATCGGGAAGCGATGGGTATATTTACGGCAGACGTTTACGAATGCTTCCAGTTCGCCAACACTCTCCATTTTAATGCGCTCCGCGGCAAAGAAAGCTCCGATTTGAGCAGGGGTTGCTGACTGGGTCATAATAAGTTCGGCAGCAGCTTCGGCTTCGGCGTAATTCAGATCCCGGGCGCCCCTTTTGCCACGACCAACTTCTTTTAATATTTCAATGATATTCATGTTCAGGCCCCTTTCAGATTTATGCTTTTAGCATTTGCTGCGCTTTGACGATGGAAATTGCCACATCAACGATACGTTTGCGTTCGTTCATTGCTTTTTTCCGTAGCACATCATATGCTTCCGCTTCCGGGATACCGTTTACTTCCCCGAGTATTCCTTTCGCCATATCAATCCATTTGCGTTCTTCCAGCCGAGCGGTCAGTTGCTTGCGTTCACTTTGCCAGTGCTGGCGTTCAAAAAAGCGTTTGGCACTAAAATGAAGAGCCCAATTCAGCTCATGGGCTGCCATAGAAGGGGTTAGAATGCCATCAAC
The DNA here is from genome assembly GCF_038592965.1 of Paenibacillus sp. FSL L8-0158. Lineage (GTDB taxonomy): Bacteria > Bacillota > Bacilli > Paenibacillales > Paenibacillaceae > Paenibacillus > Paenibacillus polymyxa_D. The sequence continues at coordinate 3,652,291 of NZ_CP151949.1, read as the reverse complement.
AGTGACATCAGCTTCACAAGCCTCTGTCGATGATAGCGCTGATTCTGCGCTGCACCACCAGAGCAACGGAACCGCTTTGGCTTGCTCCAGCCTGCCACCCCACATGCTAATCGTGCCTACAGGGATGTTTAGTATCGCCGCATCTGCATTAAGGATTAGCTGTTTGATTTCAGATTCATTGCGGCAGGGCAGAGTTAGGTATCCGTTGGATTCTAAAAGGTGTTCAGGTCCTGCCTGCCATGAGGAAACGGCGTGTGTCTGCTCAGATACATGGTCAGAATGTAAGTGAATTACCAACAAGGAACGCAAGCGGGCTCCTCCTCTCTGTAATATGAAGGGTAGTTAGCGATGGGGGTGGTATTCATTGATAACAAATATGACATGTGATTTTATCCGTTTGCTTTATTTTTCCACCATCATCAAGTTAAAACGGACTTTTAAACCATTTTGGCGTGTTTTGGTCTGAAAATCAATCCTAATTTTGTAGGGAAGTGATATTTTATACGTCATAGACATGTTACATGGTGATAAAATATAATTTTTTATAAGTTTATGCGTAAGGAATGTTGACATATCATTTGAACCATTATATATTAGCTACAATACTTTTTAATTCCATACTCTGATGGATACAACGGCGTATTCGATGAAACGGCAATGGAGCCTGTTTTCTCATGTGGGGGGATATTTTGAATCCCCATATGTGAAGCAGGCTTTTTATGTTTTGAGGATACAAATGGAAAGGGAGTGACCTGATGAACAATATCCAAAAGTTAGTGTTGATCGGCAACGGAATGGCGGGGATACGCACTCTCGAACATTTGCTGAAGCTTGCACCAGGTAGCTATGAGATTACGGTATTCGGGGCCGAGCCCCATCCAAACTATAACCGGATCATGCTGTCCTCCGTTCTGGCGGGAGGGGCAGGTTTGCAGGATATTGTCATCAACGACTGGAGTTGGTATGAAGACAACAATATTCGATTGTATACCGATGATCCTGTCACAGCTATCGACACGGAAAAGCAACAGGTGACATCACGCTCCGGCGTATGCATCTCTTATGATTTGTTGTTGTTGGCAACGGGTTCTAAAGCCTTTATTCTGCCGCTTCCAGGAGCCGACAAGGATGGTGTTATCGGTTTCCGGGATATTCGTGACTGTGAAATGATGATGGAGACGGCGAAGACGCACAAAAAGGCAGCCGTCATCGGCGGCGGATTGCTTGGACTAGAGGCAGCCAGGGGGCTGCTTAACTTGGGGATGGACGTCACAGTTATCCATATTAACGGATATATTATGGATCGGCAGCTGGATGAGGCCGCTTCCCTTATGCTACGGCGCGAGCTGGAGGAGCAGGGAATGACATTTCTGGTCAATAAGCGGACGGCGGCTATAACAGGGCGTCGCCGCGTGGAAGGGTTGAAATTTGCCGATGGCAGCGAGCTGGAAGCGGATCTGATCGTTATGGCGGTAGGCATCAAACCAGACATTGAACTGGCGGTGTCGGCGGGAATTCCTGTAAACCGCGGGATCATCGTAAATGATCACATGGAAACGAATATCCCTGGCATCTACGCCGTTGGCGAATGTGCAGAACACCGGGGAATCACTTACGGGCTGGTTGCTCCATTATATGAGCAAGGTGGTGTACTGGCTCAGCGACTCGCGGGAATGGAGACTCCCGGCTACAGTGGTTCTGTTACCTCGACAAGGTTGAAGGTATCGGGTGTCGACGTGTTTTCAGCAGGGGATTACAAGGATGAACCGGGAACACGTTCCCTGCGGTATCAGGATGATATTGGTGGCGTCTACAAAAAAATCGTAATCAAGGAAGAGAAACTGATCGGAGCCGTTCTGTTTGGGGATACGTCTGATGGAGCTATGCTGTTTTCGTTGATCAAAAGTGGCGAGTCGGTGGTTGGCCGAGAGAAAGAGTTATTACTTGGCTTCAATCCTGGTCAACCAGAAGCTAGTGGCACCATGATGCTGGAGCAGATGCCTGATGACGAAATTGTATGCGGATGTAATGGTGTATCCAAGGGTGACATTGGAGAGGCGGTTGCGGCTGGCTGCCGGAGTGTCGGGGATATTAAGGCATGCACAAAGGCATCGGCATCATGTGGCGGCTGCAAGCCATTAGTGGAGGGACTCTTACAGTTATACGCAGGCGCAGAAGCCGGAGAAACGATGAAAGAGGGTATTTGTAGTTGTACGACGCTTGACCGGGAAGCGATCATTGATGGCATTCGGGAGATGGGATTGAAGAGTGTCAAAGAAGTGATGAATGTGCTGGGATGGAACGAACCGGAAGGTTGTACGAAATGTCGGCCGGCCCTCAATTATTATCTAGGTATGCTATGGCCACTGGATTATGAGGATGAGAAGGAATCCAGATTCACGAATGAACGGTACCATGCCAACATACAGAAAGATGGCACCTATTCTGTCGTGCCCCGCATTTATGGAGGAGTTACATCACCTGCCGACCTGAAGAAAATTGCTGCTGTCGCGGAGAAATACAATGTGCCTCTGGTTAAATTTACGGGTGGCCAACGTCTTGACCTGCTTGGTGTGAAAAAGGAGGACTTGCCAGGGATCTGGGCCGAGTTGGATATGCCGTCTGGATATGCCTACGGAAAGACTTTGAGAACGGTAAAGACGTGCGTAGGTAACACCTTTTGCCGCTTTGGCACTCAGGATGCTATGGGGATGGGCATCCGGTTGGAAAAGGCATTTGAACGTCTGAATGCTCCATCCAAAGTCAAACTGGCTGTGTCCGGTTGCCCGCGTAACTGCGCTGAAGCGACGATCAAGGATTTGGGCGTCGTTGCTATTGACGGTGGCTGGGGGATCTACGTTGGAGGTAACGGCGGTATCAAGGTCCGGGCAGCTGAACTGCTTTGTACCGTTAAAACCGAGGATGAAGTGATGGAATGGACCGGTGCCTATCTGCAGTATTATCGTGAGCAGGCCAATTGGAACGAACGCACAGCCCATTGGTTGGAACGGGTCGGAGTGGAATCCATCAAACAGGCACTTTCGGATGCAGAGACGAGGAAGCAACTGGTGGCCAGAATTGAAGAGACATTAAGCACGACGACTGATCCGTGGCACGAAATTATTCACAACGAAGAGCTGCGCAAAAATTTTGTGCAGCTGCCGGAACTTAAGCCAATAATGGAATAGGGGGCTGACAAAATGGAGACCAATACGACAACCAACAGAATCAGAATAGCTAATTTGAACGAAATTGACCGACGTGGAGCAAGGACAGTTCGCATTCATAATACAGAAATAGCTGTATTCCGTCTGAGCGATGGCAGCGTGCATGCGCTTGAGAATCGTTGTCCGCACAAAGGGGGGCGGTTATCCGAAGGAATGATATGTGGCTCAGCAATCCATTGTCCGCTCCATGACTGGAAAGTTGACCTTTCCACTGGCCGGGTGCAAGAGCCGGATACTGGATGTGTGACTGCTTACCCGACGGAGATTGACGGTGAGAGCGGGGCGGTTTATATCGTAATCTAAGAATTCTATGCGTATTGTGCTGAGGTCCTGCTTTTTTTCTTCTATATAATAGAAGGATTAAGGTGAAAAGTTTTGCTGAAGAAGAAATGGCATTGTTAAAGTACAATGATCTGAGTATACAGAAAAGTCGACCCTATCTTTCCGGGCGGCTTTTTTATCTTATAAGTATCATTTTAATTAAAAAACAGGATAACTGGATTTATCTCTAGACAAACAAAAAAAGCCTTGAATATCAAGGCTTTTGACGAATAGGACGGATGGGGATCGAACCCATGACCCTTACCCTGTCAAGATAATGCTCTCCCGCTGAGCTACCGTCCTTCGGTTACTAGATAATATCATGTATTAACCATATATGTAAAGTGAAAAAATAGAAGTCAGCCTGTACTTCATAACCATTTATATATATAATTCGAATTTAGTGAGTTTACAATTTGGAATTAATGATAGGGGGAACAGATGATGGCCGCAGAAATTATAAGTGTAACAACAGAGGAGCAGCTACAGGAGGCAATATCGATCCGTACCAAAGTGTTTGTCGAAGAGCAAAAGGTTCCTCTCGATTTAGAAATAGACCATTATGACAAGCTGGGAGATACGGCCCATCATTTGCTAATTTGTGAACATGGTGAAATGGTGGCCACTGGTCGGTTGACATACTATGAGGAAGATACAGCTAAAATGCAACGTATTGCCGTTCTCAAGGAGCATCGTGCCGCAGGCTATGGACGTGTATTGTTGCTAGCACTGGAGGAACGTGCACGTGAATTGGGGTTAAGATACTCGCTGCTAGATGCCCAATGTCAAGCCGAGAAGTTTTACGAAAAGCTCGGTTACGAGACGATCTCCGATGAACCTTTTGACGATGCGGGAATACCGCATGTACGTATGCGCAAAAAGTTGTAGTCGACAGCGCAAGGTGCATACAAATCTGTACAATGCGCATGCTAGTAGAAGTTCCTCCACTATACTATGGATAAGGAGCGATACAGCATGGCTAATACAGAACGGGAGCAAATTACAGCAGTACGTAAAAACGGGGATGGCGACCTTACGTCTTTTCAGACATCTACCGGTCGGATTTTAGATTATAGCCAAGCATTGAATGAGATTGAGACAGGCTCAATTGCAGGCGTTAACGTTTTCAAGGCCAAGGATGGCAGCAAACGAATTCGGGGAGATGCCGACGGAGATCCTTCTAATAACCTGGATCAGCTGCCATTGTTCTGACCTTAACTCGTAACATTAGAATGCAAGTTCATCATTATATTCAAGAACAGCAAGCCGCCTGGCTTTCCTACAAAGGATTAGCCAGGCGGCTTTTTGTTAATTGTTAAGCTGTATTTAGCATGCTACTCTGCACGTTCCAACTCTGCAAGTTGATATACTCGTTGCTGTTCCAGAAAGGACATGACGCCAGCTTTTTCCCTGAATTGTTCCATATCATCACTATAGTGCATCAAATGAATCCGCTTTTGAAGAGATGGCGCCAAGCTTAGCAGCTCGTCCAACGTCGTATGGACTTCTCCAGCGCCCTGTAATTGAACCTCATGCAGAATACTCCGACATCCTCGTTCATGCACCAGCTGATGAAGCAAATCAGGGTCAAAAACCATATCTGCACTATAAAAAAGGCAGTCATTTATGAATAAGGAATAACTGTTTTTACCAGGAATATGCTGTGTAGGGATTAGCTCCACCTGGATACCGGATACTAATGTAGTGGGTACACCAGGCGTTATTACGTTTACCTCGAATACATCTTCAAGCTTGTCAATCATACCCTGCTGTGACATCCCACCCTTGAGTGTGTGTTCCCATAAAGGGTGAATTAGTGGTTCGGCGATATAAAGTAGAGGCTTGCGACGATGAAGAATGTTCATTTGAAAACCGAATTCCTCCAAGCCTCCGACATGATCTGCGTGAATATGTGTGATTAAAATTGCGTCAATATCAGGCAAAGGGATGCCCATTTGGTGTAATGCTAAAGACGCGGTTGTACCGCAATCGACCAGCAGTTTGCCTTCTCCGCTGTCCAGCAGCGCGTTGTTGTTGTAATAATGCTTGGCAAAGGCACTGCCTGTGCCAAGCATTTGTATCGTTAGGCTCATAATGGATTTATCCTCCAGACTTTGTGTACTAGGACATTCTACAGTCGTATTTTATCACCTATGCTACCGGAACTAAAGATTTGCTCCTTATGTAAAAACTTTGGACAATTTGTGAAACACAGCGCAACTTGTGCGGCTGAGCTAGGTATAAATGTACGACAGAAGGTTTTAAACAGATGACGATGGAGGGATTAGTAGTGATGAAATGGAGAAAAGTGATGGCCCTAGTGATGGCCTTTTCAATAATGGGAGGGACCGCCATTTCGGCGGAATCCGCCAAGGACCAAGTGCAGTTGATTATTAATGGAGAAGTGTCAAAAGATGGTGCAGTTGTCATTGATGGGAAAACCTATGTGCCCATTCGTGATTTTAACGGACTTGTAAATTTTGATCCATCCGGTGGAAAAGTTGTTTTCGACCAGCCTAACGTGCATATGTTCCTGTTCAAGGGAGATACTGTGTTTGGTAACGTGAATAAAGGCAATAAAGTGAAATTTAATGTATTTAGTCAAATTGATACCTTGAAAACAGATATCTCCGGAGTGAAGGTAGCGATCACCGACCCTTCGGGCAACGTGAAGGATATTCAGTCCCAAGATATCAAAGGAGCACAAAAGGATAACTTCTGGTTCCGTACGAACGACTTTACGTATGATTTCAAAACAGCAGGGAATTACCGGGTAGGTTTCTACATTAAAGAGAGCAAAGACGGCAGCTATACCTTGGTGTCCGAAAAAGTCATTACAGCGATAAATTAGGCATACCACAAATTGACCTGCACCCTTGATCATGTTACGATACGGGGGAAAATAAAACAATTTGAAGGTAGGTATTTCCATGAGTGATCACAAACATGAACACGGTGAAGCCTGCAACCACGATCATGACCACGAACATGAAGAAATGGTTCTTACGCTAACTGATGAAAATGGTAAAGATGTAGAAATGGTGCTGGTAGAGACCTTTGATGTAGAAGATCACGTTTATGCTCTTCTGCTTGAGCGAGGCAATCCCGAAGCGGATGGCATTATTCTTCGTATGGAAGAAGAAAACGAAGAAATGGTGCTTTACAATATTGAGGACGAAGATGAGTGGAAACGTGTAGAAGCTGCATATAGCGAGCTTGTTGCCCAATACGAATAGAATTGGATGTAGCAGCTGTTATAAGCTCTTCAAGAAAAAAAGCCCCCAAATAGGGGCTTTTTTTGTTAACTATCAACATATTTTGTAAGCATGTGTTGTCCGATCAATATTATGAAATAGCGTCAGTCTCAACGATAACCTTCACCTGATGTACTGTTCGGTCCTCAGGTCCTTTAACAGGCAGGCCTACTTCTACATGATCAACAATATAATCAATATTGTCCTGCGAAATAACTTCTCCTGGCAGTAAGATTGGAATACCAGGTGGATACACATAAATGAATTCCGCAATAATGCGACCAGCAGATTCCTTGAAGGGCACGATTTCCGTATCTCCATAAAAAGCGTCTCTCGGAATGAGGGAGAGCTGAGGGATATCTGGTATCTTTACAACCAGCTCATGCTCCTGACCTGTGGAATAGTGCAGAGAAGCCAGCTCACGCAGAGCTTTTAACAAAATTTCAATTTCCTCTTTGGTATCACCAGGGGTCACCAAGCAGAGAATATTGTACATATCACTAAGCTCAACCTCGATATTATAGTGATCTCTCAGCCAATTTTCCACATCGTATCCGGTAAGGCCCAAATGGCGGATATGAACCGTAATTTTGGTTGGATCATAATCGTAGGTAGCTTCCGTGCCGAGAATTTCACTACCAAAGCAATATAGCCCTTCAATCTTGTTAACCTCTGAGCGGCAATATTCAGCCAAATCAAGGGCGCGTTGTGCTATTTCATGACCGTTAAGGGCCAGATTACGTCGGGATGTGTCTAACGAAGCCAGCAGAATATACGAAGTCGACGTTGTTGTCAGCATACTGAAAATCGTTTGTACACGCTGCGGATTCACGAATCCGTTTTTCGTATTTACATTCAGGATTGAGCTTTGAGTCAAGGAACCACCCAGCTTGTGAACGCTTGTAGCTGACATGTCTGCTCCCGCCTCCATGGCGGACATCGGTAGATCAGAGTGAAAATGAATCAGTACTCCATGAGCCTCATCGACCAGGACCGGCACATTATAGCTGTGAGCGAGATCTACAATTTCCTTCAAATCGGCGCACACACCGTAATATGTCGGGTTGATAACAAGGACGCCCTTGGCGTCAGGGTGGCGTTCCAATGCCCGGCGTACGGACTTGGTTGTAACCCCGTGGTGAATACCGAGATTCTCATCACTGACTGGAGAAATGAATACCGGCTTCGCACCAGCGAAGATAATGGCAGACATTATAGATTTGTGTATGTTTCGGGGTACAATAATTTTATCACCAGGCACGCAAATCGACATAATCATGGTGATGATGGCTCCGCTTGTCCCCTGTACACTGTAATACGTATAATCAGCTCCGAAGGCCTCTGCTGCAAGCTTTTGAGCTTCTTCGATGACGCCTGATGGCTGATGCAGATCGTCCAATGGAGCGATGTTGATCATATCTATGGAAAAGGCATTATCCCCCATAAATTCGCGAAATTCCGAATCTGCTCCCACTCCCTTTTTATGACCTGGGATGTGAAATTGAACCGGGTTGCTCTGAGCATGCTTTTTCAAAGCAGTAAAAAGCGGGGTGTTGCTTTGATTCATTAGTGTTGTCACAACCTTTCGTGCAGGATTTCGACAATCCTGTGCAAGTGATAATAGAACAAAATTGAGTATAGCAGTTTAAAGTAGGAATGCAAGCGATTGAGGGCGCATTTATTTGCGAAAGAGTGGAGTAGGCGGAGAACCCGGTCTTTATAGCCAAAAAATGAAGGTGGAGGATGTGGATTAGATGAGGCAAATGGGACGAAAAAAAGCTCCACAGCGGTTGTGGACTCCTTTTTTTACTAAATTATGGGTTTTGGTATTTCTGGTCGAATTTATGAAAGGATCTCTTCTGGTATCCATCCTGCCGGTATATATGGGAGAAACGCTTGGTTTGTCGGCCGGGATTATTGGTTTGGCCTTTTCACTTCAGTATTTTGGAGACAACGCGTTTCGGGCACCGGCGGGCTGGATGGCTGAACGACTCGGCTACCGTGGAACGATGTCGATTGCGCTGTTGTTTACGCTTGTGGCAATTATTATGCTGAGCGTACTGACAGAGCCCGTGTGGCTCGTCGTCGCGTGTCTGCTGCTCGGTCTGGGTACTTCCCCGCTCTGGCCTTGTGTTATGACCGGAACGACCGAAATGTCCGGGCCTAATAACAACAATGGCGCAGCGATGGGTACACTGGAAATTGCGTCTATGGGTGGAACGGGATTGGGTCCGCTCATTATGAACTCCGTCATATCCCACTATGGGCATTCTTACGGCATGGTGTTCATGATTTTGATAGGATGCAGTATTGTGTTGTTGTTGGTTGCTCTCATGCTGCCAGGACCGAAAAGGTCTGCTGACAAAGATGACCTCGAACAGAGCGCTCTAGTGTCGTCTGATGGGTACATAAAGCAGAAGCGGGGGATTTTGAGGGGAATCCAGGAGACGATCGGCGTACTCAAAACAAAGCTTAACGTCAATCCGTTAATTTACCCGGCGCTGTTTTTGCAGTCTTTTGTTATCGGTTTGATCAGCCCGGTACTGACGCTATACGCTCGGACGGACCTCGGGATTTCACCGAACCTGTATAGCGTGCTCCTGATTGCAGGCGGTGGGGTGACTGTGCTGGCACTGATCCCTTGCGGCAAATTGGTCGATCGACTTGGAACGGAGTATTTTCTACATGTTGGCTTTTTGCTAGCCGGAATTACGCTGTTTTTCTTCTCAATCGTTCGATCTATTCCGCTGGTATTTGTATCCGTAGCACTTATTGGTTTGGGATATGCGCTCATTTTGCCTGCATGGAACACGTTTCTTGCCCGACTGATTCCAGAAAACGAGCGAGCAACGGTATGGGGCTTCTTTTTAACACTTCAAGGCTCCGGCATGGTTATAGGCCCGCTCGTTTCAGGAGTGCTATGGGACCGTGCTGGACACACAGTTCCATTTATCATCAGTGGGGTCGTGATGCTGCTCATGTTTGGCTGTCACCTAGCTCTGGCGCGTAATCCACGCAGGAAGACTGTGGAGGCCTAAACAGCGCCTTGAAAAGCGGCGAGGGCTACTCTTTCGAGAAAGACATTCGGTACAGCGGCAACAAATGCTCAAAGGTGGAACGCACCGTCTGCAGCAATGCTGCTCCGTCACTGGCGAGAGGGTCATTACGATCAATACGAAGCCCACACATGACCTCGGCTTTTTTTACCTGTTGCAGCTTGTGGATGATCGTTTGAAACTCTTCAGTGTCCATGTGCTGCTGTTCTGTACCTTCTGGAGCCATATGATCCATGGACCAGTAAAAATGGCCCGGTATGTTAGAGCGCACATCGCTCAGGTTGGCTTCAAGCGCCTGGGCAAACGTTATTTTATTGGGACTTTCATAAATGACTGCGAATATGACGAAAATATGGGAAGCAAACATACCTACCTCGAAATGGGGCAACGCCTTATACCCGCGTTTATTTGCCGCCCAGGCTACCCATGTATCTATCGGGGGATTGACCTTGCGTCGTGCATGCTTGGCAACGTGAACATGCATAGGCTCCCCACATAAGTCTGTTAGAAATGGGGCTAATTCCTCGCCAATCGCTTCCAGCTTGGGCCGAACTTGCTGAATCAGCACCTCCATACGAGGCTCCAACCCCGGTATTTCAAAAACATCGAAGTCCTTTGCAGTAAATCCACTAAATGTCATTCCTTTTCCTCCTGTAAATGGGTTAAGCCATATCGTGTGGCGTAATATGTCCGATTATAGCATAATGTCAGCGGGCTTGACCGTCTTTAGTCCGGGCTCGGTACAAGCATATAAGGCAAAAGTAGGATTGTGCGCTGTTACTCATAAAAATAGGTCAAATAACCAAGTACCCTTACATAAAATGAAGTATAAAATAGAGCAAGGGAAGATCAAGCGGGAAAGCCGCAGGCTTGCTGTAGCCGGACTTCTTGAATCGGACTTGAAAAAGGAGGGAATGCCGTGAACAAGGGCTGTGAGGTAGAATATTGCAATCTAGAGCTCCGGTTTAGCCGTCGGCATATCCATAATCTGATCAAGGATTTGATATCGGAAGGGTATTCGCTGTACTGGAGCGAGGATGAGTCGTATCTGGTTTTGTCGGTGAGAACCGGGCGCAAGCTGGTGAAGCTCCGTTTTCAACAATTGCGCACAGGACACTACAAGCTGGCTGGAGATTATGTGATCCGCGATGCCAAGCTGGCTGAGTGGCTGGAGAAGCTGATTGGAAGCACCCGGGGCCATGCCATTGTCAAAAGAGTCAAGGACCATCATATTTTAGTAGAAAATATTTTGTTTGGTGAGGTCATTCGTCTGGTCGAGGTTACAGGCTTTAAGCAGCGTGTTATTTATCAGAAGGGACCGGTGCTTTCAGCACAGGAAATGGAGGATATGTACGCTTCCAATGAAGGAGAAACCCGACTGCTGCTGCTTAAAATGGAAGTGGACGATGAATTGGAGAAGCTGTTCACAGCCATGACAGACGGAGATAAGGCTGAAATCGGGAATTGTCATGAACGCCTGCAAACGCTATCCCACCAACTGCTGATGATGGAAGCGTAGTACAACTGAACACCTCATGTAAATGGGGTGTTTTCATCTGTGAATAGACAGGGGTTCACTTCTTACACCAAAAACGTTAAAATAGAAGTGCGCGTATTCCGATTCACATAAAGTGTAATGCGGTAAAGCGGCGATATAGAAGACAAAATATGTTGCAAAGGATGAGGAACCAGATGGCAAAACAGCAAATTGGTGTGATCGGCCTGGCGGTAATGGGTAAGAATTTAGCCCTTAATATTGAGAGCAGAGGCTTCACTGTCTCGGTTTTTAATCGTTCTCCAGAAAAAACGCACGATCTTATCAAAGAAGCAGAAGGTAAAAAACTGACGGGTACTTTCTCCATTGAAGAATTTGTGAACTCATTGGAATCGCCCCGTAAAATCCTGATCATGGTTCAAGCCGGTAAAGCTACAGATGCCACGATTGAACAGCTTGTGCCTCATCTGGACAAGGGCGACATTATTATAGACGGAGGCAATGCCTACTTCCCTGATACACAGCGCCGCAGCAAGGAGCTGGAGGAAAAAGGACTTCGCTTTATTGGTACAGGCGTGTCCGGTGGTGAAGAAGGTGCCTTGAATGGTCCTGCGATCATGCCGGGTGGACAAGAAAGTGCCTATAAACTGGTAGAGCCGATTCTAACGGCAATCTCTGCTAAAGTGGAAGGCGACCCATGCTGTACATATATCGGTCCCGACGGTGCTGGTCACTATGTAAAAATGGTGCACAACGGTATCGAGTACGGTGACATGCAATTGATCGGTGAAGCGTATCACCTGTTAAAATCAGTTCTAAACGTGAATGCAGAAGAGCTGCATGAAATCTTCACGGAATGGAATAAAGGGGAACTGGACAGCTACCTGATCGAAATTACAGCTGACATCTTCTCCCAGTATGATAAAGAAACAGGCAAGCCTATGGTAGATGTGATCTTGGATGCTGCTGGTCAAAAAGGTACAGGTAAATGGACAAGCCAAAGCGCTTTGGATCTGGGTGTGCCATTGTCCATGATTACTGAATCTGTATTTTCCCGCTTCTTGTCTGCTATGAAAGACGAGCGCATTGCGGCAAGCAAAGTGCTGAGCGGTCCTAATGCTGAGTCCTTCAGCGGCGACAAGAAAGAATTTATCGAAAGCGTACGTAAAGCACTGTTTGCAAGTAAAATTGTGTCCTATGCTCAAGGTTTTGCTCAAATGCGTGCAGCTTCCGATGAATATGATTGGGATTTGAAATACGGAAAAATCGCTATGATCTTCCGCGGCGGTTGCATTATCCGCTCGCAATTCCTGCAAAATATCAAGGATGCATATGACCGCGATCCTGCCTTGAAAAACCTGTTGCTGGATTCTTACTTCAAAAATGTAGTTGAAACGTATCAAGATGCATGGCGTCAAGTGATTTCCGTGGCTGTATCCCAAGGTATTCCAGTGCCTGGTTTCTCCAGCGCGCTTGCATACTATGACAGCTACCGCACTGAGCGTTTGCCAGCAAATCTGTTGCAAGCACAACGTGACTACTTTGGTGCCCATACGTTCAAACGTGTGGACAAAGAAGGCGTATTCCATCATCAATGGTTCTAATGAACGAACGGATATGTATGAATAGCACTATGTAATACAACGGAAGCTTTTTTGCCCTATGGGTAGATGAAGCTTCCGTTTTTTAATTTTTAATTATGGATATCATCCTGATGGCAGTAGAGGATTGTGTAATCTTTTGACGCTATGGTATGATAGGGGTAGAATATTTTAATGCATTACCGCGTCTAAGCTTTGAGTTAAAACAAAAGAGACGGGAAGTTCCCGTCTCTTTGTTAAGCAGGTTTTCTATTGCTCCTGTGACCATTGCAGCATGCCGCCGGTCATGTTAGTACAGCCTTCATAACCTAGCTGCTGCAGATATTCGCAGGCTCGTTCACTGCGATAACCGCTCCGGCAAATAAAGATAATTTCACCAGTGCGTTCAATTTCTTCAAGACGACCCGGAAGCTGTCCGAGCGGAATGTGCTTGGCACCTTCAATCATGCCTTCCGCTACTTCTTCCGCTTCGCGGACGTCAATTAGTTGCAATTGCTCTCCTGCTTGCAGACGTGCGCGCAACTCAGAAGGTTCAATCAGGGCGATTTGCGTCATGGCCGGACCTCTTTTCTGATATATAATGGGTGCTACGTATGTTTTTGACGTGTGCAAAATGTCACACACACTCTATGTATGATAGCTAAGCTATCTCTAGGCTGTCAATCGGCTTAATCCTGAAGGCAGGTATAGATCAAATAACCGACGGGATTCATTCGGGCGACCTAGATTAATATTTCTTATTTTTTTGGGTGGAGAAATGAATGCTACAACTTGTATAATTAACGTATAATAGGATGGTTGAACCGAAAAGGAGCATGTACATTATGGATGTTATCGTTAGACCTACCCCTTCCTTGCAAGGAGAGATTGGGGCCCTGTCCTCCAAAAACTACACTACTCGTTATCTGCTCACTGCGGCACTTGCTGAGGGACAAAGTACCATTTATTATCCTGCCCATAGTGAAGACAGTGATGCTATGCGTCGTTGTATCGCCGATTTGGGTGCAGTACTGGAAGAGGATGATGAAAAAATAGTGATTACAGGTTTTGGTAGCCGTCCTCAAGCTGTGAAGGAATTGAATGTGGGAAATGCAGGAGCGGTGCTCCGTTTTTTGATGGGTATTGCATCTCTATGTCCGGATGTTACATTTGTTAATACATATCCCGACTCATTGGGCAAAAGACCACATGATGATCTAATCGATGCACTGGGGCAATTGGGTGTGAAAGTAGATCATCGTGAAGGTAAGTTGCCAATTCGTATTCAGGGTGGTCAGGCGAAAGGCGGTAAAATTCAGGTGTCCGGCTCGGTTAGCTCACAATATTTGAGCGCCCTGCTATTCCTTACGCCATTACTGGAGGAAGACAGTGAAATCGAAGTGCTGCATGATTTGAAATCCAAGGTGGTCATTGGGCAGACCATGGAGGTATTGCAAGAGGCTGGTATTATCATTCATGCAAGCGATGATTACATGTCTTTCCGTGTCCCGGGGCGGCAATCCTATCAGCCACGTACGTATACTGTACAGGGAGACTATCCAGGGAGTGCAGCGGTGCTGGCGGCTGCTGCAGTAACGAATTCCGATGTTACCATCCATCGTCTTAAGGAGCAGAGCAAACAGGGAGAACGCGCTATCGTAGATGTGCTGCGCATGATGGAAGTACCACTGACACATGAGAACGATACCGTCGTTGTGAAGGGCAATGGCCGATTGAAGGCTGTCGAATTTGACGGTGATGCTGCAACAGACGCTGTGCTCGCAATGGTGGCTGCGGCTGTATTTGCTGAAGGCACGTCCCGTTTTTATAACGTGGAGAATTTACGGTATAAGGAATGTGACCGCATTACCGATTATTTGAATGAGCTGACCAAGGCTGGAGCTCGGGTAGAAGAACGCCAAGCGGAAATTATCGTACATGGCAGACCGGAGGGTGTTGAAGGTGGCGTGGAAATTAACGCGCATTTTGATCACCGTGTTATTATGGCCTTGACGATTGTAGGTTTACGCGCACAGAAGCCGTTAGTGATCAAGGATGCACATCATGTTGCCAAATCGTATCCGCAGTATTTTGACCATCTAACGGCGCTTGGTGCTTCTGTAGAATGGGTAAAATAAAAGCAAACGAAGATACGAATAGGAGGGAACAGGATGGCTTTTGAAAATCCGTCGAGAGAAGAGATTAAAACTATTTTGGAACAAGTAGGCAATATTGCGGTTGTTGGTTTGTCTGATAAATCGGACCGCACCTCATACATGGTTTCTTATGCCATGCAGAAGCGGGGATATCGGATTATTCCGGTTAACCCTGCGGCGGCAGGGCAAACGATTCTTGGGGAGACTTGCTATGCCAGTCTTGCTGAAGTACCTGAGCCTGTGGAGCTGGTCAATGTATTCCGCCGCAGTGAATACTGTGCAGAGGTTGCGCGTGAAGCAGCTGCTATTGGAGCTAAGATTTTGTGGCTTCAACAGGGAATTATAAGCCAGGAAGCCGCTGACATTGCGCAGGAGCATGGAATGACGGTTATTATGGATCGTTGCATTAAGGTGGAGGACTCAGTGACCCAGGCTGTACGTAAAGGATAAACATGGATCAGTGATCTGTGCTATACGCAGATGAATAAAACCTTCTTCCCTTGCTTCACAGGGTTGAAGGTTTTTGGTGCGAAATGAGGAATATGGTACAGTATATTATCCATTCAGGAATCCATATAATGTATGTATGCCTTGTTGATGAAATGGGTCTAAACGGATTCATAGTGTTATCTGTTGTGATGATAAAGTTTTTGACCTGTAGTAGCGTAAATAAATATTTTGGCAGATGGAATCATTGCTTTGACAAAAGTATTTATTCGGCTTACCATCAGGGATAGAAAGGAGAGGAATGCCATGAATTGGCTCGGATCCTTACAACAGCTCGGTCGTGCTGTCATGCTCCCGACGATGGTGCTACCAGCCGCTGCAATATTGCTAAGTCTCGGCAGCCTTCCTTGGTCGACATGGGGATTCCCCATGGTGTCTGATATGGCAAATGCGGCGGGACACGGGATTTTTTATTTTTTGCCATATTTGTTTGCGGTTGGTGTTGCACTGGGTATGTCGAATCAGGCAGGTCAGGCGGGATTAGCAGCATTGGCTGGTATGGCTATATACGATCAAGTCACATTGAGATTTGGAAACGGACTCATTCAACCAGCGACGCTCATTGGTATCATTTTGGGGGTCATTTCAGGGGTGGCCTATAATCGTTTCAAAAGCATCAAATTGCCCGAAGTGCTTCAGTTTTTTGGGGGTACCCGATTTGTTCTGCTGCTTATTGGCCTCTTCTCGGCTGTGTTTGCAGGACTCATGTTAATTATTGCCCCACTCATACAGAGAGGGCTGCAATTTATAGTAGGTTTGGAATCGAGCTTGGGCGGCTTTGGACTGCTTATCTACGGTATTCTATACCGGCTACTGGCGGCCTTTGGTCTTCACCATCTGCTTAATAATATTTTTTGGTTTCAACTGGGTACATATAAAACGCCGTCTGGTAACGTTGTGCAGGGAGATTTACCCCGGTTTTTTGCTGGCGATCCGACAGCGGGCTATTTCATGTCCGGGTTGTTCCCGATTATGATGTTTGCGATCCCTGCCATTGCGCTGGCGATCATTCAGGAAGCGCGTGAAGATTTGAAGCCAAAGGTGCAAAAAACATTTTTGACGGCTGCGCTTGTCTGCTTTTTTACTGGAGTGTCGGAACAGATTGAGTTTGCCTTTTTGTTCGCAGCACCTTATTTGTTCCTCGTTCATGCGGTTATGTCTGGGCTGGCCATGTGGCTTACCTTTGAGCTGGATATTCATCATGGATTTTCCTATTCGGCAGGTTTTATAGATTATGTCCTTAATTTTCATCTATCACATAACGCCTGGTTGTTAATTCCAGTGGGAGTGGCGTACGGGCTTGTGTATTATGTACTGTTTCGATGGGCTATCCGGCGGTTCCGTATTCCAACTCCTGGGCGCGAGGAAGGTTCGGTTCTGGAGGATTGGGCTGGCAATATTCCTTATAGTGCTCCGCTTATTTTGGAAGCACTCGGCGGGAAGGAAAATATTGTGCAGGTAGAGGCTTGCATCACACGTTTGCGGCTGACCGTCCACAATGACAGGCTGATTGATACTGGAGCGATGAAGGCTTTGGGATCGGCCGGGCTAATCAATCTGGGCGGTGGGAATTTGCAGGTTGTATTCGGAACGTATTCAGAACTGATCCGTGAGGAAATCGCGAAGCTGATGGAGCGTGATCTTCCTCAAATTTTGTTCAATGCTCCTGTACATGGAAAAATGCTACCGATTCATGAAGTGCCTGACAAAATTTTTGCGACGAAGCTGGTTGGGGACGGCGTTGCTTTTGTCCCTGAACGCGGTGAACTTGTGTCTCCGGTGTATGGTACTGTGATGCATTTGTATCCGACCATGCATGCTTTAGGCATCTCCACACGAGAAGGACTTGAGGTTCTACTTCACATCGGGATTGATACTTCACAGCTAAAAGGGAATTTTACTGCTATGGTAGAAGCAGGCGATACGGTGGAACCGGGGCAATTGCTGATCAAATTTGATTTGCAGGCGCTGCGAGAGCAAGCTCCATCGCTGGTGACTCCTATGGTCATCACGAATCCGGATCGCGTCAAGTCGTGGAGCTTTGCTCCGTTTAAAACAGTGAAAAAAGGTCAGGCCTCGGTAATGTCCGTTGTGCTGCATGACAGGAATGTTGGAGGGGTAGAAACATGATAGAAGGCATCGGCGCCGCAGCAGGTGTGGCCATCGGGAAGGCATTTGTCCTGCCGAGCTGGGAATGGGATTTACCTGATCAAAAAATGGATACGGTAGATCTAGCGAAGGAATTTGAACGGTTGTATGAAGGGATACGCACATCCAAAAGTGAAATCCAGTATATTAAGGATGAGTTTCGAGAGATGGTGGGGCCGGAGGAATCCAGCATCTTTGATGCTCATCTTGCGATATTGGAAGATCCGGAATTCATGAATGAAATTCGCGGAATTATTGAGCGTCAGTACAAGGCGGCCG
Organism: Paenibacillus sp. FSL L8-0158; assembly: GCF_038592965.1. Taxonomy (GTDB): domain Bacteria; phylum Bacillota; class Bacilli; order Paenibacillales; family Paenibacillaceae; genus Paenibacillus; species Paenibacillus polymyxa_D. Next base: position 3,634,268 of record NZ_CP151949.1, on the reverse strand, counting down.
AGGTGGCCGTGAAGGAAGCCATTGATCATTTTGTGACAATGTTTGATTTACTGGATGATGAATATATGAAGGAGCGGGCAATCGATATCAAAGATGTGGGGAACCGGCTACTCAAGCATTTGCTGGGTGCACCGGAAGTGACTCTTCCCAAGGACACACAGCCCTATATTCTGGTAGCCAAGGAGCTCTCACCCTCCCAGTCGGCACACTTGAATCCTAGCTATGTTTTAGGGATTGTAACTATGAACGGCGGTAAAACATCACATTCTGCGATCATGGCCCGCGCACTTGGGATTCCACTCGTTTCAGGACTGGAGAGCAATCTGAATTTGCCCGTTCAAACGGGAGACATGATGGTTGTGGACGGAGATCTGGGCAAAGTTTATGTGAATCCGGAAAAAACTGTAACGGATCATTATAAAATTTTGCGCGACGAGCAGCGACGCAGAAAAGAGCAGCTTCAGGTACTTGCTTCTGTAGATGCCGTGACCAAGGATGGAACCACCCTGAGGCTGGCAGCCAATATTAGTTCGATTAAAGAGCTGGAGGCAGCTTTGAAGCATGGCGCTCAAGGTGTGGGACTATTCCGCACGGAATTTTTATACATGGATCGCAAATCTGCTCCAGATGAAGAGGAACAGTATGAAGTATATCGGCTGATAGCAGAAAAGGCTGGAAACCACTCTGTAGTCATCCGTACCTTGGATATCGGTGGAGATAAGCCGTTGGACTATCTTCAACTACCAGAGGAAGAAAATCCTTTTCTAGGTTACCGTGCTATACGGATCAGTCTGGATTGGAAGGAATTGTTTAAAACCCAGTTGACTGCAATTTTGCGAGCCAGTGCGACGGGAAATATCAAGGTAATGTATCCGATGATCTCATCTGTAGAGGAGGTCCGCCAGGCAGATGCTCTTTTGAAGGAGGCTATGGCGGATTTGGATGCAAGAGGGCTTGCCTATAATCCGAACATTCAGCGAGGAATTATGATTGAGGTACCGGCTGCAGCGATGATAGCTGATTTATTAGCGGCTGAAACCGATTTTTTTAGTATCGGAACGAATGATCTGGTTCAGTATGTGCTGGCTGTAGACCGTATGAATGAGCAGATTGCACATATGTACCATCCATACCATCCAGCTGTACTTCGAATGCTGCGCATGACTGCACAAGCGGCACATCAAGCAGGAATTGATGTGAGTGTATGTGGTGAGATGGCTGGAGATGAACGGTCCGTTCCGCTTTGGCTGGAACTGGGGATACATCAACTCAGCATGTCTCCCCAATCTTTATTGCGGGTCAAGCATCGTGTGCTGAATACGACTGCATCTGAGGCAACGACGGTCGCTCAGGTTTGCTTTGGCATGTCCACTGGTGCAGCGATCGAAGACAAGCTGACTGCAGCTAATGTCAGCTGCACTCCGGCAGGGCCTGGACGGCAGTAATATGTAATGTCATGTCTGCAAAGCTTCGCAATTAGCATACACCTTTGTGGGGAACCAAAAACTCCGTTCTGTTAGACTTGTCGTAGCACGGCTTGGACGAAAAAGAACCTTCAAAACCACTTCATTCATGGTTTTGAAGGTTCTTTTTTCATCTTGTTGACAGTCTGTTGTGATTACGGTTTAGGTGTTATCTGCTAACAAATCGCAGAACGCCTTTCCGTAAGGTGGAAGATCGGGCGGCCGACGAGCAGAAACAATATGTCCGTCCGTCACAACAGCTTCATCCTTCCAGATAGCTCCTGCATTTTCCATATCATCACGAATACCTGGTGTAGAGGTTACCGTAACACCATCCAAAATTTTAGCAGAGATCAGTACCCAGCCTGCATGACAGATTTGTCCAATCGGCTTATGAGCAGCATGAAACTCCTGTACGAGTTGAATTACCTTGGGATAGCGGCGCAGTTTATCAGGTGCCCAACCGCCAGGGACAAGAATCCCGTCATAATCACTACTATTCAGTTCCTCGAAGGCATATTCCGCTTCAGCAGGTACGCCATATTTTCCAATATATTTTTTACCCTTTTCCGCACCGGCTAAATGCACTTCTGCGCCTTCTTCACGAACACGGTAAATCGGATACCACAGCTCCAGATCCTCGAATTCCTCATCCACTAGGGCGATAACCTTTTTTCCGGCAAGTCTTGACATCCAACCATCCTTTCGTGCGTCACATGATGACACCTCTGTTTTGTAATCTGTACTTTTACATCTTAAGAAAAAGAACGCCCAAAGTCCATTCCTTCGCAGATTCTTATGTTAGTAGTCTGCTCTTTGACGGCAATTGTCGTCATTTTCTGACCCGCCAAAGCTTTGGTAATTTGTTCATAGCTGCAATGTGTGGAAGGATTTGAGGTCCCAAAGTCGAAATAAAACAAGGTATGATAGATTTAATGGAGTTAACAAATATTTATTAGACTAGTAGATAGATATATTTGGATTCTGATGAGATCCTCGTATAGTTTGATCCTACGTAATGGGGTGGTTAAATGCATAAGCAATGTCAATGTGGCAAACCGATGGGACTGGAACTGCGAAAGGTAATCTATGCGGACAAGGTTGAAATTTTGCACGTCCCTGTATTCTCATGCTCGTCGTGCTTTTCCAGTGAGGTTTTGCAGCATGTGACGAAGGACATTAAGGCACTATTACAAAGTCTAGGGAGCAAACCTACGGCGCGGAGAATATCTTTTGCTCGCAACAATGAACTGGCAGAAATAATTCGCAAGCTTGTACTGGAGGAAGCGGACAATCCCAATGTAGATTGGCAATCTGCTTTGGAGGAGCGCATGGAGCTTCGAATTAATCTCTTACTGGATCTTTATCGCTATGCGAGAAGTCTGGGAGACGAAGATTGGATGAATGATGTAGAGAAAAAATTGGTCCAATTATCCGGTTTTACCAGTGAATCGGTATTTACGAATACTAAAAACTAAAAAATATGAAAATTTTCATGGTCACCATTGGATTTTACATGTTCTTTTTGTTACGATGGGAATAGGCCATACGACAAGACACAGAAAGGAATGTATATCCAATGGCGACGATGACAAAAATGACTACTGTTCAACAATTAGATACGGCTCTGGAAGCGTCATCAGACAAGCCGTTGCTTCTCTTTAAACATAGCACACGTTGTCCGATAAGTGCAGGCGCATATCAGGAAGTGGAGTCCTATTTGCATGACGCTCCCAACGAAAATATTGAATACGGTATCATTTATGTAGTAGAAGATCGGCCGGTGTCCAATGAAACCGCGGACAGGCTTCAGGTGAAGCATGAATCCCCGCAGGCCATTTTAATCAAGGGCGGAGAGGCTGTTTGGCATACATCCCATTCGAATATTACAGCCCGTGCACTCCACGATCATCTCACATAGACAGAATGTGTGCTGTCGTTGCATAAAGTAGTATTTTGTCGTATCATGGTTCTAATTAGTTGATCTAGGATTCGGTTGAAAATTTATTGGCAATGGAGAGAAGGAATGTGACGGTAACGATCTATGATGTAGCTCGCGAAGCTGGTGTCTCAATGGCCACAGTGTCCCGCGTAGTTAACAATAATCCTAATGTGAAACCTCAGACTCGCAAGAAAGTGTACGAAGCGATTGAACAATTGGGATATCGCCCAAATGCGGTCGCTAGAGGTCTGGCCAGCAAGAAGACAACGACCGTCGGCGTGGTTATACCGGATATATCGAACTCAATTTTTGCAGAAATTGCACGCGGTATTGAGGATATAGCGAATATGTATCACTATAATATTATTTTGTGTAATGCCGACAAGCGAAAAGAAAAAGAGATTCGTGTCATCAACACATTGCTTGAAAAGCAAGTGGATGGTCTTCTGTTCATGGGTGGTACAGTAACGGACGAGCATATTCAGGCGTTCCATACAGCTGCGGTCCCTATCGTTCTATGTGCAACGAGTGATGAAAAAGGAAGCTATCCTTCGGTCGATATTGACCATGAAGCGGCTGCTTTTGATGCAGTAAACACGTTGATCCGCCATGGACACCGTCAAATCGCAATGATCAGTGGTACGCTTCAAGACCCTGCAAACGGCTATGCACGTTTCCAAGGTTACAAGAGAGCATTGGAAGCAGCCGGAATTGATTATCAGGAGGATCTCGTGCGAATCGGGAACTACCGTTATGAATCCGGTGTCGAAGCAATGAAATATTTTCTCGGTCTGAAGAAGAAGCCAAGTGCGATTTTTGCTGCAACGGATGAAATGGCAATTGGTGCGATCCATAGTATTCAGGATGAGGGATTGAAAGTTCCTGATGATTTTTCGGTAATCAGTGTTGATAATATTCGTATGGCCTCTATGGTTCGTCCTCAGCTGACAACCGTCGCACAACCGATGTACGATTTGGGTGCGGTAGCGATGCGTTTGCTGACCAAGCTGATGAAAAAGGAAAACGTGGAGAACCCTCGCGTTATTTTGCCGCATGAAACTATTTTGCGGTTGTCAGTAAATTATTTAGACTAGACGCAGTGCTGAATAGGATATACCTTCGATGAAAGCTCCTTTGATGGAGCTTTTTTCGTGGATATAAAGCTTCTTCTGGACATCATCATCAAACCAAGAATAGAGGGATGCGTAATGAGCCGACTTTATGGATTAATGGGTGCTATGGATGAAGAAATTGAATTGCTGCTGGCAGCGATGACGGAAGGGAGTAAGACGGTCAAGGCTGGAATCACTTACACTACAGGAATCATTCACGGGCAAAGAGTCGTCGTCTGTAAATCCGGTGTAGGCAAGGTTAATGCTGCGGTAACAACACAAATCCTGATTGATCATTTTGGTGTAGAACAGATTATATTCACGGGAGTGGCAGGGGCGGTTCATCCTGATTTAAACATTGGGGATATTGTCATCTCATCAACATGTATGCAGCATGATATGGATGTAACGCCTTTGGGTTATGCCAGAGGGGTCATTCCTTATCAGGACACCTCAGAGTTTGTGGCTGATCCCGAGCTTGTAAGTCTAGCTGAGCAAGCCTGCAAATCGTTTGGCGATCGGTATATTGTCGGCAAGGTACTTTCTGGCGATCAATTTGTTGCAAATCGTGAGTTAGTGACTGCATTACATCAGGAAATGGACGGCGTTTGTACCGAAATGGAGGGTGCAGCTGTGGCTCAGACAGCTCATATGAACGCTGTGCCTTATGTTGTCCTACGATCTATGTCAGATAAGGCTGATGGATCGGCCCACGTTAATTATGCTGAATTTACGGTAGAAGCTTCCCATCGTTCGCATCGTATTGTGGAGTTCATGCTCAAGCATTTGGGCTAATGGTATAATTTTTTTAATACATGAATCTTCGAACAAATCGGATATGGTCAAACTGCTCTTGTGATGCGAGGGGCACATCCTTTCCCATTCGTACCATCAGACAGTTAGCAGGATGTGAGCATATTTCAGGATCATCCGTGGCGTACCAGACCATATCTACAGTTTTCATTAGACGCTCCATCATGCGGCGGTATTCCCATACGGAGAGACCGCTGCCTTTTAAATCCCAATGCCAATAGTATTCGGTCGTAAAAATAATGTAGGACTCAAGCTGTCCATCCTCAAAGGCAATCCGAATCATTCGGCTACCCAGGCCCAGACCACGATAGTCATCGGCTACCTCAACAGCTCCAAGTTCCAGTAAATCCTTCATGCCAGCTTCCGACCAGCGCTCCATCTCATCTGGGTAATGAAAAGTAACATATCCCAAAAGGGTTTCCCCGTTATGGGCAATGATAATTCTGCCTTCTGGCAGTTCTGAAATATCCACCAACGCGTCGAATTGCTCCTTTGGTTTGCGAAAGGCATCTAATTGCTTGTGCATTTGAAATGAACGCAGTTGATCCGCGGATACGGGGCCTTCTACATAGATTGTTTGTCCTTTATGATCCAGCGTGTCCAAGTGGTACAGTTTTAAATGCTGCATGCGTACGCCCTCCTTGTTCGCCATGAGCTCGTTCCTCATATTCCATACTTATAGCAAAAAAACAATTAAATGAAAAGGATGGCCGTCACATCCTGACCTATGATATACTGTTTTAGACATAAAATGTTCACAATTTAAATCAACCAGTAAACTAAAGGACTCTATCTGCTTTATTGATTTTTGTAAGCGTTATCTTGTCCTGCGTATTTCTCATTAATCCATTGTGAGGAGGCTGAATGCATGAAGATTGAAGAACTCCAGACTGTAGTTCCCACATCCAACATGGGCCCGTATGAACAAGCTTACAACAACTTTCAGTGGGAGGATGCAGAGCGTCATTTTACGTGGTATGAAACAGGCAAGGTAAATATGGCGCATGAAGCCATTGATCGACATGTACAGGAAGGACGGGGTGAGAAAGCGGCACTATTGTATTGTGACGCAAACCGTCATGAAACCTACACTTTCTCTCAGCTTCGTGCTAGCTCTAACAGGTTCGGAAATGTGCTGCGCAAATACGGTATTGGTAAAGGGGAGCGGGTGTTTATTTTCATGCCGCGTTCGCCTGAGCTGGTTATTAGTTTACTTGGTGTTCTAAAGGTAGGGGCTGTTGTCGGTCCATTGTTTGAGGCGTTTATGGAAACTGCGGTTAAGGATCGATTGGAGGATAGTGGGGCAGTGGCATTAGTGACCACTCCTGCGCTTCTGTCACGGGTAAAGCGTGAAGAGCTTCCTGAGCTGCGGCATATTTTTGTGGTTGGTGATATGGATGAACGCGAGCAGGGAATTATCGATTTTGAGACAGAAATGCTTACGTCCTCAGAGGAACTTGAGCCTGAATGGTTGAATCGTGAAGATGGATTAATTATTCACTATACATCTGGCTCAACAGGCAAGCCCAAAGGCGTGTATCATGTGCAAAATGCAATGATTCAGCATTACTATACTGGCAAAATGGTGCTGGATTTGCGGGAAGATGATGTGTATTGGTGTACTGCTGATCCTGGCTGGGTCACGGGAACGTCATACGGTATTTTTGCTCCATGGCTAAATGGAGCGACGAATGTCATTCGTGGGGGCCGTTTCAGCCCGGAAGACTGGTACCGTACGATTGAGCGTCACGAAGTGACCATATGGTATAGTGCTCCTACAGCGTTTCGGATGCTGATGAGCGCAGGGGAGCAGGTTGTTTCCAAATATGATCTTAGCAGTCTGCGGCATGTATTATCCGTTGGGGAACCGCTGAATCCCGAAGTGGTGCGATGGGGATGGCAAGTATATACGCAGCGCATTCATGATACTTGGTGGATGACGGAAACTGGAGCTCAGTTGATCTGTAATTACCCTGAGCTGCCGATTAAACCGGGTTCGATGGGTAAGCCACTCCCAGGTATTCAAGCTGCTATTTTGGACGACAGAGGGCAGGTGTTGCCTCCTAACCGGATGGGTCACTTGGCGATCCGTACACCATGGCCATCCATGATGAAACGTATATGGAACAATCCAAACAAGTTTCAGGAATATTTCCGCTTTCCCGGTTGGTATGTATCGGGTGATTCAGCTTACATGGATGAGGACGGATATTTCTGGTTTCAGGGTAGGATTGATGATGTCATTAACTCCTCTGGAGAGCGAATCGGCCCTTTTGAGGTGGAGAGCAAGCTTTTGGAGCATCCTGCTGTAGCGGAAGCCGGGGTTATTGGAAAACCAGATACCGTGCGTGGAGAGATTATCAAAGCTTTTGTTGCACTGCGTGAAGGCTATGCACCGTCTGAAGCTTTGCAGCAGGACATCTATCGCTTCGTTAAGGAAGGGCTGTCTGCCCATGCTGCTCCACGCGAAATTGAATTTAAGGAAAAGTTACCCAAAACTCGTTCCGGTAAAATTATGAGACGGGTGTTGAAAGCCTGGGAGCTTAACCTTCCTACAGGTGACTTATCTACCATAGAGGATTGAAGTACTGTGCATATTAGAATTAAAAAAAGGGAGTCTCCAAAGCCTTAATGGCTAAGGGGACTCCTATCACTTTCTACTTTTGTCTTCAGTTATGGACGGACGGCTCCGGAAGGAGCCGATTCCCCCATGGCATTCATGGAAGTGACACGAAACCAGCCTTTTGGCTTTTTCCCCGACTTATATTCAAAGCTGGTAGATGCGGTAGAGCCTATGTTTGTAAAAGGCTCTGCACCGCTTTCGCTGTAATACACGTTATAGCCTGTAATAGCGTCCGCAGACTTACCTGCGCTCCATTGGAGCGCTACGGATGAGCCTGCGGCTTTAGCTTGAGGCTGTCCAGGGGCAGTAGGAACCTCTGTAGGCTGCGCACCTGTTCCATCTCCCTCGCCCGGAACGTCTGGAGACTCAGAATCTGCAGGTGGCACTATAGGTGTTGCGCTTGCTTTCGTGCTTGGACCGGACTCATGGCCGCCTACATCAACGGCGGTCACGTAGTAGCTGGAGCTGCTGCCCCCAGGGCTGTCAGAGAACACCTTGGAGCCGTCAGCCATAACGACCTTGCCAAGCTGTTGGAAGCTCCCCCCATCTGTAGAACGATACAGACGGTATCCTACGACGTCGCTGTTTCCGCTTGGGCTAAAGCTGATTATGGCTTTGCCGTCACTATAGCTTACGTTGACGCTAGATGGAGCGTTAGGGGCTGCTCCATCGTCCCTGCGTGGATCAATCTGAGTAGGAGCTTCCTTATCTGCATCCTGAGGCAGATAGTAGGACAATGAATTATGTCGTCTCATCACCTTAAAGGCTTGCTGAAGCTCTTTAATTAATTCTGAGATTGGCTTTTCTCGTTTCCTAACGGTCCGTTCATATAACATATCATCCGGTGTACCATCACGTGGAATATAATTCACACCTTGGTAGGTAATATATTTCGCACGGGTCACACCATTTTCACTGTTTTTAGGTGGATACTTACTGTTATAAATGTCCGAACCATACGCGGATGCTGTACGGGTTACAATGCCGTCAGGTCTCTTGAAACTGTCCGTTTGGAACAGCTGGGCATCTTTAGCTGTTACTTCATTCATAATTAGAGCCCATAGGCGACGAGCCCGCTCTTTTTGGACTTTCGTTTCAAGCTTATTGACAGGTTGCTTGTAACCAACCCATACACCCAGCGTGACGTCAGGCGTAAAGCCCTCGAACCAAACATCCGTGTAGGATTGCGTAGTGCCTGTCTTGCCGGCAATCGGAATCTTGCCGGATTGATCAAAGTTCCGCTTCACCAGTCTGCCTGTGCCTTCCGACACGGCTGTACGCAACATATCTGTCATCAGGTAGGCGGTTTGCGGTGAGAAGGCCTGCACAGGATTAGGCTGATGCTTGTATACAATATTGCCTTGCGAATCCACAATCTTTTCGATCATATAGGCGTCATTAAACACACCGCCATTTGGAATGGCTCCGTATGCATTCGTGAGCTCCTCGACGGTCACCCCATGGGCCAAGCCGCCAAGTACACCCGTTTGGGCGTTGTTATCACTGGATTCCAAGGTGGTGATACCCAGCTTCTTGGCAAAAGCCCAAGCTTTGCTGATCCCTACTTTTTCGTTAAACAGCTTGAGTGCTATCGTATTGAGCGATTGATTCAGTGCATAACGCGCCGTGACCAATCCTTGATAGCGGTTGTTAGAATTTTTCGGAATGTGATACCCATTACTGCCATCTTTCAAAATAATAGGGGCATCATCCACGATACTACCAGGCTGCACAAGACCGCTGTCCAATGCTGGGAGATAGGCAGCAATCGGTTTCATTGCCGAACCAGGCTGACGAACCATCTGGGTGGCATAATTCATCTGCTCCTTTTGGAAGTCCCGACCTTCCATCATTCCAAGAATGGCGCCTGTTTTATGCTGAATCAAAATAGCCGCTGCTTGTTCGTCACCCTTGGTTTTACTAGTGGCAGAGAAATTGTCCTTATTTTCTGCAATTTGACGCATGGATTTGTATACGCTCTTATCAATGGTGGTGTACACCATATAACCGCCTGTGCGAAGCTGCTGTTCGGCTTCTTTGAGCAAATCATTATCGTCCTTGGTTTTGGCATCTGCACTGGCATTAGCTGCTTGACCCGGATTAGTGACAGACATGAGTGCCTGCGCAGCTTGTCGTTCTGTTTCCATCATAAGATATGGATAGGTGTTATAAGCTTTAACAGTGCGTGGTGCGAGAGATTTTTTGATATCAAAAGCCATCGCTTCATCATACTGTGCTTTATTGATTTTGTTCTCCTCCAGCATTCGACTGAGCACCAAGTGCTGGCGGTTGATGGCTCTTTTAAAGCCAGCTTCATTAAACTCGCCCTTACCGTTGTAAGCAGAATAGGAAGAAGGAAGCTGTGGCAAACCTGCCAGATAGGCAGCCTGGGCTATATTAAGCTCGTTCAGATCATTCTCATTAAAAATACCTTTGGCCGCTGCTTTAATGCCAAAGACGTTGTAACCGCTTGAGCCGTTACCAAAAGGTACTTTATTGAGATAGGCCGTAATAATTTGTTGCTTGCTCAGAAAACGCTCAAGGCGCAGAGATAGCAAAATTTCTTTGACCTTGCGGTCATCCGTGCGATCAAGATTTAGAAAGACACGACGCGCAAGCTGCTGGGTGAGAGTACTACCCCCGGTTTGTACGGATTCATGCAGCGCCTTTTGCTTCACAGCACGCAGCGTTCCCGACAGATCGACACCTTTATGCTCGTAAAAATGATTATCTTCAATGGCAATGACTGCATCAATGACGAGTTGTGGAATCTCCTTAAACGTGACAGGTCTTCGATCTTCTTCTGTCCGGAGTTGTCCGATGGGAGAACCATCATTGAAATAAGCGAAGCCTGTAATTGCATTCTTATCTACTTCCTGTAGGATCATGGATCTGGAACGCACGGGTTCGTTTTTTACAATAGAAGCAACATAGCCGGCGGCGGCCCCTCCTGCAAATAGTGCCCCCATAAAACCGATGATGACGACCCACTTTATGACACGGCCGAGCCTTCGCATGGTTGTCCTCAAGCGGGAAGGCTTTGGCTCTGACACATTGTTTTTTTCTTCAACCATTAAGTCTTCCTCCTTTATAACAGCCATTATTATAGCATAAAATTACAAAATGAACCCATATGCTAAAAAGCCTGTCTTTTGGTGTCGTTGACTACATAAAAACAGTGTGTTATAAATAGGTCAAAGTAAATATCGTGAAAAGCAGAGAAAGACTTCAGTAGAAGGCGGAATTACGTTGTACAGAGAGCCGATGGGTGGTGTGAATCGGTAGCGTCCCTCCTTTGAATTACCGTCTGGAGCTGTCTGGATGAATGGAAAGCTTTGCAGGTTTGCGAAGCTACCATAGTAATCCAGTACCGGGTGTAGGCCCGTTATAGGAATGAAGTGAAAGAAATGTCTGTCTTTGACATGCGTTTCTTTAATTAGGGTGGTAACGCGAGCAGCTCCTTCTCGTCCCTTGGGATGAAAGGGGCTTTTTGGTTTGTCTAATATGTAATATTTTGGATGGAAAATAGGAGGCATACAGGATGAAGTGGGAAGAATTGAAGCCGGAGCAACAGGTAGAGGTAGAACGACAGCTAGAGGTGATACAGCGGGGTGTAGCGGAAATTGTACCGGAGGATGAGCTGAAGCGTAAGGTGATCAAATCGGTCGTTAGCGGCGAGCCGCTCAAAATTAAGCTGGGCCTTGATCCATCTGCGCCCGACATTCACATCGGACATACGGTTGTTATGCACAAACTGCGCCAGTTCCAGGAATTAGGCCATCAAGTGCAACTGATTATTGGAGATTTTACAGGCAGAATTGGTGATCCGACAGGTAAATCGGAGACTCGTAAGCAACTGACTGAGGAAGATGTACAGCGTAATGCCCAAACATACAAGGAACAAATTTTTAAAATTCTCGATCCTGAAAAAACAAAGGTATTTTACAATTCCGAATGGTTAGGGCCAATGTCTTTTGCTGATGTAGTAACCCTGTCGGCCAAAGTAACGGTTGCCCGTATGCTGGAACGGGATGATTTCACAAAAAGGTACCAAAACGGATTGCCGATCAGCATCCATGAGTTCTTTTACCCGCTGATGCAGGGCATGGATTCCGTGGCTCTCCAAAGCGATATTGAATTGGGGGGAACGGATCAGAAGTTTAATCTTCTGATGGGTAGAACCCTGCAAAAAGAATACGGAGTTGAGCCGCAGGCTACTATTACATTACCGTTGCTTGAAGGCCTGGATGGCGTCCAGAAGATGAGCAAAAGTTTGGGGAACTACATTGGTGTTGATGAGGAGCCGAACGAAATATACGGGAAATCCATGTCCGTTCCTGACGAGCTGATGCTGAAATATTTTGAGCTTGCAACGGATATCAACAACGAGGAGCTGGCAGAGCTGGCGAAAGGTGTTAAGGACGGCTCAGTACATCCACGTGATGCCAAAATGAAGCTGGCTGGAACGTTAGTGCGCATGTATCACGGCGAAGAAGCAGAGGAAGCAGCGAAGCAGCATTTTGTTACCGTATTCCAGCAGCGCGCGTTGCCTGACGATATTGAAGAGTTCACCTTGACGGCTGATCAGTTAGAAGAAGGTGGCATTCGTGTGATCCAGTTGCTGACTCATCTGGGCTTTGCAGCATCTAATGGTGAAGCCAAACGCAGTATTCAGCAGGGCTCGGTCAAAATTAACGAAGAGAAATGGACCGATGTGAACGAAGCATACACGCCGAAGGAAGGCGACATTGTGCAGGTAGGTAAACGAAAATTTGCTAAAATCAAGCTTGGATAATGAGAATATATTCAAAAGCAGCGCTAAGATTGTCTCGATCTCAGCGTTGCTTTTTTATTTCTGCCAAGTGAAAAGTCATGGTAAACTTAGCACAAATAATCAAACATGTAGGTAAAGAGTTATACATAATGAAAACGTGGGTTGTACAATTTGGGTGTAGGATAGATAACCAGAACAATTACGAGTGTGGGGAAGGATTATATGGACTATTTTAAACGAATTCAGTGTGCGATTGAGTTTATTGAATTGAATCTGCGGGAGGATTTAAAAATTGCCGAGATTGCTTCACAGGCATGCTTTTCAGCTTTTCATTTCCAGCGGGTTTTTCAGGCCATTTCGGGTTTTACGGTTCAACAATATATAAGAAGGAGAAGATTGTCCGAGGCGGCTGAACGGCTAAAACAATCCAATCAAAAAGTGTTGGACATTGCTATTGAGTTTCAGTACAACTCGCAAGAAGCCTTTACCCGCGCTTTTGAAAAGAATTTTGGGATCACCCCTGGGAAGTATCGTAACAGTGATATTGAGCTTCTTGGACAAAATAAAATTAATTTTCTGGATTATCAAAAAAATACGAAGGGGGATTTGGATGTGAACAAGCCAGTGATATTGCAGCTCGAAACGACCAAAATTATAGGGTATGAATATAAAACAAATCTGAATAATGAGCAGCACTATAAAGAAATTCCAGGATTTTATGGGCACTTTGGAGCCAATGAATATTTTATGTGTATCCCGAACAAGATCGCACCGGGAATGTCATATGGGGTTGCCTGTCGATTTGAAGACAATGGTGCATTTTCATTTGTGGTGGGCGAGGCAGTTGAAAAAGAGTCAAATGAACTGGCAGAGGGTTTCATCTATATGGAGATTCCAGCAGGGAAGTATGCTGAGTTTGACGCTTCGGGTTCAGATGGACGGGTTCAGAATATACGAGACTTTATCTATGGCACATGGCTTCCTAATTCTAATTTTGAACGGAGGGAGGGACCAGATTTTGAAATTACGGACGTGATGAATTCCTCCTATCCAGATCATTTGAGCATGAAAGTATACATCCCCATTGAATAAAACTCTCAGGCTCAATGCATAAGGAATATAAAAAAAGCACCCGAATCTATTCGGGTGCTTTTTGGTGCTAATGCAAGGATTAGCGGTTGTAGAATTCGACGATTTGTTTTTCATCGATATCTTGAGACAATTCGCCACGCTCAGGCAAACGAATGAATTTACCTTCCAGAGCTGCGTCATTGTACTCCAGGTAAGCTACCAAGTGGTTGCGGTTTTCCAAAGCTTCTTTGATGGAAGACAGGGAACGACTTCTTTCACGAAGACCGATCACGTCGCCAGGGCTTACTTGGTAAGAAGCGATGTCAACTTTTTTACCGTTCACAGTAACGTGACCGTGAGCTACCAATTGACGTGCGCCTGCACGGGAATTAGCAAAGCCAAGACGGAATACAAGGTTGTCCAGGCGGCTTTCCAGCAAGAACATAAAGTTTTCACCAGCGATACCGTGCATGTGTTGAGCTTTGTTGAACAGGGTACGGAATTGTTTTTCACCCAAGCCGTACATGTGACGCAGCTTTTGTTTCTCTTGAAGCTGCATACCGTAGTTGCTGATTTTTCTCCGTTGGTTTGCACCATGTTGTCCCGGAGGGAAAGGGCGTTTCAATTCTTTACCTGTGCCGCTCAGGGAAATACCGAGACGACGGCTCAATTTAAATTTAGGACCAGTGTAACGTGCCATTATAGAGTTAACTCCTTCATAATTAAAATTTGAGTTGGGGCTCTCTTTGCGCTCCAATTTGTTCGGCGCTACCTATGAAGGTGAGACGCACTACTGACAGAAAAGTTCAGCCGCTGTCCTGTCAGCAACAAAAAAGATGAGGGTGACACAAACTGTTACGCCCAAAATTTAAGATCCGCACAGTAGATAGTTCTGCCGTACAGTCTTTTTCAATAATATATACTACATGTAAGAGTAGGTCAATGTCAAGAAGAGAAAAAGAATGAAAACGTCAAATTTTGTCGATAGGGCTTTAGAACTAAAAAAGTGGGACGAATTTCTGGAAAATGGATGCAAATTTCTAGAGTTGGGAGTAAAATAGATCATATTATGAGCTATAGTGGTGTATAGCCGCTGTCTTGGTACAGCTAATTTTGCTGTGAAGGAGCGCCTTAATATGTCGGAATTTTCAACAACGGATCAGCAAATGCTTGACAGTAAAACGGTCCAGGCTAGCGGTGCTCCGCTGTTTGATGATAAAGGATATACGTCTTTTGCCTGGCTCCAGAACATGGATATGACACCCTATGATTTCCCCTATATTAACCAGCTGCTTGTCCAAGGATATCGGAGTTGGTTACAACAGGGCAATGGTATATCCTGGATTAACGAAGAATATACTGCTGTTTTTAATTTTATAGGTGTTCGTGTTGCTGGTAAGAAAGAAGATGATGACGAGGATTTGGATTTGGTCGAACGTTGTTGCATATCTAGAGAGATGGAAGTGAGCCAGCGCAAACTTCGTGATGGAAGCCTTGCGTTTGTGTATATGGTTCCCATACTATGCCGTAATTACAAGAGCGAGCCCTTTGCCGCTCTTCGTTTTACACGGCCTGCTCAACATTCTGTCTCAAATCTGGACACGTTGTTAGCAGCTGCTTTACATTTTAAATCCTGCTTTTACACGAAGTTTGAGTACATATTTATGGAAGATGTCCTTGGGATGCGGAATCGAAGCGATCGTGAAGGTAGACGCCGTTCTATTTTATTTCAGATTGTAAAACGGATGCATGACAAAATTGACGTAGAAGGCGTGCTGGATGAGGTATTCGGGAGCATCGCCTATTTGTTTCCCCATGTAGATATCACCTTGTATATGAGTCAGGATCGGCATAGTCGCAATCCACAGGTCAAACCTTTGCTGCTGCATGAACGGGACGAAGATGTATGCGTCCGTGCATTTATGAAAGGACAAATGGCTGTGAATGAGCCTGTCGGTACAGAAGATGAAATAACTGAAATCGGCATCCCATTACGTGGTAAGCAGGGTGTATACGGTGTTTTCCATATGATTCTTCCATCGGGCGCGGATAGTATGAAAAAAGTGGATGTAGAGCTGATTGCCATGATGGCGGATACGGCTGGCACCGCATTTGAAAATGCGAAGCTGCTTGAGCAATCAAATGTACTTATCCATGAATTGCGTCTCATTAATGAACTGGTTCAGCGCTTGAATCAGAGCCTGAAGTTAAATGAAATATTTGAATTTGCCGTGCAGGAGTTATTAAAAATGTTCATGGCGGACTTTTGTTGTATTGTACAGCTTGACCAGGATGGAAACTGTTTTAAGGTCATGTCGAGTAATGTGGAAAGCTTAAGACTGGAAAGTTACCCTCTTGACGATGGATTTGCTGGACTAATACGCTTAACAGGGGAACCAGTGATTGTGTCGGACTATAGAAAGGATGGGAGGATATCCTCTCATTTTATGGATGCGACGCACTCCCAGTCTTTGATGGCTGTACCTATGAAGACCAGCGGTACTCCTAAAGGGGTTATACTATTGTCCAGCAAGCTTCCACACTTTTTCTCTTACGATAATTACAAAATGTTGCAAATGCTAGCCCCTCATATCGGGTTGGCGGTAACCAATGCTATGCTGCACGCTGAGGTGCGGCGGTTGGCTAATATGGATATGTTAACAGGTCTGTATGTACGTCATTATGTGGACCAAATCATTCAGCAACATCAGGAAAAGGATTTCTGTGGATCTCTTATTTTGGTAGATATTGATCAATTCAAACAGGTGAATGATACGCATGGGCATCAGACGGGTGACGAAATTTTGAAAAGCGTCAGCAATATCGTTCGTTCGGCGACTCGCGACGAGGATGTATGTGCGAGATGGGGTGGCGAGGAGCTTGCCATTTATTTACCGCAGCTGGGGGTGCAGCAGGCGCTCAGATATGCAGAAAAAATACGTTACCGTGTACAGCATGAAACCGAGCCTCAGGTGACTGTTTCTTGCGGGATTGCAGAATGGAACTGGCTGGATGAGCAAATCAGTATTGAATCTTTATTTTATAGGGCTGATATGGCCTTATACGAAGCGAAAAATGAAGGACGCAATCGAATAGTTGTTGATCATGTAGCCAATGTGTAGAGAATATTCCTTAGGGAATGTTCTCTTTTTGTCTTGCATAACCCATTGCACACAGGTAATCCTAAACGTAGCTATATCGTGTGTATGATTGAACTATAGGGATACCGCGATGAAGTGAACCAGGTAGCATAACTGCCTTGAAGCAGGATTATTGCTCATGAGTACAGTTACGTTCAGGATAGGACGGATGATGGGATGCATTGGAGAAAGCAATGGGTGATGCAGGTTTGTGGTGTGTTGCTTGTAATAGGTGTGTTAAGTGGTTGTGCACTGGATCGACAATATACGCCTGAGCAGATTTTTAAGAGAGCTGTTGCAGGAATGGCTGGCAAAGAGATGATAACGTTTACTGGACGGACTGCAATTAGAGCTGACAGTGGTCTGCCAACGAATAAGCAGTTTGAATATCGCGGTAGGCTAAGAAATCACGATGAATTGACCATGCACTGGGGCTCTGCAGAGGCTTTCCGTAAGCAAGGTGGCTACGCAGCTCTGAAACAAGGTAAGTCCGAGCATGATGTTACACAGGAACGTTTTCTTCGTCAGAGTGGGAAATGGGTTGCGTTGACATCCGGTTATCCTCCTGTGGTTGGAAATGGTATGTTAAATCGCTTCAATCCGATTCAGGAGCTTGAGGAATTAAATACACTGAATAAGAGCATTCGTATGGAAACGGGAGCTGCCCGGGGAACTTGGGTGTTGAGGATTGAACCGGAATCTGCTTCGGCAAAGCGCTGGTTGAAAGATCGTTTAATAAAAGAAATGAATACGTTAAACCCTCAAATCGGGATATTAAAAACGCAGCAGACAGGAACGAATCGAGAGCTGCAAAAGAAGCTGAGCCAAATATGGGCGCAAAGTTGTGAGGATATGAACAACCAGCTGGAGCAATCCATTGTGCATACGGTGTATCATTTGACCATAGATCGCCAAACAGGTTTACCCTTAAAGCTTTCATCCGAATGCCAGATTACCCGACAGGGAGCGAATGAAGAGCTGCATCAAGAGGTTTTGATAACCAGAGTTACTTTTGAGGACTACAAGTAACGGGGCGGGCGTGATACAATGAATTTTGAATTAACCATTGTTCAAAAAGAATGAAATAGAGAAGGAGAGACACTACATGAAAGATCCTAGAATACTTAAGCTGGCGGAAAATCTGGTAGGTTACTCTGTTGAAGTGCAGCCTGGAGAAAATGTATTAATCGAAATGATTGGTTCAGAGCGCGACTTACTTAACGCCATCGTTCATGAAGTTGGTAAAAAAGGTGGAAATGTTTTTGTACAACTTACAGACCGTAAGGTACAGAGCGCCATGCTTCGTCACGCGACAAAGGAGATGCTGGAGACCTGGGCTGAGATTGACCTTAACCGGATGAAGCAAATGCACTGCTATATCGGAATTCGTGCAGGTGAAAATGTAAATGATTTGTCAGATGTGCCGGAAGATAAAATGAAAATGTATAATTCCATTTATCAGCATGCGGTACATAGCGAACAACGGGTGAAACACACCAAATGGGTAGTGCTGCGTTATCCGAATGACAGCATGGCTCAATTGGCGAATATCAGCACAGAAGCGTTCGAAGATTTTTATTTCGATGTGTGTAATCTGGATTATGCAAAAATGGACAAAGCTCAAGATGCATTGGCAGACCTGATGAATCGGACGGACAAGGTAAGGATCAGCGGACCGGGTACGGATTTGAATTTCTCTATTAAGCAAATTGGAGCTATCAAGTGTTCAGGTCAATGCAACATCCCGGATGGCGAAGTATACAGCGCGCCTGTACGTGATTCCGTTAACGGAACGATCAGCTACAATGCACAAACCCTGTATAATGGTATTACTTTTGAAAATGTTAAATTCCGTTTTGAAAATGGTAAGATCGTGGAAGCGACGAGTAACGATACGAAGCGGCTGAATGATATTCTCGATTCTGACGAGGGAGCACGTTATATTGGCGAGTTTGCCATCGGGTTTAATCCGCACATCTTACATCCAATGAAGGATATTTTGTTTGATGAGAAAATCGCCGGCAGCTTACATTTTACACCGGGTCAAGCTTATGAAACAGCGGATAACGGTAATCGTTCATCGATCCACTGGGATTTGGTGTTGATTCAGCGTCCAGAATATGGCGGTGGTGAAATTTATTTTGACGATGTTTTGATTCGTAAAGATGGCATCTTTGTACTGCCTGAGCTGGAGCCATTAAATCCTGAAAATTTAAAATAACGATATCCGTTGTTGCTGAGAAAGCGATTTCAATGTATCATTATGGATGAGTAACGATACATGACAATTCAGTAAAGCGAGGGATCTCTATGTCCAATAATAACGCGGCGGTTGTTGAAATTGCACAGACGGCGAGCAAGTTCACCTCTTCCATCGTCCTTCATTCCGAAAATAAGTATATTGATGTGAAAAGTATACTGGGCTTGTTTACGACCCTAGTCAGCAGCCATAGCTATGAACTACACGTTCATGGACCAGATGCGGAGGAAGCCAAGAAAGCGATCATCGAGGTGTTCGAGAAGCACGGACTTCATATTTCAGTAGCCAGCTAACTTTATTCTTGAAGCAAAAGCATCCCTACCTGTAACTGTAGGGATGCTTTTTTTGTCAGGTTCTTGTATTAGCCTGCAATTTGGTCTAATATTAAGGATAGGACGTCTTGTGCGACATTGAGACATAGGGGGGAAGAATCCATGACTTCATCTGATTTGCAGGAACAATTGAATATCAAGGCTATTAATCTGCTTCAGGAAGATGCAGATAAAATAAAGAAGCTTATTGAAGTACAGATGGAGAATCTGGCAACCCGTTATTGCCCTCTCTATGAGGAAGTGCTGGATACTCAGATGTACGGATTTTCCAAGGAAGTGGATTTTGCGGTTCGCGCTGGACTTCTTCCGGAAATGGTAGGTAAACAGCTGGTCAGTGAGCTGGAACGCAATCTGGCTATTCTATATGAGGCCATGAATAATAAGGCCAATTAGGAAGACGGTTGAATTGATGAGAGCATGCGGAGCTTGAGAGCATGCTTTTTTTGATGCCTTTTTTAAAAAAATGTTCTTTTAGGATGGTAAAAGCGCATCGCCCTTCCACCATCCTAATGAACATTTTAAAACCTTAAATAGCTACACAAGGAAGAAGGATACACCTAACAATACATACACTACCAGTAGCATGAGTCCCTCATACCAGTTGGTTGAGCCGTCCTGGGTGATGGATTTGGCGATAAATACAGCGACAGCAATGGCGACCAGCTCAATTGTGGTGAAAACAATATTCATCGTGTTTCCCATAAAGTAACTGACAAAAATCAGCACGGGGGCAACAAATAACGCAATTTGCAAACTGCTGCCGACAGCTATTTCGACAGATGCACCGATTTTATTCTTCATCGCCAATAAAATAGCAGCGCTGTGTTCGGCTGCATTACCAATAATGGCGACGAGGAAGGCACCTACGAACAATTCGCTGAGCCCAAATTGGGTCGTAAACACCTCCAGCGTACCTACCAGCCATTCGCTGACAAAAGCGACCATGACGGTAGCGAGTACCAAATAGGCAATGGATTTGTTTCTGGACCATACAGGGGCATGCTCATGTGGCAATTCTTCATCTTTTTGTTCGGTCACGTCAGCTAAATAGTCCTTATGCGTAATCATAGAAAAAATAAGCCACGCAATATACGCGACAATGAGCGTGCCTGCGACAATGAGGCTGAGCGTATCTGATTCGCTATCCGTGATAACGTGTGTGTTCAAAAAGACAGCTGGAACGAACAGGGCAATAACAGCCACAATCATCAGAGAACCACTTAATCCAGCCAACGATATATTGAAATTTTGTACTTTGTACTTCAAACCACCAGCGAACAGACTTGCTCCTAGCACCAGCAGCAGATTGCCGATGATAGAACCGGTAAGACTGGCCTTTACCATATCGTAAAGACCTTCTTTAACAAGGAAGATGGCGATGATCAGTTCGGCTGCGTTACCAAAGGTGGCATTTAAGAATCCACCTAAACGTTGGCCAGCATAATGCGCGACACTTTCGGTCGCCCTGCCGAGGAAACCGGCTACGAATACAACAGAAATTGCACAAATGACAAATTGGGCTATAGCGTTCCAATGCGTGTAATGAGCGACTGCGCTAAGAGCAAATGTCGCTATAAGCAAAGCGGGAGATAACCATTTTTTCAATGAAGAGCACCTCGATATCAATAGATGTGTACAAGTTTGGTGAAAGCTGTCACTTCAGCATTTTGCATAATTTGATTCCCAACGCTCATAAGTACAATATATAGACGAACTAAAGCGTTTCGATCTATATATTGCTGATTGGAAAACACTCTTGGGATTTATGCAAAATGCTCACTTGTATGGATTTTCTAAATTAATATACCCAAAATGATATAGGTTGTAAACGAAAGTTGTTTTTCATACGTAGGGTTTGCATTTGGAGTGGCTGAGGCTTTACAATACAAATAAAGGATGGATGAAGGGGGACATAGGTCATGGCAGAGCAAATTCAACAACTGGAAGCAGGAAACATCAAGATTTCCAACGATGTCGTAGGTAAAATTGCCGGGATGGCCGCATTAGAGACACCGGGCATTGCTGCAATGTCAGGCGGCTTATCGGAAGGCTGGGCCAAAAGGCTGAGCGGTAAAAATGTACAAAAAGGCGTATCAGTGGAGGTTGGACAGCTGGAAGCTGCCATTGATCTACGTATTATCGTGCTCTACGAAACACCTATTCATGAGGTGTCCCGAATTCTTCAGCAAAATGTAAGAGTAGCCGTCGAAAGTATGACGGGTTTGCGGGTCGTGGAAGTGAACGTAAAAGTGGAAGGTGTCGCGTTCAAGGACGACGCAGTGTAAAAGAACCACTGCATGCTAAATGGACATTTTTCACACATGGTATAGATGCCGGGAATTCCCTGCGATAATCCGAATAAGAACACGAAAACTGGTGTTATAAAACGCCAGTTTTCGTTTTGTGAATTTGCTGGGTAACATTTTGCAGACGGACCTGTAGTTATATACATATACAAAAAAAGAACTTCCAAAGCCACCGTTGAAGTGGTCCTTGGAAGTTCTTTTTTTAGCGAAAACGGTTGGTTCTACGAGTTTGAAAGCGATTGGGTACTTCATTACGGACAGCTACCCCTGTGGTTCGCTCCTGCACCGCTTGTTTGGTGTTCTCACGAGAAATACTGAGCATAATGCCCATGGAAAACATCATAACAAGCAGGGAGGAGCCACCAAAGCTGATAAATGGAAGCGTTACGCCAGTGATTGGAATTGTTTGGGTTACACCGCCGATATTAATGAAGGCCTGAATGGCGATCAAACCCATGATACCGGTGCCTACCAACGTTCCGAACGGATCATGGCAACGCAGAGCAATGATCATGCCTCGCCAAATGAAATACAGATATAGCATCAGGAATAAGGCTGTTCCGATAAATCCGAATTCTTCACCAATTACAGAAAAGATAAAATCATTAAATGAATTAGGAAGATAGTGAAGCTTGATAATGCCTTTACCAAATCCTGACCCGTTTAAGCCGCCTTCACCTATAGCTTGCAAGGACTGTACCAGATTGTATCCCGTTCCTTGTCTATATTTCTCGGGATTAAGAAAGGCCTGAAAGCGTCCGATTTTGTAATCTTGCTTGGCAGCAGCTTGTCCATCTGTGGTTCCAGAATCTCCTCCAAACAACGACCCAATCCCAAATACAATGGAGGCGCCTAGCACGAGCAGAACAATTGATGCTGTAATATGCTTGACACTGGCTCCCCCGGCATAAATAATCAGACCACTCGTAGCAACCAAAATGAAGCATGAGCCTAAATCAGGTTGAAGCATGATGAGTCCTGCAACACAGCCTACAATGACTGTTACAGGTATGTAGCCAGTCCGCAGATCTCTAAAGCGATCTCCTTTTTTGACAATCAGTGCGGATAAGTAAAGAATGATGGAAATTTTCGCAAGCTCCGTTGGCTGGAAGCCAACACTACCAAACCTGAGCCAGCTTTTTGCACCGTTAAGTGAGCCTGTAAAAAGAACGATGATTAGCAGTAATATAGTTATGAAAAATAAAGGTACAAAAAGTTTTTTATATTTTTCCATCTTAATATTCATAGCTACCAACATAATAAAAAGTCCAAGTACAGCAAATGCAGATTGGCGCTTCACAAAATATAAAGAGTCAAAATTGTATTCTTTATTCAGCAAAGCTACGCTGGAGCTGGAGCTAAATACCATAATTACACCGAATCCAACCAGTAATAAAGTGAGGATCAGCAATTGGAAATCCGGTGTGCCTCTTCTTCGAGTCTCCGGCTTCGTATTTCTCATATCAGCTTCCCCCGGTATTCGCCACAAGGTATATTCCTCGCAGACGGTTATCATTTTATCGTTTATCCATTTTATCATATTATGTTTGTTGGGCTTCTGCAACCTCCCTGGAGCAACAGATATCGCAACAATTCCATATCTGCTACAATAGGATAAAAATGAAGACTTGATAGCAGCGGTGCATACGTGGTGACGCTGCATGATGAATCGGGAAATTACCCGGTGCTTTAAAAGGAGAGGTGGAGCAGAATGACACAACATACGCTAGACAAGATCTGGTTTGAGCGTTTGCAAGAAAGCATGGTGGAGTGGCGTAGACATTTACATAAGAATCCCGAAATTTCCTTTCAGGAAAGCAAAACCGCAGCTTTTGTAGCGGATAAGTTGGAGAGTTGGGGAATCGAGATTCGCCGTCAGGTAGGGGGACACGGTGTTGTAGGCACCATTCGTGGTGCTAAACCCGGGCCTGTCGTCTTGCTGCGTGCCGATATGGATGCTCTTCCTATTCAGGATGAAAAGGAATGTGAATATCGCTCCAACGTAGACGGAGCCATGCATGCTTGCGGCCATGATGGACATACATCCGCGTTACTTGGAACGGCTTACTATTTTAGTCTGAACCGGGACGAGCTGCAAGGAGAAATTCGGTTGTTGTTCCAACCTGCGGAGGAATTGCTGCCTGGCGGAGCGCTCAGTGTAATAAAGGATGGTATATTGGAAGGTGTGGACGTCATTTATGGCATCCATTTATGGACACCTTTTCCGGTTGGGACGGCTGCGAGTTGTGCAGGGCCGCTGATGGCGGCGGCAGACGATTTTTATATTGAAATCACAGGTAAGGGGGGGCATGGTGGGATGCCCCAGTCCACTAATGATAGTGTCGTGGCGGGTTCAGCTCTTGTTATGCAACTGCAAAGTGTCGTAAGCCGTTCAGTCGACCCATTACGACCTGCCGTGCTGACGGTGGGAACCATCCAAGGGGGCTCTGCGCAAAATGTGATCGCAGAAACGTGTCGCTTGAGTGGAACGATTCGTACGTTTGATGAGGAGACACGAACGGTGATGAAGGAGCGACTGCATGAGGTAACAGAGCTCACAGCCGCAACATACGGTACAACAGCACAGGTTCGCTATATTATGGGATACCCACCAGTTGTCAATGACGCACATGAAGCATCTCGTTTCTTTAATAAAGCAAAATCTGTTTTCGGCGAGGAGAATGTACAGGAAGCGTCGAAGCTGATGCCTGCTGAAGATTTTGCGTATTATTTGGAACGTGTGCCAGGTTGCTTCATGTTCGTAGGAGCGGGTAACCCAGCTAAAGGAGCGGTTTATCCACACCATCATCCTAAATTTGATTTTGATGAGGATGCTATGATTAACGCGGTTCGATTGTTTATTGCGATGTCTACGGGATACGCTGCGGAACGAAAAGCAGGGGCAATTAGGGGCTAAAATGAGTTGAATTGGGAACGGTTCAATCTGGAGTATGAGCTGAATGAAATGGGGTACCCTACTGTTGAAAAGGAGGGAGTACCCATGAAAAAGGTTCAGGAAGTTATGACTAAAAAATGCGTAACGGTTACCCCGCAGGACAATATTTATGAAATTGCTGTCAAAATGAAGGACAATGATACTGGTTTTATTCCGGTTGTGGAAAGCGAAGGCAGTGATAAGTTGATCGGTGTAGTAACGGACCGTGATCTTGTCGTTCGCGGTTATGCGGCTAAAAATTCGGGTTCGGGTTCAGTCGATACGGTTATGACGACAGGTATTCGTACAGCCAGTGCGGACATGTCGGTGGACCAAGCAGCTGAACTGATGGCAGAGCAGCAAATCCGTCGGTTGCCTGTGACGGAAGGAGACCGTCTGATCGGGATTGTCTCGATCGGGGATTTGGCTGTTCGTAATATTTTTGCAGACAACGCTGGAGAGGCGCTTAGTCATATTTCCGAGCAGGTCCACTAGAAGAATAATTAAGGTAGGCATTTGTTTGGGTGGTCTTTACCCCGGGCGTTAAATCAGGAGTTCAACCCGAATATGGGTTGGGCTCCTTGCTATTCTGGTTGATATGCAAATAAACGGATAAGCTATTTATTATATAACTTAAAATGATGTATTGTTAGATTATCAGGAGGTAGTCATGAATCCAGATCATCCTTGTATTGTACAACGTGATTTTACCGTTCTGCTGGAAATGGGCTTACCCGGTTCGGAATGGGCTCGTTCACAGTTGCAGATTTATGCGGAGCTGGTTAAAAGTCCGTCCGCTTTTCATACATACCACATCACTCCACTGTCTTTGTGGAATGCAGCTGCCCTCGGATGGAGTGCTGAGGACATTCAAAATAGTTTGCATTCCATGTCCCGTTGGGATATTCCACGTGATTTGTTGAATGATATTGAACAGCTCGTTTCTCGCTATGGGACGTTGACGCTTTCACGAGGTACGAAAGAAGACGGAGGTATAAAGACAGGGAAAGCCAACAGCTATACAATAGGTGATCGCTTGATCTTGGCAGCAGAGACCCCCGCTTTACTGGGTGAGCTGCTGACCAAGCAAGAGCTAAAACAGCTTGGTTTACTTCGCGTTGATGAGGAAAGCGCATCGGTCCCGCCCGAAAATCGGGGCTTGCTCAAGCAGGAATTAACTCGCTTGGGATATCCCATTGTGGATACGGCAGGCTATCTTGAAGGGAATCAGCTTAGTTTTACCTTGGGAAAGGGACAAACGAAGTTGCAGCTTCGTGATTATCAAGTAAAGGCCGCTGATGCGTTTGAAGGAGCGGACGGCTTAGGGGGGAGTGGTGTACTGGTGCTTCCATGCGGAGCCGGAAAAACAGTGATCGGCATGGCGGTGATGAATCGGCTTCAGTGTGAAGTGCTTATTCTAACATCTAATACTACTTCTGTACGGCAATGGGTAGAAGAATTAAAGCAAAAGACGGATATTCCTGCCGATTCCATCGGGGAATATAGTGGTCAGAAAAAAGAGGTGCGCCCGATTACGGTGGCAACCTACCAAATTTTGACACACCGCCGCACCAAAGATGGGGATTTTGAGCATATGAAACTGCTGAGTGAGCGGAAGTGGGGACTCATTATATATGATGAAGTACATTTGCTGCCCGCGCCAGTATTCCGGGCGACGGCTGATATTCAGGCTACCCGTCGTTTGGGGTTAACAGCCACGCTGGTTCGAGAGGATGGTTGTGAACGGGATGTATTCTCTTTAATTGGGCCCAAACGATATGACATGCCGTGGAAGGAGCTGGAGCGACAGGGCTGGATCGCTCAGGTCGATTGTGTGGAGTTACGGCTTCCAATGACAGCTGAACTTTTGGAGCGCAGTATGCGTGCCGAGGGCAGACAGCAGTACCGAATTGCAGCCGAAAATCCGATCAAACTGGAGGCTGTGCGTAGCCTGATGCAACATCACAGCGGTTTGCCCACGCTCATTATTGGTCAATATTTGGACCAGTTGCGTACATTGGCTCAGGAGCTCGGTGTCCCACTGATTACGGGTTCAATGAGCCAGACGGAGCGGGTGCGTTGGTTTGATGCATTCCGCAAGGGTGCAATTCGGACCCTATTGGTGTCTAAGGTTGCAAACTTTGCGGTGGATCTGCCGGATGCGGCAGTAGCCATAGAGGTATCGGGTAGCTTTGGCTCTCGTCAGGAAGAAGCGCAGCGACTGGGTCGCATTTTGCGACCCAAGTCGGGCGAGAATAAAGCTTATTTTTATGCGCTAGTGACGGAGAAAAGCAAGGAGACGGATTTTGCAGCTCGTCGCCAGCTGTTTCTGATTGAGCAGGGCTATGAATATGCGGTTCGCAGATTTAGTGTGACAGAGGCTATTGGAAGCAGCGATGCTAAGTCTGGAGATCGTGGAAAGAAAAAGGAGGCCTAATCCAGAATGGGCGTAACGAACACGCAAGATAGCTGGAATGAGCTTTCATCGGATGAGCTGTTGGTACTTAGACGATGCTTTATCCGGCACGCAGGACAACCCATGAAGGAAGAAGAACCTATACAGCTTACCCGGGGATCGTTAAGCGGAGTCGAAACGAAACTGGCACTGCGTGGATTACGTGCCCGGGGCTGGCTGGAGGCTGTTACCAAATCGTGGGGCGAACGAATTTTATATATACCGGTTTATCGGCTACCGGATCTGTACGATATGTTGTTAGAGCAAAATCCAATGAACATGATGCATTCGGATCATCCGATAACGGTACATGAATCAATGACAGGCCTGGAGTCGGAATTGCTGCATGCGTTGTCACGTATTGCAGTACAGGGCGTCCCTTTGACGGCCAAAGGAACCATACATAAGCGATCATTGCAAAAATTGAATGAACTGACCCCCTTTCGCCCAGAGGACCTGATGGGTCTTGGGTTGCATTATGCGCATGCAGAGCTGTATCCAGTGCAAACGGCGGTAATGATGGATTTGCTACTCAGTTTGGGACTGTTGGTGAAAGAAACGGTGTCTTTTCGCATTCAGGAAACGGAACTGGCGACTTGGATTCGTTTGTCTGCTTGGCAAATGCGCAAGCATATTTTTGCTACACTCATGGAAAGATACGGCAAAGCCGAAGCGTCTATGCAGCATTTTCGCTATATGCTGTGTGCTGTCTCTCAGTATGAAGAAACAGAAGGGTGGATATCTATCAAGTGTTTGCTGCAATGGATGCTTCAAGTAGGCCTAATCCAGCAGGAGAGTACGAGCGGAGCTGATTCCAAAAACGGCGCCCTTTTAGACTTTATTCCTACAACCTCAAATCCGGAAGGGTTTGCGGGAGAAACGGGTTCTGATTTTAATTTTAATGGATCTTTCATGGAGGGATTGAAGGGTTGGCTGAAGGCCCTGACTGCTTTTGGAATGGGTGATTGGGGCCAGACTGCATCTGGCGAACTGTGTTTTCGCTGGAATGTATCTGTGTTAGACATGCTTCGTCCCAATAATTACGAGGATACACATCAAGAACAAGGTACTTTTTATGTACAACCTGATTTTGAAATATTGGTTCCACCAGATGTGGCATATGATGTGCGCTGGCGACTGGAATGCTGCTGTGAACGAGTGACAGGAGATCGGATGGTAATATACCGGATCACCAGAGAAAGTGTTACAGAGGCAATCGAGTTAGGGATGGAAGCCAAAGCAATTCCTGCTCTACTGGACAAGTTCAGCCGGACAGGCGTGCCTGATCATGTACGTATGGCGGTAGAACAGTGGGCAGGCGATGTCGGACGGACGGCTTTTGCAACGGTAACACTTTTGCGATGTGGCACACAGGAGGATGCAGACATGGTTGCACGCCATCCCGCGCTGGAAGGATTGCTGGAACGGCTTGGCGCCAAGGACTTTATTATTCCGGCGAGCTCTGCTGTCAAAATACGAAAAACGCTTGCTGCAATAGGATTAGGTCCACGTCGTGAACCCGAAGGTGTGGACGAGCCAACTCATCATTATCCACTGATTTCGGAAACAGAGAACATAAGTTCAGGCAGCCTCAACAGTGAAATGGAGCCCGAACCTACTCAAGCCCGTTCTATATTTTCCCAAGAGGGAAGAGCAGGTTTGGTTTATACAGGGCGAACGCTGCATTTTTACGAACAAGAGCATACACTGCCTGATCCGTCTGACTATTTTCCAGAAAGATCTACAGTCCCCTCCTCATGGACAAAAGAATGGAGGAGTTACCATACTTCCACTGCCCGGCAGTTGATCGAGCAAGCGATTCGTTGGCAGGCTGCTGTGGGGCTGCGAATCGGTGGGAAAGAGGTTAAATGGATACCGGAGTCGGTGGTTCCCGGTGCACCATGGAGTGTCACAGGCTGGTATGCCTCAGGAATGGATGACGAAACACTTTCTCCTGCGACCTTACAGCCAAGTGAATGGTCAGACATGCGGTTACTGGTTCCTTTTACATAGTAGGCCAGGAAGTGCATGAAACTCCTTCTTCTCAAAAGAAGGATGTGGTATGATAAATGAGTCTACTTTTACAGGGTAGAACTTTATATAAAGTGAGATGAACATTCATGAGCGTAGCCGAATTGAACACGGTCAATATGGCAGAAGTGCTTATTAACGCCTATGAATTGGGCGATATGGTCAACCGATCCTTTGAGGTATCGGATTATTTATATTGGAAGCAGCGTGTGGAATTGAATCCGTCTATTCAGGCGTGTGTACGCAAGCTGGATGCCAAAAAGGAGCTATTCGCGGAAACGGAGCGTTTTGGGCATTTTCATCCGAACTATCATGAAGCGAAGGATGCAGTGCAGGTCGTTGAGCTGGAACTGGAACAATTCGTGGATGTTAAGGAGTTCAAACGAGCCGAAAAGGCGCTGGATGATATGCTTCATGCCATGTCTGAAACGATTGCATATTCCGTGTCCGAGACTATTAAGGTGCCGAGCAACGATCCGAATGTGAAAAAAGGCGGATGTGGCAGCGGAGGGAAATGCTCCTGTGGATAGGTCATAGGAATGATACCGAGTGGAGGGGAGATGAAGCGAATGTTTGCCGAGCGGACAGGGTACATCATTTGGGTAAGCGATATCAAGGCTGCCCGCAATCTGGAGAAATACGGAAATGTCCACTTTATTTCAAAGCGTATGCATTATGTAGTGATATATATGAATGCGGATCGGGCAGAAGACACCGTTAAAAATATTCGCAGACTTTCCTATGTGCGTAAGGTCGAGCGCTCTTTTCGAAATGAGATTAGGACGGATTACAACGACGATAAGGAAAAGATGAAAGAATATGAAATATAAGATAAATGTCTATAAATTGTAAGAATTTTCTTGAAAGGTCAGCCTACAGGCTGGCTTTTTTTTGTAAAGTCAGGACTTTTGCATAATAGTCTTGATGCTGTTAGACCTAAAAAATCTTTAAATATCACCCATAAACTTCAATTTTGTAACTTGTAGTCCCGGGTCTGTTGAGGTAACATATGAATATATTGGTAGATATAAAGACCTATCTGGTGGGGAGAGTGATCCCGTGCGTGACAAGGCAATGCAGCGATGGAGTACATACGAACCGTTCTACGTGGAGATGGGCGATAAAAAAGTCGCCGATATCGTGATTACAAATCATGCGAAAACACGTTACTTAGATCGGGTAGAGCAGAAACAGTCCGAGACGAATCATATCGCCGCCTGGCTTTGGGAATGCCTGAAGCAAAACAGGATGGAGTCCTATTATCATAACGAAGAGGATGTATATTTAATTGATGGTGATCTGGTCGTCGTGGCCGAATTTGGAGAGTTGCCCGGTGAGATGGATATTGCGGGGAATCCGCTTCACAAAATGATTGTCATTACCTTTTTGGGCCGGATGTCGGAGACCATTGAATTAAGGGATTTGAAGTCATACTATTCATGGTTACGCCATTCGCGGCGCATGACACTGATGAAAAGCACTCGCAAGCAAAAATAGACGGTCATTTGGAGAACGGCTTCAGATGAAAAATCTCCAAACTTCTTGAATACCGTTAAGTTTAAGTAGAAAGTATGCAGTTATTAGCTGCATGCTTTTTTAATTTCCAATAATAAAACTCCCCAATTCAGTAAGTTTACTTGGAAATGCTTCGACAGACGTTTTTCTTATGTTAAAATAGGGAGATCAGAGGGGAGAGGGCTGTCAGTATGAACTTTCATCAGTTGCACATTTTTTATACCGTAGCGGAACGCGGGAGCTTCTCGGCAGCGGCACAAGCGCTGCATATGACACAACCTGCGGTGACGATGCAAATTCAGTCTTTGGAAGATTATTTTGGCACGAAACTGCTGCAACGTTCTACTAAAAAAATCGAACTTTCAGAGGCGGGAGCGACATTACTGCCTTTTGCGAAAAAAAGCATGCAACTGATCAGAGAAGCTGACGAGGCGATGTCTGCTTTTACTCACATGTTGGAGGGAAGATTGCATATTGGCGCCAGCCTTACGATTGGTGAGTATATTGTACCCAGAATGCTGGGACCGTTTGGTCAGGAATACCCTCATATACGCATGGCGATGAATGTGATGAATACAACTCAGATTATGGATGATATACTAAAACATCAGCTGAATTTAGGACTGATTGAGGCCCCAGTCCAGCATCCGGATATCGTGGTGGAACCTGTGATGCAGGACGAACTGAAACTGATTGTGCCTTCAGGACATGCACTCGCCAAGGCTAAAAAAGTGGTTCTGGAAGATGTATTTAAGCATCCTTTTGTAGCCAGAGAAAAGGGATCTGGTACACGTCAAGTAATAGAAGATGAGCTGAAAAATCGTGGTATGGATGCCTCCCGACTTGGGATTGTAATGGAGATGGGGAGCACTGGAGCGGTTAAATCGGCGGTGGAGGCTGGACTGGGCATTACCATGCTATCACCTTCTTCGGTGAAGCATGAAGTTGCGCTCGGATTATTGAAAATTGTAAATATTTCAGATATCACGTTCAAACGAGAATTTTATGCAATTCATTTGAAGTCGGCGTTGTTGCCGATTCCGGTAGTAACCTTCCTGTCTTACTTGCGTCGTCATGATCAGGGAACGGACGTGCTGAGGGACTCGCAGGACGAGCTTGCAAAGGTGGAAGAGAAGGAGGATGTATAATGAAGGAGCAGATTAACGTAAAACGATATGATTTACACACACACACCCAAGCATCTGACGGAATGCAACCACCTGCAGATAATGTGCGCTGGGCCAAGGAAAAAGGGCTGGCAGGTGTGGCCATTACAGATCATGATACGGTAGCTGGCCTGGAGGAAGCTCTGGAAGAGGGAAAACGCATAGGAATTACTGTGGTGCCAGGAGTGGAAATTAGTACTCGAGCTGGCGATAAGGATATTCATATACTCGGTTATTTTATGGATTACCGCAATAAAGTGTTTTTGGAACGGTTGGAAAAGCTTCGCCAGGCACGGGATACCCGTAATGATTTGATTTTGAGCCAATTGCGTAGTCTGGGTGTGGAAATCACACTGGATGAAGTGGTGGCTACGATGGGCAGACCGCTGGCACCAGATGAAAGCATTGGACGTCCGCATATGGCGGATACGCTGGTTCAAAAAGGATATGCGAAGGATATGCGGGACGCATTTGACCATTACTTGGCGGAAGGAGCGCCCGGATATGTGTCTGTGCCCCGTGTAGAGCCTGCGGAGGCCATAAACTGGATTCGTGAAGCAGGAGGGGTACCCGTGGTGGCTCACCCTGGCTTGTACGGAAATGATGAGCTGGTTCGTTCTATTATAGAGGAGGCGAAGCCTGCGGGCTTGGAGGTGCGACATTCGGACCATGATGCTGAGGCTGAGAGCCGATATACTGCGATGGCGGCGCAATATGGGCTCATTGCAACTGGCGGCTCAGATTTTCACGGTGCACGCCAAGGTGTTATTTTCCACGGTGATCTGGGTAGCCGTAGTGTGGAAGGGCAGGTAGTCGAGGAATTGAGGAAGGCTGCTGTTGGACAAAAGTAAATAAAAAGCCCCTTGCCTTATGCATGGAACACAAGAAGTGTACCGTGCAAAGAACAAAGGGCTTTTTTTTGTGGGTTCAATAGGCTAGTAAGATTTAACCGTTTTTGATGCGATTCGGCAGCTTTTTGACTAGTTCCTCATCGGGTGTAATGAAAAGCGTACGCTGATGGTCGTAGATGACAAAGCCAGGTTTGGCTCCGCTAGGCTTACGTACATGTCGAATCAGGGTGGCGTCCACAGGTACACTGCTGGACTGCTTGGCCTGACTAAAATAGGCAGCGAGTTGAGCTGCTTCCTCCAGCGTCGCATCTCCGAATTGCTCAGCACGTATAACGACGTGTGACCCCGGAATATCCTTTGTGTGCAGCCAGGTGTCATTTGGTCCGGCCAGTCGATTTGTTACATATTCATTTTGCAAGTTGTTTTTGCCAACCAGTAACTCGATACCTTCGGATGATGTATAGACGTGCAGGGTTGGACGGTCGTTTTTCTTCTTTTTCTTTCCTTTTTTGACCCGATCTCTGAGATAGCCCTGCTGAACCAGTTCTTCACGTATTTCCTCAATGTCATTCATAGAGGCATGGGCTAGCTGCTGAAGAAGACTGTCCATATAACGGATTTCTTCGTGCGTTTTCTCCAGTTGTTCGTCAATGACAGCCAGGCTGTTTTTATATTTGTTGTATTTTTTAAAATACCGTTGCGCATTATCCGACGGGTTGAGTAGTGGGTCTAGTGGGATGGACATTGGACGCTGTTCCTCATCATAAAAGTTGATGATCGTCACTTCTTTGTCCCCTTTTTTCACCTCATGCAGCGAAGCGAACAGCAACTCTCCATAAATGCGAAATTGATCGGCATCTTCCGCCTCGGCCAAATCCTGTTGGAGATAGTCGAGTTTTTTTACGTTTTTGCTCCGCTCATTTTGCAGAAACCGCAGTAGGTCACTGACCTTTTGCTTAACCGTATCCCTTTCTGCTTTTTCACCGAAGAAGTCTTCCATACACTCACTGATCGTAGCGTACTCCTTACGCTCTTCCTGGATCAACGTCAGAGGAATAGCTGAGAATATCACTTTATCTTGTGCGTTTAGTCCAGATACCGGCTGAAAACGATGATTCCGCACGTCATCCATGATGTGACTGAATGTACTCCATAGTGAACGATCACTATCACCAGACACTTCATTAGTTACTCGAGTTAGTATCTCTTCAGCAATGAGGGGACTGAGTCCAGTAAAAGTGTTCACGATCCAGCGTTTGGGAGCTTCCTCGGCCTCGATCGCTGTTTGATACGAGGATACGAAGGCAGCCTCTTCTGTTTCTAGTGGATTCAGCTTGTTTTGTTCAGGAGGCTCCGTGTATTGAAAGCCGGGCATAATGACCCGATAGCTGCTAATAGACGGTGTGACATGATGAATGCCATCCAGCATCACGCCTGTTTCCGGGTCAAGCAAAATGATGTTGCTGTGTCTGCCCATCAGTTCAATGATAATTCGTTTGAGTGAAACATCTCCCAGTTCATCACGTTGACGTACATCCATGTGAATAATACGCTCCATGCCCACCTGCGTGATTTTCTCAATAACGCCTCCTTCGCAATGCTTGCGAAGAAGCATACAAAACATAGGGGCTTCTGTCGGATTGAGAAAGCTTTGTTCTGTAAAATGTACACGCGGGAAGGTCGGGTTAGCCGACAGTAGCAACTTTATGCTTCCGCCTTGTGCCCGCAGATTCAGCACGATATCGCGATCGTTTGGCTGATGTATTTTATTAATGCGCCCGCCCCGGATGCCTTGCAGTTCGTGTACGATAGCGCGGGTTACGATTCCGTCCAATGCCATAATTATGTTCTCCTTTGAAGCAAATGTATTTTCGCCTTCCTTCTATGATACATAACTTTGGGACAAAACTTAAGCGGCTTTGTGATATTTCAGATCCTGTCCGAATAGATTGAATCTAGAAAGTCTGTCCAGCCTATCAGCAATCGCGGCACAAAAATATAATAACGGGCAGCCATCCTACGCACAACCGACGGAAGCGGACTATCTGACCGGGAGGGAATTGGGGAGAATGGAACAAGCACACTGGCACCAATTAAGCAATGAACAGCTTTCAACAAGTCTGGAAGTCGACCCGAAGCAGGGTCTTTCGGAGGAACAGCTTGCGGAACGAAGAGAAAGGTCAGGATGGAATGAGCTGAGCGAGGGGAAGCGAGTTTCGGCAATCTTGCTGCTGCTCAACCAGTTCAAGGATTTTATGATGCTTGTATTGATGGGAGCGACCCTGATATCCGGCCTGCTTGGCGAGTATTTGGACGCGATTACCATTATTGCTATTGTTGTACTGAATGGAATTCTCGGCTTTGTACAGGAATTCAGAGCTGAGCGTTCATTGCGGGCTTTGAGACAACTATCGGCTCCAACTGCCAAAGTGTTGCGGGGCGGCAAACGAATTCAAGTTCAAGCCAGAGAACTGGTACCGGGTGATATCGTGCTGCTGGAAAGTGGTGATCGCATTCCCGCAGATGTAAGGTGGTTGAGTACGAATGGCTGTGATGTAGAGGAGTCTGCCCTGACAGGTGAATCGGTTCCGGTGAGTAAGCATTGCCGCCCCATTCATGCCGCCGAGGTACCACTTGGGGATCAAAAAAACATCGGTTTTATGGGCACGATGATGACTAGAGGAACCGCACAAGGAATAGTTATACGTACAGGTATGAGTACCGAAATGGGTAAGATCGCAGACTTGATAGAAAATACGGAGTCGCAGGAGACACCGTTGCAGCACAGATTGGAGCAATTGGGCAAAATTTTGATTATCGTAGCGTTGGCGCTAACGGTGCTCGTTGTCGTAGCAGGCATTTTACATGGACAGCCAGCCATGAGCATGTTCTTGGCCGGAGTGAGCTTGGCTGTGGCGGCTATACCGGAAGGGTTGCCAGCTATTGTGACGATTGCGCTCGCATTGGGTGTGCAGCGTATGATTAAACGAAAGGCGATTGTGCGTAAGCTGCCTTCTGTTGAAACGCTCGGCTGCGCATCTGTCATTTGTTCCGACAAAACGGGTACCCTGACCCAAAATAAAATGACAGTTACCAAGCTATGGCTGGACGGTCGCTTCTGGGGAGTTACGGGAGAGGGCTATGACCCTCACGGGCATATTATGGATAGAGACCTTCCTGCCGATCTTAAAAACGGACAATCTCTGCGTAGACTGCTGCAAGCCAGTGTGCTTTGCAACAATGCAGAAATTGTTCAAGCCGATACAGAGGAGCTACGTTCGAAAAAGAAAACCAAAGAGCCGACGCCGTCCGCCGTTTGGGAGCTAAAGGGTGATCCGACGGAAGGAGCGCTGGTCACGTTAGCTGCCAAGGGCGGAGTCACGCGACAAGGGCTATATGAGCTGTACACAAGGGAGCGAGAATTTCCTTTTGACTCGGATCGGAAGCGAATGTCGGTACTCGTACGCCACCAGGGAGGACACATTGTCTTTGCCAAAGGTGCGCCGGATGTACTGCTGGGTCAGTGTTCCTACATTTTATGGGAAGGAAATGTCGTTCCGTTAACGGGTACGCTGCGCCAAAAGGTACTGGCAGCTAACGAAGGAATGGCCTCGGAGGCGCTGCGTGTACTTGGTGTCGCTTACCGTGATATCCGCTCGCATGAGCGTGTCTCCACGGTTGAGGAGGCTGAAGCACAACTGATCTTTATCGGGCTGACAGGCATGATTGATCCGCCACGTCGCGAGGTTCGCGAAGCCATTGGCAAGTGTCGTCGTGCTGGCATTCGCACTGTGATGATTACCGGAGATCACGGTACAACTGCAGAGGCCATTGCACAGCAGCTGGGCATTCTTCAGCGCGGATCCCACGTGTTAACAGGACAGGAATTGTCTGCGATGGATGATGCGACGCTGGACAAAGCCGTTGATACTGTCTCTGTGTATGCACGGGTTTCGCCGGAGCACAAGCTACGGATCGTCAAGTCACTGCAAAGACGCGGACATGTTGTAGCCATGACTGGAGATGGCGTTAATGACGCTCCAGCGATAAAGGCGTCGGACATCGGTATTGCAATGGGCATTACGGGGACGGACGTGACCAAAGAAGCGGCTGCGCTTGTTCTGAGTGATGATAATTTCTCTACGATAGTAGCCGCAATTGAGGAAGGACGGAATATTTACGAGAATATCCGTAAATTTATCCGTTATCTACTCGCCTCCAATGTTGGTGAAATTTTGACGATGTTTTTTGCCATGATGGCCGGGCTGCCGTTACCTTTGTTACCGATCCAGATTTTATGGGTGAATCTAGTGACTGATGGCCTACCAGCAATGGCTCTGGGGGTGGACCAGCCAGAAAAGGACCTCATGGAGCACAAACCTCGTGGCGCAAAGGAAAATATTTTTGCTCGTCGACTGGGCTGGAAAATCATTAGTCGTGGCTTGTTGATTGGTTTATGTACGCTAGCGGCCTTCTGGCTGACATTACGTATTGCACCGGATGACGCAGGACAATTGATCAAAGCACAGTCCGTTGCCTTCGCTACGCTAGTTCTGGCGCAGTTAATTCATGTGTTTGATTGTCGCAGTTCCCGTTCTATTTTCCATCGTAACCCGTTTCAGAACAGTTATCTCGTGCTTGCCGTGCTGTCCTCCGTAGTGCTAATGCTGGTGGTTATGTACGTGCCTATGCTGCAACCTATTTTTAAAACGGTACCGCTTGGTTTGCGTGAGTGGGCGCTATCCATTGTCGCAGCTGGGATTCCGACATTTCTGATGGGAGCGGGAAGTGTATGGGGCGGTCGACGCAACCGTCGTCGCGGCGGAAATACACACTTTTCAGCGGGACGAACGAAGTTTTCAGCCTAGAAATCGGGTCATGCATATCGCATCGCTTTCCCACTATTGCCCTGTATGATATCATGGGATCAAAGCTTCATGAGGAACATGACATAAGTAGCAACGGCGGAGGTAAGCTATGGAATTCACAAAAATGAACGGTCTAGGTAATGATTTTATCGTTTGGTTTGGGCATCAGGAGTTGCCGCCTGACGCCTCGGAATTAGCTGTTCGGCTATGTGATCGACATTTTGGTGTTGGCGCCGATGGGTTGGTATATATATTGCCATCAGAAAAAGCGGATTTCTGCATGCGCATTATTAACTCGGACGGCTCAGAGGCCGAACAATGCGGTAATGCTATCCGTTGTGCTGCCAAATACGTATATGACCGTAAGCATATCAACCGTGAACAGATCACGATTGAGACCCTGGGTGCAGGTGTACAGCAGGTCGAACTAACTGTAGAGAATGGACTTGTTCGTATGGTGAAGGTAGATATGGGAGAGCCAATTCTTGAGGGTTTGAAGATTCCAACTACACTGGATCTGACTAGCGTAATTAATGAGCCCATTGAAGCTGGAGGAAGTGGTTTTCGCTTTACGGCTGTATCTATGGGGAATCCGCACTGTGTCATTTATGTGGAGGATGCGCCAAGCTTTGATCTGGAAGCCTGGGGGCCAAAGCTGGAATGCCATCCGTTATTCCCTAAAAAAACAAATGTTGAGTTCGCCACGGTACGTAGCCGTAAGCATATAGATATGAGAGTATGGGAGAGAGGTGCCGGACCAACGCTAGCTTGTGGAACCGGAGCCTGTGCTACGCTTGTTGCTTCTGTACTAAACGGATATAGCGACCGCCACGCCATTGTAAGCCTGAAGGGCGGCGATCTGGATATCGAATGGAGCGAGGAAGATAATCACATATATATGACGGGTCCGGCTGAGATCGTATACGAAGGTCGTCTGTTCTGAATCATGTGACTATAAAGATAACGTGCAACTAGCTTATGAATCGTATAGAAGTGAGTGAAAAGAAGACCTTAGTAGGTCTTCTCAGATTGTCGAGAAACCCCGTCATTTTGAGACGTGGGTTTCTTTTTTACATCATAATGCTCTGTCCTCTGGGGAAATAGGGGGGGTTACCCCTGTTTTTCCAGGCGATCCAGGTGGATCGCCACCTTCTTCATGTTCTGCAC
Organism: Paenibacillus sp. FSL L8-0158; assembly: GCF_038592965.1. Lineage (GTDB taxonomy): Bacteria > Bacillota > Bacilli > Paenibacillales > Paenibacillaceae > Paenibacillus > Paenibacillus polymyxa_D. Next base: position 3,595,444 of record NZ_CP151949.1, on the reverse strand, counting down.
GGCTGCCGTCATAAGGGCTTGTTCCCTGACGTTTGGAAGACCGCGCAAACGGCAATAGCGAAACCCATGGAGCTCTTTGGCATCCGCGAAGCTTCGCTCAATCGTCTCTTTTCGTTTGCGGTATAGCTTTTTACCGGATAGGCTCAACCGGTTGCTCCGCACCCACTCTTTGCTGTCTTCCCAGACATGCCGAGTCACCACTTTGCGGTGGTTTTGAGACTGGGTACACTGGTTCAGCAACGGGCAATGCTGACACTGTGCTGGGTCAGAGGCATACTGCTGGTATCCCTTACGGTCCGTCGTCCGGTAGGGCAGTTCTTGTTGGGCTGGGCATCTATACACATTGCGTTTGGCATCGTATTCAAACTTCCATTTTGGGAACAGTCCTTGTCTGGGATGGAATCTTCGGTGAGCAATCACGGCAAAAATCTTTCGGTTTTGTAAACCTCGACAAATCGGCGTCGTTAAATAACCTGAGTCTAGTGCCACGGCTTCTACTTGAAAACCAAAACGTTCTCGTTGGCGGTCCAAACGGGACAAATAGGGGACGGAATCATGTACATTTCCCGGTGTCACATGCACATCGGTAATGAGATTGTACTTCATATCCACCGTTCGGTGGTCCAGATAGAAGAAGCCTTCAGGCTTGCCATCACGGATCATATAGCCGCTGTCCGGGTCGGTTTTGCTTACTTTTATTTCTTTTTCCTCGTTCACTTCCTCTCGAGATTTTAGCGCTTTTTTCCGTGGTTTCTCCGGTCATCCTTCACCGCTTCGTTAAGCTCGTCCATATAGTCTTTGGTATTCTGCAATACTTGCTCTTTGGTGTACTTATGTTTATTGGCATTGGCCTTGAGGTGGGTGGAATCGGTCATGAGAACACGTCCGCCCACCATTCGGTGAGAGATCGCCTGCAGCACAATTTCATCGAAGATATCTTGAAAGATCGTGGTGTCTTTAAAGCGTGTACGGCGATTCCAGCTAATCGTCGTATGATCCGGAACTTTATCGGTTAAGCCCAGCCCCAGAAACCAACGATAGGCCAAGTTCGTCTGAATTTCACGCTCGAGTTGCCGTTCTGAGCGAATGCCATAGAAATAACCGAGGAAAATCATTTTAAACAATACGGTAGGATCAATGGCAGGACGCCCGTTGTCCGCACAATACAGCGGGCTTACCTTCTCATGAATAAAGGAGAAGTCTATATATGTATCCACTTTGCGAAGCAAATGATCTTGGGGAACCAGTTCTTCCAGAGAAACCAATTCAAAAGATTGTTGTTTGTCTTGATTAGGTCGAAGCATACCAACACCGTCCGTTCTATACAATAGTTACCTATATTATACAACATTAACGCGGTGTCGTCTTAAATAAAATTAACATAAAAGAAGCTGTCGAGACTTTCTCGACAGCCTGAGAAGACCTTAGTAGGTCTTCTTTTTTTGGACTTAGATGCCCTTGTATACAAGGAATATGATGAACAAAGCAACATTCTGTCTTTTTTTGGCGCCTGAACGATGTATAATATAGAAAATGAGAAAACAATAAGGAGGCCGTTCATAGTGCGGAAATTTCGTTGGATTTCAGCAGTTGCAGTCCTCATATTTGTAGCCACCGCGCTTCCGGTTCAGGCGGCGACCATTCCTGCGGCCGCGGAAACGACGGACAAGCAGGTTGGGTCGCTAACTCCGACAGTGGTAAGCCGTTTAGAAAAAGCGGTGCAAGAACTCATCGGCTCGAAGACAGCATTTCAATTTGACGATGTGACAGATATGGGGAAAACTTGGATTGTAGAGGGCGGACTGGAAGATGGAACTGCTACGTTACAGACAGAATATAATAAAGAAAAAAATAGAGTAGATTCTACAACCATACGATATAAAATAAGCAGCTTGGGAAAAGCGATGAACGCGCCACTCAAGACGAAAGTGCTAAACAGCGCCAAAGCGTTTGACAGCAAGCGTCCTTTGCAATTTGAAGCATTTTGGCGGGTCAAATCCCCTTATCAGTCCAACAAGCCATCAAATTACTGGGTATTTTGGGGCGCAGGAGAACAGGCTTCCTCGTTGTATGTGGATGTGGATCGAGGTAACGCTATTACCATCAACGCGGACTATGCGCTGAAGCGGGTGGACCCTCTGATACTGAACCGTGCAATGAACACATTTAAGCGTGTGAGTGGACAGCCAATTAAGGTGCAGCACGCTTCACGGTACAAGGATGAAACGAAGGGACTTTCATATTGGTCGTTTGAGGATGCAAACGAGGCGAGTGAGGTCAAAATTAGCGCGGTAACTGGTAAAGTGCTGGCCGTATCCACCTATGGGGTAGACTGGAATGATGACGCAGATTTCAAAAAAACATTTGCAAGCCCGAAATATACTGCTTCAGAAGCTTTGAAGCTAGTCAAGCCCAAGGCTCAGATGTTGTTTAATATCAATTTGACCGGCTATAAAGTGAAAGTTCAAGGGAATCAATATACGTTCTACAAGCAGCAAAAGGGAACGGATTCTATTGTGGCTAAAGTGAATAAAAAAGGGACTTTTTACGCTTACTCTCTCCATTCTTCCGATGGGAAAATGTAGTAGGAAATAGAAAAGATAAATCAAGCTGCTCCACTCCTGATATCATATTGTCGGGGAGAGGGGCGGCTTTTTTTGTTTTTGGCTTATGTTTGAAGTCTCTTTATGTTACATTAGTATGAAAATAAAGAGCGGGGTGGAGCAGAGGACATGAAACCGGATTTGCGTACTGTGCTGAATCGTGAAATTATTGTCGGAGACGGCGCAATGGGGACTTTTTTATATCAGCTAGGATTTCCAGTAAATACGTCTTTCGAAGAACTGAACATCACTTCGCCTGATGTTATATCAGACGTGCATAGTCAATATTTAAGTGCAGGAGCTCGATTGCTGGAGACTAATACATTTTCTGCAAATGATTATAAGTTAGCCCGGTTTGGACTGGAATCTAAGGTAGAAGAGATCAATCGTGCTGGTGTGAGAATTGCCAGAAATGCGGCCGGACCTGAACATTATGTGGTAGGTGCAGTGGGTTCCATATGTGGGGGCAAACGGCTTAACATATCAAAGCTGGAGCTGGCAAGAAACTATGAGCAGCAAATTGATGCTCTTCTCTCCGAAGGAGTCGACGGTATTTTGTGCGAAACGTTTTATTCACTGGATGAAATACGCATAGCGCTTCACAGTGTACGTAAATACAGTGATATTCCGGTAATTTGTCAGTTTGCGGTCGATCAGGTTGGTCGTACTCAGGATGGTTTTTTAGTTGCGGAAGCTTTTTCGGTGCTGCGTAATGAGGGGGCAGACATCCTTGGATTTAACTGTCACTCGGGTCCGCAGGGAATTATGAGTGTAATGGAGCAACTGGAAGGCCCTTTGTCTGTACCGTTGTCCGTATATCCGAATGCGGGACTAGCAGATTATGTGGACGGTCACTATGTATACGGTGCATCACCTGAATATTTTGGAGAATGTGCCAAATCCTTTGTAGACCTGGGAACGAGGCTGCTCGGTGGTTGCTGCGGAACTACACCGGATCATATTGCTGCTATATCCAAAGCCTTGAACCGTTTGCAACCGCCTCCTCTTGCTTCAAAAGAAGCTTTGTCGAAAGAGTCCTTTCAAGTGGCGGAGCGGATTGCAGATGAAGGGGAACGAGGAAATGGCAGACATACCAGTGAGCCCAACATCGTGGATCTGGTAAAGGAACGACATACGGTCATTGTAGAACTGGATCCTCCGCGCGATCTGGACATTACGAGGTTTATGCAAGGTGCTCATGCGTTGAAGAAAGCCGGGGCCGACGCGCTTACACTGGCTGACAACTCGCTTGCAGTCACTCGCATGAGCAACATGGCGCTTGGACATTTGGTCAGTATTGAAACAGGCTTGCGTCCATTAATTCATATAGCATGTCGTGATCGCAATCTGATTGGTACTCAATCCCACATGATGGGTTTTGACGCACTCGGTATTGACCATGTACTGGCGGTTACTGGAGATCCAGCGCGGTTCGGTGATTTGCCAGGAGCCAGTTCGGTGTATGATATGACCTCTTTTGAAATCATACGTATGATCAAGCAATTAAATGATGGTGTCGCATTTTCCGGTAAGCCACTGAAGCAGAAAGCTAATTTTGTGGTAGGTGCCGCATTTAATCCTAACGTCAAGCATTTGGGTAAAGCCGTACAGCGGTTGGAGAAGAAAATTGCCTCCGGAGCCGACTATGTTATGACTCAGCCCGTATACGACCACGAGTTGATTGCAGCCATCGCGGAAGCGACACGACATTTGGAAGTACCGATTTTTATCGGTATTATGCCGCTGGCTAGTGGACGCAATGCAGAATACTTGCACAATGAAGTACCAGGCATTCAGTTATCCGATGAGGTGCGTGCACGCATGTCTGGTCTTGAGGGTCCAGAAGGACGTGCAATGGGCGTGTCTATTGCCAAGGAGTTACTCGATACGGCAATGGAACATTTTAATGGTATCTATTTTATGACTCCATTTATGTTCTATGAAATGACAGCTGAACTGACTTCATACGTATGGCAAAAATCAGGCCGCGTACAGGCCCCCTTGTTTCGACTATAATAATCAATTACAATAGTATAATGGATGTGATGCCGATGTCATTGAGTATGACCGGATACGGTCAAGCCATTCTTCATTATGAGGGCTATAAGGTGCGCTTGGAATTGAAATCGGTGAATCACCGCTATTGCGAAGTGATGATGAGAATTCCGCGCGAATGGACTCGTTACGAAGATGGCTTGAGAAGAACGGTTCAACAGCAGATTAAACGCGGTCGTATCGATGTCTTTATCCACAGGGAACGTGATGAAGAACAGATGCCCGCCGCGCGGTTGAATGACACTGTGGTGCAGGCTTACCTGCATGCAGCGGAGCAGCTGGCGGATCGTTATGGAGTGAAAGGAACGTTAGGGATAAGCGATATTCTTGCTTTGCCTGACGTTCTGGGTGAGCCTGGAGAGGCTTTCCATGGAGACGAAGAGGACTGGGAAGAGCAACTACAGCGAGCTTTGAATGAAGCTTTGCAAGGTTTACTGGAGATGAGAAGGCGAGAAGGCGGACATTTGGCGCAAGATGTGAAATCCCGTATTTTACGTCTGGAATCCCTGCATCATGAAATGACGGTGCTGGCTCCTCATGTTGTGAGCGACTACCGTAACAGGCTGAAACACAGGCTTAAAGAGCTTCAGGACGGTTCATTTACGCTTGATGAACATAAGTTCGGAATGGAGATTGCGTTATTCGCGGATCGCAGCAATATTGATGAGGAACTTACCCGGCTTCAAAGTCACTTTGAGCAGTGCAAGGGGTTGCTGCTATCGGACGAGCCGGCCGGTCGCAAATTAGATTTTTTAATCCAGGAAATGAACAGAGAAGTCAACACGATCGGCTCCAAGGCTAATCATCTCACATTGGTTAATTTGGTCGTTGAGATGAAAGCAGAGCTCGAGAAAATTCGTGAGCAGGCTGCAAATATTGAGTAGCTACCTGGTAGCGGCACGGCTGCAAGAGTCACATGTATAGGGGGAAAGACCTGAATATGGCAATCAAATTGATCAATATTGGTTTCGGCAATATCGTGTCGGCCAACCGAATTATCTCCATCGTCAGTCCGGAGTCTGCTCCGATCAAGCGGATTATACAGGAAGCCAGGGACCGTCATATGCTAATTGATGCTACCTATGGCCGCCGGACGCGGGCTGTTATTATTACAGACAGTGATCATGTAATCCTGTCTGCGGTGCAGCCGGAGACGGTCGCTCATCGCCTATCCACTAAAGATGATGACAATGACGAATAAAAATGGAGTGTACTATGGCTAAGGGATTATTATTTGTAATATCCGGACCTTCGGGTGTCGGTAAAGGGACGGTAGGCAACGCATTGCGTGACAAGCTACCAGAGATAACGTACTCCGTTTCTGCTACAACTCGAACACCTCGTTCGGGCGAACAGGATGGAGTGACCTATTTTTTTAAAACGCGTGAAGAATTTTTGGGTATGATTGAACGAGATGAAATGCTGGAGTATGCTGAGTATGTAGGGAACTATTATGGTACTCCACGTGATTTTGTAGATCAGACGCTTGCGCAGGGAAAAGATATTTTTCTGGAGATTGAGGTTCAGGGAGCACTAAAGGTTAAAGAAAAATTTCCAGAAGGCATATTCATTTTTCTGCTTCCGCCTTCGCTAGATGAATTAAAGGATAGAATCCGGGGACGGGGCACAGAAACTCAAGCGACCATAGACCACCGTATGTCGGTAGCTGTGGATGAAATGAATCTGTTGCGTCACTATGATTATGCGGTCGTCAATGATGAGATTGATTTCGCTTGTAAACGAATAGAATCCATTATTATCGCCGAACATTGTAAGGTTCATCCTTAATCGAGGGCTTTACATATGCCAAGCGTACCTAAAGAGAAATAATACTGTATAAGCTGAGCTTGAAGGTGTACACTGGAGTTCAGCTTATACAGTCCTAAAACTACATGAAGAGGTGTCTATTCGTGCTGTATCCTTCCATTGATGAAATGATGAAAAAGGCAGATAGTAAGTATTCGTTGGTTGTAGCGGCTTCACGTCGTGCCAGACAGTTGCGCGAGGGTGAAAAGACGACTCTCAAGAATCCTAAATCCCACAAACAGGTTGGAGTGGCGTTGGAAGAGATTTACGCGGATCATCTGCGTCTTGAAAGCGGCGAAGACGAGTAAGAATTATACACAACTATTATAACCGGGCGCAATGCCAATTCCTTTGACAACCGCAAGGTTGTTATTTTTTTAGGTCAGGGGGAGTTAACGATGTTGAAGGGGAAAGTTATTATTCTTGGTATAACCGGTGGAATTGCTGCTTACAAAGGGGCTGCGTTATGTAGTAGGTTGACACAAAAGGGCGCCGATGTTCATGTGATTATGACAGCCTCTGCCAAGGAGTTTATTACCGAGCTTACGCTGCAGTCGCTCTCTCGTAATCCGGTGTACAGTGATACGTTTGATGAAAGAGAGCCGTCCGTCGTATCCCATATTCATCTGGCAGATGCGGCTGATTTGGTGCTTGTTGCACCTGCAACTGCGAATATTATCGGAAAAATGGCGCATGGCCTTGCTGATGATATGTTGTCTACAACGTTGTTGGCTACAACAGCGCCTATTATGGTGGCACCTGCGATGAATGTACATATGTACACTCATCCGGCAGTCATGCAAAATATGGAGACGCTTGTATCACGTGGCGTGAAGATGATTGAGCCTGGTGAAGGATTACTGGCTTGCGGTTACGTTGGCAAAGGACGTTTGGAAGAGCCGGACACAATTGTGCAAACCATAGAGCACTTTTTTGATCAGCAAGCCCAGGAACAAAAAAACAACATTAAGTCTGAACCCCGATGGTTTGGTGGCGAATCTATGGAGGCTCAAGTGCCTGAGTCACTTGTGAAAGAGAATGAATCGGTGCTTTCAGGCAAAAAAGTCATTGTAACGGCTGGAGGCACGATCGAGCGAATTGATCCAGTGCGTTATATCACAAATGATTCATCTGGAAAAATGGGCTTCGCCATTGCAAAAGTGGCTCAAGAGATGGGGGCAGAGGTGCACTTGATTGCTGCCAATACCAGTGCGGAACCGCCTGCTGGTATCATGCTTGAAAGAGTCCAGTCGGCTGAAGACATGTACGCTGCTGTATTAAAACAATGGGAAACGAGCGATATGGTCGTTATGGCTGCTGCAGTTGCAGATTATCGACCACGTGAGACAGCACAGACCAAGATCAAGAAAAAAGATAGTGTAGTTACGCTAGAGTTAGTGAAGAACGTCGATATTCTAGAATCACTCGGACGGAGTAAGAAACATCAATTTTTAATTGGCTTTGCAGCTGAAACTGAACATTTGGAGAAGTATGCAATAGATAAATTAGAACGTAAAAATTGTGATTTGATCGCGGCAAACGATGTAACTGTGAATGGTGCTGGTTTTGGCGTCGATACGAATGCTATTCAAATTTATGACCGAAGCGGGATTGTAGAGCGTATTCCTGTTCAGTCAAAGGAAGAAGTTGCGCGTAAGTTGCTTACTTTAGCCGCGGGACGCATGGGTGGGGTGCTGCATTAATGGAGACGGGCAATTTAGTTGCCAAGGTCATTGTCGATGTACCTGCCAAGGATACGGACCGCACCTTCGATTATCTGATACCGGATTCAATGAGACCTTGGATTGAGCCGGGTAGCCGGGTAGCTGTGCCATTTGGCAAACGGACGGTGCAGGCTTTTGTCATCTCGGTAGTCCCAGCTGAGGAACCACCGAAATACAGGATGAGAGCGATCCAGGAGTTGCTGGATTTGGTACCACCCTTATCTGCCGACCTAGTCGAACTGGGCAAATGGATGAGCGAACGTTATGCTTGTAATCAAATTATGGCATTGCAAGTGATGATTCCTACCGCGCTCAAAGGCAAGGCTGAACGTTATATCTCAATTGCGGAACAGCATGAGTTAACACATCCACAGCGTAGTATACAACCGAATCAGGGCGATGAGTTCGAATGGGCACTTCTGACCGACGATGGTATGAGTGATCCGACAGAGCGTCGGATTGTCAGCTTCATTCAGGAGAAGGAGCAAGTCCCATTGCAGCAACTCAGTCGACGTTTCCCTGAGGAAGCGGAGGTTATTAAATCACTGTTACGCCGGGGTGTGCTTCAGGAAAGTCAAGTTATTAAAGACAAACTTGGCAAAAAGACCATGAAATCCGTTGATCTGGCTATCGGCATAGACGAGGCATCAACGGTACTGGAGCAATTTTCCGCCAAAGCACAGCGTCAGCGGGAGGTACTTGCTTTTTTGCTGGAACGTAGCGAGTTTCTGCCTCTGTCGCTCAAGGAAGTCATGACCTCATTGAGTGTGTCTGCTGCAACGGTTAAGGCGCTGGAAGATAAGGGCTATGTGTTGCTGGAGGATGTTGAAGTGTTCCGTGACCCGTACCGGGGCAGACACTTCAAGCCTACAGAGCCACTCCCTCTCACAGCAGAGCAGCAGTCGGTGTATGAACGGATTATTCGCCAGCTGGACACGCGTGAGCAAGGAGCTTATTTGTTGCATGGAGTCACAGGGAGCGGTAAGACGGAAATCTATCTACAGACGATTCAGCGTTGTATCGAGCAGAATCGGCAGGCCATTGTGCTGGTACCTGAAATATCGTTAACCCCACAAATGGTTGAGCGTTTTAAAGGTCGGTTCGGCGATCAGGTAGCAGTGATGCACAGTAGGTTGTCTGGAGGAGAACGGTACGATGAGTGGCGCAAAATACGTGAAGGCCGTGTGAAAGTGGCGATTGGTGCTCGCTCGGCAGTATTTGCGCCTTTTCGTGAGTTAGGTCTTATTATTATGGATGAGGAGCACGAAACGTCCTATAAGCAGGAAGAGACACCTAAATACCACGCGCGTGATGTCGCCATTCGCAGAGCCCATCAGCATGGGGCTGTCGTTATTCTCGGCTCGGCTACACCGTCGCTGGAAAGCTACTATGCGGCTCGCTCACAAAGCAACGACGAGTTTGCGCCGTTGCTGCTTGAAATGCCAACTCGCGCATTGGGGAACACGTTACCCGAAGTACATATCATGGATATGCGTGAGGAACTGCGTGCTGGCAACCGTTCTATGTTTAGCCGTGCGTTGCATAATGGGATTGCAGAGCGGTTAGAGCGTAAGGAGCAGACGGTGCTCCTGTTGAATCGGCGTGGACACTCCACATTCGTCATGTGCCGTAGCTGTGGCTATGTGGCGGGCTGTCCGCATTGTGATATTTCGCTTACGTATCATCAGCGGTCGAACAATTTACGTTGCCATTACTGTGGTTATTCCGAGCCCGTGCCTCAGACTTGCCCTGAATGCGGTAGTGAGCATATTCGCTATTTCGGTACAGGTACCCAGCGAGTGGAAGAAGAGCTGGCAAAGCTATTCCCTGGTATACGTGTTGTTCGAATGGATGTTGATACAACGACAGAAAAAAATGCCCACGAAAAGCTTCTCAAGCAATTTCGTGATAAAAAAGCGGACGTACTGCTCGGTACTCAAATGGTTGCCAAAGGCCTGGACTTTCCCGATGTGACACTGGTTGGTGTCATTACTGCGGATTCGGCTCTCAATTTACCGGATTTTCGGGCTGCGGAAAAGACATTTCAGCTGTTAACACAAGTAGCTGGGCGTGCTGGGAGACATCAATTGCCAGGGGAAGTATTCGTACAATCCTATACTCCAGAGCATTATTCGGTGATTCACGCAAGTCGCCATGATTATGCTTCTTTTGTGAGGGAAGAATTGAAACACCGCCGCAATTTGCACTATCCACCATATTGCCGTCTTATTTTGGTAACCTTTTCTCATGAACAACTCCCTGTGCTGGTCCGGCTGGCAGAGAATTATTCAGCAACACTACAGGGACGGGCCAGACAACGAGGCTGGTTCGGGAATATGGATCGTCTTACATCGGATGTACTCGACATTTTGGGGCCAGTAGCTTCACCCATTTCGAGAATCAAGAATAGATACCGATTTCAATGTATGATAAAATGGCGTGGAAATATCGACGCGATTAGTTTGGCTCAGCAAGTAGCTGATGAAATGGCCGAATCCGCACAGGCGCAAAAGTTGCTGATTAGTCTGGATGTTGATCCGCAAATGCTTATGTAGAGCGTTGCCACAAAAGTTATTAGCACAATTAATGCGGACAAGTCGTCCGTACATAGGATAATGTAGCAGTCGCGTTTGTGATGTATACAGTTAAGCCTAAACGAAGGAAAAAGGATAAAGAGGAAGGTGTTCTGTTGTCATGTCAATTAGAATTATAGTGTTGGAGCCGGATGACGTATTGCACAAAGTAGCAAAGGAAGTCACTAAAATTACGCCTAACGTGCAAAAGCTGCTCGACGATATGGCAGATACGATGTATGAAGCGGAGGGTGTGGGTCTTGCTGCTCCGCAAGTAGGTATTTTGAAGCGTCTCATCGTTGTAGATGCTGGAGATGAACATGGTTTGATTAAAATGATCAACCCAGAAATCGTGGCCGAAGAAGGGGAGGAATTGGGTCCTGAAGGCTGCCTGAGTATACCAGGGTTGAACGGGGATGTGCGTCGTGCCGAGAAAGTTACAGTCAAGGGACTGGACCGCGAGGGTAAGGCCATTACCGTTACAGCGACAGGGTTGCTTTCTCGTGCTTTTCAGCATGAAATCGACCATTTAAATGGAATTTTGTTCACGGATATTGCAGAAAAAGTATATGAGGTTGCGCTGGAACAGCCAGGACCGAACCGTCAGATAGGAGAGTGAGGTTCGATGAGTCAAGACATTCGTATTATCTTTATGGGTACGCCTGAGTTTGCAGTGCCATCGTTGAACATGTTACTGGATAACGGTTATAACGTGGTCGGTGTAATTACACAGCCCGATAAGCCACAGGGGCGGAAAAAAATATTGACGCCTACACCAGTTAAGGAAGCGGCAGAAAAACGCGGATTACCTGTACTGCAACCGACCCGCCTGCGCCAGCCAGAAGCGGTGGCTCAGGTGGCGGAGTTGCGTCCTGATCTGATCGTAACCGCAGCCTATGGGCAAATTTTGCCAAAATCCGTACTAGACCTACCTCGTTTCGGCTGTCTGAATGTGCATGGTTCGTTACTTCCCCGTTATCGGGGAGGTGCACCGATCCAGCGTGCGATTATTAACGGTGAGACTGTGACGGGTGTGACGCTGATGTATATGGCGGAAGGATTAGATACCGGCGATATGATATCGCGAGTTGAGGTTGCTATAGAGCCGGAGGATACCTCCGGTACGATTTTTGAAAAACTAAGCGTAGCTGGAGCAAAGCTTTTGCAGGGCGAGCTGCCTAAATTGCTGGCAGGGCAATCAGACCGTACGCCGCAAAACGAGGACGAGGCGACCTATGCTCCGAATCTGAACCGCGACGATGAGCGTATTTCGTGGAGTGACAATGCACAGCAGATATACAACCGGATCCGCGGCCTTGTTCCTTTTTCGGGCGCGTTTACGCTTTGGGAGGAAAATGTTTTTAAAATATGGGCTGCTGAGCAGCCTTTCATAAATAATGAAGTGAGTGGCTCAAATGCTCCAGCACCCGGAACGGTTCTTCAATTGACCGCTCGTGGCATTGAGGTGCAGACAGGCGAAGGAACTCTTTGGCTGACTCAGGTTCAACCGGCTGGCAAAAAGGTTATGGATGCCGGAACCTTTGCGCGCGGCGGACAGATGAAGCCAGGCACGGTGCTCGGATGAGCGGGAGTCACTCCCGTCAGGGAGGCCAAGGCAGGGGAGTGGGTGCCAGATCCGGCAATACTCGCAAACAGACGGCGCGGGAAGTTGCACTTGATGTGTTGACCGGTGTGGAGCAAGAGGGTGCGTATAGCAATCTTGAGTTGAATCGTCGACTTCAGCAGGCAGGTTTATCTGCAAGTGACGCTGGTTTGGCGACGGAACTTGTATACGGTACAGTCGCACGCCGAAATACACTAGATTATTTTTTGAATAAATTTGTTCAAAAAGGAACGGCCAAGCTTCAGGCTTGGGTACGTTCGCTGCTGCGGATGAGTGTGTATCAGGTGGTGTATCTGGATCGAGTTCCGGATCATGCAGTCGTTAGTGAAGCGGTGACCATTGCCAAGCGTCGTGGACATCAGGGGATTTCTGGTATGGTCAACGGCGTGCTCCGCAGCATGCTGCGTGAGCCGGACAAGCTGCGTATTCCTGACGATTTGTCACCAGAGGAACGGATTTCATTAGTACATTCTCATCCACAGTGGCTGGTTAAGCGTTGGATTAAGCAATACGGTGCAGATACTGCTGAGGCTATCTGTCAGGCTAATAATGAGCCCCCTGCGGTCAGCGTACGGGTGAATACGACAATGACCAGCCGTGATCAGCTGCTGGACGAGATGCGCTCAAAAGGACTTGATGCCGTTCCTTCGGCAGTTAGTCCCTATGGGATTGTTGTTCGTAGCGGTGGCAATATGGCGCTTACCTCGTGGTATACGGACGGCTTGCTGTCCGTACAGGATGAAAGCTCTATGCTCGTTGCCGAAGCAGTCGCTCCTGAGCCCGGCATGCTGGTACTGGATTGCTGTGCCGCTCCAGGCGGCAAAACAGCTCATATGGCTGAGCTGATGAAAGATCGCGGCCGGATCGTTGCAAATGATCTGCATGCCCATAAGCATCAATTAATCCGCGAACAGGCTAATCGACTTGGCCTGGATACCGTGGAAACAGTCACTGGTGATGCGCTAGAACTGAAGGAACGATATGCTCCAGCTTCTTTTGACCGTATTTTGCTGGATGCGCCATGCTCTGGCTTTGGAGTAATTCGTCGTAAACCGGACCTGCGTTGGAGTAAAACTGCGCAGGATGTTCGCGACATTACACAGCTTCAGCATGAGCTGCTGGATAGTGTGGCGGGACTGTTGAAGCCAGGTGGTATTCTGGTCTACAGCACATGCACGATTGAGCCGGACGAAAATGAAGGACAAACGACTCGGTTTTTAAGCGAACATCCAGAGTATGAATTGGCAGAGGGTCATTCCTTCCCGGACGTGAGACGCGAAAAGGATAGTATACAGGCAGGCTCGGTACAGCTGTTACCGCAGCATTTCCACAGCGACGGATTTTATATCGCGCGCCTGCGTCGGGTGAAATAGCGCGGAAGAGAATCCAAGGCAGCTGCCCACCAGTATTTCTACATTCCGCCGGAACATTTCCGGCGGTTTTTTGCATGAAGACGAAAAATTTTTACCCCCTCAGGGATTTGTGCTAAAATAGGAAGAATGAAAAATACGATCTGCGATCAAACAGAACTTAATGAAGAAGGAACGGGTGCAAACATTGATGAAACCTTTTATATATGATTTAACTTTGGAGGAGCTTCAGGACTGGGCCAAGAGCAATGGCGAGCCTGCTTTTCGTGGAGGACAAATTTTTGACTGGCTGTATGTGAAGCGGGTCAATGATTTCAGCGAGATGACGAATTTGTCCAAGTCGCTGAGAGAGAAGCTTGAGGAGCAATTTAGTTTTGTGACGCTTAGTGAAATTACAAAGTTGGAATCGAAGGACGGTACAGTAAAATTCCTGTTCGGTTTGCATGATGATCATGCCATTGAAACGGTCATTATGAGACACAATTACGGAAACAGTATTTGTGTAACGACGCAAGTGGGTTGCCGGATTGGTTGTACTTTCTGCGCTTCGACGCTTGGAGGCCTCAAACGGAACCTGACAGCTGGTGAAATTACTGCACAGGTAGTACAGGCTCAGAAAATTTTGGATAAAACGAATGAACGAGTGAGCAGCATCGTGATTATGGGCTCGGGCGAGCCTTTTGAAAATTATGAAGCGACCATGACGTTTTTGCGTACAATGGTTCATGAAAAAGGTCTGAACATTGGTCAACGTCATATCACAGTGTCGACCAGCGGTATTGTACCGAATATTTATAAATTTGCCGACGAGGATACCCAGATTAATCTGGCAATATCCATTCATGCGCCTAATGATGCACTTCGGTCGAAGCTAATGCCTGTAAATCGGCGTTATCCTTTCAAGGATGTTATGGATTCTCTACGTTACTATCTTGCTAAGACAGGGCGGAGAATTTCGTTTGAATATGCCCTGATTGGTGGGGTAAACGATCAGGCAGAACATGCTGAAGAGCTAGCGGATGTGTTAAAGGACATGCTGTGTCACGTCAATTTGATTCCAGTCAACCATGTGCCTGAGCGCAAGTATGTGCGCACATCGCGTAGCGATATTTTTAATTTTCAACGTATTCTTGCCGAAAAAGGCGTCAATGTGACGATCCGGCGTGAACAGGGTCACGATATTGCCGCTGCCTGCGGTCAGTTGCGTGCAAAGCATATGGAGTTGGGGTGAAACCATTTGATCAAAACAGTTCATGTCAGCCATGTCGGACGTGTACGTTCGGTGAATGAGGATTCTGCCTGGATCAGGCACTTAGAGCAAGGCTATATTCTTGGGATTGTTGCCGATGGTATGGGGGGGCATTTGGCCGGTGATACGGCCAGCCGCCTTGCGGTAGAGACACTTGCCGCTGATTTGGCGACGCTGGAGAGCGGATTATCCGCGCATTCTTTAACGGCGGCGCTCAGCGACGCTATTTTGCATGCCAATGAAGTCATCTTCCAGACGGCTGCACGCGATGAAAAGTATCATAATATGGGAACGACAGTTGTTGCGGTTTTACTAAACGACGCATCCGGAATTATCGGACATATCGGTGACAGTCGTGCCTATGTCATTTCCAAAGGAGCGGTACGTCAGCTTACAGAAGACCATACTTTGGTTAACGAGCTGTTCAAAAACGGTCAGATCAGTAAGGAAGAACGGGAGAACCATCCTCGTCGCAATGTACTGACACGGGCGCTGGGCACTGATTCCGAGGTAAAAGTGGATATTGACTCCATTACGCTGGAAAAAGGCGATGTACTGTTACTGTGTAGCGACGGATTAAGTAATCTGGTAACGGAAGAACAAATCAGTAAAGTAGTAGGTGCCGCAGAGAATCCTTTGGAGGAGCGTGCGGATCGTCTGCTACATCTGGCGTTGCTTGCCGGAGGAGACGATAACATTACTGTAGCTTTGTTTGAATTGCCCGATGACACGGTTCCATTGAATGAAAAGGGGTGTGACGCATGATCGGGCACCTGCTAGGGGGAAGATACGAAATTATTGAGCGTATCGGTGGCGGCGGTATGGCGCTGGTGTATAAGGCTCAAGACATTTTGCTGAATCGCAATGTCGCAGTTAAAGTGTTGCGCCAGCAATTTGTTCATGACGAGGAATTTATTCGCCGGTTTCGGCGTGAGGCGCAGTCTGCGGCCTCGCTTTCGCATTCGAATGTGGTCAGTATTTATGATGTCGGCCAAGAGGATGAGATCCATTATATTGTAATGGAGTGCATCGAAGGTAAAAATTTGAATGAGATTATTAAAGAACGTGCACCATTGCAAGTGGATGAAGCAGTACGGATTGCTTCCCAGATTTGCGATGCGCTGGAGCATGCTCACCAAAATCAGATCATTCACCGAGACATCAAGCCTCATAATATATTAATTGGACGTAATGGACGGGTTAAGGTAACCGATTTTGGGATTGCTAGAGCTGTTACGTCAACGACCATTACCCAGACGGGGTCTGTTGTAGGTTCTGTTCATTATTTTTCACCTGAGCATGCAAAGGGTGTCGTCACCGGCGAAAAATCGGACTTATATTCTTTAGGTATTGTCTTATATCAAATGCTGACGGCGCAGCTCCCTTTCCTCGGAGAAAGTCCAATTAGTGTAGCGCTCAAGCATTTGCAAGAGGAGTTTGAGGAACCGCGTAAAATTAATCCGTTGATTCCGCAAAGTGTGGAAAATGTCATTCTAAAATCCATGCGCAAAAATCCAGAAGAGCGTTATCAATCGGCAGATGAAATGCTAAAAGATTTGGAAACCTGTCTGCTGCCGGGACGGCGTAATGAATCCAAGCTGGAGTTTACACATTTGGATGATGAGGATCAAACACGGGTTATTCCGGCTATTAAGCCTCAACAATTAGGGATGTCTTCTAACGGGGATGATGTACCTGCCCAACCGCGTGAGTCTGAACTGCTTCCGAGTAAGCAATCGTCCAAGAAAAATAGAAAAAAAGCGATCTTGTGGGTAACACTAGTGTTGGTGTTACTGCTGTGCATGGGCGGAGTGGTGTACTATGTGCAAAGTGTACTTGTCGTGCCTGAGGTAAAAGTACCAGGTGTATTGACACAAACAGAAGACCAAGCGAAGGTTAATCTCAGTAAAGCGGGATTACTCATTGAGGAGCCAATCCAGCATGAATACAAAGAGGGGATCGCGCCTGGAGTTGTATTTTATCAAAGCTATCCTGCAGATTCTTTAGTCAAGGAAGGAACCAAGATTAGTCTGAAAGTCGGGATTGCCAAGCCGCTCACCCCAATGCCGGATGTAAAAGGCCAAAGCTACGAGAATGCTGTTAAGCAGCTGACCGCCCAGCAAATTAAGGAGACGCAGATTCAGCAAAATGAGCAGTTCAGTGATCAGGCCGTTGGGACCGTCCTTAGTCAGACACCCGCTGCAAATGAGCCATTTGATAAGGATTCAGTCCAGGTTGTGCTCACAGTCAGCAAGGGCGCTGACACTGTAAAAATGCCAAGCCTCGTAGGGAAAACACAGAACCAAGCGGAAAATGAGGTCAAAAAGGCAGGGTTGAAGGTTGGCTCAATTAAAGAAGAGTTTAGCTATGAGCATGAAAAAGGAAGAGTAACCAAACAATGGCCGTCAGAGGCAGGCAGTGAGTTGCCACCAAATACGGAAATTACGTTTTATGTAAGCACTGGTTACCCGCCAGAAGCGATTACGCTGCCATTTAATGTGCCTGTTGCACCGAAGGAAGAGGGTAAAAATAGCAAAATTCGTATCACTTATACGGATGCACGTGGAGAAAATCAGGAATGGGGAAGCCGTACGATTAATACGACACAGGTGTTCACTATCAACCTGCTAATGGCTCCGAACAAAGACAGTGTTGTCTCAGTATTTAGAGATGGTGACTTTATCGATACGTATCCGGTCTCTTATATTGATGCGAAAAATGGAACAGTGACGATGCCTCAAATTGCCCCACCTGCTGGAACTTCACCAACGGATACACCTGATGGTAATTCCTCGCAGAATGGAAGTGGAAACGGCGAGGAAGGTGATAGCGGGGGATCTTCTAATGATAGCGGTAACGGTGGAGGCGACTCGAACAATCAGGAGGGCACAGGAGGTAACGGTGACCCTTCCGCCTTTGTTCCTGGAACGAATTCCACGGAGGCTACGCGCAGTGAG
Source organism: Paenibacillus sp. FSL L8-0158 (assembly GCF_038592965.1). Lineage (GTDB taxonomy): Bacteria > Bacillota > Bacilli > Paenibacillales > Paenibacillaceae > Paenibacillus > Paenibacillus polymyxa_D. The sequence goes on along the minus strand of NZ_CP151949.1, from coordinate 3,577,483 downwards.
TTGGCAGTTAGCCATAAAAACAACCCAGGTCACGCTTCCCACAAAAAGAAGGAAAAAGTGATTGAGGCTGTTCAGTATCAGTAAACGTGCAATAGGAAGATGCTCAACCTGTTATACGCAATGAAACTTGAACATTATGAAGGAGGACATCTTACACATGCCTGAAGGTCTGATCGTCAAGGCTCTTAGCGGATATTATTATGTCTCCAGCCTGGATCAGGATGGGCGTCCGGTATCTGGCGAAGCTACGGTACAATGCAGAGCACGCGGCATTTTTAAGAAAAAAGAGATTACGCCTCTTGTTGGTGATCGGGTCGTTTACGAACTGACTGAAAACGGGGAAGGTATGGTCAAGGAGATTAGAAAGCGTACGACGGAGCTAATACGTCCTCCGGTAGCAAATACCACGCTTGCCGTGCTGCTGTTTTCCTTGCGTGAGCCGGATTTAAACCTGCCTTTACTGGACAAATTTTTAGTCCATATTGAGCACGCCGGGCTGGATACAATTATCTGTCTGACTAAGCGCGATTTGTATGAAGGCAGCCCTTCAGAGGATGACACCGTACTGGCCGTTCAGGAGATATACCGGAAGATCGGTTATGAGGTGCTGGTAACCAGTGCCCGTACCGGAGAAGGGACGGCTGAGCTTAAGAAGCTATTGGCTGGTCAAATCAGCGTGTTTTCCGGGCAGTCAGGTGTAGGAAAGTCTTCCATGCTTAATGCTCTAGAGCCTGGGTTAACGCTGGAGACGAGCGCCATAAGCAATAAGCTGGGCCGAGGAAAACATACGACTCGTCATGTGGAGCTGATTCCTCTAGACAACGGAGGGTTTGTAGCAGATACGCCAGGGTTTAGCCAGCTGGATTTTCTGGAGCTGGGTGTGGATGAACTATCTCCCTGTTTTCGTGAATTTCAGCAGTATGCGGAAGGATGTAAATTTCGGGGGTGTACCCATATTCACGAGCCTGGTTGTAAAGTAAGAGAGGCCCTGGAAGAAGGACATATTTCACAGGGACGGTATGATAGCTATTTGCAGTTCTATCAGGAATTAAAAGAAAAAAAACGGAGGTACTGAGTATATGTTAAAAATAGCACCGTCGATTTTATCCGCTGATTTTGCTCGCTTGGGCAGTGAAGTTGCGGAAGCTGAGGCAGCAGGGGCAGACTGGATTCATGTGGATGTAATGGATGGACATTTTGTATCTAATATTACACTAGGCCCACCGATCGTTCAGGCTATTCGTCCGCATACGACTCTTCCCTTGGATGTTCATCTGATGATTGAGCATCCTGAACGTTATATTGGCGATTTCGTAAAAGCAGGAGCCGATATCATCACTGTTCATGCTGAGGCGTGTGTTCATTTGCATGGTGTCCTCCACTTGATCAAGCAGCAAGGCGCTCTGGCTGGAGTGGCTCTCAATCCGGGTACTTCACCATACGCGATCAAGGAAGTGCTGCCAAATATAGATATGATTCTAGTGATGACGGTCAATCCAGGCTTTGGAGGACAGTCCTTCATTCCAGAGACGTTGAATAAAATCAGACAAATCCGTGCTTGGTTGAACGAATTGGGTCGTCCAGACGTACATATCGAGGTAGACGGAGGTATTGCGGAGGAGACGGCACCAGCCGTATTTGAAGCGGGGGCTAACGTGCTGGTGGCTGGTAGTGCGGTATTCGGCAGAGCAGACCGCGCAGCGGCTATTGCTACGATTCGGGACAGTGCAGCTCGTTTGTCCAAGTGAAGCTGACCGAAGCATTGTGGATGACTGTCGCGAGCATGGCGACGGGGTTGACCCTTAGCTGTTTCTCGCTTGTGAAGGCTCCTTGGAATGTCATTCTTTCACTTTTGGCTGTTCTAGTTGTACTGTTTTATTTTCGTAAAAATGAACGGCGTGGTTTACGAATAGGTTTTGTGGTGTGCAGCGTACTTTATTATATCGTGTTTATTTTCATACTCTCAGCATATCTCTATGTTCGCGGACTTGTCTGATGGTATAGCCTGGGATGGTTGTGCATAAATATGGTTACATGAGCGGGATTCTCATGTAGCCTTTTTTTGTGGGGTAACAACCCTTGACAGGTTGCATAAACTACAGAGAACGGATGCAGGAGGATGATGGGGAGGGTGAGGCATGAAGTTTTACACAATCAAGCTGCCAAAATTTCTGGGTGGATTCGTTAAAGCCATTTTGAATACATTCCAGAAAAACTGAATTCAACGTAATGTAAACGCAGGATGTAGGATGAAAGCTAGAGGTACACAGGGCACACTTCCCGGGCAGAACAGATAGGTAGCTCGGTAGTAAAAGATAAGAACGCACGGGAAGGTGCCTGACATTTTGTTCTCCTGAACCAGACGGATATTACTTTTCGAATAACCAAAAAAGCACCCGTTTAAAACGAGGTGCCTTTTGTTTATAACGATATTTTTTTACGACTACACGCGAGTCACTTTACCGGCTTTCAATGCACGAGTGCTGACATAAACGCGTTTCGGTTTACCGTTAACGAGAATGCGAACTTTTTGTACGTTGACGCCCCAAGTACGGCGATTACGGTTGTTAGCGTGAGATACGTGGTTACCGCTGCCAGGCTTTTTGCCTGTTACAGAACATTTACGAGACATGATTCCACCTCCTATTCTGAAAATAACCAAATTCCATATGGAACGGGTCTCTCTTCAGGCCGACTGGGTCAGCCGGACTTTGTAAGTCACTAACCTGAACAAAACAATACTTAAATATAATATCATAGTCAAAAAAGCTCCGTCAACTGATTCAAAAACTTTATTTATTTCTCTTTCGCATTATAGTACAATATGGGATAGTTATTGCTGCGATTATTTTGTATTTAAATGGAATGTGAATTCTTATTCCAGTCATGCCGGCAGTTCAGAGGCGGGACTATAGTTATCATTCCAGCCGATGATTTATTGTTGGGCAGTTGACTGGTTTTTCATTGTATATGACCTGTAGAAGAACGACCAGACGTGAGTACAAGAGCTTATGAAAGTGTGACATTCGTATTCGTCGTCTGGCTTTAGTATAATTTAATTGAACCTGTAGGCACAGTTGAATAAGGTGTGGTGAAGGTTGATAGTAAAACAAGTGTATTAAGCTAGGAAGGGGAATTCTCTTGAGTAATCGTTCTTTGAATGGAACAGATTTTACCGCAATGGTTTTAGCCGGGGCGGAACAATTACAGCAGCATGCGGAACATGTCAATTCACTAAATGTATTCCCGGTGCCAGACGGTGATACGGGAACCAACATGAATTTGACGATGAGCGCGGGCGTAACGGAATTAAAGAGGGGGGATTCTTCCTCCATCGGTGTCATGTCCGGCATATTATCCAAAGGTTTGCTGATGGGAGCCCGCGGCAATTCAGGGGTTATCCTGTCTCAGTTGTTTCGTGGCTTCAGCCGTTACGCTGCCCCATACGAGGAATTGAATACCCTTCAGTTCGCATCGGCATTGCAGAGCGGGGTGGATGCGGCCTACAAGGCGGTGGTTAAGCCGGTGGAGGGTACAATTCTTACCGTGGCGAAGGAAGCGGCCAGGCATGCTGTGTTTTTCTCGCGCCGGACGAACGATATCACGGAACTGATGGAAGAAGTGCTTGCCAAAGCGAAGGAAACGCTTGCCATGACGCAGGACATGCTCCCTGTACTGAAGCAAGTAGGAGTTGTAGATTCGGGTGGGCAAGGTCTTGTGTATATTTATGAAGGCTTTATGCAGTATCTTGGAAGCGGCTTGGTGACGTCTCCAATTGCAAAAAGTGATAATGCACGCCCGGTTTTTGCTCCTCACGTATCGGAGAGACCTACTGCTCCTGCAGTTGTTCCTTCCCCAGATGCGCCGATTTCTGCGCAAGCGAAGCTCGAAACGGATAATATTGAATTTTTGTATGATATGGAGTTTTTTATTAATCGACAACTGGGCGATGCGCAAGGTACCTATTTTGATGAGGAAGCCTTCCGGAAAGCGTTATCTGTAGATGGTGATTCTATTATCGTGATTTCAGACGATGATGTCATCAAGGTTCACGTGCATTCTAAGGCTCCTGGTGAAGTACTGAATTTGGCACTGCGTTACGGAGAAATTACACAGATTCGTATTTTAAATATGCGCGAGCAGCATCGTGATTTGTTGTCTGCGGGTATGGATGTTGCTCCTGAGCCTGAGTGGTTTGCTGAAATACCAACAGAGCCTGTACGTGAGGAAGAGCCGTCTGAGCCCCCCGCTCATGAACTGGCATCCTTTGGTTTTATAGCTGTGGCTTCCGGTGAAGGAATTGCTGATATTTTCAGAAGTTTAGGCGTCGATGTTGTCCTTGCTGGCGGCCAGACAATGAATCCGAGCACAGAGGACTTCGTTAATGCGGCCCGCTCGATTGCGGCTCAACATATTTTTATTCTTCCGAATAATTCCAATATTATTTTGGCGGCAGAACAAGCACGTGAACTGCTAGAGATGGAACGTTTGGTGTCGGTTATTCCGAGCAAAACAATTCCTCAGGGCATTGCGGCAGCATTTGCCTTCCAGGAGGAAGAGGCTTTTGAGGTAAATCAGGACAATATGCGTGACGCAGTCACCCGGGTGAAGTCTGGGCAAGTGACCTACGCGGTACGGGATACGACGCTTGATGATCTGCATATTACAGCAGGGCACTACATCGGTATTCAGGATTCCAAGATTGTTGCGACCGAGGAACACTTAATGGCAACGTCCCGTCTTTTGCTAGCGAAAATGCTGGTGAATGGCGATGAAATTGTTACGATTCTCACAGGTTCGGACGCGAATCAAGAAGACACAGATCAGCTTGTTGCATGGATTGAAGAAAATTATGCGGATGCTGAAGTGGAAGTTCATGAAGGTGGTCAGCCGATTTATCCTTATTTGTTCTCAGTGGAAACCTGATGTGCTTTTGCGCACCCATGGAAGTCCACTACAAAAGGAGGTCTGACTGATGAGTAGTACCATCATTTTGACGGATAGCACGGCTGATATTCCACCGGAATTAGCAGACCGTCTCGGTATAGTCGTTGTACCACTGACAGTGATGTTCGGCAGCACAGCTTACCTGGACGGCATTGAGATGTCAGCGGCGCAGTTTTACAGCGAACTGGTACGGGCTGATGAGCTGCCTACGACGTCACAGCCTTCACCAGCCCGTTTTTTGGAGACATACACGACACTGTTGGAGCAATACCCTGAGAGCCAGGTTATCTCTATCCATTTATCCTCGGGTGTGAGTGGAACGTATCAGTCTGCTCTGCTGGGCAAATCCATGCTGGAGAAGCATGAACATAGAGTGACTGTGGTGGATTCCAAATCAGCTTCATATGGATACGGTATGCTAGTGGTTTATGCGGCAGAGCTGGCGGCAGCCGGGCACTCCCCGGCTGATATTGTTCGGGCTGTTGAACGTCGTGGAGAGCGCCGTTGTTTGTATTTCCTGGTGGATACCCTGCAATACTTACAAAAAGGCGGACGTATTGGTAAGGCAGCGGCAATGGTGGGCACGTTGCTTAACATTAAGCCGATACTTTCGATTGACAAAGAAGGCATTATTTATTCGGTCGATAAGGCGAGAGGGCATAAAAAAGCGACAGCACGAATTATTGAACTACTGGAGCGGGATTTAAAAGGCCAAAAAATTAATATTGCTGTGGGTCATACGGCAGATCGCTCAGCGGCAGAAGCGTTCGTGGCTCAGCTGGCAGAGCATTTTGAGCTAGGAGATCGAATATATACTGAACTTGGCGCTGTGATTGGGACCCACGTAGGGCCAGGAACGATTGGCATTTTTGTGTGGCCGGCCGGAGATGAGAGGTAATATGCTGCAATTGGATCAAATACCTTTAAAACAAATACATGGCGTGAGTGCTCTCAAAGAGGGAGAGCTTCACGCTTTTGGCATTTCTAACATACAGGATATGCTGGAATATTATCCGTTTCGGTATGAAGATTACCGACTGCGCTCGCTAAGCGAAGTGAAGGACGGAGATAAGATTACGGTACAAGCCAAAATTATGGGCATTCCAGTGCTTCAGCGTTACGGGCGCAAATCAAGGTTGACTTGTAAATTGATGGCCGAAGATTGGATGTTTACCGCAACGTGGTTTAATCGGCATTTCATGAAGGAGCAGCTAACCTCAGGTCGTGAAATTGTGGTGACTGGTAAATGGGACCTCAAACGTATGCAGATGACTGTTGCAGATTCTGAGTTTCCTGATAAAGGAGTAGCCCGCTCGGGGACACTTCAACCGGTGTACTCTATAGGCGGCAAGATCACCCAAAGCTGGATGCGAAAAACAATGAACCAGACGCTCCAGCAGTTTGGTGAAATGATCCCCGAAATATTGCCTGAGCTGCTTGTACGCAAATATAGTATGATGCCGCGCAAGCAGGCTATTGCGGGTATACACCAGCCTCAGGACAATCGTGAGGGGCAAGAGGCTCGTCGGCGGATGGTGTATGAGGAGCTGTTTTTATTTCAGCTGAAAATGCAGGCATTCCGGGCGTTAAATCGCGGTCGTGCGGACGGGGTGGTACATACGGTGGATAACGCCACGATTCGTGAATTTGTAAGGGCTTTGCCTTTTGAATTAACGGATGCACAGAAGAAGGTAGAGCTTGAAATACTGCACGATCTACGCTCACCTTATTGTATGAACCGTCTGCTTCAAGGGGATGTTGGGTCAGGTAAAACAGTTGTTGCTGCCATCGGTTTATTTGCTACAGTACGTTCCGGTTTTCAGGGAGCGCTGATGGTGCCAACCGAAATATTGGCCGAGCAGCACATGCGATCGCTTCACAAGCTGTTTGAGCCCTTTGGAATCAGCGTTGGTCTACTGACTGGGAGTACAACCGGGAAGAAGCGTAAGGAACTGCTAGCTGCTCTCCAAATGGGTCTGCTGGACATTGTAGTAGGCACCCATGCTCTCATTCAGGAGGATGTATATTTTCGTCAGCTTGGGCTTGTTGTAACGGATGAGCAGCACAGATTCGGAGTGAACCAGCGAAGTGTACTGCGTCGCAAAGGCTATAATCCCGATGTGCTGACGATGACGGCCACACCGATCCCTCGTACGCTGGCCATCACTGCGTTTGGCGATATGGACGTTTCTACGTTGTCAGAGCGGCCGAAGGGGCGTATTCCAATTTCCACCTATTGGGTGAAGCACGAACTGATGGATCGGGTACTTGGTTTTATTTCCCGCGAGGTAGACCAGGGACGGCAGGTTTATCTGATTTGTCCGTTGATTGAAGAGTCGGAGAAGCTGGACGTACAGAATGCCATCGATTTGCATATTCAAATGCAGCAGGCTTTTCCACATTACCGCGTTGGTCTATTACATGGACGAATGACTCCCGCAGAAAAGGAAGAAGTTATGCGTTCTTTCTATGCGAATGAAATTCAGTTGCTCGTTTCAACGACGGTTGTGGAGGTAGGGGTAGACGTTCCCAATGCGACACTAATGATCATTATGGATGCGGATCGTTTTGGGCTGTCCCAGTTACATCAATTACGTGGACGAGTCGGACGGGGTGCACATGCCTCGTATTGTGTATTGATCGCTGATCCTAAGTCGGAGGTTGGACAGGAGCGGATGAAGGTTATGACCGATACGGACGATGGTTTTGAGGTGGCTAGACGCGATCTGGATTTGAGAGGGCCGGGTGACTTTTTTGGTACCAAGCAGAGTGGGCTACCCGAGTTTCGTTTAGCAGATATGGTAGCGGATTTTGAGGTGCTGGAAAAGGCGCGTGAGGATGCAACTGATCTGATCAAGGATGCGTCCTTTTGGACATCTCCGCAGTATGAAGCACTGCGCGGTTATTTGCAAAAAGAGCAGATTTTTCAGGGGGATCTCATCGACTAATCCACCATGAATCATGAGATTGTTTTAAACGTTTTAAACAGATAGGCACAATGGACAGGCTGGCCGTCATATATTTGGGAATGACCGAATGATATGGGAGGTGTGGCAACATTGAGCTATCAGCAATATGGAATCAGTCCGCAACTGGTGGAGCGGATTAAGTTGAAAATGAAGAATCGTGCGCTCAAGGAGCGGGTTAAGCAGCAGATTGAAGGTGTGACTAAAGCGGACCTGCAAAATAAAGCTAAGGTGCGCCATCTTGTGAAGTCCACTTCTGCTATTTTAAACGAGCGTTTGACGGCTGCGCAGGAGGAGCAATTGACTGCCTTCGTATTGGCACAAAAAATTGATCCGTCCAATACATTCCATCTAATCAAGCTGTGGGGAATGTTCCGTTGATTGCTATTTGAAGAGGTGCTTCAAAGCGCTCTCCATGTTTTTTTGTAGCACAGATAAAAAAAGGATTGCCTGATATTAGGCAATCCTTTTTGGTTTGCTTTAGTTCATTCCCCGGGCAATAGCTAGTGTGCGCTTATCATGAGACTTTTTATTTGTAATGACCGCCAATTTTGATAGACCGTTCCATGGCCTGCCCGGCATCTGTTAACGACGATGCTCGCATGATGATGGACTGACCATACCGATCCTTTAAAGTGTCCGTCACCTTTTCCAAAGCACGGGATCGCTCCTGATCCTCAAAAAAATCCAGCTGATACAGTTGATCATCCACTAATCCGCTTAAAGTAACCCCTGCGCGCTTCACGGGCATATGATTCCAAAAAGCATAAAAGATTTTTTTAACGGTTTCATATACCTTTTGAGTATGGTTTGTAGGATCGGGTATCTTCATTTGTCGGGAGAATCCGGTTGGTGCCTCGTAGGGACTGCATATACAATGAACAGTCACAACCGAGCCCATATATCCTTTGCGGCGGGCGTCCCGACACACCTCCTCTGTTAATTCAAGCAGGATGGTTTCCACTTCCGCAGGCTGGAGATAGTCGCGGGGAAGAGTCATCATATGACCGATGGATTTGGGAGGTGCATTAAATGTTTCTGGCTTGACTGGGCTGTGATCCATCCCGTTAGCAGTTCGCCATATCACCTCTGCCTGAATATCGGACTGCTTGCCGAAATGAGACCGGAATCTGTCCTGTAGCCGGGGTAAGGGAGTACGTGCGATATCTCCAATGGTGTGTAGTCCAAGCTTCTCCAAATGCCGTTCCATACGCGAACCAATGCCGAACATAAGACGTACTGGCTGAGGCCACAGCAACGCTGCAATATCGGAAGTAGGCAACAAGAAAATGCCACTGTCATTTTTTTTAGCCCATATATCTGTCGCAGTTTTAGCCAGCATTTTGTTGGAGCTGATGCCAATTCGAATCCATACTCCTGTTTGTGCCAGTACCTTTTGCTGAATTTCACTTGCAATACTCACCGGATCTCCGAACAGAGAGAGGCTTCCGCTCATATCCAGAAACTGTTCATCAATGCTGAAAACCTCAACCAAATCCGTATATTCATTATAGATTTCTGTTATTTTTAATGAGACATCGATATAATGCTGCATACGCGGGCGTACAATGATAAGGTCAGGACATTTTTTCACCGCTTCTCCCAGACGTTCTGCTGTAGATATACCGTATTTTTTGGCCAGCGGACATGCAGCTAAAATAATGCCTGAACGAAGTGCAGGGTCACCGGCCACAACGAGTGGCTTATGTTGGTATTTAGGATCATCTGCTTTTTCGATGCTGGTATAAAAACTTTGGCAGTCCGATAAGAATATGGTTCTATTTCTGCGTTCCTTCAAAAATTCGACCTCCTCTCCTGATAGGTGTTGATCATCCTACCAAAATATTCTTGAATGTATACTCTTATAGTAGTATTATATACAGAACAAGTGTTCCTAATACAAATGTATTTTTTGGAACGTTACAGTTTACGTAAAACCTAACATGGCGTATCATAATATCTTGAGCAAAAACAAGTTGGAAATGAATGAATATTGAGGGGAGAAAACCATTTTTATGAACCCAAAACGTCGACCATCATCTCAAAAACGCAGTAGGTGGCGTATTTTTGGCAGAGTTTTGCTAATTAATATCAAGTGGTTCTCGTTTGCGGGTGTACTTGGAGTGCTATTTGCTGGAGGTCTTATATCCGGTTATGTAGCGGCACTGGTTCATGATGAACCTGTACGATCACGTCAGTTGATATATGAAAAGGTAAATGAGAACGCTCTGACCAGCTTTGTATTTTTTAATGATCAGGTAACTCCGATTGGAAGAATGCGCATGGAGGAGGATCGACAGCTCGTTGATCTGAAGGATGTCCCTCAGTCGATTGTGGACGCCCTCATTTCAACGGAAGACAGCCAATTTTATGAGCATCGTGGTGTGGATTTAAAGGGAACAGCTCGTGCCGTTAAGCAGAAGCTTTTGAATGAAAACCGCCAAACAGGCGGCAGCACACTGACGCAGCAGGTAGCCCGAAGGGTTTTTCTCAGTCTGGATAAGACGGACAGCCGCAAGGTGAAGGAAATGCTGCTAGCACTGCGTATGGAGCGGTTTATGGGCAAGGATAAAATATTAACGGCTTACTTAAACAAAATGCCTTTTGGTAATGGTTCCGCTGGTTACAATTTATATGGAATCAAGTCTGCTTCGTTGGGGATTTTCAATGTAAGTGATCTACATAAGCTTCATATTGCTCAGGCGGCTTATTTGGCAGGTCTCCCGCAACTGCCATCTGTTTATTCCGCTTTTGATGGTAAAGGGAACTTTGATGAAGAAGGCTTCAATAAAGCGATGGAGCGTCAACGTGTCGTGTTGGGAAGAATGCTGGCAACAGGTAAACTTACGCTATCCGAATATAACGAGGCGCTTCAATTTGATGTGAAAGCCACTCTTGCGCCACATCGCGAAAAAAGTTATAACACATTCCCTTATTTGATGCTGGAGACAGAGCGGGAAGCCGCCCGATTGTTAGCGCTCCAGCAAAATCCGGATATCACGCCAGCCGAGATTTCCAAACCTGAGCATGCCGAGCTTCTTCAAAATACGCGGGAAGAGTTGCAAAGGTCCGGATATCGAATTTATACAACGATAAATAAGAAAATTTATAACAATATGCGGCAGATTGTAGCCAATCCACAAAACTTTTCTCCATACAGTAAGAAGAAGGGATTAGAGCAGATTGCAGCCATCATGATTGATCATAAGACAGGGGCCATACTTGGTATGATCGAGGGCAGAGATTTTAATACCGAGCAAATGAACTATGCAACTCAAATGACACGTCAGCCCGGTTCTGCCATGAAGCCTATTGCTGCTTATTTACCTGCTTTGGAAAAGGGCTACACTCAGCCAGCCGGTCTTATTGATGATTCACAAATCATATTGAAAGACGGACGTAAAGGTTATCATATTCCTAAAAATTATAACAGACGGTACGAGGGGCTTATGACAGCCCGTGAAGCACTCAATCGGTCTATCAACATCCCTGCGCTGAGGCTGTTCTTATATGAAGTTAAAATTCCCAACGCTTGGAATTTTGTGCGTTCTCTTGGAATTACGACGATTCAGCCACAGGATGAACATGCTCAGACAGGGGTTTTGGGTGGACTAAGTAAAGGGGTATCCGTCGAGGAACTGACCGCAGCATATGGAACGATTCCCAATATGGGTGTATATAATGCACCTCATCTGATCAGCAAAATTACGGATGCCAACGGGAAGATCGTATATGAATTTAAACCGCAGACGAAACGTGTATATTCGCAGCAAACCGCATTTTTGATGACGGATATGCTCAAAACGGTTATATCAGATCCGAGGGGAACTGGCAAACGCCTGCAAAATGCTTTTAAAAGCTACGGTGACATTGATATCGCCGGTAAAACTGGTACGACACAAAACTTTGGTGATGTGTGGTTTATGGGGTACACACCTGACGTTACACTAGGCGTCTGGGCTGGTTACCGCCAACAGGTTAATACATTATCTCAAGAAGGCCATTCCAGAGCACAGTCAGTGTGGGCACTGATCATGAATGATGCGGTCAAGGACCAGCCTGAGCTTTTTAAGAATAAGCACTTTATACAGCCGGAAGGTGTTGTAAGAGTTACGGTTTCTAGCCTTACAGGTAAGCTACCAGGGCGTTATTCCCGTCAATCGGGTCAACTCGTGACTGACTGGTTTAATCAAAAGTATGTACCTACCGAAGTTGGAAGAGAACAGCTTCCGCGTTCTGCTAGACCAGTGGTCCCGTCCAAACCAGATATCAAGGAAAAAGCAGTTCCAGAGGTTGAGGCCCCTGCAATAGATCAAGAGAAAATTCCACCAGAGGAAACGGATTCTGCTGTTCCTGACACAGACACAGAGGTAGATATGCCTGATGAGAACAATGATGTGCCATCAACAGATACTTCGCAACCTTCTGTTGAAAATGAACAGAGGACTCCTTCTGAATCGGAAAGCCAGAGTGAGACTCCAAAAAACCAATCTGACGAAGTTATTTATCCAGAAATAATATCTGATCAACCCAAAAATTAAACGACGGGAACGGTTTAGTTTAAAATGCCGTTCCCGACAATGTCTACAGTGACCTGCGGATGAAAACGGACATTGGGGTATTCTTCATTCCAATCTACACTTTTCCATATTGCTGAATGATGAGCGATCAACTGTCTGCCTACGCAAAAGGCATCACATCCATTTTCCTGATTGCTTTGAGGATCATCTACAGCCTCTAGCGTTTGCGACAACACGCCTTCAGGAGTGAGATCATAAACCGATGCATTTGCAATCGGGCATCCTTCAAATTGTCCTGATCCCAGCAGCCTGTTATAAACATGAGTAGAGCCAGCATTCCAAGCGCTCTGCTCTTTTTTTATGTTTCAGGTCCCTCCCTTTTTTTGAAGAGATAGGATAGAATCAGTAGCAGAAAAGGGAACACAATTGGGAAAAAATAAGCAGAATTATTGGATGTGGAACCCAATTGCAGTTATTTTTTGATGGTATGCGCCAGCTCTAATGGCAAAATAGCTGGATGAAAAGTAATCGTCGCAATGTAAATGGTAGGCAGCGTAAAAGCGATCAAAAAGCTCATCATTCGAATCGTTCTTAGAAATGAACTAATAATCCAGCGGCCGTGATAATCATCTGGGCTTTGGTAAAATGCAAAAAAATAGACGGGAGCTTTTAGAGTAGTTGGGCTACCTTCAGCCCAAATCGCAATCCGTCCCTCCGTAGATTGGCGGTCACACGATCCGGTCTTTCCGTGCTGAGCTATTGAGGGAAGAGAATAAGGATTGTCCTCCTTAAATTCTTGAATAAAACCGGGAGGGAGCACCATATCGGAGGAGATCGTTTTAATTCTCGTTTTCACTGCTTTCACCAGCTCAGGATTAGCCAAGTCTTGAACATAGACAATAGCGATTTTGGTTCGGGTTTTAGATCCCACATAAAAGTAGCGTACAACCAGTGACGGGGTGACAATTTGTTTGCGAATCAGATTCAGATTGATAGATAACTGCTCAAACATTTCTGCTTAATTCAACGGAAGCTGCGTCATGTCCAGCCAAGAGAACACCTCCTTTTGGATGAGATAGGCATAATGTGTGCCATATGGACTGAGTTTATCCATGATCTGGTGACTTATCCATTCTTGAATCACCAGATTACAAGGGGGCTTAATCTTGCGTCGGATCAATTCCTAGATAGTGTCCCAGTTTCCGCCGGACCTCGCTGCGAGCAAAGGATGAAAGCATGAAAAATCGCCTTTGATAGCCACGGCATACATACAAAACCTCTACGCCTTCATGATTTCGGATTTCGCTGTAAATTTTAATTCCTAGTGTTTTCATTCGCGCTTTTGTCTCTGCTAATTGAACAGCTACGCGCTGTTGTACTCCAGTCAGGCTACGAACATACAAATCGGGCATTTTTAGAGGAGAGGTATTTATAATACGAATGTCTCGTTCCAGCACATCCAGAACAAGAGTTAGAAGTACACAGATCTTGACCAGCCCTGCGTCTTCTTCAGAGGGTAAAGGAGCTTTATTCTTGTGGTTCAGTATCTTTTGACTTGGCATAAAAATCTCCTTTACTCCGAGTAAGAATACAATATATAATCAGTATATAGAACGTATGTTCTATATATACCTCATCATAGGGATTTTTCCATGGCTAAAGCAATCATCAATTATTGGAAAAGTGATGGGGAGCGATACCCATGTGCCATTATGTAAAGAATCTTACGTTTATCGCCAATGACAGTCAAACAGAGTTTATGTTAAGCTAATGGATAAAAAATTACATAAAAGGGGAGATCGTTCTGACTGAGGTCAGCCTTTACTATTTAACTTAAGAAAGTGGAGAAAGAAGGTATACATATTGTCACGTTCGTTATATGCAGCTTTATTACTGCTGAGCCTCATTTGGGGCGGTTCGTTTATGTTTATCAAGGTGTTGTTGCTACATCAGGTAGGGCCGTGGACTATTGTATTTCTCAGATCCAGCTTTGGACTTATTTTTATTGTCTTATTAATGTTACTTATGCGCAGGCCGTTTAAAATCAAAAGCATTCCGTGGAAATCGGTTACTCTGGTAGCTTCGGTCAACATGGTCTTGCCATGGACATTGATTGGTTTTAGCGAGACCAGAATAGCTAGCAGCATGGCTTCTGTATTGAATGCCACCACGCCAATATGGACCATGTTGGTGGGGCTTGTTTTTTTCGGGGCTATTTTTCATCGAATGCAGTGGTTAGGAATGGGTCTCGCTTTTGTAGGAATTATTATTTTATTGGGTATTAATCCTGCATCTATTATTTCTGTTGATCCTGTGGGTTTTGGGTGTATGCTGCTTGCGACTCTTTGCTACGGATTTGGAACACAGCTCTCCAAACGTTTTCTCTCCAATCTTTCCATGTATCAGGCTACCTTTGCGACACTGCTTGGTGCGGCGGTAGGGGGTGGCATTATGATGGCAATTGTGGAGAGACCTGATTTGTCGATTGTTTCTGATTCAGGTGTATTGGGCTCTCTTATAGGACTGGGAGTTTTGGGATCAGGAGTAGCATATATTTTGTTCAACTACATGATTTTGCGGGGGAGTGCGGAATTTGCTTCTTCGGTGACGTATTTTGTACCAGTAAGTGCCATTGTATGGGGCTTTTTGCTCTTGAATGAACATATCGGCTGGAACGTTCTAACCGGGCTGGTCCTTATACTTGGAGGAGTGTTTATGGCCAATCAGCCTAGAACCGCCAAATTAAGTGGATAATAATCTAAACAAAAATAAAATACGCTTTGGACTATATTTAATGTACATTCGCCAAACCTTCGGTATAATGCGTTAATTCACACATACAATAAAGCATGCTCACACATAAAATAAAATATGGTGCAGCAAAAAAGCAAGCTGTTTAGCAGGTGACAAGGTGTGGTATAATAAATTATAGAATTATATGTACCACAGAAATGTCGGAGTTTTATTCCACAAAAGAAAGGATCAGGATACCATGTGTCCCCGAAGGATACTTCCCCAAAGGACGATTTGGAAACGATTTGATCTGTCTTATACTTAGCTTTTCCGCGGAGTAACGTCAAGTTGCGAAAGCCAACTCTGCGGAAGAGGGGATTGTACATGCGAAGGACCAAGTCCTCCAGGCACATCTTACCTGGTAGTTTCCGTAAGAGTGGGTTCATCCACATCAAACTTACGAGAAACCGAGGGAGCCTGTATGAGGAAAACTTACGAATCTATCGTGAACAATGGAGCATTGAGACAGATTGCTGTCATGTTGCTCGGAACATGCATTTTAGCTTTTACGTACTATCACATTAATGCTCAAAATCATTTGTCAGAAGGCGGATTTGCAGGCTTGGCCCTGCTGGGACATTACGCGTTTGGCATATCTCCAGCATGGAGTATGTTGCTGCTTGATATTCCCGTCATATTGCTGGCATGGGTACTGAAGGGCAAAAGATTTATGCTGCTTGCGTTAATCGGAGCTGTCGCTTTTTCACTGTTTTATGCAGGATTTGAGAAGTATTCGACTCTGGTTATAGATCTACATGGAAATCTGCTGATAGCTGCTCTACTTTGTGGGGTGCTTACAGGTTTGGGAGCCGGAATCGTACTGCGATTCGGTGGAGCAACCGGGGGCGATGATATCTTATCTCTGCTGATCAGTGAGTGGCGCGGGTGGAAAATCGGCAACGTGTTTATTGTCAGTGACATCATCGTACTGGGATTATCACTATTGTATCTGCCTATGAAGGAAACAATGTTTACAATACTGGCTGTGTGGCTTGCCGGAAAAATAATTACATGGACGACCACGTTCCAACTGCACCGACCTGTGAAAAAGGTACTGCCAGCGGCTATTCCCGCTAAAAAGGTAGTTGCCAAAACAGTGCCGGTCGTCCACAGCCTTCGTCAATAAGGAAAGGGTGCTACGTTAGGAGAGAAATCTTCTTACGTAACACCCTTTCGCTGTATTCAGCTTCTATCAGGAAGGTTTTAAAGTAGACTGAATGCGTCCGGTTTGTATTTTTTCTACTGTTTCTCATCTTGCTCGACTGGATGATTATCGTTCCATTCCTCGGCTTGGGAAGTGGCAATCGCAATCGAGCGCCCTTCTTCATAGCCGTCACGGAGTAGAGCGTTAGCAATATCAACGGCTTTTTCTCGCACACGAGGTTCCAGGTTTTTCATGGATGGAGGGTAATCATGTTTGTTCCAAGGCATAGTTGCACACTCCTTATAGCAGATGATGTATTATGTATTACCCGTTGTAGGATTAAACAAACGGAAATCAAAGAAATGAATATATTGTAAAATGTATCTTGAGAAAAAGCGTATAATGGTGTGCAGAATACCAGAAAAAGGAGTGAAGCATTTGCTTGCCTGGGGTTTTGTTTTTTTGCTGACTATCATCATTCATACTACAGATAGCTTGTCCTATGCTCTCCGGCTTGGTGGTTTGCGAGCGCGTCGGATTGGATTAGCGTTAACCGTTGCGGGAATGCTGCTGTTGGTTTCACGCACCTCTAACATGGCGCAGGGGCCTTTACTCGGAGGGATGGTCGATCAGGCTAAAGCTGCAGCACAAGTAGGCGGAACGGATATTAGACTGGAACTATATATGCATGGGGTACTGCTGGCAGCAACCGTTGGAACCATACTTGCTATATTACTGTATCCAACAGTGGTACGCATGTCAGCCAGATGGATTGTGCATTTGGAGCATACTGGATCTATTCCGGCTTTGGTGCGTCATTTAATGCTGCGAAGTCGCTGGAAACATGCAGGCTACTACATAAAACGTCCTACCTGGTCTATGCTTACTTCACTGATTAGCGGAACGATACCCAAACGTCTAATTATTCTGAATATAGCCGTTACTGCGATTTATACAACCGGAGTAGTATCTGCTTTATATGCATCATTCCTGTGGCCTGCTCAAGGTACAGCAATGTCAATGTCGTCAGGTCTAATCAATGGCGTTGCAACGGTATTATTGACCTTGTTAATTGATCCAAGATTGGCGGTTCTGTCGGAGAAAACGCTACGAGGGGAGCTACCCTTAACTCGGATGAACAGTATGTACGGCTGGATGATCATCTCGCGTTTGGCAGGTACTTTATTAGCTCAGCTATTGCTAGTACCGCTAGCAATTTGGCTTGGATGGGTAATGAGTTAATTGTTAGCTTTCTTAATGATGTGCTGCTGCCATATCCCAAAAAAAGGGCTGACCCGTGATCATCTATTAAAGATAGATCGCGGGTCAGCTCCAATGATTTTATGGTTACTTACTGTTCAAATAATGACTTATATGCTCCGTATCCTTCACGTTCCAAGTCTTCTTGAGGCACGAAGCGGAGCGCGGCGGAATTGATGCAATAACGCAAACCATCTGGACCTGGACCATCATCGAATACATGCCCTAAATGGGAGTCAGCTTCGCGACTTCGCACCTCGGTACGGATCATAAAATGGCTGAGATCGGTTTTTTCTTTGACATTATAGCTGCGCAGCGGACGGGTAAAGCTGGGCCAACCGCAACCTGCATCATATTTGTCCAATGAACTGAACAAGGGCTCTCCTGATACGATATCTACGTAAATGCCTTCACCCTCATGATCCCAAAACTCATTTTGAAAAGGGCGCTCGGTCGCATTTTTTTGTGTTACTTCGTATTGAATAGGCGTCAGCCGATCTTTAAGATCGGATTTATCAATCTTGCCAGACCAATTTTGTTCGATAAAATCTTCACGACCGGAACCTTTGCGGTAGCGTTTGTAATGAGCGGGGTTCTTCTTATGGTAGTCCTGATGATATTCTTCTGCTTCATAAAAAGTGGTCGCAGGCAGGATCGGTGTAGCAATGGGCTTGTCGAAGCGGCCACTTTGAGCCAAAGCTTCTTTAGAAGCTTCTGCCTTGATTCGCTGCTCTTCATTATGATAGAAAATAACCGTTTGGTAAGATGAACCTCTATCGTGAAACTGTCCACCTTCATCCGTCGGATCAATCTGCTGCCAGAATAGCTCCAACAGTTTTTCATACGGGAAAACTTGTGGATCGAATGTAATCTGTACGGCCTCCACATGCCCCGTTGTTTCAGAGCATACCTCTTCATAGGTAGGGTTTTCGGTATGTCCCCCTGTGTATCCAGATCTAACCTTCAAAATACCGGGTAATTCCTCAAAAGGGGAAACCATGCACCAGAAGCAGCCACCTGCAAAAGTTGCTTTTTCTACCGTGTGTGGATTGTTGGTGCTCATATTTGTCACTCCAATCTGAGAATGTTTAATTAGTTGTTATTTAAATAGCTTACAATTAAATTATATACGAGATTTTTGCAAAATCCAACGAATCGTCAGAAACCAAACGGCAGCGTAACTGGCTCTGTCCTCAAAATTGCAATGAAACATCCTACAGAAACGGTAGCAAACTGTCGCATTAAATTCTATTGGTGCGTTGAAGCCTTTTTCGGTAGAGCATAAAGCCGCCGCCCACCAGTGCAGTATATAGCACCAAAATGAGCAAACCAGTGATTGGGTGTTCTGCAAAGGTGCCGCCAGCATAAGCATACACTGCAATTGCGGGAAGCTTGCCAATAGCTGTACCTAGGATAAAGCTCCAGAACGGAAACTCCGCTACTCCAGCGTATACATTTACCGCTGCCTGGGGGATGACCGGAATCAGGCGAGCCAGCAGAACAGCAGCAAAAGGCTCCCTCTCCATGACCCGATTGAAGCGCTCCAATGCGGGAACCTGCTTCAAATAGGCTCGTCCTTTGTCACGGAACAGGGTACGTACTGCAATGAAAACGACCAGTGCAGCCATGGTAGTGCCTAGCCAGCAGATCAGAGCACCTTGCCAAGGGCCTGCGGCATAAGCAATAGAAGCGATAATCAGCTTGTAAGGCACAAATGGAATTAACGCGAATAAAAATGCCAGCAGTAGCAGAACTGGAAAGGGGGTCTGCTTGTCCGCCCAGGCGAGCCAATCATATCTGTAGATAAACGCGATGCAAAGCAGCGAAACATAAGCCGCGGCGAGTAGCCATTTTTTCATTTACATACCTCTTTCAATATCCCTGTTCGGCTTATCGCTTATACAGAAAAAAATAGGGTTCACATTCCTAATAATGTGTGCTATACTGCCACTAATAGAATAGTTCCCAAAGGGGAGTAGCTCAACGAGTAAAGTCGTCATTACGGGATTTTTAATCCCCGGCTTTATTGGCAACGTAATGTTGTAAGCGAGACCTTTGCCAGGATTTTAGGAATCCGGGTAAATGGTCTTTTTTTGATGCCAAATTTGGGTCAGCGCCGTTTCCGGATTCCGTGAAATGGCGCTTTTTTTGTATAAAGCGCTGAACTATGTACAGTATAACAAATAAACAAAGAAGGTGGGAGAAACGTATGGATTTGTTGTCAATTGAGTTTTTAACCGCATTAGTATCCATCATTATCATTGATCTGGTGCTAGCTGGTGACAATGCGATCGTAATCGGTTTGGCGGCTCGCAATGTTGATAAGGCCAATCAAAAGAAGGTCATTATTTGGGGGACGGTCGGAGCGGTCATCATTCGTGTGATTGCTACAGTGCTGGTCACGTATTTATTGCAAATTTATGGATTACGTTTGATTGGGGGGCTCGCACTTATCTATATCGCCTATAAGCTACTGGTCGAAGAGAAGAAGCATGAAATTTCAGCCACGAATCAAATGTGGGCAGCGATCCGCACCATTATTATCGCGGATACGATGATGGGCCTCGACAATGTACTTGCTGTAGCGGGCGCAGCTCATGGAAATATGCTACTCGTTATTTTGGGTCTTGCAATCTCTGTTCCAATCATGGTGTGGGGAAGTACGATTATCTTGAAGCTGACTGAACGTTACCCAGTAGTTATTACGATTGGGGCTGCTGTACTTGCTTATACTGCTGCCAAAATGGTGGTGGCGGAACCGCTGATTGCACACTGGTTTATGAACGGGGTCGTTAAATACGGCTTTGAGGTTCTAGTTGTGGTTCTGGTTGTAGCCATTGGGATGCGTGTTAAAAAAATCAAAAGTGAAAAAACAAGAAAGCAAGTGCAGCACGCCTAAGCTAACTTACATTGAGGTAAACTTAGCTGAAGCTGAAAGTTCATGCCATAGAGGCTGTTCCGTTATTGTCCAACTGGACCCGGAGCAGTCTCTTTTCTTTGCTTGTCAGCAGACTTCCATGTAAACTAGACAACAGATGAATGAGTGATTAGAGGTGGGAATGATATGAACAAGCAAACGAAGACAAGAGTAGCCATTGCGGGACTGGGTGGTATTGCTCGTAAAGTATACTTGCCGTTACTGGCTGCACACCAAGGAGTAGACATTGTAGGTGTCATGAACCGTTCACAGGAGCCAGTAAGTTCCGTTATGGAGCAATATAGGCTGCCAAGAGGAACGACAGATGTGAAGGAGATGCTGGCATGGGAACCGGAAGCTGTATTTATACATGCCGCGACCGAAGCTCATTTTGATCTGGTTATGGCGTGTATTGAAAAAGGGATTGCCGTGTATGTGGATAAACCGTTGTCCTATGATGTTCGTCAGAATCTGGAAATGACCGCTTTTGCGGAAGCACAGGCCGTGCTGCTGGCGGTGGGATTTAATCGGCGTTTTGCCCCACATTACGTTGCTGCTAAGGCGTGGTTAGATGAAGCGGGTGGATTCAGTCAATGTGCGGTTATTAAACATCGTACTGGATATGATCGAAGACCGGCGGCACAGACGGTTTATGATGATTTAATTCACATGCTTGACTTGCTATTGTGGCTGGGTGGCGATGATTATGAACTGCTGCATAGTAGTCTGAATACGACGAGTGAAGGATATATGGATGCTGCGTTCGGGACTGTACGTTTGGGAAATGCCACCGGAAGCTACAGTATGAGTAGACAGGCAGGAGCTGACATAGAAAAACTGGAGCTTCACGGGGCAGGACGGTCTGTTGAAGTAACAAATATGGAACAGGCTGTTTTTATGCAAAAAAATCATTCACCATTAACGCAAGCTTTTGGAAGCTGGGATACGATTTTGGAAAGACGGGGATTCACCGGAGTCGTAAATCATTTTCTGGAGCATATTCATCGTCCGGAGGAGTGTGCTGTACGAGCTGGAAAAGTATTGGAAAGCCATATGCTGGCTGACGAACTGATCAACCGTTTGAGTGATTAATATGGAACGTCCGAATTATGATCTTAACAATCCCGACAGACATCAAGAATTAGGTTGAAGGAGAAATGAATGAATGGAAGAAGATAATCGTGGTAAACAGCTAGAAGAAGCCATCATCGAAAATTATAAGCAAGAAGAAGATATGATGATTCTTGTATTTGCGCAATGGTGTATCAATCACGGATTGGAGCCAGAGGAATTATATCGTGTGGCGTATCCGCATCAGGATAGCAACGAGCGTCTGCTACGAGTACGCAAGTTGACTGTATCGCGTGAAGAAGCGGGTGATATTCCGCTGGATACAGTATTAGGGGTACTATCCATGTTCGGAAATGAGGACTTGGCGATGGTCGTATCCGAGGCGGCTGCCGGCCTTCCGTCGGAACGGAAATAGGGCTAGCCAGAATAAAGGATATACTGTTATCATTTATGGCATCATGGACTCACTGTATTTACTTAAGACATTGTTGATGGGGAGGTAAGCTGACGATGGAAGATATACCTGTGCCAAGCACCTGTAAAGGTTGTGAAAGAGATATCTCGATATCGGAAGAGCAAATTACCAGAATTCTAACCAACATGAGACCCAAAATGGAATGTGTAAACGATGAAGTGTACGAAGCTAGACTGTTGGCCTGCTCACAATGTGAAGAGTTAATGTCCGGGCATACATGTGGCATCAGCGGAAGTATTGTTCGTGTACGTGCTTTAGCGGCAGCTCAAAATTGTCCCAGTTACCACGGTTCACGCTGGATAGGAACAGCCTAAAAGATACAACGCTCAGGCTCGGCTGAACCTGAATTACGGGTTAAAGTAGTCATACCTTGGTCTGCCTTAATGGCAGGCTTTTTGGTTTGATTGGATCTTTTTCTTAAAGATTGACAAAAAGTAGACAATAAAATATATTAAACACGTGAAATGTTTTTATTTAATTATTAATAATTATATTAATGTTAGCTAGATGTGATGATGCGTAAAAATTAAAATCGAAAGAAGCTCGGTGGTATGAGTGATATTTACACCAAAATGAAAGCGTAAACATTTATGCGAATGTTCCAACAATCTTAATATTTTGGGGAGGGTTTGTTGTGAAGGGTTCTATTGTTGTTAATACCGATTGGAAACAAGGCATTATTAATAAAAATATTTATGGACAATTTGCTGAACATCTTGGACGTTGCATTTATGAAGGCATATGGGTTGGAGAGGATTCTCCGATTCCGAACACAGGCGGAATTCGTAATGATGTGGTGGAAGCGCTGAAAAAGCTGAGTATTCCTGTGCTGCGCTGGCCGGGAGGCTGTTTTGCCGATGAATATCATTGGAAAGATGGTATCGGACCCAAAGGAAATCGTAAGAGAATGGTAAATACGCATTGGGGCGGTGTGGTTGAAAATAATCATTTTGGCACACATGAGTTTTTTCAATTGTGCGAGCTGTTAGATGCAGAGCCTTATATTTGTGGAAATGTCGGCAGTGGTACAGTTCAGGAAATGTCGGAATGGGTAGAGTACATGACCTTCGATGGAGAGTCCCCAATGGCTGCATGGCGTCAGGAAAACGGTCGTGAGAAACCATGGAAGCTCAAATATTTTGGAGTGGGTAACGAAAACTGGGGTTGTGGCGGTAACATGCGCCCAGAATATTATGCCGACCTGTATCGCCGCTATCAGACATATGTCCGTAACTATGGCGAGAACCGCATTTATCGGATTGCAGGTGGGGCGAATGTGGAAGATTATCGTTGGACCGAAGTGTTGATGCGTGAAGCTGGGCATCTTATGGACGGTTTGAGCCTGCATAACTATACGATCCCGGGAAACTGGGAAGGGAAACGGCAAGCACTCGGCTTTGATGAAGCGGAATGGTTCGAGACGATGAAAAAATCATTGCACATGGATGAATTGATTACTCGTCATTCTGCTATTATGGACCAATATGATCCTGACAAAAGGGTCGGACTGATCGTCGATGAATGGGGGACCTGGTTCCTGACTGAACCAGGGACCAATCCGGGCTTCCTGTATCAGCAAAATACGATGCGCGATGCGCTGGTAGCTGGGCTGCATCTACACATTTTCCATAATCACCATGACCGAGTACAGATGACGAATATTGCTCAAATGGTCAATGTTTTACAAGCAATGGTTCTGACCGAAGGTCCTGCTATGCTGTTGACGCCGACATACCATATATTTGAAATGTTTAAGGTGCATCAGGATGCGCAAGCACTGGCTGTTCATGTAAAGGTAGGCGATTATGAATATGACGGGGATTCCATCCCACAAGTAAGCGTGTCCGCCTCCAAGGCGCAGGATGGTAATATTCATATCAGCTTTTGTAACGTCCATCCGGGCGAGTCGGCAAACTTGGATTTGGAGCTAAGAGGACTGGAAGAGGTTAAAAAGATCAGTGGTGTTGTCCTTGTCAGCGACGAGATGCAGGCACATAATACGTTCGACCAGCCAGAGCGTGTGAAAAAGGAAGCTTTCACATCCTATCAACTACAAGGTCAGCATTTGGATGTTACACTGCCACCAATGTCGGTAGTGATGCTGACAATTGCTCCATAAAAAAGCTGGGTCGTGGTATGTAAGCAGTATCCACTATTATTGGTTATGAACAAAGAGAGCGTTCAGGTGAACGCTCTCTTTTACCTACAATTGCTCGCGGTGAATCACCCTGAATTCTTTGGGCGACATACCGAAGCGGGAACGAAATACACGGTGAAAATACGTGTAATTTGCAAATCCTGACGATTCGGCGGCTTGTTCCAGTGACATGGGACTGAAAATGATTCGTTCTCTCGCCATGTTAAGCCTGATGTCCAGCGTGTACTGCATAATGCTCGTATCGAATGTTTCCTTAAACAGATGTACTGCTCGGGATACGCTGATACCGACGTGTGAAGACACGTCATCCAGCTTGAAGTTAGAGGATGCATTTTCTTCAATATAATTTTTAATCTGATACGCAAGATAGTTATGATGGGTAGCGATAGGATGATCGGATAGCATACGGTCAAACTCCAAACATAAAATGCGCATGTAATAACTTGATATTTCCGGGTAAGGATTAGAAATACGTCGCTGCTCCATCACAAGCTGACGAAATAGGCCAAGCAGGGCTTCTGTGAGCTGAACCTTAATTCTGTTGGGTCGTTTATGATGGTTCCACCACTCATCTACCCAGGAACCACCGAAAAAAATGTGATAATCTCCACTTTCCACGATCAGCTCTCCCATGGGATTCAACTCACTATGAATATCCAGTTCATAAGGCTCGGTAGGATTGAATAACAGTAGGTCACCTGCCTCAATCCGTGTCATTTCCCCGTTAATGCGGGCTTGGCAACGTCCATCTGTTTGCAAACGGAATAAATAATTTTTGATCCCATCAGGCTGGTTCGAATAAAAGGGCTTTCGATGGAAGGAATAGCCTGCGGTAAGAACCTGGCAAGGCTCGACGATAGACATGATGATGACTCCTTTGGGCATATGGCTGTTTCAAATATTGACCAGATTGTTCATGTTTTAATCATATTATTCATTTTAAACGAAACAGAAATAGAATACTATGTGAACTGTAAAGCTTACATGTTAGATGAGAAAGTACATGTTGGAGGCCAAGGAGTGTGACGACGTGGAACGAATGAAGGCCGGGATTATCGGATGCGGTATTATTAGCTCGGTATATCTTGAAAATCTCCAAAAGAGCCCACTTATTGAAGTGGTAGCCGTCGCTGATTTACTGGATGAGAGAGGGCAAAGGAGAGGGCCGATGAATTCAACATTGAAAACGTATACAAAGCGGATGAATTACTCGTCAGCCTGAGATTGAGCTTGTATTTAATCTGACCGTGCCTGGCAGCCATGCACTGACAGATATGTCGATACTAGAGGCAGGCAAGCATGTGTACAGTGAGAAGCCTTTGGCGGTTTCTTTGGAGGACGACAAACGCGTTCTGGATTTAGCCAAAGCAAAAAATCTGCGTGTCGGCTGCGCTCCTGAGACTTTTCTTGGAGCGGGTATTCAGACTGCACGCCATGCCATACAGACTGGAATGATTGGTCAGCCAGTAGCCGCAGGCGAGATGGTGAGAGCCATTCGCAGTGAAAAGAACCATCGTGCCAATGCTGAGCTGGCCTACCCTGTGTTAGAAGCCACGCATGCTTTTCAGCGCTTATCATTGGAAGGCAATCACATTACGCTGGTAAGTACGTTCAAGCCGGACGAGGAATTGTATTATGGAACAGATATAATGGTTCCTAATTAAAGAGGTGAAGGGTAATGGCTAAAGTAGGATTGCAATTGTACACAGTAAGGGAAGAGCTTGAACAGGATTTTGAAGGAACATTGCGCAAGGTAGCTGAGCTTGGCTATAAAGGAGTAGAATTTCATACCTTTTTCGGACGCAATGCCAAGGATGTCAAAGCGCTCTTGGACGAACTGAATCTGGAAGTTGTCGGAACTCATGTACAATATTCTCGCTTGCTGGATCATTTGGATGAGGAAATTTCATACCACAAAGAATTGGGCAATAAGTACCTAATCGTTCCTTATTTAACCGAAGAACAGCGGGAGTGGGATGAACTTTTTGCTAATTTAAATCGCATTGGTGAAAAAGTGAAGGAACAGGGTTTGATACTGGCTTATCATAATCATGATTTTGAATTAACAGAAAAGATCAATGATCGCCCAGTATTCGATGCTTTATATGATGCAGTTTCCGATGATTTGTTACAGGTCGAAATGGATACTTGTTGGGTATACTATGGGGGCTATGATCCAGTGGAATACATCGGACGTTATAATGGACGCCTGCCTATCATTCACTTAAAGGATATGGCACGTGACGAGCAGCAAAAAGCAGTGACTGTAGAGCTTGGCAAAGGCGAAGTGCAGCTTCAGGCCATTACAGACGCCGCTATTCAGGCAGGTGTGGATTGGGTCGTCGTGGAACAGGATTTCTGCTCAAACCCTCCAATCGAAAGCATTGAAACCAGTATTAAATGGCTCCAACAATACGCAGCTCAGGGAGGAAATATTCATGTCTAAAACACTCAAAATCGGGATTATTGGTTGTGGAGGCATTGCCAACGGCAAACACTTGCCGAGTCTTGCCAAGCAGAAGCGTGCAGAAATCGTTGCATTCTGTGACATCATTCAGGAGCGCGCTGAAGAGGCAGCAGAAAAGTTTGGTGTTGATGGCTCGCAAGTTTATAGCGATTACCGTAAGCTGTTAGAAAATAAAGACATTGAAGTCGTACATGTATGTACACCTAACGACTCGCACTCGGAAATTACCGTAGCGGCGCTTGAGGCAGGTAAGCATGTGCTGTGTGAAAAGCCGATGGCTAAAACTGCTGAGCAAGCACGGGAGATGCTTGATGCGGCCAACCGCACAGGTAAGAAGCTGTCCATAGCGTATCAAAACCGTTATCGCGATGACAGTTTGTATCTGAAGCAATTGGTCGAGCAAGGAGAGCTTGGAGAAATTTATCTGGGCAAAGCCATTGCTCTACGCCGTCGCGCGGTTCCTACTTGGGGAGTATTCTTGGATGAAGAGAAGCAGGGCGGTGGTCCTCTTATTGATATTGGCACGCATGCACTAGACCTTACACTCTGGCTGATGGATAATTACAAGCCAAAAAGCGTACTAGGTTCAACATTCCATAAGCTAGGGGATCGTAAAGATGCGGCAAATGCCTTTGGACCTTGGAATCCTGAGGAATTTAAGGTAGAGGACTCAGCTTTTGGTTTTATTACGATGCAAAATGGAGCTACGATTGTACTGGAATCCAGCTGGGCATTGAACGTTGTAGAGTTTGGCGAAGCGAAGACACTGTTATGCGGTACCGAAGGTGGAGCCGATATGCAGGATGGATTGCGCATTAACGGGGAAAAGAACAGCCGTTTGTTTGATACGAAAATAGATCTGGATGCAGGTGGTGTTGCCTTTTACTCTGGAGAGACGGAAAATGAAGCAGACCGCGAAGCCCGCCTGTGGATCGAATCTATTCTGGACGACAAAGAACCTCTTGTGAAGCCGGAACAGGCACTGGTTGTTACTGAAATTTTGGAAGCTATCTATGAATCGGCACGTACGGGAAAAGCTGTCTATTTTGACTAAGCCGTAATTATCCCGAATAGACCATCATTATAATGAAAGCAGCTTTTTTCACATATGATACAGGGAGGGATTTCTTTTGAAACTTGGAGTATTTATGGTGTTGTTCGGTGGACGTTCGCTGGAGGAAGCGCTGGATTATGTGGCTTCTCAAGGTTTGGATGCTGTAGAAATCGGTACAGGCGGCAACCCGGGGGATAAGCATTGTAAGCCGGATGAATTGCTGGAGAATGATACAGCACTCAAAAATTTTAAAAAGGCAGTAGAGTCCCGCGGACTAACGATTAGCGCACTTAGCTGTCACGGCAATCCTCTTCATCCGCAAAAGCATTTGGCTCAGGCTGATCATGATACGTTTCTTAAAACCGTTCGATTGGCAGAAAAGCTGGAAGTTCCAGTTGTGAACACTTTCTCTGGCTGTCCGGGTGATCATGAGGATGCGAAATATCCAAACTGGCCTGTGGCTCCGTGGCCTAATGATTTTCAGGAAGTGTTAAAGTGGCAATGGGAGAATAAAATTATTCCTTACTGGACCGAGACGGGGAAATTTGCAGCAGATCATCATGTTAAAATTGGACTGGAGCTACACGGAGGCTTCTCCGTTCATACACCAGCGACCTTGCTTCGTTTACGTGAAGCTGCAGGAGAGGTTATTGGTGCTAATCTCGATCCGAGCCATATGTGGTGGCAGGGAATTGACCCAGTGCAGGCAGTTCAAATTTTGGGCCGAGAGGGAGCCATTCACCACTTTCATGCCAAGGATACGACGATTGATCCGATCAATGTAAATAAATATGGACTTACCGATATGCAGGAATATACGAAAATGCTAGATCGCGCTTGGCAGTTCCGTACTGTGGGTTATGGACATGATGTAAAAACCTGGGCAGATATTATCAGTGCTCTGCGTCTGGTGGGATACGATCATGTGGTGAGTATTGAGCATGAAGATGGTCTAATGTCCGTGGAAGAAGGCTTTACTAAGGCTGTCCACAATCTTCGCCAGGTACTGATTGAAGAACCGCTGAGCGAGATGTGGTGGGTCTAACCTAATAGGGGGAAATGTTGATGATTAACGTCACCATTTGGAATGAATTTTTGAACGAAAAGTTGAATGATGAAGCCAAACAGATATATCCTGACGGGATACACAAAGCGTTGGCTGACGGCCTGGCAGGAGAGGGATTTGTCATTCGAACAGCTACACTGCGTGATGATGCCGAGCATGGTTTGGGAGAAGAAGTCTTGAATTCCACAGATGTGCTGCTGTGGTGGGGGCATAAAGCCCACGATCAGGTGAGCGATGAAGTTACGGCGCGTGTTGTCAAGCGAGTGCAGGAAGGAATGGGCTTAATCGTGCTGCACTCAGGCCATTTTTCCAAGCCATTCAAAGCCCTGATGGGCACTAGCTGCGATCTGAAATGGAGGGTGGCAGGTGAACAGGAGATTATTTGGTCGGTGAATCCGTCACATCCCATTGCAGAAGGCATAGACGCCAAAATTTTGTTGAAGCAGGAAGAGATGTATGGCGAGTTCTTTGATATTCCAGCGCCAGATGAATTGGTATTTGTTAGTAACTTTGAAGGTGGCGAAGTATTTAGAACCGGATGTACTTTCCGTCGAGGCAGTGGTAAAATATTTTATTTTCGCCCAGGCCATGAGACCTATCCGACTTATTACCAGCCTGATATTTTGAAGGTTATTGCCAATAGTATTCGTTGGACTTCTCCAACAAATATTAACAAACCAATATATGGTAGAAGTGAACCGGTAAGACCTCTCGGTGGAGTGTTGGTATAATGATAATCATCACATTTTGATGAGCTATATAATGAATAGATTGAAAGGCGGAACCTCTGGGGATTCCGCCTTTTTTGATTTAACGATTTAGACATATACCTGCTGTGTTGGTTTGTTGTATAATCAGTTTTGGTCATGGCAACTTTATCGGCGCAGGTATTTAATTTAAGAAGAAAGTGTTTTCTTTCGGGATAAAGTATGCTAAAATGATATATACTAACAAAAGGAAAGCTTTATCAAACCGAAATGCAAAAGAAGGTGAAAAATTTGGAGAGTCAACCGCAATGTACAAAAATGTGTCCGCGTTTTGAAACCGCCTTTTCATGTTTGGGCAAGCGTTGGAATGGATTAATTATTCAATCCATGATGAGCGGTCCTAAGCGGTTTAAGGATATTTCCAATCTGATTCCCACAATGAGTGACAAAATGTTATCAGAGCGGATGAAAGATTTGGAAAATGAAGGAATTCTTACACGTCATGTATATCCGGAAACTCCTGTCCGCATTGAATACGAGCTAACAACCAAAGGCCGTGCACTTCAGCCGGTTATGGAACAGATTCAATTTTGGGCTGAGGAATGGATTAGATGAGCACCAAACTAAATAAGCGTTTTTCATAGCAAAACAGCCTTTTCCTAGGAAAAAGGCTGTTTTTTATTTTGCGTATAGGACTACTTATCCATTTTGCAGAAATGATGTGCATAGGCAGCAAGGCTTAATAGCCTTTGACGCGCCCTGCAACTGAGAATAATGCTGTTGTTGCACGGCGGGGCACACGGGTTTGAATATCCAGCGCGGCCGAACGGAATGTACCCAGACAGGAATGACAAAGTCTCCCTGCATAAATAGGGGAACGGCAGGACTCACAAGGATAATCAAGCTGACTGTATGTGGAGGGAAATTTGCCTGCTCTTACCCAATCTGTGAGCAATTCTATAGGTGTACCAGTTACGTCACTGAGCTGGCGAGTATGAGTAGAAGGATGCTTCCATAGATAGTTAGAACAGCGGTCCAAGAATATATTTTCTTCCTGAATACAAGTACTACACAGGTTTCTAAGGTTTTGACGAAAAACAGAACCACATTTTGGGCAATTAGAAGTATGTATCTCCATAGAAACCAGTCCTTTGTATCGGGATATAGTGAAATTTTAAAATTTATTAGTTACATATTACTATGACCTTATACCTATATCAATCTTTATTTATAGAATCTTTGATCTTTAAGTGTATGTTAAAATCTGTGTTGACATAACTCTGTTACTTATGTATTATAACTTACATAAAGTTACTTAATGAATATAATAAATCGTTGATGATAAGGGGATCTTTATATGATGCCATCTTTATTTTTGGCCCATGGCTCACCAATGCTTGCTATTGAACAGACGGACTATACTTCATTTTTAGAGCAACTGGGAAAAACCATTCGTCCTAAAGCGATTGTTATCTTTACTGCTCATTGGGAAACGCAAACGTTGACGATCAGTTCGATGGATGACGTGTACGATACCATTTATGATTTTGGCGGTTTCCCACCGGAACTGTACGCAGTGAAATATCCAGCACATGGTTCTGTGGAACTGGCCAATAAGCTGAAAAAATTATATGCACAAAAGGGCATTGACGTACAAACGGATCGGGTGAGGGGACTGGATCATGGATCCTGGACATTGTTGCATCGTATGTATCCTGAGGCTGACATTCCGGTAGTTCAGATCTCTGTAAACCCGTATCTCTCGCCCAAAGCACAATATGCTATTGGTGAGGTGCTGCGAGGATTGGGAGAACAGGATATTCTGGTCATTGGCAGTGGCGTGACTGTTCATAATCTGCGTATCGTCAAATGGGGGGAAACGAAAACAGAACCTTGGGCTATAGATTTTGATGATTGGATTATTGAAAAAATACAAAGTAGAGATATGGCGGCTTTGGATCACTATGAAAGCGAAGCACCGTATGCTCGTCAGGCCGTACCAAGAGCAGAACACTTTATACCGTCGTTTATTGCAATGGGGAGTGGCAATCCTGCAAACAAAGCCAAGGTCATCCATAGAAGCTATGAGATGGGGAATTTAAGTTATCTATGCTTACAGTTTTAAAAAGTGTTGCCAGAAGAAGAACTATCGTTAAAATGCTTCGCTACTGCTCCTGTATAAGTAGGGGAGTGGAAATAAATTAGGGAGTGTTATAAGCTATAATGGCTTATAACACTCCCTTTTACATAAAAAAACGATTTATTATATCCGGCAAATCTCACGAGGGCACAATTCACAATGACATACACCTTGCAGCATTTCCAAATCCTTGACAACAATCATACCATTATCATATTCAACTGCATTTTTCTTACGTAGATCACTAAGCATCCGGTTTACGCTTTCCCGGGTCGCACCGATCATATTTGATAAATCAGTATGAGTAATTTTTTTATGAATCAGGATATGTTCGCCGTGAGGCTCACCATAGGTATTGCATAAACGGATGAGCGTTGAACATAAAGCGCCTGGCTTGCCGTACATCATCAAATCGCGGAACTTAGTCTGAGTAATGCGGTGATGTGAACCCATCCATTTCATAAAGTCAATCGCAAAATCACAATGCTGGCAAATAAGCAGTTCCAAATCTGTATGATCGATTACGCCAATATCACTGTCTTCCAGAACCTCAGCAGAAAAGGAATGCTTGGTACCGAAAAATGGATCGGCTTGACCAACAAGATCGCCGCTTTGATACATATATAGAATAAGTTCCTTGCCCTCATCCGTTGTTTTGGTTACTTTCACGCGTCCGCGCTTAATATAAAACAGCTTATCCGCTGTATCCCCTTCCCAGAACAGATGCGAGCTTTCTGGCATAACTCGATCTTTCATCATCACTTGCAATCGGTTGAAGCTGGCCTCCGAGAAGCAACAGGTGTTGCCGCGGGCTTCCATTACATTTGTAGGGTTTCTCATCGTCCATTTCCCCTTTGTATCCTATGTTTTTTATCTGCAACTTGATCAATTCAAATTCATTATATACCTGTGCAATGAGTTTTTGGGGCAAGAAGAGGGGGTAAAAGTGGCAGAATTCCAAACTTTGTGATTTAATTCACTTCATAAAATAAAATTTTAAATAGATTGTGAAAAAAATCACAATATATCTTGAAAAGCTGTGTTACGATCAGTGCGTGAACAAGAGATAGTACACGAGATAACAGGAGGATGAGGGAAATGGCTGTTAAAAACGAGGTTATTCAAAAAGAGCAAAGCGCAGAGCAGTATATTCAAACGCTGATTGACCGGGGGAACCGGGCACAGCAAGCTTTCATGAGTATGAATCAGGAACAGATTGACGAAATCGTACAAGCTATGGCACTCGCAGGGATGGATAAACACATGTACCTGGCGAAGTTGGCTGTTGAAGAAACAGGACGCGGTGTGTACGAGGACAAAATCACCAAAAACATGTTTGCAACAGAATATATCTATCATAGCATCAAAAATGAAAAAACCGTCGGTGTCATTGAAGACAATGATTTTGACAGTTTTCAAAAGATAGCAGAGCCAGTCGGCATTATCATGGGGATCACTCCAGTGACAAACCCGACTTCGACTACGATGTTCAAAGCGTTGATTGCCATTAAAACACGTAACCCAATCATTTTCGGTTTCCATCCATCTGCTCAATCGTGTAGTGCGGAAGCAGCCCGCGTCTTGCTCGAAGCAGCTGTTAAACATGGTGCTCCGGCCGATTGTATTCAATGGATTGAAGCACCTTCGATGGATAAGACCAATGTACTGATGAACCATCCTGATGTGGCGCTAATCTTGGCAACTGGTGGATCAGGCATGGTTAAGGCAGCTTATAGCTGCGGTAAACCTGCACTTGGTGTAGGTCCTGGTAACGTGCCTTGCTTTATTGAAAAAACAGCGGATATCAAACAGGCCGTGAACGATCTTATCCTCTCGAAATCTTTTGATAACGGTATGATTTGTGCTTCGGAGCAAGCGGTTATTATCGAAGAGCCAATCTTCGAACAAGTGAAAAAATTGATGATCGCTAACGGTTGCTATTTTGTAAATAAAGAAGAAGCAGCTAAGCTCACTCAAGGAGCTATGAATGTCGAGAAATGTGCAGTGAACCCAGCTATTGTCGGGCAGTCTGCTGTGAAAATTGCTGAAATGAGTGGTATTACAGTACCAGCAGGAACTAAAATTTTGGTCGCTGAGATTGAAGGGGTAGGAACAAAGTTCCCATTGTCTGCGGAAAAATTGAGTCCTGTATTGGCTTGCTATAAAGTAAAAAATGCGGAACAAGGTATTCAACGCGCTGCTGAAGTCGTGGAATTCGGGGGCATGGGTCACTCGTCCGCTATTCATTCGAACGATGAGGATGTTATCGCTCGGTTTGCAAACCGTTTGCAAACAGGACGTATCATTGTAAATGCACCTTCCACACATGGTGCGATTGGCGACATTTACAACACCAATCTTCCTTCGTTGACACTCGGTTGCGGATCGTACGGTCGTAACTCGACTTCGTCGAACGTATCGGCAGTCAATCTGATTAATGTGAAAAGGGTGGCGAAACGGACGGTGAATATGCAATGGTTCAAAGTACCTTCCAAAATCTATTTTGAAAAAAATTCGACACAGTATCTTGCTAAAATGCCTGATATCACACGTGTAGCCATTATCACAGACCCTATGATGGTACAACTGGGATATGTAGATCGTGTTATTCATTATCTGCATCAACGCCAAACACCAGTAGCTATCGAAGTGTTCTCTGAAGTAGAGCCAGATCCATCGACAGTTACGGTAGAACGTGGTACTGAAATGATGAGACGTTTCCAACCGGATTGCATCATCGCACTGGGCGGCGGTTCGCCAATGGATGCCGCTAAAGGCATGTGGATGTTCTATGAATATCCAGATACTGATTTCAATAACTTAAAACAAAAATTCATGGATATCCGTAAACGGATTTACAAGTACCCACGTCTGGGCCAAAAAGCACAATTTGTAGCGATCCCTACAACCTCGGGTACAGGTTCCGAAGTTACATCGTTCGCAGTCATTACGGACAAAAACCTGGGCAACACGAAGTACCCACTGGCTGACTATGAGTTGACTCCTGATGTGGCAATTATTGACCCAGTGTTTGTATATTCGCTGCCTAAAACAGCTGTAGCGGACACAGGTATGGACGTTCTGACTCATGCTATCGAGGCTTACGTGTCCGTAATGGCTAATGACTACACAGATGGTCTGGCAATTAAAGCCATTCAATTGGTATTCCAATACCTAGAACAATCGGCTCTGACCGGTGATAAGCTGGCTCGTGAAAAAATGCATAATGCTTCCACACTTGCTGGTATGGCGTTTGCTAATGCATTCTTGGGCATTAACCACAGTCTTGCACATAAATGGGGTGGACAATACCACACAGCGCATGGCCGCACGAATGCCATTTTGATGCCGCACGTCATTCGCTATAATGCGAAAAAACCGACAAAATTTGCTTCGTTCCCTAAATATTCGCACTTTGTTGCGGATGAGCGTTATGCAGAAATCGCGCGCATACTGGGACTGCCTGCACGCACCACCGAAGAAGGGGTTAACAGCTTGATCGAAGCGATCCGTAAGATGAACAAAACACTCGGTATCGAGGAATCGTTCCAACAAATCGGTTTCGATGCGAAAGATTTCGAATCACGTGTAGATTATCTGGCTGACCGCGCATTTGAAGATCAATGTACAACTGCAAATCCTAAGTTGCCACTGGTTACTGAGTTGGCTGATGTCTATCGCAATGCCTTCTACGGACGTTTTGACCAATAATATAATAGGTAAGAAGAGGCTTGTGAAAAAGCATTTTCTCGTTCAATACCGATGCAGGCTCTCTATATAGAGGGCCTGTTGGTTTGGGAAGGGAGGTGAACGGCAAGGCTAAGGATATAGGCGCGAAGCTAGGGAAAATAAAGTGACAAAAATCACTCATATTGTGATTTTTGTCACATACTACACTCTATCATTATTCTACAATAAGGGTGTAAGAAAGGTCCCGACACTGAGCGTAAGGCATCGGTGAACAGGCCGGGCTCAAGAAATAGCTTTATCGTGAAAAAAATCACAAGTCCGGAAGACCAAACAATTTGGAGGGATTTACATGTCGGTGATTGAGAGAGAATTACAAGAGCAACAATCTGGCTGGAGAGGTTTTAAAAAAGGCAAATGGACTAAGGAAGTCAACGTCAACGATTTTATTGAAACCAATATCTTACCTTATGTTGGCAATGAAGAATTTTTGGTTGGTCCTACGGCCAACACAACTGCATTGTGGGATATTGTATCCGATCTTACCAAAAAAGAGTTGGCAAACGGCGGCGTGCTTGATGTAGACGTGAATACGCCATCCACTATTATTTCACATAAACCGGGTTATCTCGACCGGGATAAAGAGCAAATTGTCGGTGTACAAACAGATGCTCCATTCAAACGTTCTTTACAGCCGTTTGGCGGAATTCGGATGATGATCGACGCTTGCAAAGCCTATGGTTTCGAAGTACCAGAAAGTATCATTGATATCTTCACTCATATTCGTAAAACTCACAACCAAGGTGTATTTGACGCTTATACAGATGAAATGAGAGCAGCTCGTAAAGCTGGTATCATTACTGGTCTGCCAGATGCATACGGCCGTGGTCGTATTATCGGTGACTATCGTCGTGTAGCTTTGTACGGTGCAGACTTCTTGATCCAAGATAAAAAGCTGCAACTGAAAAGCCTTGAAGTTGATTCCATGGAAGAAGACGTAATTCGTCTGCGTGAGGAAATTTCCGAACAAATTCGTGCTTTGAATGAACTGAAACAAATGGCTGCTGAGCACGGTTTTGATATTTCAAAACCTGCTAACAATGCGAAAGAAGCTTTCCAATGGGTATATTTTGGATATCTTGCAGCAATCAAAGAACAAAATGGTGCAGCAATGTCCTTAGGACGTGTATCTTCCTTCCTTGATATTTACTCTCAACGTGATATGGAAGAAGGTACAATGACAGAAGAACAAGCTCAAGAACTGGTCGATCATTTTGTTATGAAATTGCGTATTGTTAAGTTCTTGCGCACACCTGACTATAATGAACTGTTCAGTGGAGATCCAACTTGGGTTACTGAGTCCATTGGTGGTATGTCCGTAACTGGAGAAACTCGGGTAACTAAAAACAGCTTCCGTTTCCTGCACACCCTCTACAATCTGGGACCTGCACCGGAACCGAACCTGACTGTACTGTGGTCGGAAAAATTGCCTGAAGGCTTCAAAAAATATTGTGCGAAAGTTTCTATTGAAACTAGCTCCATTCAGTATGAGAATGACGATCTGATGCGTCCGATTTATGGAGACGACTATGGTATTGCTTGTTGTGTATCGGCAATGAAAATCGGTAAACAAATGCAATTCTTTGGTGCTCGTGCTAACTTGGCCAAAGCTCTGCTGTATGCAATTAACGGTGGTAAAGATGAAAAATCTGGCGTCCAAGTAGGGCCTGAATTCCCAGCCATTACAGGTGAAGTTCTGGATTATGAAGAAGTGTTGAGTCGCTTCAAACCTATGATGGAATGGTTGGCAAAATTGTACATGAACACTTTGAATGTTATTCACTACATGCATGATAAATATAGCTACGAACGCATTGAAATGGCGTTGCATGATCGTGATATTCTCCGCACCATGGCTTGTGGTATTGCGGGTCTGTCGGTTGCTACCGACTCCTTGAGTGCCATTAAATTTGCAAAAGTTAAACCAATCCGTAACGAAAAAGGGATTGCTGTTGACTTTGAAATCGAAGGCGAATACCCTTGCTACGGTAACAACGATGACCGTGTAGATAACATCGCTGTGGAACTGGTAGAGAGCTTCATGAGCATGATTCGCAAGCATAAAGCTTATCGTAATGCGCTTCCTACTCAATCTGTACTGACTATTACTTCTAACGTGGTGTATGGTAAGAAAACAGGTACAACACCGGATGGACGTAAAGCAGGCGAACCGTTTGCACCAGGGGCAAACCCAATGCACGGCCGTGATAAAAAAGGTGCTTTGGCATCTCTGAGTTCCGTAGCCAAATTGCCTTATGAACACAGTCTAGATGGTATCTCGAACACCTTCTCTATCGTGCCTAAAGCACTGGGTAAAGAAGAAGAAACACGCAAAACAAACCTTGTTTCGATGATGGATGGCTACTTTGGAAGCCACGCACATCATCTGAATGTCAATGTGTTTGCTCGCGAACAACTGTTGGATGCAATGGAACACCCAGAAAACTATCCACAGCTGACGATCCGTGTTTCCGGTTATGCCGTTAACTTTATCAAGCTGACTCGTGAACAACAATTGGATGTTATTAACCGTACTTTCCACGGTACAATGTAAATAAGTATTACAATGACGCACGCATAGCGGATGCGGGAAGGATGATGCAACATGTTGAAAGGACACATACACTCATTGGAAACCTTCGGGACCGTCGATGGTCCCGGCATCCGCTTCGTGCTCTTTATGCAAGGATGCTTGTTGAAATGTCAGTATTGCCATAATCCGGACACTTGGGCCTTGAATGAAGGTAATCCGATGACCCTGGAGGAAGTGTTGGCTGAAATTGAGCCGTATTTAGCCTATTACCGTTCTTCGGGAGGCGGATTGACCGTATCCGGTGGAGAACCGACATTGCAGGCTCATTTTGTAGCAGAGCTGTTCAAAGAAGTGAAACGTCGCTGGAATTTGCACACGACACTGGACAGTAATGGCTTTAATGATGCGGGCCGTATCCATGATCTGCTGGACGTAACAGACTTGGTGTTACTTGATATTAAGCATATTGACAACGACAAGCATATTAAGCTCACAGGCAAGTCCAACGACCGTATGCTAAGCACAGCTCGCTGGTTGTCTGAGCAAGGGCGTAAAATGTGGATTAGACACGTATTTGTACCGGGTATTCATGATGACGAGCAAGATTTATTGAATTTGGGACGGTTTATCGGAACGTTGAACGGAGTCGAGAAATTCGAAATTTTACCTTACCATCAAATGGGTGTTTACAAGTGGGAAATGCTCGGTAAGGAGTATCCGTTGGAGGGAGTTCCATCTCCTACAGACGAAGAAGTTCAACGGGCTTACCGACTCATTGAAGAGGGTCGTCTGGAGACTGCAGGAAAGAATGTTGTCTGTCGTCCATCATAATGTAAATGGTACAAAAGCTATTTCCTAGTAATGAAGCCGCCGCCACATCAGGTCAGATGGGCGGCGGTTTTTTGTTGTTGAATTTTTTGCAGTCACAGGAGAAAGTTCCCTTTTTTTCATGATAAGCAAAATTTCCAGAAACTTTTTAACAACTGACGCGTCTAATAGTATGACTTTTTACGGGAATGATAATAATTTGGTGATAGAAGGAGACAGACAATGAATTTCAAGAAATGGACCATGCTCACCGCTTTGGCGGTAGCTCAGGTGGCCGCAGTAGCCCCTGTAGGAGCAGAAGCAGCATCAACAACCGTTCAATCCACCGATTCGGTTAGCGCACAGCAGGCTCAGACCAATGTTGCTGATTCCAGCGTTCAGAATAGTATCGGAGCTCAAGAGGGAACAGGCACACAAAACAACACGATAACACCTGATAACACAGGCGTAACCAATGATCCATTGACTGGCCTGCCTACGGATACAACCAACGGATCGAACGTATCCAACGATGTATACGGTGGAGACGGAACGATCACCAATCCTGGTGGAGCTCCAACAACCATAGGTGCTAATCAACTGATTTTGTATTTAAACAGCGCGAAAATGGAACAAAACGGACAGGTTTATACGGCAACTCAGCCGATGACTGTTAAGGACGGAGTTTCCTATGTAGCTATCCGTTCTCTTGTCAGCCGTGTCGGATTGCAGTTTAGTTATGACACTGCCACCAAAGAAACCGTAATCACACAAGGAACAAATGTCATGCGCTTCAAAACAGACAGCAAGGTTTATACGGTTAACGGTGAAGCCAGACAAATGAAGGGACCGGCTTTTCAGCAAAAGAACGTATTTATGGTGCCCTTGACCTCGATTACACAGGCCTTAAATATTCCTTATACTGTGAATAATACGACTAAACAAGTTATCATGGATTTGAATCAGAAGCCTAAAGCTTCCTTCACGGTTCAGCAAAAAGATATCTATGCGGGCGAAACCCAAGTTACGTATTTGACGAAGGAATCTTCTCCTACAGGTCTACCGATTGTGAACCAACGTTGGGAAGGTAAGCAAGACGTATTTCAGGAGCCGGGTACATATGTAGTTACCTATTCTGTTCTTGACTCTGCTGGAAACTGGAGTGATCCTTACTCAGTTACAATTACAGTAAGACCGCCGAACCAACCACCAGTCGCTCTGTTTACTACAGATAAAAAAGAGTACAAGATGGGTGAAAAAATCACCATTACGGACCTGAGTACGGATGATGAGAATGCTATTACTAAGCGTGATTGGGAGAACAAGAAACTTGCCTTCTTCCAACCAGGTGATGTAACAATTACGTTAACCGTGACTGATAAGCACGGCGCGACAGGTACCAAAAGTGAAACGATTAAAATTACGAATGAACTGCTGTACAACGAAGATGATTTCAATAAAATCTTCACACCATATGGTGATAAATATACAGTAGACGGCAGTCAGGTACCTACCATGGCTACCATTCCTTTGACAACTACATCTTCACCGCGTCTTTTGATCCGTGCTAACAGCCCGGAACGTGTATTTCAGGACGGTATTGTGTATCAGGAAACCGGATCAGGAAGCACGCGCATACTCGTCCATCATGTGAATGAAACGGGTCGAGATGTGAAAATGTACGTGATTGCAACCAACAACAATATTACTCCTGCCAACATGAATGTCGAAAATTCCGGTTTTGCCGGACCATCTGAATTTGCAACGGCTGCGGGTAAAGTCTCGATTCAACGATATTTTCAATCCATGCAGGATGGAAGCAAGCGTTCTAGCACAGTTCTAAATCCTGGCGAAAGTCGCATTGTTTTACAGGATCTGAACGCACAAAAAATCAAGCAAAAACAAGTCATTTCTCTGTTATCCGATTTATATACGGATCAACCTATTCAATACACGGTAATTGTGTTAGATGCAAATGCAGATCCGTTGACCGTGTTGCCTACTTTGGCAAAACTGCCTAAGGACGGTATTCATAATCGTGGAACGTACGCTAATTCGGATATCTCGCTCAATTATACCGAAGAGGTTGGTAAAACAGCTCAACGTATCGTTCTTGGCGATAATAAGGTAGACCCGAACCTGATTGGTACGGACGGTCTGGACGGCTCTTCTGCTTCTAATGCCGGTAATTTTGGTGTTGTATATAAAGTTAAATTGGATCATGTAGCGCCGTATTCACTGATTACGTTCAACCCGCGTGGAGGCGAATATTCCGGCTATGCGATGGTAAACAATCAGGTTGTGGGTATCCCGACAAACGGCTCGGTATGGGCTCCAAATGAGATGAGTGTGCTGTATCGCACAGGGCATATCGAGGAAAGTGTAGAGATGTATTTCACTGCTGCTGCAGGAAGTAACTTGCCGGTTTCCGTAGTAGTTATGCCTTTACCAGCTATTAAAAATTAATATGAATTAACCGGTACTGTTTACCGGCTTAGACCTTGGGTCTCGTCATTCACCGTTTAAAAGTCGATGTCACTTGCAGAATATAGGCGTTCTCCTGCTGCGAATTTGATCGTAGCGCTGGAGAGCGTCTTTTTCTTATGTATAGATGCGAATATCTCTTATAATATTGACTTTAATCGTGGTATAATAAATAGATGCAAGCCTAAGCCTGCATCAGAAAACCTGAAACTACAGACAGGGGAGGGTGAAACGCATGCTGACAAAGGATGAGATTATTGCAACAATGTCCGCTCAGGGGCTGCGTATTACAGATCAGCGCAAGACGTTGGCCACGTTATTTTCCGAGAATGAAGGGTATCTGTCCCCCAAAGACGTTTATGAATATATGGGTAAGAAGTACAGTGGACTTAGCTTTGATACAGTTTATCGTAATTTGCGTGTAATGCAGGAATTGGGTGTGCTGGAACAGGTATCTTTTGAGGATGGAATGAAGTTCAAGGTGAGCTGTAATGAGCATCATCACCATCACCATATGATTTGCTTGAGCTGTCAGAAAACATTACCGATTTCTTTTTGCCCAATGCAAATGACGGATACAACGGATCAATTCCAAATCGTCGAGCACAAGTTTGAAATATTTGGTTATTGTAAAGAATGTCAACAGAAGAATGACCATACGGATAGTAATTCGGATGGGGGATTCAGACAGGCGAGCAGTCACACTCACAGCCACGGGGGCTACTGAAATGAAAATCACCACACGCAGAGTGGTACAGGCTCCGATTAAGTTTTATCGTTCCTATATTTCACCGTTAAAGCCGGCTACCTGCCGATTCTATCCAACGTGTTCAGCGTACGCGTTGGAGGCGGTAGAGGTGCATGGTGCGCTCAAAGGATCATGGCTTGCTACTAAGCGTATAGCCAAGTGCCATCCCTTTCATCCGGGAGGCGTAGATTTGGTTCCTCCTGCAAAAAAGGAGACAGACAGGTCTAGCGAAGATCGTTTGGCTACTCATTCCGAGAAGGGTCTGACTTGACAGCGCTATGCGGATTTGGTTATATTTTGGTTAATATTGTTTTCCTGCGAAGGGATGAGTAGGGTAATCCGTCCAGTACAGAGAGCCGGGGTTAGCTGCAAACCGGTCTGGAGCGAAGCCTGAATATGGTCCTGGAGGAACCTTTTTCGAGCGTATTTGCCATAGTTATTTGTGCACGGGAGGCAAACGTAAGGGGGAGGCGTGTTCCAGCGTTAATGGGCGGTCAGATGTGACCGGTGAAGCCTGTAGTCTGCGAGGATACAGGAAAATTGGGTGGTAACGCGTGAGGTGACTCTCGTCCCATAGGGGCGGGGGTCTTTTTTGTGCCCAATTTGTGCCAAATTCATAAATTGGAGTACTATCATGTCAGCAGGTCTTATCGAGCTGCCGTGAACAAAACAGGAGGCAACATACATGTCCAATGAGAACACATTTTACATTACGACACCGATCTATTATCCGAGCGACAAGCTACATATAGGTCATGCTTACACGACAGTTGCGGGAGATGCCATGGCCCGTTACAAGCGGCTACGCGGTTATGAAGTGCGTTATTTGACAGGAACGGATGAGCATGGTCAGAAGATTGAGCAAAAGGCAAGTGCAGCTGGCAAAACGCCGCAACGTTTCGTAGATGACATTGTGGCAGGCATCCAAGACCTATGGCGGAAGCTCGACATTTCTAATGACGATTTTATCCGTACTACGGAGGAACGTCATAAGGCTGTCGTACAGGAAATCTTTGATCGTTTATTAAAACAAGGCGATATTTACAAGGGAGAATACGA
The DNA here is from genome assembly GCF_038592965.1 of Paenibacillus sp. FSL L8-0158. Lineage (GTDB taxonomy): Bacteria > Bacillota > Bacilli > Paenibacillales > Paenibacillaceae > Paenibacillus > Paenibacillus polymyxa_D. The sequence goes on along the minus strand of NZ_CP151949.1, from coordinate 3,534,420 downwards.
AGGCTGGTACAGCATTCCTGACGAGACTTACTACACAGAAACTCAGCTGGTTGACGTAGTGAAGGACGCCGAAGGCAATGTGACTGGAGGTAAGAGCCCGGATAGTGGACACCCTGTAGAATTGGTCAAGGAAGAGAGCTACTTTTTCCGCATGAGCAAGTATGCTGATCGGTTGCTGCAATTTTATGAAGAGAACCCGCAGTTTATCCAACCGGAATCCCGGAAAAAAGAAATGATTAACAACTTCATCAAGCCGGGGCTAGAGGATCTGGCTGTTTCCCGTACAACTTTTGACTGGGGTGTTAAGGTCAAGGGGGACCCGAAGCATGTCGTATACGTTTGGATTGACGCACTTTCCAACTACATCACAGCCTTGGGATATGGCTCTTCTAATACTGAGCTGTACGATAAATTTTGGCCAGCAAATGTGCATATCGTAGGTAAAGAGATTGTACGGTTCCACACGATATATTGGCCAATCATGCTGATGGCATTGGATCTTCCGTTACCTAAAAAAGTATTTGCACATGGTTGGTTACTCATGAAAGATGGTAAAATGTCGAAATCTAAAGGCAATGTGGTAGACCCGGTAACGTTGATTGACCGTTATGGTCTGGACCAACTTCGATACTACTTGCTGCGCGAGGTGCCTTTTGGGGCAGATGGAACATTTACACCAGAAAGTTTTGTAGATCGAGTTAATTCGGATTTGGCAAATGATCTGGGCAACTTGTTGAATCGTACCGTGGCGATGGTAGATAAATATTTTGACGGCAAGGTTCCGGCTTATGAAGCGAATGTAACAGCATTCGACGGAGCTTTGGAAGACATGGCAACATCGACTTATAGCAAAGTAGAAGAAGCCATGGAAAACATGGAGTTTTCCGTGGCATTAACGGCGATTAGCCAATTTATTAGCCGTAGCAACAAATATATTGACGAGACGCAACCATGGAATTTGGCTAAGGATGAGGCAAAACGTCGCGAATTGGCATCGGTTATGTTGCATTTGGTAGAAAGCTTGCGCATCGCTTCCATCTTACTCCAGCCATTCTTAACCCGTGCTCCTCATAAAATTTGGGAACAGCTCGGTATTAGCCAAGGTGAGCTGACTACATGGGATAGCGGCAAGCAGTTTGGTCGTATTCCGGAAGGAACGCAGTTGGTCAAAGGTAATCCGATCTTCCCGCGTCTGGATTCAGAGCAAGAGGTTGCTTTTATCGTGGAAGCAATGACAGGAGGTAAGAAACCAGAGGAAGCTACGACACAAGTTCAACCACAGAATGCATCTGAGGCGAGCCAGGAAGCACCGGAGGCAAAGGAAGAGATTGGCATTGAGGATTTTGCCAAGGTGGAACTGCGCGTTGCTCAGGTCGTCGCCTGCGAGCCTGTAAAGAAGGCCGATAAACTGTTGAAGCTCCAACTTGATCTTGGTTATGAGCAGCGGCAGGTAGTATCAGGGATTGCGAAGTTTTATACACCTGAAGATATCATTGGGCGGAAGGTGATCTGTGTGACCAATCTTAAGCCAGTGAAACTTCGGGGAGAGCTGTCGCAAGGTATGATTTTGGCAGCTTCACATGGAGATCAGCTTACGCTCGCCACCGTACCGGAAGGTATGCCGAATGGTGCAGTTGTAAAGTAGTACGCTAGTAAAATAAAAGAACGTAATGAGTGTATGCCCGAGAATCATTCTTCTTGGGCATGCGCTTTTTGGCGTGCATCATATTTTGCTCCCGCTACACGTATGTTTTAGTAGGCAGGGCTTGTTTGCTCGTGTTCACTTAAGACAGGTGGGAGGAAATGAGGATGACAGATATTAACGCCGGATTGGCGATCGTAGCCGGACTGGTTTCTTTTTTTTCACCGTGTTGTTTACCGCTGTATCCATCTTATTTATCGTATATGACAGGGATGTCTGCGCGTGAACTGGCTGAAGGACGGCATAATGCCGAGGTTCGTTATCGTACGATGGGGCATACACTTGCTTTTGTGCTGGGCTTTTCGGTTGTTTTCTATTCACTGGGTGCAAGTGTCGGGTTGCTTGGAGAATGGTTTGCCAATTATGGGGATACGCTAAGAGTGGTAGCAGGGTTACTTATTTTACTAATGGGACTGGTATCTCTTGGTGTGGTAAGTCCTTTGATTCTAATGAGGGAGCATAAGCTTCGCTGGACATGGAAGCCTGCCGGGTACGCCGGTTCCTTTGTAATCGGAATTGGGTTTGCGGCAGGCTGGTCGCCCTGTATCGGTCCCATGCTAACAGCTATTATCGCTTTGGCAGCAGTAGAGCATCACATTTGGTTCAAACTGATTACAGGCTATGCGCTTGGGTTTGCGATTCCATTTTTTGTATTAGCTTTGCTGGCAGGCTCTGTTCGTCTATCCTCTCGCTATACCACCATCCTCATCAAAACAGGTGGCATACTGCTTGTTATCACTGGCATTTTACTGGTAACGGATCATATGATCGATGTAACGTTATTTTTACAACGGATTACCCCGGATTGGATGCTAGTTATGTGAAATACTCAATACGACTTAAAGGAAAATGTTCAAAAATACGCTCTGTGATAAACTCTCGCAGTGCATTTTGCTGTTCATCGGGATAAACATATTTATTTTGTCCCCAGCGGCCCCATTTTTTCTTGCGTTTCTCTATGTCCATCTCCAGCTTGGTTTTCGGATAACGTTTCTCGATGACAGCTTTGGATGTTTTGGTGAAGCGATGCTGAATTAATTCGAACGTCAAATCTTTTGTAGCATGCTGGGGCAAGGTTTCTCCCAATTTGCGCAGCAACTCGCCGTAACCTTCTTCCCAGCCGTCATACCAGATAATGGGTGCAATGATGAACCCCAGCGGATAACCGGCTCGTGCGATTTTGCCCGCGGCTTCAATACGTTCCTCGAAGCGGGAAGTTGCAGGTTCAAACTGTTTAATAACATAATCGGAATTAATGCTAAAGCGGATACGAGTATGACCATTATGTTTAATATCCAGCAATGGATCAACATGATGATATTTAGTAACAAAACGCAGACGACCAAATTCCTCATCTGCCATGAAACGAATCAAGTCTCCAAGCGTTCCGGTGATATGCTCCAAACCAACCGGATCGGAGGTACAAGCTGCTTCAAAACGGGTAATTTCAGGCGCACGCTCCTCAATATAAGCTTTAGCTGCTGATAAGATATCGTCAGTGTTGACATATACACGAATATACGGCTTTGCTCCCAAGGTTGTTTGTAAATAACAGTAGTGACAGTGCCCCATGCAACCAGTCGAAATGGGGATGGCATATTCAGCAGAAGGCTTGGATTGATCAAAAGTTAACGTTTTACGGATACCGACTACCAAAGTTTTTTTTGCCATTCGGTACTTTTCAACTTCAGTTTCACCTGGTAAATTGGTAATTCGGTTGTGAGAGGTAGTCATCCGGTACGGAATATCCTTGGCTTTAACCCAATCCATAATACGCTGGCCCTTGGGATAATTCAGTGCGTCTGGCTCAAAAAACACCAGGTCAGGCATAAATGGCTTGGTTCCTCTGGTTTGGACAGGAGTACGCTCAAGCGTAGACATGGCTAACGCTCCTTTCGAAATAAATCCTCTGTGCTCTGGTGTCCAACTTTAACATATTGCCACAGAAGTAAACGATCAGGGACGACGATATTAGTGTACCCGGCTTAAATTGAACAAATCGTGGCAATAGATGTGAGTGAAGGATGAGACTTGCCAATGGGCAATGATAACATGTATCATTACATAGTAGGTTTAACGCAGGAAATGAAGGCGGTAAGCGCCCGTTCAATAACAGAAAAGAGGGAAACAAGTGCCAACGCCAAGCATGGAAGATTATTTGGAACGCATTTACCAACTGATTGATGAGAAGGGATATGCTCGTGTCTCGGACATCGCAGAGGGTTTAGAGGTGCATCCTTCGTCCGTCACCAAAATGATTCAGAAGTTGGATAAGGACGATTATCTTGTATATGAGAAGTATCGGGGACTGATTTTGACACCAAAAGGGAAAAAGGTCGGCAAACGGTTGGTTGATCGCCATCAGTTATTAGAGCAATTTCTGGATATGATTGGGGTTGACAAGGACCTGATATATAAAGATGTGGAAGGTATTGAGCATCATTTGAGCTGGGATTCCATCACCCGTATCGAAACATTGGTTGAATATTTTCGTCGGGATGAAGATCGCTTGCGCCAGCTTCATGACATACACAAGGAATTGAGTGGAGATTCCTAAAAGCATCTGTCCTTATGGACGATGCTTTTTTATTTGTCCCGACCGCAACAAATATCCGGTTATTAGCGTCTATCCATTATATAGCAGGACAAGATAGGGGTTAAAATTAACAGGGTTAGCGGAGGATTGTAATAATATGAATAGAAAGAAAATAGTGGCATTGGCTGCAGGCTTACTCTTAACAGTGCAGACTGCCATCGTTCCTGGAGTCCAAGCAGCTCCAACTGGTGATATTGAAATTATATTGGACGGACAATCCCTGCAAAGTGACGCGTCACCGTATATTGTACAGGGAGCCAATGTTACGATGGTTCCTTTGCGAGTGATTAGTGAGGGATTGGGCGCTCAGGTCAACTGGTTGGAATCGTCCGGTATGGTAACGATTACGGCTCAGAACAAAAATATATCTATGGAGAACGGTGCACAAAGCGCTACGGTGAATGGCAAGTCCGTTCGACTGGATGCATCTGCCCGTATGACAAGCGGGAGAGTCATGGTGCCTCTGCGTTTTGTTGGGGAAGAGTTGGGATTAAAAGTGGATTGGCAAGCTTCAGAGCGAGTCATTACGTTAAGCAGTGGTAAGGAAGGTGTCTCTACTGGCGGGAACACTTCTGCGGGAAGCAGTGGCTCCATATCAGATACGTCTGCATCTGGCAATCAGGACAGTGTAAGTACAGATCAGGGAGCCATCGATGATGAGCAGGCAGTTGTCAATTCATCGTCAACTTCCACTAGTGAGGACGGTTCTGGTTCTTCACAGGCAAATGTTGTTCAGGTAAAGGCTTCAACTTCCATGCGTGGGGCATGGATTTCTACCATTAATGGAGATTGGCCTTCTTCCGCTGCCCGAAGCAGCTCTGAAAAGCAAAAGCAGGAGTTTACTAAAATGCTCGATGATTTGCAGGGGATGGGCATCAATGCGGTATTTGTTCAGGTTCGTGCCAGCGGTGATGCGCTCTATCCGTCGAGTCTCGTACCCTGGAGCAAGTATTTGACCAACACCCAAGGTAAAAATCCAGGCTATGATCCCTTGAAATTTATGATTAGCGAATCGCATAAGCGAGGGATGGAATTCCATGCTTGGTTTAATCCGTTCCGTGCGAATTCTACAGGAACAACCAGCGGTCTGGCTGCAAACCATGTAGCTAATCAACACCCGGACTGGATTGTTAAGAATGGTAGCCAATTGTACATCAATCCAGGAATTCCGGCTGCACGTCAGCATGTCATTGCGGCGATTATGGAGGTCGTGAACGGATATGATATTGACGGCGTCCATTTGGACGATTATTTTTACCCTTACAGCGGGACTTTTGATGATGATGCGACCTTCAAAGCATATAATGCCAACAAAATTTCTAACAAGGGCGACTGGCGGAGAGATAATGTGAACAGTTTTGTTCGGGATTTAGGCAAAAGCATTCATGCCAGCAAGTCGAAAGTTCAATTCGGGATTAGTCCATTTGGAGTGTGGCGCAACAAATCTCAGGACTTAACCGGTTCAGACACGAAGGCAGGCGTTACAGCGTATGATACGACGTTTGCGGATGTAAGAACCTGGATTAACAAAGAATGGATTGATTATGTAGCTCCACAAATTTACTGGAGTATCGGTTTCCCGGCTGCGGGATATGACAAGCTTGTCGCATGGTGGTCCAATGAGGTCAAAAATTCAGATGTTAAGCTGTATATCGGTCATTCTCCGTATAAGATCGGCACCCCTGAAAAGGGCTGGCAAACGGCTCAAGAGCTAATTAAGCAGCTTGAACTGAACGAAGATTATAAACAGGTCAAAGGGGATATTTACTTTAGTGCACAGCATTTGCGTAAAAATCCATATGGACTCATTCAGCTTCTTCAAAATTATTATCAAATGTGATATAAATTGGATCATATAGGTTCTATTTGGGCCTCCGTTCTCATAGATAAGCAGTAGAACTGCTTACTCCCAAGAGAACGGAGGTTTTTTGATCTATGCTGATCAATGCTGTGTTCCAGGGTGGAGGGGTTAAGGGAATTTCGCTGGCGGGTGCAGTTAAGGCTGCGGAGGAGCATGGAATTGTATTCAATCGTTTGGCAGGCACATCATCAGGTGCTATTGTAGCTGCTTTATTGGCTGCGGGATACTCTGCGGATGAAATGAAAGCCGTAATTGAGAAAACTCCCTTGGTCAAGTTGTTACGACGTTCTCCAGTGTTCAATATTAAGTGGGTTGGACCAGCAGCTCGTATCTTTCTTAAAAAAGGTCTCTACTCAGGGGAGGCACTGGAGCACTGGGTACGTGAGCTGTTACGAGCTAAGGGAGTGCGTACGTTTGCGGATTTACCTCCTGGCAAACTGCGCATTATTGCATCAGATATCACGAATGGACGCATTCTGGTGCTTCCTGAGGATATCAAACGTTTTGGTATCAATCCCTCTTCACTGGAGGTAGCCAAGGCCATTCGGATGAGCACAAGTATCCCTTATTTTTTTGATCCCGTTATGTTAAGGCTTGATTCTGCACTTGCTAAGGGAAAGACTTTTTCTCAGCAATTTGTATTTGTAGTTGATGGGGCTTTACTAAGCAATTTGCCTTTGTGGCTTTTTGATGAGCCTGTAAATGAACGTGAGGCCAAAACGATTCCAACGGTAGGGTTTCAAATGGTGGGCAAAACGGGTACGGAGACCAAAGTTTCTTATATACGGGGTCCATTGACCATGCTGCAGGCTATTTTTGATACCATGTTATCAGCACACGATGAACGATATATTGAGCAGGAGAATCGGTATCGGACGATTAAAATTCCAACATTGGGTATCCGCACTGCACAATTTAATATTTCTACAGTGCAAAGTGATTTGCTGTATGCTTCCGGTGTGCAGGCAGGGGACGCTTTTTTCCACAAATGGAGTATCACTTCTTACCAGCAGCAGTATAGCAAGTACCAATTGATGAAGGATACCATGTACGCTATGAAATGAACGAAAATTGGCAGTTAAAGTTAATTTAAAAGGGTGTAAAAAAGGAGCCTCTTCCCGGTCATATTTGAATACGCGGGTGACGGCTCCTTTGTGCTGCATTTTAAAGGATGATTATTATCGTTAATGATATTTAGGTTGTTCTTCTTCATTTTTGCCCTTGGAACCTTCAATCACATGAAAAGGATACGCTTTGCGCTTGCCCGTAGTCTGCTGCTTACGTGCGTTGGCTGTTTTGGCCATGGTGCGCACAGAGGGTTTGATTTTGGGAGTACGATTGCGTTGTCCTGGCAGGTATTTGTATAGCAGAAATATAACTGCAAAAACAAGGACGGGAATTAGTAAACTCATGAGAAAGCCCCAACTTCCTCTCCACAGCATATCCACAATCCCATATGCACCCAAAGCAAGGGTAAGCCAGAAAATAACAGCATGTCTGTTCATTATTCACTCATCCTTTCACAGGATCAAGGGCAGGACTGTTGAAGGTCTCCTTTACAGGTACATTTTCCAACTCAGCATCCAATTCAAGCATACGCTTAAATGAGGCAATGGATACCTCCACTTGATCATCAGTCGGTTCTTTGGTGGTAAGTAGTTGCAGCCACAGACCGGGGTAACCTAAATAACGAAGTACCGGAATTTCACGAAGAGCATTGGTCAGCTTGAGAAATTCAAAAGAAAGCCCCAGTACGATCGGAAGCAGTAAAAGCCGTTGCCCCATACGCTCCCACAGATTATCGTAGGTAAATAGGGAATAGACTAGTACCCCGATGATCACGGTCAGCATAATAAAGCTGCTACCGCAGCGGTAATGCAGACGGCTGTATTTTTGCACATTGGCCGGGGTTAGTTCTTCTCCAGCTTCGAATGCCGTAATTACTTTATGCTCTGCACCGTGATATTGAAACAGTCGTTTGATCAATGGAGTTTGGGAAATGCCCCATAAATAAGCCAGCAGCAGAATCAGCTTAATGGCTCCTTCGGCGAGGTTATGCAAAATTTGACTGTGAAACAAGCCGTCGAACAGGAAGTCTTCTACAACAACCGGAACGAGGGTTAACACAATTTTGCCGAACAAAAAGGAAATAATCCCGACTGCCGCTACACCGATCATCATACTCAGACTCCAGCGAGATTCTTCTTTTTTCTTTTGCTCAGCGCGTTCTTCCGGATCTACTTCATCATCAGCATACGCATCGGCTGAATAGTTCAAATGCTTGGTACCTTTGGCGCTGGAGTCGATGATGCTTACAATCCCCCGCAATAAAGGAATTCTGCGGAATTTGGATACCCAGGATTGCTCCTTGCGTGGTACTTCCAAATATGTGATTTCGCCAGTTTTGCGGCGAACTGCCGTGACATTGACACGCTTGCCGCCGAACATGACACCTTCAATGACTGCCTGACCGCCGTAGCTCACAGGCTTGGATGTTTGTGACAACCGTCTCACCTCTCTTAATACATACTTTTTTGTATATTGTATCGAATTTGGAAGGGAATATCTAGTTAGATGAAACTCGTGTAACCACAGGCTTATAAAAAAAGCATTTATGGAGCGTCAGACTGCTCACATAAATGCTACTCATTATAAAACCGAATAATATTCGGAAACAACCTATTGCGTAATTGCCCCAACAACCTGGTCAACCAGTCCTTTTGATGAGAGGGGGCCGCCAAATGTCCATGTCGTACCGTTCAGTGGATAGGTGCGTTTTTCTTTAACAAAATTCAGACCGTTCCAGACCGAATTATTTTTCATAGGTGCCCCGAAAACATCATCGTCCGGCTGCACAATATAGATAAAGTTGCTGTTCTGAACGGCAGATAGAGCTTCAATGCCGACGGTTGTAAAGCCATACGGTTCAACTTTGCTTGGTTTCCAATCATTAATCATACCGATCTTCGCCAGTGTTGCAACGACGACTGAGTTATCCGAAAACATACGGAGGCTGGCCGCATTTTGCGAAGTGAAAGCCTGTGTCAGTACATAATGATAATCCGACTTGCCAGCAGCGGCGAGCTTTTCTTTGGCTTCAGCATAATGCTGATCCAGTTCGGCAAGCACCTGCTTAGCTTTGTCTTCTTTTCCCAGAGCAACTGCGATGCTATTAAAAATTTCTACCATTTTATCATGATCGTAGCCATTACCATCGTTCAGACTATATTCGATCGTAGGAGCGATGGCCTTAAGTTGCTCATAGATAGCTTCATTCCCATCAACATTGGAAATGATCAGATCCGGCTTCAATGCAGCAATCGCTTCCAGATTCGGCTCGTTACGCGTGCCGACATCGACCACGCTACTATCCAGAGCCGCCTCCGGTGTCACGTACACCTTGTAGTTGGCATTGTCAGCATTACCCACCGGCTGAACGCCCAACGCAACCAAATCCTCTGTAAAAGTCCATTCCAGCACTACGACACGCTGTGCGGGCTTGTCGAGCGTGACCTCACCACGATTATGCTTTACCGTCACAGGACCGGTCGCTGTGTCAGTCGGTTTACTACCCGATGTGGCTATCTGATCTTTGTCCGATGCATTTTCGGCTGCTCCGCAACCTGCCAGAGTGAGCGTAAAAACCATTAACAATAAAATTCCGATGAATCCCTTTTTCATAGAAGCGTTCTCCCATATGTATGTTTTTATAAAATGATAATGATTATCATTTTCACCATTATATTATGATAGAGGATTGAAATTTTGTCAATGTAAAAAACGGGTCCGTGCACTCAAGTCGAAAGCTGCCATTATTCAGCATTACTGTTCATTGTTAAACTATCCCCCCTTGGAGCATACTATCTAGCAAAATGGAATGCAGAATCCGATGGAAGTACATGCATTTCCGATCGTTATAGTCTTTTCCATAAAAAAAGTTTGCATATTGAAAGGGGATCAAACAACATGAGTGAAACCTACTCTATACCCAAGATAGGCCATGAACAGGAGCAGTCTCGCGAATCTCAGGATCCACGTAATCATAACGGCAGGGGTAAAGGCAGGCAGCAGTCAGGCAAAATACATACACCTCTCATTCCTTTTGCACTTGAGTTGGGTTTTTTTTCGGGTTTGCTCTGGGGATTGCTGCGCTGGCTGTTTTATAAGTTGCACTTTACCGTAGTAGCGCCTGGTTTTCTCGCAGAGCCTTTTTTCAAGCATTCATTTATGAACACCATGGCGGGACATCTGGTAGGGCTACTGTTTTTTATTGGATTATCCGTCGTAGCTTCACTGGTGTACACTCTGTTGCTGCGCAGGTTTAAGGGACCTATGCCTGGAATTGTGTATGGTCTGATTTGGTGGGTTGTTTTATTTGTATTAACAGGTCCTAAGCTAGGGATGATGAATGCTCCTAATCGGTTAACATGGAATTCCTTATATACGGAAATTTGTGTGTTTTTACTGTGGGGACTATTTATCGGATATACCGTTGCAGTCGAGTATACGGATGAAAGAAAGCGCGAGCCTGAGAAAGCTGAGGGCTGAACGTAACAAAAACTTCTCAAGCGCCTATTCCCTGTGTTAAAATAGCATTTGGTTATTTGACAGAGGGGAGCGGAATGAAAGATGAAGAATGACCGGGTGTTAAAGCTTCGGCAGGCGCTGGGCGAGCATAATCTGCGGGCTATGCTGATTACTAGCCCTGTCAATCGTCGATATTTGACAGGCTTCACAGGTTCGGCGGGTTATGTGCTGATTACGGAATCCCATAGCTATTTGCTGACTGACTTTCGCTATATGACGCAAGCGACCGAACAAGCCGAAGGATTCACAGTAGTGCAGCACGCTGCACAGGTCATGGAAACGGTGAAAGAATTGCTGTCTTCCCATCAGATCAGCGAAACAGGCTTCGAGCAAGACGCTGTAACTGTTGCAACGCATAAAGCTTATAGCGAAGATTTGTCACCTATTTCACTGGTTCCGGTGTCGGGCATTGTAGAGAAGTTACGGGTGTACAAGGATGCAGAAGAGCTGGAAGTGATGCAGCGGGCAGCGGATTTGGCAGATGCTACTTTTGCACACATTTTACCTTACATCAAGCCAGGTGTCAGCGAGCGTGAGCTGGATCTGGAAATGGAATTCTTCATGCGCAAGCAGGGAGCTACATCCTCTTCATTTGACACAATTGTGGCTTCCGGGGTTCGTTCGGCATTGCCTCATGGCGTAGCCAGTGCTAAGTTAGTACAAGCAGGCGAGCTGATTACGTTTGATTTTGGTGCGTTGCTGGATGGCTATTGCTCCGATTTGACACGTACAGTGGCAACACAAGGGGATTTAGCGCCCCAGTTGCGTGAGATCTACGATATTGTACTTAAGGCGCAGCTTCACGCACTCGAACATATTAAGCCGGGCATGACAGGCCGTGAAGCGGATGCACTGACCCGGGATATTATTGCGAGCCATGGCTATGGAGACAATTTCGGGCACAGTACAGGTCATGGTCTGGGTCTTGAAGTACATGAATCTACACGCCTGTCGAAGGCGAGCGATGATATTCTGGAGCCGGGTATGGTGGTAACGGTCGAGCCAGGCATCTATGTGCCTGGACTGGGCGGTGTACGGATCGAGGATGATATCGTTATTACAGATAGCGGCATCAAAGTATTAACACATTCGAGCAAAGAATTTACAGTCGTTTAATAACGATAACAGTCCTGTAGGAGGGGTATTTTAGTGATTAACGTTAATGATTTTAAAACAGGTTTGACCGTCGAGGTAGACGGAGATATTTTTACGGTGCTGGATTTCCAACACGTAAAACCGGGTAAAGGTGCAGCATTCGTACGCTCCAAGTTGAAAAACTTACGTAACGGTAACACCGTTGAACGTACATTCCGTGCGGGTGAAACGATCGGTCGGGCGCAAATCGAAAATCGCGGTGTATCTTATCTGTATGCTAGTGCAGACGAGCATACATTCATGGATAATGAAACATATGATCAATTCACATTGTCCAGCGACCAACTGAAATGGGAACTTAACTTCCTGAAAGAAAACATGAATGTAAATATCGTCAGCTATAATGGCGAAATCCTGGGTATTAACCTGCCTACCAGCGTGGAACTCAAAGTAATCGAAACAGAACCAGGTATTAAAGGTAATACAGCTACAGGTGCTACCAAAAATGCCAAATTGGAAACTGGTTTGAATGTTCAAGTTCCTTTGTTCATTAACCAAGATGACGTATTGTTAATTGATACACGTGACGGTAAATACATGTCTCGCGCATAAAATTTGCTGCTTTTAGATTTCCTCTGTCCTTATAAGGGCAGGGGATATTTTTATAAGCACTAATATTAAAAAACAATGGCTCCGCACAGCACTTTCGTATTATACTGTACTAAAGTTATTCCGCAGGATGTCACGTTCAAGTCGTTGGGTGCCATCTCAAGGTTACATACTGAGTCTGAGGGAGTGAATATCGTTGTCTTTGTATGTCATGAAATTCGGAGGCAGTTCCGTTGGTGACACGGAGCGCATGAAACGCGTGGCAAAACGCGTTGTGGAGAAACAGAGTGAAGGGCATCAATGTGTAGTGGTCGTTTCCGCAATGGGAGACACGACAGACGAACTGATTGACCAGGCCAAGTTGTTGAATGAGCAGTTGCCTGCACGTGAGTTGGATATGTTGATGACGACAGGTGAGCAAATTTCAATCGCCTTGTTGTCGATGGCTATTCAGCAGTTGGGTCATGAAGCGGTATCGTTTACGGGATGGCAGGCTGGTTTCCGTACTGAATCTGACTTTGGCCGAGCACGGATCACGGATATTCAACCTCAGCGTGTGCTGGATGCACTGAGCAGCAACAAGATCGTTGTTGTAGCTGGTTTCCAAGGGATGTCTGCAGAGGGAGACATTACGACGTTGGGACGTGGTGGATCTGATACGACGGCGGTTGCGCTGGCGGCAGCGATTCAAGCGGATGCCTGTGAAATTTACACGGATGTGGACGGCATTTATTCAACAGATCCACGGATCGTGAAGGTTGCTCGTAAGCTAAAAGAAATTTCTTATGATGAAATGCTGGAATTAGCTAATCTGGGTGCAGCTGTATTGCATCCTCGTGCGGTAGAATATGCCAAACATAACCGGGTACCGCTGATCGTGCGGTCCAGTTTTAACCATAATGAAGGAACGGTCGTAAAGGAGGATGCAGTAATGGAACAAGGCGTTGTAGTCAGTGGGATTGCATATGATAAAAATGTAGCAAGAATCAGTATTTTGGGCGTCGCCGATATTCCCGGCGTACTGGCGAAAGTATTTGGAACACTGGCGGCAGCCAAAATTGATGTAGACATTATTGTACAGAGCGGGGTTGAAGCTGGTAAAGCGGATTTCTCCTTTACAGTAGCTCTGACGGATCGTGAAGCGGCACTGAAGACGCTGGAAGGTATTCGTGGAGAGCTTCCGTACCGTGAAGTAACGTCTGAGGAAAACTTGGTGAAGGTATCCATTGTAGGTGCAGGTATGGTTAGCCATCCGGGTGTTGCTGCGCAAATGTTTGCTGTACTAGCAGAACAAGGCGTTAGCATTAAAATGGTAAGCACATCTGAAATCAAAGTATCGTGTGTAATTGAAGCGGGTAAACTTCATGAGGTTATTCAGGCGTTGCATACAGCTTATAACCTGGACACCGAGGAGCAAGCGTTTGTGGGTGGTCCGCAAGACCGTCGTTAATAACTGCAATGTGATCTAGACACCGAATATGTATAAAGTGAACGATGCACATGACTGGTAAGGGTCGATACATTATATGCCCTCTATCTATAGTTTGAATAAATCATAGAATACAGCAGTAGGTTAAGAGGTTGTTCCATCAGTGAGAGTTAGACTGAGGGGCAGCCTCTTTATTGCTGAATCTATCTTTTCTACCCAAGGGTTTCCCTTAGCCGACAAGGCTTTGAGAGGCCCTTTTTGATTTGTGCGAATTAGAGAATGGTGCTTAAACAAGCGGGGGAACGGTCTGTGGAGCGTTGATAGGAGTTAGCAAAAGTTTGCCTAGGTTTTCAATATATTTTCGGCATAAAAAGCGAGAGTCAACCATAGACTTGTCTTAAAGAAAAAGGACAACTGTGAGGGGGCTGCATCGGTATGGAATGGCTGGAGTTATTTCCCGAACCGTTGCACGGTATACTCGGAAGGCTTCCAGAAACGGTATTTGAGCAACTGGAAGAAATCCGGGTCAGGGAAGGAAGACCGTTGGAAATTAATGCAAATGGTGAACATCATTTTGTAACGTCTGCTGGTCAGCTGACTTTGAACCATGTGGAAGCCTATAAGCCTGACCGTGAGGATGCCCACCGACTGCTGGATTTTATCAGCAATCATTCCCTCTATACGATGGAAGAGGAGCTTCGTAAAGGGTTTATTACGATCCCTGGCGGTCATCGTATTGGCTTGGCAGGGAGAACCGTGCTCAACCGAGGACGAGTGGAGCATTTGAGGGATATAAGCAGCTTTAATGTAAGAATTGCGCGTGCAATTCCCGGCATAGCTGATCGGATATTGCCTTATGTAGCAGATCGAATGTCCGGGAAAATCCGGCATACCCTCATTTTGTCCCCCCCTCAGCATGGCAAAACGACACTGCTTAGGGACTTGGCTCGGCAACTCAGTTACGGAGGGATGGAAAGCAATGGGGGGCGACGGAATGGACTCAAGGTAGGCATTATAGACGAACGCTCTGAGATCGCTGGTAGTCACAAAGGTATCCCCGGTTTTGATGTCGGGCCTCGCACCGATGTATTGGACGGATGTCCGAAAGCAGAAGGCATGATGATGATGATCCGCTCGATGTCACCGGATGTCCTCATTGTTGATGAAATCGGACGACCGGAAGATGCGGAGGCGGTGCGCGAAGCGCTTCATGCCGGCATTGCAGTCATTGCTTCCGCACATGGCCGCGATGTGGCTGAAATGGCGACCCGGTCTGCTTTTGCTGGATTAACTACAGGACAAGAGCTGTTTCAACTCTACGTCATGCTGGAGCGGACGAGCCGGGGCGTCTCATTCCGACTGGCAGATGCCAAGCAACGCAGGCTTACACTGTCTGGAGAAGGGCAGAGTGGGGGCATCTCCTATGCTTAAGCTGCTGGGTGCAGCCTTGGTTATACTGGCCGCTACGCTGGCAGGTTGGCAGCGGGCAAGGCAGTTTGCAATGAGGCCGCGGCAAATCAGGGAGTTGATTCTTGCGCTGCAAAGACTGACCACCGAGGTTTCCTACGGGGTGTCTCCGCTACCAGATGCTTTCGCCAAGACAGGAGAGCCCTTGCGAGAGCCGCTACGCACTCTGTTTCAGCAAGCCTCACGCTGGATGCACCCCTCTTTTGGCCTGACTGCCAGAGAAAGCTTGCATAAAGCCATTGAAGACTCGTGGAGCCGTTCCTCTATGAAGCAAGCCGAGAAGGAAGCGATGCGGCAGCTTGCTTACAGTCTTGGAACCAGCGACCGTGAAGACCAGATCAAGCACATTGCGTTGACCATCCAGCAGTTATCCCATGAGGAAGCGCAGGCGCAGGCAGATCAGGTGAGGTACGAGCGTATGAGCAGGAGCCTGGGACTGCTGATCGGAGCATTGATCGTCATTTTGATCTATTAGCGGGGTGCTCGAATGAATTTAGAAGTAAACGCAATTTTCCAAATTGCCGGAATTGGCATTATTATCGCTATGATTCATACCGTATTAAAGCAAATGGGCAAAGAAGACATGGCGCACTGGGTAACGGTCATCGGCTTCGTCGTAGTCCTGTTCATGGTGGTGCGAATGCTGGATAACCTTCTGCAAGAGATCAAATCTATCTTTCTTTTTCAGTAGGTGGACACATGGAAATTATTCAGGTGGTGGGCTTCGCCCTCATTGCCACAGTCCTTATTTTAGTCATTAAGGAACAGAAGCCGATGTTTGCCTTTTTGATTGCAACAGCTGCGGGAATCGTCATTTTTTTGCTGCTGATTGGCAAGATCGGATCTGTGGTTGCTGTACTGGAGCGACTGGCCCGGTCTTCAGGCATGGATATGATCTATTTTAAAACTGTCTTGAAAATAATCGGTATCGCTTATATTGCTGAATTTGGAGCGCAAATCGTTCGGGATGCAGGACAAGACGGGATTGCTTCCAAAATTGAGCTTACCGGAAAGGTACTCATTATGGTGCTCGCAATCCCGATTATCAGCATTATTATTGATACCATTCTGAAGCTGATGCCTGCCTGAGGGGGTGATGCCATGAAAAGGCTGGGGGGCATGCCGAATCTCAAAGTAATTGCAATGTTGCTGCTATGTCTCTGGTGTGCCTCGGCTGCGTTCCTCTTTGCGGATACACCGACAAACGAATGGATCAGACAGCAGGCGGAGCAAATGCCCAAAGACGAAGTAGAACATTATTGGGACGGGCTCATGCAGCAATACGGCGGATTTTTCCCTGATCAGAAAACGCCTTCCTTCATGGACATGCTGCTTCCAGGCGGTGAAGGGTTCAGCATAAAGGGTGTATTGAGCGCTATAGCTGATTTTTTCATCCATGAAATCCGAGTAAATGCCAAGTTGCTCGTCACCATCGTCATGCTCAGCATTATGAGTATGGTGCTGGAAACGCTGCAAAGCGCTTTTGAAAGCAAACAGGTCAGTAAAGTGGCCTACGCTATCGTATACATGGTCATTATCATTTTGGCGATTAATAGCTTTAGTGTAGCGATTGGTTATGCCAAAGAAGCGATTGATAGCATGATTCACTTCATGATGGCAATGTTGCCCTTGCTGTTTACCATGCTAGCCTCGATGGGGAACGTCGTAACAGTTTCGGTGACCCACCCGCTGATTGTATTTATGATCAACACAGTCGGAACAGTCATTCATACGCTGGTTTTCCCGCTGCTGTTCTTCTCGGCTGTGCTGTACTTGGTCAACTCGCTGACGGGCAAATACAAGCTAACCCAACTAGCCGATCTGTTGCGGAACGTTGGAGTAGCAGTGCTGGGAGTGCTGCTGACCATTTTTCTGGGAGTCATTTCGGTACAAGGCTTGACGTCGTCAGTTACTGACGGATTAACGATCCGTACAGCCAAATATATTACAGGTAGCTTTGTTCCGGTGGTCGGCAAGGCGTTGGCAGATGCGACAGATACAGTCATTTCGGCTTCGCTGCTCGTTAAAAATGCCATTGGTCTGGTAGGAGTCATTATTATTTTGTTCCTGTGCGCCTTTCCCGCCCTCAAGATTCTGACGCTGGCTCTCATTTATAAAGTGACAGCAGCGATCATGCAGCCTTTGGGTGATACGCCTATCGTGGATTGTCTGGATGCGATTGGCAAGAGCATGATTTATGTTTTCGCGGCGTTGGCGGCAGTGGGATTGATGTCCTTCCTAGCGATTACAGTCATGCTCGCAGCAGGCAATATGACGGTCATGATGAGGTGAACCAATGCACGTAAACCAACAAGGGGGGAGGAGAGTGACGTGACCTGGCTAGGAGGCTGGCTTAAGGAACTGGTGCTAATCGTGTTGCTGGCTTCTTTTGTCGATATGATCTTACCGAGCCGATCTATGGAGAGGTATGTCAAACTCGTTCTCAGCCTGCTTATTCTGCTGACGTTGCTGTCTCCGGTCGTGCGCTTACTGAGCACCAGTCCTTCCGAGGTTCTAGGGCGAGCATTGGATCTTCAGCGTCAGGCTGAAACAGGCAAGAGGGAACCGACATTGGAGGAGATTTTAGCAAAAGGCAGCCAGTTAAAGCAACAGCAAGAACAAAGCTCCATGCAATGGGCTGGCAAAGAGGTAGCTAAGGAAATGAAAGGACAGTTGGAACAGTATACTGGGTTAGCAATTCAGTCGGTCCAGGTTACCCTTGCAAAGATTCAACAGGAGGAATCGGGGCTGGAGGCAGGAACGGGTGTCCAGTCGGTAGTGGTCCAATTGGCGGAGCAGCAGCCGGAAAAAGAAAAGAAAAGCCCAGACGTCTCGCCTGGTTCAGATGTCAAGCCGATTATGGTGGAGCCTGTAACCGAAAAGACAGTGAATATTCGTGTGGAGCCAACACATACAAAAACTTCAGATTTTAATGAAGGAACGCGAGAAGATGATCGTGATCCTGACAAAGCTGCTGAGGACGGAAAGCCAACAGATACGAAAGCATTTGGCTTAATTACAGGACTTTTACGTGAAAAATGGGGGATAGACAGCAAAAATGTTCAGGTGCTTTCTTCGCAGGATGGAACACATGAATGGTAACAGGAGGTGAGCAGAAATGAGCAAATGGCTGAAAAAGCTGGAGCAATGGCTGGGTGGAGGGGCGGATGGGGCGAAAAGGTTCAATTCATTTCGTTGGTTGCTTATTCTTGGCCTTATCGGTGTAGCGATTATGCTCTTTAATTCATTCGTTAATGTAAAAAAGGTCGATCCAGAAAACGTAGGGCGTGAGCCGCCTGGTGTGATGACAAATGAGCCTACGTTAGAGACAACAACAGGTGAAGAAAGTTCCTTTGCCGGGATCGAGAAGGTTTTTGAGGACAATATGAAACAGATGCTGGAGCAGATTGTCGGCGTAGGAACCGTCGATGTCATGGTTACGGTAGATTCCACCGAAGAAGTTATCGTTCAACGCAATGTAAAAGACATGCAGGAAGAGAACAACGAGACGGACGCCAATGGTGGACAACGGCACACTACTCAATATACACGTGATGGCGAGATTGTCACCTATGAGTCATCAGGTGGTCAGCACACCCCGATTGTGACCAAAAAAGTAAAACCGCAGGTGAGGGGAGTGCTTGTTGTGGCTATGGGGGCAGAAAACCCTACAGTGAAGCAGCTAATTGTCGATGCTGTACAGAAGGGACTAAATGTACCTTCCTACAAAATTTCAGTCGTTCCGCGTAAGCAGGGATAATTTGGAATTCAGAAACAAAGATGTTTATATTATAAACCATTAATGAAAATGGAGGACGGAACATGAATAATAAAAGACAAACTGTTTGGCTGGTGTCCATGCTGAGTTTAATGGTCGTGCTGTCTGCGTATTATTTATTTACGGAGGACTCAAGCCCTGCAAATCCACCAGTAGCCGATAGCGAGCAAGTGAGCAAGGATAAGCAGGATGCCGCACAGGAAGCAACGACGAAGGCAGAGGAACAATTGAACGAATTAAAGGTAAATGAAGTGGTGACGAATGGAGAAGTAACTGATGGAGCATCAGCAACTTCCACAAAGTCGGATACGGCTTCCACAATTGACCCAGCAACAGAAAACTCAAAAGGTGATAAAGACACGGCAGCTGGCTCTACTACTGAACCGGCTACATCCGATCAAAACACAACCGCGACTAAGACGGACGCGACAGCACAAAGTGACGACAAAGCAGCCTCCACAGCCAAAACCGACCAGCAGGTACTGGATAAAGTGGCAACCGAACAAGCTGCCCAACCTACAGCAGCAGCTGTAATTGACAACTATTTGCTGGAACGGGATGTGGAAAATCAGAAGAAAAATGATGAACTGACTACCGCAATGAACGACAGCACGCCAAAGAAAGCCGCTGAGGCTCAAAAGGAATTACATGTACTTGAAGATAAGCAGGCTAAAATTACTGGGATTGAAGAAGAGCTTCAGCAGCAGTTCGCCAATGCGGTCGTCCGTGAGGAAGATGCTAATAAATACAAAGTAGTGGTTCTGAGTGAAAAATTGGATGCTAAGCAAGCGGTAACAATTGTCGACAAAGTCATGAAGGAACTGAACGTAACGCAGGATAAGATCAGTGTCCAATATGTTACACAATAAGACAAAAAACGCGAAAAAGCCCGGATTTCTGCATTATTCCGGGCTCTTTCTATTTTTAATGATTGTGATATAATACATAAAGCTGTTTCAACAATGTTATCAGCAACCGGCAAAATGCTGAAGGAGTGATTAATAGAGATGTTTAAATTAAGCGAGATTAAGGAATTGATCAAGCTGGTGGATGAAACGTCTGTGCATGAGCTTGAAATTGAAAATGAAGGAACTCGCCTGTTGATCCGTAAACCGGGCAAAAGCGAGATCGTTACAGTACAGGCTCCTGTTGCAACACCTGCTTATGCAGTGGCACCACAAGCTGTTATTCCAAATCCACAAGTACAGTCCGATATTGGATCTACAACTGCTGGGGAACCGAGGGAATATGCAAGCAACCTACATAAAATCGTATCTCCGATGGTAGGCACTTTCTATAGTTCTTCATCTCCGGATACGGCTCCGTATGTGAGTATCGGCAGCAAAGTGGGCGAAAAAACAACGGTATGTATCATTGAAGCGATGAAGCTGATGAACGAGCTGGAAGCTGAAGTGAAGGGCGAAATTGTGGAAATTTTGGCCGAAAACGGACAGTTGGTCGAGTATGGCCAGCCATTGTTCCTTGTGAAACCGGAGTAAAAAGCTTGTTTGTACCCTCTTTTGAGGGTTCGGCAAGACTGCTCCCAGGGAGGATAAAGTCATGACATTTCAAAAAGTATTGATTGCGAATCGTGGAGAAATTGCGGTTCGTATCATTCGCGCTTGCCGCGAAATGAATATTTCGACAGTTGCTGTATATTCGGAAGCTGACAAGGATTCGTTACATGTGCGTCTCGCAGATGAGGCTTACTGTATCGGACCGACGCTATCTAAGGACAGCTACCTTAATTTTACGAATCTGATGAGCGTTGCTACATTGACTGAATGTGATGCTATTCATCCAGGTTACGGGTTTTTGGCGGAAAACGCAGACTTCGCTGAAATTTGCGAATCGTGTAATATTACGTTTATTGGTCCTTCTCCTGAAGCCATTAACAAAATGGGAGATAAGGCCGTAGCCAAGCAGACCATGAAGGATGCCGGAGTTCCAGTTATTCCGGGTTCAGACGGGCTGGTTGAGGATTTGCAGGATGCGATCAGCATCGCACGTGATATCGGATATCCGGTAATTATCAAGGCCACAGCAGGTGGCGGAGGTAAAGGTATTCGTATCGCCGAAGATGAGGATAACCTCATTCAGCAAATCACTACCGCTCAGCAGGAGGCGCAAAAAGCATTTGGCAATGCGGGTGTGTACCTAGAAAAATATTTGACCGGTATGAAACATGTGGAAATACAAATCATAGCGGACAAGCATGGTAATGTTGCCCATTTGGGCGAACGGGACTGCTCTGTGCAGCGTCGTCGTCAGAAGTTGTTGGAGGAAGCACCATGTCCTGTACTTTCGCAGGATGTCCGTGAAGAAATGGGCCAGGCAGCTGTTCGTGCAGCTTTGGCCGTTCAATACTCTGGTGCAGGTACTCTCGAATTTTTGCTCGGCCCGGACAATAATTTCTATTTCATGGAAATGAATACACGTATTCAGGTAGAACATCCCGTAACAGAAATGATTACCGGCGTAGACCTGATTAAGGAAATGATCTCTGTCGCTGAAGGACATCCGCTTTCCTTTACGCAGGAAGAAGTCACCATCAATGGTTGGGCGATAGAGTGCCGTATTAACGCTGAGGATCCGGATCGTAATTTTATGCCTGCACCGGGTAAAATCGGATTTTATCTGCCTCCAGGCGGTCCTGGAGTACGGGTAGACAGCGCAGCATATCCAGGTTATAGCATTCCTCCTTATTATGACTCTATGATCGCCAAGCTGATTGTGTGGGCACCTACACGGCAGGATGCAATTGCCAAAATGAAGCGGGCTTTGTCTGAGTTTGCTATTGAGGGCATACCCACAACGATTTCTTTTCATCAGCGCTTGCTAGAGCATCCGACCTTTATTAAAGGCGATTTTGATATTAAATTTTTGGAGGAAAACGAAGTTTAATCGGTATATTTCCTCAGTTTGTCATAATGAACGCCAAATGATATAGTATGGATAATAAGTGAGCATGTCTGCTTTGAAATCCAAAGCTGGAATGAAACTTATTTTGACCGAAAGGTGTTGAAGGTATGAGCACAGTGCCAACTGAATTCGAACGTACAGAAATTGGGGAAATTCAAATTGCTCCAGAAGTTATTGAAGTCATTGCCGGACTGGCTACCGTTGAGGTACCGGGCGTAGCGGGAATGAGTGGCGGATTTGCTGGTGGGTTTGCCGAACTGCTAGGTCGCAAAAATTTATCTAAAGGTGTAAAAGTGGAAGTCGGACAGCGTGAAGCTGCTGTAGACGTCTCCGTCATTATTGAGTACGGTAACCGTCTGCCTGAGGTGGCTGCTGCTATTCAGCATAATGTTAAGCGTTCGATTGAGAACATGACAGGTCTTAACGTTGTTGAAGTGAACGTGCAAATTCATGATGTTCAATTCAAAAGTGCCGAAAAAGTAGAAGAGCCGGAAGTGCTGGGCGCCGGACGGGTTAAATAGAGCGATACTTTGTACAAACCCCCGACCCTTATGGGTCGAGGGTTTACTCTAATTTAAGGAGGCTGTGCGTTTCGTGGCTAAAGTTATGGACAGACTTCTGCTGTTCTTGTACAGCTTAAGTATCGGAATTATTTCCATTCTCGCCATCCTCCTCCTGAGCGGGGCCATTCCGTATGTTTTAAGTATTGAGGATGAGCGAGTAGTGTGGTTTACCAGCCTGATTATTGCAGGGGTTCTGTTGTTATTGAGTCTTCGTTTTTTTTATATCTCTATTCGACGGAACCAAACCGTACAGCATTCTATTGATCAACGAACGGAATACGGTGACATTCAGATTTCAGTGGATACCATTGAAAATCTGTGCCTCAAAGCAGCTTCCCGATTTCGCGGGCTGCAGGATTTGAAAGCACGCGTTCGTGTGTTGGATTCGGGACTTGATATTACGATTCGGGCGGTTGTAGACGGGGAAAGCTCCATTCCGGTGTTAACCTCCGAGGTACAAAAGGGGGTACACGATCATGTGGAAGAAATTACAGGAATTCCTGTGTCCAATGTGTCGGTGTACATCGCTAATGTTTCTCAGTCACCCAGCTTTAAGAGTCGTGTGGAATAGAGGTGATTTTCCCTGATGCCCTGGAAAGAAATATGGGGAAGTTACAAGGGCCGGATCATGGGGATCACGGCTGGTATT
This sequence comes from Paenibacillus sp. FSL L8-0158, assembly GCF_038592965.1. GTDB lineage: Bacteria > Bacillota > Bacilli > Paenibacillales > Paenibacillaceae > Paenibacillus > Paenibacillus polymyxa_D. The sequence continues at coordinate 3,511,162 of NZ_CP151949.1, read as the reverse complement.
TTTTTCGGTTTTATTTATTTGTGGGTAGGCTTTTGGAATATGTTGTTCTTTGCATTGATGGTGTTCATCGGATATACGCTAGGAAGACGTAGCGATTCAGCGCTCGGTTCGTTCCTCCCTTGGAAGGAATGGGGCGATTGGTTGTCGCAGCGTTGGCGTCCTTTTAAATGAACCCTGTGATACGTGTTCTCCAAAATAGAGCTGTAGCTTCTTTGCGCCCAACGTTTTGGAGGATGCGTTCACAGGTTTTTTTGTGGAAATTGGTTAGAATGAAAAATAGATATAGGCAAGCGTAGGAGGCAGGGCATGAAAAGACGTCTGGCGAGGGAATTAGCGGTACAGAGTATGTACCATATGGAAATGAATGAAGTGGATGCGGCAGCAGCCGTGGACATGTTGCTTCAGGAAGCCGCTGAGGAAAACGAAGCGGAAGTTGTCGTTAAAGACGCGGCAGTGTTAAGAGCGTATGTTTTAGAGCATGTGCGGGGTACGTGGGAGCACAAGGAAGCAATTGATGGGCTGTTGGTGGATTATCTAAAAGGCTGGCAGATCAGCAGACTTTCACGTGTAGATCGTCAAATTTTGAGACTTGCGGCATATGAGATGATTTTCCGTGAGGATGTTCCAGCCAAGGTAGCTGTTAATGAAGCGATTGAGTTGTCGAAGCACTTTGGTACCGAGGAATCCGGTAAATTTGTTAATGGTGTACTGGGACGAGTAATTCAAGAACTGGAGCAATTGAAAGCACGTTTTTAAGTAGAGACTACTGAATCAGGTTGGAGAGTGGTTAAACATGTCAGCACCGATCATTGATGGTAAACAAATCTCTCAGGATATTCGCGCAAGCATTCAGCAAGAGGTCATTCGTCTGAAAGATCACAGCTTTCAACCCGGACTGGCTGTTGTATTGGTAGGCGAAGATCCCGCTTCGCAAGTGTATGTTAAAAACAAGGAAAAGGCATGCCATGATCTCGGCTATTACTCCGAGGTTCACCGATTGGCAGCAGATACTTCGCAGGAAGCATTACTGGAACTGGTGGACAAGCTGAACCATCAAAGTACCATCCATGGAATTTTGGTGCAACTGCCGTTGCCAAAGCATATTCATGAAAAAGCTGTCATTGACGCGATTGCAGTGGAGAAGGATGTGGATGGATTCCATCCGGTGAACGTAGGAAATTTGGTCATCGGTGACGATAGTCTATTGCCTTGTACTCCTGCTGGAGTCATTGAGTTAATTAAGCGTGCTGGAGTGGAGATGGCCGGTAAACATGCGGTAGTTATTGGTCGCAGTAATATCGTGGGCAAGCCAGTGTCTTTATTGTTGCAGCGTGAAAATGCTACGGTTACGATGTGCCACTCCCGTACAGCGAATATTGCGGACCTAAGTCGACAAGCAGATATCTTAGTCGTTGCGATCGGCAAAGCCAACTTTATTGATGCTTCGTTCGTGAAGCCCGGAGCGGTAGTGATAGATGTAGGGATGAACCGTCTGGAGAACGGAAAGCTGGCGGGGGACGTTGATTTTGAGAGCGTGAAGCAAGTGTCTGGTCCGATTACGCCTGTTCCCGGCGGAGTAGGCCCGATGACGATTACGATGCTGATGCAAAATACGCTTGTAGCGGCCAAGCGGTCGCACGGTTTGGCATAAGGGCAGCTGCCTGTGGCTGAACAACGTATTTACTCTATAAAGGACCTGAATCGTTATATCCGGATGAAACTGGAATCGGATCAGGTGCTGTCTGATGTATGGATACGCGGGGAAATTTCTAATTTTACGCATCATTCGAGTGGTCACATGTACTTTACGCTCAAGGATGAGGGGAGCCGCATACGTTCGATTATGTTTGCAACCCATAATCAGCGGCTCCCTTTTGTACCGAAAGAAGGTACGCGTGTTATTGCCCGGGGAAACGTATCCGTGTACGAACGAGATGGACAATATCAGTTTTATGCGACTCAAATGCAGCCTGATGGTATAGGTAGCCTTTATCTGGCTTACGAACAGCTCAAGCAAAAGCTGGATGCAGAAGGACTGTTTGATACTGCTCGTAAGCGTAATCTCCCAGCCCATCCGGCTACCATTGGCGTGATTACGTCACCGACCGGAGCGGCTGTGCGTGATATTATTACGACCCTTCAACGGCGATACCCGCAAGCTGGAATTGTGTTGTATCCTGTGCTTGTACAAGGAAAAGGAGCCGCACCCTCGATCGTCAAGGCAATTGAAGCTATGAATCGTATGCAAGAGGTTCAGGTGATGATCGTCGGACGGGGAGGTGGCTCGTTGGAAGAACTGTGGGCGTTTAATGAGGAAGCGGTTGCGCGTGCCATTTATGCATCGGTCATTCCGGTTATTTCGGCAGTTGGACACGAAACGGATTTTACCATTGCCGATTTTGTGGCTGACTTGCGTGCAGCAACGCCAACCGCAGCAGCTGAGTTGGCTGTGCCTAATCAGGCAGAGCTACGGGATCAGTTGCTCCAACGTGAGCAACGCCTGCGTAACGCCCTCCGGCAGCGGCTGGAAACCAGCCGCGAACGCTTGGCGAGGCTTCAGCGTTCACCAGTCCTGCTGCACCCACGCCGCTATATGCTACAGCATGCAGAGCGAATGGACATGCTGCATCAGCGGCTAATCCGCGCAGCGGGTAACCGTTCACGTTTGAACGCAGAAAAGAATGCACGTATGCGTCAGGTACTAGAACGGTTTAATCCGCGTGAACAAATTCGTTCGGCACGCAAGCAGACGGATATGGCGCAACGTCAGCTGGAGTCTGCGATGCGTGCTATTACGAAAACGGGACAGCAGCAGTTGCACACGGGAATTCGTCAGCTGGATGCGCTGAGCCCACTCAAAGTCATGGCCCGAGGCTATAGCTTGGTATACGATGAGCAGGAGAAACGGCTGATTAAGTCGCTCAAAGACGTACAGCCGGGAGATTCCATCAAGATTAAAGTAAGTGATGGGCAGTTGGACTGCCAAGTATGGGGAATGAAGGAGGACGCGAAGCACGGTGGCGAATGAAACGGAATTGAATTTTGAAGCGGCTATGGCCGCTCTTGAAGAAATTGTCGGACAACTGGAGCATGGAGACGTTCCTCTGGAGCAAGCCATTGATTTGTTCCAGCGGGGGATGAAGCTTTCTCAGCTTTGCAGTCAAAAGCTGGAGCAGGTTGAACGTAAAATTGAAATGATCGTGGAAGAGGATGGAGATTTGCGCAAGAAGCCTTTTGGTGGGGGACTGGATGAAAACGGCGGTGAAGGACTTGAATAGACCGTCGTTCAAGGAATATTTGACCGGGACGATGGATGCGGTTTCGTCTGCGCTGACCGAGCAGTTCCCGGCCGATTGGGACATTCCCGATGTTCTTCGAGAATCCATGAATTATTCACTCACCGCAGGCGGAAAACGGCTGCGGCCTCTGCTTGTGATCGCTGCTGCTGAAGCATTCGGTGGAAGCAGGGAAGCTGCGCTGCCAGTGGCATGTGCGGTAGAAATGGTACATACGTACTCCCTCATTCATGATGACTTGCCAGCCATGGATGATGATGATTATCGGCGAGGTAAGCTGACGAATCATAAGGTATACGGCGAGGCGGTTGCCGTCCTTGCGGGTGATGCTTTGTTGACCCATGCCTTTTACAGCATTGTGCAAGCAGGACGGCGTCACGGTGTTTCGTCTGATTCGCTATTGTCCATTGTTGAGGATTTGTCCGAAATGAGTGGCGCGCGGGGCATGGTAGGCGGACAGGTCGCCGATATGTCAGGCGAGCAAGGAATGACGGGGATCGAAGAACTGGAATATATCCATCTTCATAAAACTGCTGATTTGATTATTTTCTCGCTCTTGGCAGGTGGACGGATTGGTGGGGCGGACAAGGGTCAATTAGAGGCGCTTCGCCGCTTTGGAAGAGACTTGGGGCTGGCTTTTCAGATACAGGACGATATACTGGACCTCATAGGCGATGAGAGTAAAATGGGTAAGAAAACGCAAAGTGATGTTGTACAAGAGAAGGTCACCTATCCGTATTTCATTGGTATGGACGCATCTTTGCAGCAGGTAGAGGAACTCACCGCATCTGCTAAAAGAGTGATAATAGAGAGTGGTATCCCCGATTCTTCTCGTTTGCTGGAGATAGCCGATTACCTGATGAAGCGTGATCATTAGTTGCGTTAGAGTTGTTTTGACTTGTCTGCGTTTAAGCACAGTCAAAAAGTGTGATATAATACTTGTTAACTTTACTCACAAACTTGAAGGAAAGCGGGGAGATATGCGTGCTGCTTCCACACATAAAGCAACCAGGCGATCTGAAATCATTGTCGGTTGAGGAGTTGGCTTCTCTAGCCGAGGAAATCAGGAGCTTTTTGATTGAGAAGCTGTCCGTGACTGGGGGGCATCTGGCATCGAATCTGGGAGTGGTTGAGCTCACGATCGCCCTGCATTATTGCTATAACAGTCCGAAGGACAAGATGATTTATGACGTTGGTCACCAAGCCTACGTACACAAAATATTGACAGGGCGAATGGACCGTTTTGATACACTTCGTCAGCGTGATGGACTTTGTGGTTTTGTAAAAAGAAGCGAGAGTGAGCATGATGTTTGGGAAGCCGGTCATAGCAGCACTTCTCTGTCGGCCGCAATGGGAATGGCTTTGGCTCGAGATTTGAAGGGCGAGGACAATAAAGTCATTGCAATGATCGGAGACGGCGCGTTGACTGGGGGGATGGCCTTCGAAGCGTTGAATCATATCGGACATGAGCGCAAAAATTTAATGGTCATTCTGAATGACAACGAAATGTCCATAGCACCTAATGTAGGTGCCATGCATAATTATTTGAGTAAAATCCGCTCGGACCGCCATTATTTGCGGGCAAAAGATGAGCTGGAAGTTTTGCTGAAAAAAATACCCGCGATCGGCGGTAAACTTGCCAAATCGGCTGGCCGTGTCAAGGACAGTCTTAAATATATGATGGTGCCTGGTGTACTGTTTGAAGAACTGGGACTTACGTATCTCGGTCCAGTGGACGGACATGATTTGCCGAAGCTAATCGAAACCTTCCAGCAGGCTGATAATGTCACTGGCCCTGTATTGGTGCATGTCGTAACCACCAAGGGCAAGGGCTATAAACCTGCGGAGGCAGATTCACACAAATGGCACGGAATCAGTCCTTACAAGATTGAATCGGGTCAGGTGCTTAAAGCTGTAGGTAATCCGATGTATACGGAAATTTTCGGCCGAACTCTGATTGAGCTGGCTGAGCAGGATGAGCGCATCGTCGCGGTCACGCCTGCTATGCCTGGTGGATCAGGACTGGTACCGTTTAGTAAAGAGTTTCCTAGCCGTATGATTGACGTCGGCATTGCTGAACAGCATGCAGCTACCATGTGTGCTGCGTTGGCAATGGAAGGGATGAAGCCGGTGTTTGCGGTGTATTCCACTTTTATGCAGCGTGCTTATGACCAAATTGTGCATGATATCTGTCGTCATAATGCGAACGTGATGTTCGCGATTGACCGTGCAGGTTTTGTTGGGGCTGACGGGGAAACTCATCATGGCGTGTTTGATGTGGCATTCTTACGTCATATCCCGAATCTTGTGCTTATGATGCCAAAGGATGAGAACGAGCTACGTCATATGATGAAAACAGCGCTCGACTATGAAGACGGTCCAATTGCTTATCGTTACCCACGTGTTAATGTGGTTGGCGTGCCGTTGGATAAAGAATTACAGGCTATTACCATCGGCAGTTGGGAGCTCCTGCGTAAGGGTGAGGGCTTTGCTGTAATTGCATCAGGACCGATGCTCCAGGTGGCGACAGAGGCTGCGGAGGCGATGAAACGGGAAGGGTTGCAAGTGGGCGTCGTGAATGCTCGTTTCCTGAAGCCTTTGGACGAGGATATGTTGCGTGAGCTGGCTCGTCAGCACACGAAGCTGATCGTACTAGAAGAAGCTTCTGAAGCAGGAAGCTTGGGTAGCGCTGTACTTGAATTTTACGCCAAAGCCGAAATACAAGAGGCACAGGTGCGCCTAATGGGGATTCCGGATCTGTTCGTGGAGCATGGCTCCATCAAAGAGCAGCGTGCTGAAGTAGGTCTTACCATTGAAGACGTATGCTTAAAGCTGCGTAAATGGGCTGCAGAGCCAGCATATGGCATGGGACAATCTGTATAGGATAACTTGAAGCGAAGACTATGACGTTTATAAAAAGTATGACAAGAGCAGCCTGGCTGCCTAAAGGGAGATTAACATGTCTGTTCCGAAGGAACGCATTGATGTATTACTTGTAGAACAAGGCTTTTTTGAAAGCCGTGAAAAAGCTAAAGCTGCGATTATGGCTGGTTTAGTGCTGGCGGACAGCGAACGAATCGAAAAAGCGGGAATGAAGGTACCACGCGCCAGCGAGCTTAAAGTTAAGGGCTCGGTGCATCCGTACGTAAGCCGTGGAGGATTGAAGCTGGAGAAGGCCATCCGTCAATTTGAGCTGAATATGAAGGGCAGGACAATGCTGGATATTGGCTCGTCCACTGGAGGCTTTACGGATTGTGCACTTCAGCATGGAGCGGAATACGTTTATGCCATTGATGTGGGTTATAATCAGCTGGATTGGTCGCTTCGTAATGATGAACGAGTATGCGTAATGGAGAAAACGAATTTCAGATATATGACACCAGCGGATTTGATTGGTTCTGTGCCGAATTTCGCAAGTATTGACGTTTCGTTTATTTCATTACGTATTATTTTGCCCCCGTTGCTTGCATTATTGCATCAACCTGCTGATATTGTAGCTCTAATCAAGCCGCAATTTGAAGCTGGACGCGAAAAGGTCGGAAAATCCGGTGTGGTCCGTGATCCTGCTACGCATAAAGAAGTGTTGCAGACCATTCTGATGTTTGCGCATGAGCTTGGACTTACGCTGCAAGGTTTGGCTTATTCACCTATTACAGGTGGAGAAGGCAATATTGAATTTTTAGCGCATTGGCGTTTGGATGGGCTTCCTGCTGCAGAATCGCAGCTGGAGAAGATGGATTTCAGACCACTGATTGAACGCACCGTTCAGGAAGCAGGTCAGACTTTTAATAATGGTCCATCGCGTAAGTAACATTCAGGGGTTCTCCATGAGTTCTGTGAACTTAAGGGAACCTCTTTTTGGTGTGAGGGATTGATTATAGAACTCACGTTCGCCTATAATGAGATGTACAAAGGAAAAGGAATTTTACTTCTTGTCCTAGAATATGTCCATGAGGTGATCGGACCATGGATACAAGATATGATACGGTTATCATCGCTGTGATCGGGGTGATATTAGGGATATGGGCTTTATATAGCCTACGTGCCTGGTTGAAGGAGCCAGGGCCGCTTGTGCTAAAGACGATACCGATTAACGAGGATTTGGATGAAGGGCCTGTTACAGATCTACTCGAAAAAGCAGGATATGAGGTTGTGGGCGGGAAAATGAAAATACCGCTTGCTTTTAAAGTGAATGGACATACCGTGTATAGCCGTTTGTTTATAGACTACGTGGCTGTACGAAACGGTTCGACATATATGGTCAAAACGTCACGCCGCAAGAAACCAATGGAGTGGAGTGGTCCTGATTTACGGGACAGGCTCATGCCATATTTGTTGCTCTATCCGGGTTGCGCGGGTGTACTGTACGTTGATACGGACGAGCGAAGTATTCGCCTTATTACATTAGTGGAAGACCTCGAAGAAGAGGAATATGAAGGTTAATCCATAGGAGGATTATATGAAGGGTCAACGACATATTAAAATTAGGGAAATTATTTCACAACATGAAATTGAGACGCAGGATGATCTGGTTGAAGCATTGCGTAAGGCTGGTTTTCAGGTTACGCAGGCGACCGTATCGCGCGATATCAAGGAGCTACTGCTCATCAAGGTCCCAATGGACGATGGCAGATATAAATATTCGATGCCTTCGGATCAGCGCTACAATCCAGCCCAGAAACTGAAACGTACGTTGGTTGATAACTTTTTGCATATTGACTACACAACCAATCTGATTGTGATGAAGTGTCTGCCGGGAACAGCCAACTCGATTGCTGCTTTATTGGACAATATTGAATGGTCCGAAATTATGGGTACGATTAGCGGAGATGACACCATTTTGATTATTTGCCGATCGGAAGAAAACAGCGAAGCTATCGTGAATCGTCTTATGGGCTACATTTCCTAATTATAATGGCTACGCATATTAGGCGTTTTAATTTGTACATCATAGAGGTGAAAGAACGATGCTGGTCACTTTGTCTATACGGAATTTGGCGGTCGTAGAGGCCGTCGATGTTCATTTTTATAAAGGGTTTCATGTGTTAAGCGGGGAAACAGGTGCTGGTAAATCCATTATTATCGATGCGCTTGGGCTAATTGCAGGCGGTAGGGGCTCTGCTGATTTAGTACGTTACGGTTGTGATAAAGCAGAGATGGAAGCCTTGTTTGAACTGCCAGTAAAACATCCCGTTTGGAATACACTTGAGGAACAAGGAATTAAGGCTAATGCGGAGGAGCATTTGCTGATTCGTCGTGAACTTACGGTTCAGGGGAAAAGCTCTTCTCGAATTAACGGCCAGATGGTTAATTTGACGATGCTGCGTGAGGTAGGTGAGCAACTCGTCAATATACACGGGCAGCATGAGCATCAAAGCCTGCTACGTGCAGATCGCCATCTGTCGCTGCTGGATACGTTCGGTGATTCGGTGATCGGTCCGGTCAAAACGCTTTATCGGGAGCGTTACAATGCTTTTGTCAAAGCGGAAAAAGAAGTAAGAGAACTGCAAAGCTCCAGTCAAAAGGCTTATCAGCTTTTGGATATGTACCGATTTCAATTAGAAGAGATCGCTGCGGCGGAGTTGAAATTGGGAGAAGATGAATTATTGGCAGAAGAACGGGTCAAGCTATCCCATAGTGAGAAAATGATGGATGGGATATCAGGAGCATACGAACTGTTAAGCGGCAGAGGTGGACTGGATACGATCAATAACGTATTGTCCAGATTGAACGATGTCCAAAACTATGACAGCAAAAGCCTACAGCCCATTGCAGAGCAGATTCAGTCTGCTTTTTACCAGTTGGAGGACGCAGCATTCCAATTACGTTCTTATCGTGAGGATATTGAATTTAATCCAGACAAGCTGCATGAAGTGGAACAACGTTTGAATCAAATTACCGGATTACAGCGAAAATATGGTGATAGTATAGAGCAGATTTTGGAATACTATAGCCGTATTGAGCAGGAAACCGATCTGCTGGAAAATAAAGATGAGCGTCTGGAGCAGCTCATTGCAAAACGGGACGAGTTGCTGTCCGAATTGCTTGAGATTTCGGAAGAGCTTACAGAAGCACGTGAAATTTGCGCTGAAGAGCTTGCAGAGCAAGTGGAGCAGGAGTTAAAAGACCTGCAGATGGAAAGAACGTCACTCAAGGTGCGCATTGATCCAATTGAAGATCCACGCGGGTATGAGTATAAAGGTCTGAAGGTAAGACCTACCAAGCAGGGTATTGATAATGCGGAATTTCTTATTTCCCCCAATCCAGGTGAGCCATTACGTCCACTTGGTAAGATCGCTTCAGGCGGTGAGCTATCACGTATCATGTTGGCGATGAAAAGTATTTTTGCGCGTCATGATCAAATTCCAGTACTCATTTTTGACGAGGTGGATACCGGGGTGAGTGGTCGTGCAGCTCAATCCATTGCCGAGAAGCTATATCGTTTATCTTCCGTTTGTCAGGTGTTTTCCATTACTCACTTGCCACAGGTGGCATGTATGGCAGATCATCAGTACCTTATTGAGAAAAATGTTCATGACGGACGGACCATGACTCAAATTGAGGGACTTACGGAGGACGGGCGTGTCAAAGAATTGGCACGGATGCTGGGCGGTGTGGAAATTACCGAAAAAACATTGCATCACGCACAGGAAATGCTGAATTTGGCGGAAGGAAAGAAAGCCTGAAAAGAGCGGCCGGCGTAATGTTTAACAGTTATAAAAGCCTGGGGGCAAGGTTACCTTATAGGTACGCAATTGGCGACCACCTTTACTCGTCAAGCGAAAGAAGCAAAGGGAGCGTGACAGCCATTGAATTTTTACTCCAGGATCAAATTGCTCGGTCTTTTGCTTGTTTTTCTTATGTGTTCTATCGGTAACGCTCAGCAAGTGCAAGCAGCGCTGCCTCCACAAGCTTCTTTGGATTTGTTTGGTTCTAAAAGCATGAGGACAACCCAAGAAAGTGTAATTCCCGATTTAAAAGTATACCCGGGAGGGCAGACGATTGGGGTTAAAGTAAAATCTTCAGGAGTGCTTGTCGTCGGTCACCATATCATTCAGGAAAGTAATGATCGTAAGGTATCACCTGGTGAAACAGCGGGGATTCGCCTAGGAGATCGGATTACACACATGAACGGCAAACCACTCAATAGCCTGGCAAGGGTTGCTGAAGTAGTAGACGAAGCAGGTAAGAATAAAAAGCCGCTCGACATAACGCTTTGTCGAGGTGAGCAGACCATTTCCACCAAGTTAACACCAGCATATGATCAGGATGATAAAGCATGGCGGCTTGGGTTGTATATTAGGGACTCGGCTGCAGGTGTAGGTACATTAACGTTTTACGCACCAGACCAAGGTGTATACGGGGCCTTGGGCCACGTAATTACCGATATGAATACCCAAACCCCTATTGTCGTGGGAAGCGGAGAGATTGTGCAGTCCAATGTGACATCAATTGCGAAAAGCCAAAGTGGGGAACCAGGAGAAAAACGCGCTCATTTTCTCAAAGATCATCGGGTATTAGGAAATATTGAAAGAAATACGAATTTCGGAATCTTTGGGAAAATGTCAGATGAGCCGCAATATGGATTGTATTCGACTCCTATTCCGGTGGCTCTTGCTAATGAAGTAAAGGAAGGACCAGCAGAAATTTTGACTGTACTGGAAGGTCAACAAATTCAGCGGTTTCAGGCGGAAATTGTACACATTTCTCAGCAGGACAAACCGGCAACCAAAGGACTTGTGATTCGTATTGTAGATCCAAAGCTGCTGGATAAGACCGGGGGAATCGTGCAAGGAATGAGCGGTAGTCCGATCATCCAAAATGGTAAGCTTATCGGGGCTGTGACACATGTATTTGTGAATGATCCTAAATCAGGTTACGGTTGTTTTATCGAATGGATGCTGCGCGATGCAGGAATCATGCAGAATAACGTAAGCTTGAAATCATCTTCTAATCTTAAGGCGAGCTAGTGGCCTTAAGATTTTTTTGTCGAAAAGCAGGGGAATAGCTCATAATTGCAAGATAAAGAATCAATTATAATAGAAACTATAAAAAAAATAAATAAAAATAATTTTCGACAGAAGGAATTCATAATTCGATGTCGAAATCATATACTCCGACAAGAAATATTTATATACTGTAAACAGATATCACAATGGAATATCACTCAATGAGGAGGAAGTACATTGCAAAAAATTGAGGTATTGTTGGCAGATGACAACCGGGAATTTACGAATTTGCTTGCTGAATATATTTCCGATCAGGAGGATATGGAAGTTACAGGAATCGCCTATAACGGCGAAGAAGTGCTCCAACGCATCGCAGAATCCCGCAACATACCTGATGTACTTATTTTGGATATTATTATGCCTCATCTGGATGGTCTCGGTGTATTGGAGCGTTTGAGAGAAATGAACCTAACTCCACAACCGAAAATCATTATGCTGACTGCATTCGGACAAGAAAATATTACACAGAGGGCCGTACAGCTCGGGGCATCTTATTATATTTTGAAGCCGTTTGACATGGAAGTGCTGGCTAACCGTGTTCGCCAATTGGTGGGACCGCAGTTAGTTAGCAGCAGTCCGGTGACCATTTCATCCATGCGGTCCAACGTTGTACCTATGGGTAAGACGAAAAACCTGGATGCCAGTATCACGGCCATCATACACGAAATTGGCGTACCAGCTCACATCAAGGGCTATCAATATTTACGTGAAGCCATTACGATGGTGTACAATAATATCGAAATTCTAGGTGCCATCACCAAAACATTATATCCGGCAATCGCCGAAAAGTTCAAAACGACGGCATCTCGCGTAGAACGCGCCATTCGTCATGCTATCGAGGTAGCATGGACCCGCGGAAATATCGACAGTATTTCACACCTGTTCGGTTACACCATTAATATCAGTAAGTCCAAACCAACCAATAGTGAGTTCATAGCGATGGTGGCAGATAAGCTGAGAATTGAGAACAAGGTGTCCTGAAAGGGTCAGAATGATTGATGAAGCAAGGAATTCTTGGGTTTTGACGTTTATGAATGATAATTGTAGGGACGGCTACTAATCTCCAACACAGCCGTCCCGATACCGATAAGCTTCTGAATAGTGGACAACTAATACCGCCTTTTTATTGGTTCTTCCAAAGACCAGTAAAGGAGCGGTATTTTTTATAATTAAAACATTCTTTCAAATGAGGTGAATCGGATGTCTTTCCGTATTGTTCGAAGTATTTAGTTTCCGGGTTGGAAAAAACGCGTACCAGCCGTCAAGGGGGGAGTTTATCCTTTTGACTACACAACTAAAATTTTGAATGATATCGGTCTGCTAGCCCGTAGTTTTTATCCTTAATTGGAAGGTGAAAAGAAAATGAATTCAATAGAGTATAAAGAGTTTTATGATAAGATTGGAAAAATCAACGGATGGGATTTCAGTAACGTGAAATGTATCTCCAAAGGCGTAAAATGGGACTTCTACAATGAAGTAGCGAAGACATGCAAGAAGTCGGACATATTGCTTGACATCGGTACTGGCGGCGGGGAGGCCATTTTATCAATAGCAGATTCGGCATTACTCCTAGTTGGGATTGACCATTCCACTGGAATGATCGAAACGGCAACCAAGAATTCGGCTGAATCAGACATAGCAAATGTTCGTTTTCTCCAGATGGATGCTGAAAATTTAAATTTTCCTGAGAACTTCTTTAACGTAATCTCTTCTCGACATTCATGTTTTTATGCAAAAGAAATAGCAAAGGTGTTAGTAAAGGGTGGTATGTTCCTGACACAGCAAGTAAGCGAAAACGACAAATTAAATATTAAAGAAGCGTTTGGAAGAGGACAGGCATGGGGGACTAAGAAAGACTCGTTAAAAGCTAAATATATTACGGAATTAAGTGATGCGGGCTTTAGCGACATACAGTCATTTGAATTCAATGCAACCGAATATTATCAGACTCCTGCAGACTTAATATTTCTCTTGAAACACACTCCAATTATTCCTAACTTCAGAGATGAAGAAATTGATTTTCATATACTCCAGCAATTTATTATGGACAATCAAACCGAAATAGGAATAAGGACAAATTCAGAACGATTTATGGTGATTGCTAGGAAGTAAAACATAAAAGGATACCCGCTTTTGGGTATCTTTTTTTTAATTTAGAAGTTTGATGCAATAAGTGAATAAAGATTTTCAGCATCTCTCTTGCTATATATGACGGTACAATTGTTGGGAATTATAAAACATAATGCTCTACAAGAGGTTTATAAAATAAGCCTGAATCAGTTGCACCAACCATCACGAGGAGAAAACTCCCTTTTGTAAACAGTTCTGAAATTCTCTTTAAATTTGATATAAACAATGTGTCGTTTCTTGTCGATATAGTATCTAATTATAAAGAGAACTGAGGAGCGAATATATGAAATTTAACATCCGAACAAAATTGATATTGGGTTTTCTTGCGGTAATAATCCTATTGATCGTGATTAGTACAGTATCTATCTCCAGAATGAAAAAATTAGGTGACACTTCGATGGCAATCGATAGTCATTGGATGCCAAGTGTGACCATCCTGGGGACACTAAATGGTGATGTATCTGATGTAGAGCGGATTTCATTAAACATTATTGTAGAACGTGACCCAGAGGAAATGGAGAAGGTTCAGGCCGAATATGATAAGGTTTTAAAAAAGGTTGAGGACGGCCGGAAAACATACGAAAAATTAATTGCTACCCCTAAAGAACGTGAAATGTATGAAGAATTCTCCAAAACTTATACTGAGTATCTGAATAAGTTGCCTGAAGTGCTCGAAGCAGGTAAAGCTAATGATTATGCTCAATCAAGCATCCTACATCAGGAGTCCTATAAGTTATGGTATAGTTCAAACGATATGATCAGTCAGCTCATTAAATTGAATGCAGATGGATCTAAACAGACTACGAAAGAAGCTGTTGATAACTTTATTTCAGGGAGACAATTGGTCATCGTTTTGAGTATAGTAGCCGTTATATTAGCATTGATCATGGCAATCATCATAGCCCAAATCATTTCTAAACCTATCTTGCGGATCAGTCGTGCTGCTGAAAGTATTGCATCGGGTGATCTTACAAGTGAAGCTATCGATGTGAAGGGCAAGGACGAGATCAGTACATTGGCACATTCCTTTAATGTCATGGTTGAGAACCTTCGTGAACTGATTCAATCTGTGAGTAAGACGACTGAGTTGGTAACCACTTCCTCAGAAGAATTGACGGCCAGCGCAGAGCAAAACAGCCAAGCTTCTGCACAAATAACCGAAACGGTGCAAGAAGTAGCTACTGGAACAGGAGACCAGGTGGATATGGTGACGAAATCGTCCCAAGCTATTGAGGAAATGTCTATCGGTGTTGAGCAAATCGCCATCCGCGCGCAAAATGTATTTGCATCTGCGCAAGATGCGGCCCATAAATCGGCTGAAGGTAACCAGATGATTCAACAGGCAGTTACGCAGATGAATGCCGTGAATGATTCCATGAATGGATTGGCAGATCTCATGGCTGGATTGGGAGAGCGCTCAGACGAAATTGGCAAGATCATTGATGTTATCACCAATATTTCTAGTCAGACCAACCTTCTTGCCTTGAACGCTGCGATTGAAGCGGCCCGCGCAGGGGAACATGGTCGCGGATTTGCTGTAGTTGCAGGCGAAGTTCGCAAGTTGGCCGAACAATCAGCTCACTCTGCTCAACAAATTACGGAGCTTGTGGGATTGATTCAAAAGGATACTACCCATGCAATTGAGGCGGTAGCATCCAACGGGAAGGATGTCATGACAGGTCGTGAAGTTGTACAAAATGCAGGCGCATCGTTTGAACTAATTCAGGAAACCGTCAATAAAGTGGCCAGTGAAATTGAAGAGGTCTCTGCTGGATCGGAACAAATGTCTGCAAGTACCGATGAGATTGTTGGCTTTGTTAAACAAATTTCAGCAATTGCTGAAGAGGCTGCAGCCGGGACACAGCACGTGTCAGCTGCGACTCAAGAACAACTGGCATCAATGGAGGAAATTGCTTCCTCTGCAAGAAACCTGTCCAAAATGGCAGAAGATCTGCAAGGGCAAATTGGTAAATTCAAAGTATAATTCATATACTGCTTTTTATGTTTCAGAGGAATAGCTGCTCTATTGTGAGCGGCTTTTTTCTGTTTTTTATTAATACTTTGCGATTAAAGAGTGGAGATAAGAAGAGCCTGTAATTGGAACAATATGATATAATGGTGGGAAATTCTTTGGGTTGGAGTGACATCATGGACCATAAGACTGAACTTAAAGCAAGTGATCTACGTCAGTTAGCGATAGATAAAATTATAGCTACACCATTTTTGAATGATTTTAAATATCTGAAAAGCAGAAAAGTTTTGAAAAAAGACACCAGGGAATTTATATTTGAAATTTATTTTGGTGCGACTAAATATGGTGCATTAAAAGTTTATATTATCGTGGAATCCAAAAAAATAAAAAAGAAGTATAGTACGGGGGCTTGTTTTCACAGTGAGTTGATTGCTCTGACCAAGAAATATACGGAAAACAGGGATTACCTTGTGTCCACAGAAGCAGAAAGAGAGCGGGTGATCCAAGAGATTATTGAAGATATCTACACTTTTGCGTTGCCTTTTTTCAAGCGATTTGAACATGTAGAAACACTAGCAGAACAAGTACATAAGTCAGGTTTTTTACCGCATCGCAAACGCTTTGATAAGTTTAATCCGTTGACGAAAAGATTCATTGATTTTTATTATCAAGGGGAGTAATGTAGCCATCTGGGGCATTTTTGTTCTTGTTCTCACCATTGAGCAGTAGATAAGCATTTTGATAAGGAGAACGATTTCCATAGAGTAGATATTATCGTTTTTCAAAAGGATGATGTACAATTTGTAAAACGGGTCAGTGTACTCCTCAGGAGAAGATGATTTACCTAACATGCTCAATTTCTTGCTAAGAGGCGAGTCGGATGTTGCACTAGAGGGTACGGTTTTTATGTGGGTTGGCATTGGATGAGCAGCACAGAGGCTGTACACACGGGTATATTTTAATGAATAAAACTATAGGCTAAGTCATCGCATTGAACGGGCTAGTGGTATTAACCCAATTGATTCTGAAGCAAAGGCGGGGATGAGAGCATGTGGAGTAGTCTGACTTGGGTGTTCTTCGGCGTGTTGTTGGTGGTATTGGGTTGGATTGTTAAAGCAAGGCGTAGTCGCAGCAGCAACAAACAAGTGAATGAGCAGCGGGACAGTAATGTCGTTGAATTTCGTCCTCGTAAGCCCGCTCGACAATCCCGCACCAGAAATGAATCTAAGTCTAAAGTGTCTTCCGGTTCACGCGCGAATACAAAAGCAGCAGGTGTTCAGGCCCAAACTGGATTTGGACTGTCTGACTCTATCCAGGGCACAGGCAAGCAAAAATGCTCCTTCTGTAAAAAAGAAGACAAATTAACCTTCTACGCAGATGACAATGGATCGCTGTACGGGGTATGCAAAGAGTGTAAGCATAAGGCGGAAAGACAGGATATGTTGCCACTTTAGTCTATACAGACTGTTGAGGACGATCATTAAAGAATTCTTAAATTAACAAAAACTCCCAACCGATGTAGTAATTGGTTAGGAGTTTTTTGTTTATGTTCTACATTGTTATCTAAGTTGCCTGTCAATTAATTCCTCAAGCGCATCTGCTATGTGATCTGGTCCATAGGATAGCTCTTCCCGGCTTAAACTCAACCAGGCATGACGCTCATCCATATCAAAGGCACTCTCCAGCCAACCAGACAACCCTCTGCCCCTGCGGTCTACTTCTACAAGCACATGCACACCCTCGGGTTCCAACTGCATAACCAACTCTAGTTCCTCGATATCCCGTGCATATTCCGAGCCGGGCGTAAATTCAAACTCCTGCACGAATGGAACACTGCGTCCAAGCTTGGGGTGACGTTCGCAGGAGGAGGAGCGGAATCGGAAGCCCAACAGGTGAACCGCCTCAAACACTGTATTCATATAGGGATGTGGCTCGATTTTGAGTGAATCACGATCGGTCGGGTCCAAAGCCATGCCAATATCTAATGCTGTTTCCAGCCAGACGGGCTGCTTGGCGTGAGTAACAGGAGTTTCCAACGGCAATCTGAAGGAAAAAGGAATTTCAAGCTCCTGTCCTTGCTCTAGATGAAAGCCGTCCGATACCTTAATTCGTGCAATGCAGCAGGTGGTGGTAGTTTTTTTGTCATCGTGCTCCACGATATATTCAGTCTTGAGCTCGATGTCAATTTTGCCGATTTCCTGATCAATTTTACCGCCTTTGATGCGCATGATGCCACTCAGTTCTTCCCCAGGCACATATACGGCTTGATCCACCAGCGTATCGACTTTAGCTGAACCGATTCCTGCGCTTGCTAAGATTTTGTTAAAAAAACTCATTATTCCTTCCCCCCATATAATCTCATGGTCATGATATACAAACGAAGACTAAAAACTTGTACAGCTTAACCGGATATACGGGGGAATGGTTCGAATCGTTCCAAAAAAATGCAAGAAAAAGTCACTGGTACTCACGTAGGCATATTGCAGCTTGTCGATCCATCTGTCTACTAATCGCAGTTCACTTTATGAGGAGGTATAAAGCAATTTCGACAACGAGGCTCATAAGCCTCAGAGTCGCCGATCATCACAATAGGTCCCACAGTGGAAGGTTTACCATTTACCATACGTTGCGTAAATACTGCTTCCGAGCTACCGCAGACAGCGCAAAAGGAAGTCAGCTTCTCGATGTCATCCGCCATGGCGAGCAGACCACCGACATAGCCGAACTCTTTGCCTCGATAATCCAGATTCAGCCCATCGGCAATTACATGCTTGCCGCAATAAGCTAGCTCTTGTACAAGCGACATAATATGACGACTGAAAAACTGGACTTCGTCAAAGGCAACCACGTCGGCATCTTTTGTTTCTTGCAAAATACGCTGAACGAGCTCATCTGTAAGTTTTCTTGGGATAGAGATAGCGGGCAGCCGATATCCGATCCGGCTCACTATTTCGTCCTCGGCATAGCGGTTATCTTCAGCGGGTTTGTAAGCTACCACTTTACGATGCCCGTATTGGATTAGTTTTTGACAGCGGCGAATCAATTCGCCGGATTTTTCACTGAACATGGGGCCTGTAATAATCGTAATTCGTCCTGTAGGCAAAGCGAATTCCCCTCTCTGTAACATGTACATAACACTGTAAATCTTCTTCTCCGAAAGAAAACGCCATTATAGATTACCATAACCAGCCGTATACAGACTAGAGAAAATATATTGATTTTCGACATGTTGTTGTATGTCTATTCCTAAAACGTAAATGTGGTCGTCATTGCTCTGCCGCCGCGGGCATGATATGGTGAAGCGTAGTGGAATGAAGGGAAGAGTGAAAGGCATGGACGAAAAAAATACGGATTATAGTGCCAAAAAAGGAGCATTACTGGAGCAAGGGCTGATCAGCCCGCAAGCTCTAGAACTCATCACTGAGCTGGAGACAGAGCTGAACTTTCTGCGCAAGCAAAATGAATCATTTCGCAAGGCGCTGCGAGCCAAATCAGCACAAAGTCCAAGGATGTCTACCAAATTACGAGATGCGCTGTATGAATGATATGGAAAGAAATCTGGATTAAAGGGTTAGCTTTTTTGTAGCCTATGCCTAAACGCTATATTTTGTACAGTGAAATAAAGAGAGTACAATAAGCTATATATAATCAATTGTTATTGGAGGAGAAACATGACTATACATTGTGATGTCGCTATTTTGGGTGGAGGAACCGGGGGGTATGTAGCAGCCATTCGTGCTGCCCAGCTAGGCAAAGAAGTGGTTATTATCGAAAAGGACAAGCTTGGCGGAACCTGTCTGCACCGTGGTTGCATTCCGAGTAAGGCCTTGCTACGCAGTGCGGAAGTATATGCCACGATTAAAGAAAGTGCACAATACGGTATCGAGACATCGGGAGCACAGCTTGTATTTCCCAAGGTTCAGGAACGTAAGGAAGCCGTTGTGGAACAGCTGCATCAGGGCGTTCAATTTTTGATGCGTAAAAATAAAATTACGGTACTGAGCGGTAAGGGGCGCGTGATTGGTCCGTCTATATTTTCTCCAAAAAGCGGGGCAGTTGCCGTGGAACTAGAAGATGGTGAGATGGAAACAATTGTTCCTGCACATCTCATTATTGCAACAGGATCACGCCCGCGTGTGTTGTCCGGACTAGAGCCAGATGGCGAATTTATTCTGAGCAGTGACGAAGCGTTAACTATGGAGGAGTTGCCAGCATCCCTGATTATCGTGGGCGGTGGTGTTATTGGCGTGGAGTGGGCTTCCATGCTAAATGATTTTGGCGTGGAGGTTACGGTGGTTGAAGCTGCGAATCGACTTATTCCCACTGAAGACGAAGACGTTTCGCGTGAAATGCAGCGCTTGTTAA
Source organism: Paenibacillus sp. FSL L8-0158 (assembly GCF_038592965.1). Lineage (GTDB taxonomy): Bacteria > Bacillota > Bacilli > Paenibacillales > Paenibacillaceae > Paenibacillus > Paenibacillus polymyxa_D. Next base: position 3,491,390 of record NZ_CP151949.1, on the reverse strand, counting down.
CCAAGCGTGGTGTCAAGGTGCTGACGGGTTCACAAGTGCTGGCTAAAACATACGGCAAAGATGAGGAAGGTGTGCAGATTGACGTGCAAAAAGGGGAAGAAACCGAAACCCTCAGCGCTTCCAAACTGCTCATTTCTGTAGGGCGTCAGGCCAATGTGGAAAATATCGGACTGGAAAATACGGATATCCGCGTAGAGCGGGGCTTTATCTCGGTTAATGAGCATTTGCAGACGAATGAACCACATATTTACGCCATTGGAGATTGCATCGGCGGCCTACAACTGGCGCATGCGGCGAGCCATGAAGGTTTGCAGGCGGTTCATCATCTGGCGGGCGAGGAGTTTCACAGTGTACCTAACCATCTGATTCCGCGGTGTATTTATACACGTCCTGAAGCTGCGAGTGTCGGCTTAACGGAGCAAGAAGCCCGTGAGCGTGGACATCAGGTGAAGACAGGGAAGTTCCCTTTTCAAGCTATCGGAAAATCGCTAGTATACGGCAGTCGGGACGGCTTTGTCAAAGTAGTGGCCGACGAGAAGACCAATGATATTCTCGGTGTACATATGATCGGTACGCATGTGACGGATCTGATCAGCGAGGCCGCTCTTGCGCAACTGCTGGATGCTACGCCGTGGGAAGTCGGACAGCTTATTCACCCGCATCCGACGTTGTCGGAGATTTTGGGAGAAGCGATGTTGGCCGTTGATGGACAGGCGATTGGCATATAGACGTTTCAAATAAATCGGTGCTTTTCTTTTTGGGCAGAAAAGGATTATAATGGGGTTAGCCAGAGTTTAGTACCAGGTTTTAAGACAAGATGGTACTAGGAACTGGAAGTAGGATGTTTGACACTTAAGGAGGTGCCTCAATGAGTTCTAAAGGCGCTGTAGACGCTGGCTTCAGACATGAACAGCTGGGACTTACTCACGGACAAGTTATTGATATGTACAGATATATGTTGCTCGCAAGAAGATTTGACGAGCGCAACATGCTCCTGCAACGGGCAGGGAAAATTAATTTCCACGTTTCTGGCATTGGACAGGAGGCGGCACAAGTAGGTGCAGCTTTCGGCCTTGACCGGGAAAAGGACTATTTTCTTCCCTATTATCGGGATTATGGATTCGTGCTTGCGGTAGGAATGACGCCGCGCGAACTGATGCTGTCGGCATTTGCGAAGGCAGATGATCCCAATAGCGGCGGTCGTCAAATGCCAGGACATTTTGGTAGTAAACGGTTGCGTATTGTGACAGGCTCCAGCCCAGTGACGACACAGGTTCCGCATGCAGTGGGTGTAGCTTTGGCTGCCAAAATGCAGAAAAAGGATTTTGTATCATTTGTTACGTTTGGGGAAGGCTCCAGCAATCAGGGAGATTTTCACGAAGGCTGTAACTTTGCTGGTGTACAAAAGCTGCCAGTCATCATTATGTGCGAGAACAATCAATATGCGATATCGGTTCCGATTCATAAACAGTTGGCAGGCAAGGTAAGCGACCGTGCATTGGGATATGGATTCCCAGGGATTCGAGTCGATGGTAATGATGCGTTGGCCGTATATGCGGCGGTGAAAGAAGCACGGGAACGTGCTGTCCGCGGTGAAGGTCCTACGTTGATCGAAGCCATGATGTACCGTCTGTCTCCTCACTCCACCTCGGATAATGATCTGGCTTACCGAACCAAGGAGGAAGTGGATGAGAACTGGGCCAAGGATGGCGTAGCCCGTATGAAAAGCTACTTGATTGAATGCGGCATTTGGGATGAGGCCAAGGATGCGGATCTGTCGGCTGAGCTGCTGCTCGAAATCAAGGAAGCGATTGAATATGCAGATAATGCGCCTTTTCCAAAGCCCGAAGATACGCTGCTGCATGTGTATGCAGATAGCGATGGGGAGGGCCGGTAACGATGGCGATTATGGAATATATTGATGCGATTCGTCTTGCGATGAAAGAAGAGATGGAGCAGGATGAAACAGTTTTTGTATTAGGTGAGGATGTCGGGGTGAAGGGCGGTGTCTTTACAACGACAAAGGGGCTTATGGACCAATTCGGTGAGCAACGTGTCATGGATACGCCATTGGCTGAGTCGGCTATTGCCGGGGTAGCGATTGGTGCAGCCATGTACGGAATGAAGCCGATTGCTGAAATGCAATATTCGGACTTCATGCTTCCAGCGACGAATCAGATTATTAGTGAAGCAGCTAAAATCCGTTACCGCTCTAACAACGATTGGAACTGTCCTGTTGTAATTCGCGCACCAATTGGTGGAGGGATCTTTGGCGGTTTGTATCACTCTCAGTGTCCAGAATCTATCTTTTTTGGTACGCCGGGTTTGAAAATTGTTGCTCCATTTACACCTTATGACGCAAAAGGATTGCTGAAAGCAGCCATTCGTGACCCTGATCCAGTGCTATTTTTTGAAAATAAAAAATCCTACAAGCTGATCAAGGGTGAAGTGCCTGAGGATGATTATATCGTTCCGATTGGCAAGGCTAATCTATTACGTGAGGGTGACGATATTACGGTCATCGGTTATAGCCAGCCTTTACATTTTGTCATGCAGGCTGCTGAGGAATTGGAGAAGGAAGAGGGCATTACCGCACAGGTTGTGGATTTGCGCACACTCCAACCGCTGGACCGTGAAGCCATTGTTGAGGCTGCACGACATACAGGTAAGGTATTAATCGTGCATGAGGACAACAAAACGGGCGGCATCGGTGCCGAGGTATCGGCTATTATTAATGAGGAGTGTCTGTTTGAGCTGGATGCGCCGATTGAGCGCCTATGTGCTCCTGATGTACCAGCTATGCCGATCAGTCCACCGATGGAGAAGTTTTATATGTTAAATAAGGATAAAGTGAAGGAAGCCATGCGCCGTCTTGCAATGTATTAACATAGGGAAGATTGGACGAAAGCATTCCAAAAGTGTAGCGGGGGCAGCGGTAAAACGCGCCCTCCTATGATGTTAAGGAGTTGAAAAAAATGTCAGACCAAACACAATGGAACGATGTGACCATGCCACAATTGGCAGAATCGCTCGTATCGGCGACAATTGCCAAATGGCTCAAACAACCTGGTGAAACGGTAGAGCAATTCGAGCCGATTTGCGAGGTTATTACAGATAAAGTGAATGCAGAAATCCCATCCACATTGGACGGCATTATGGGTGATCTGTTAGCAGAGGAAGGTCAGACAGTAGCGGTAGGCGAGTTAATTTGCCGTATTCAGACGAAGTCAGCTGCACCTGCGGCGGCATCAGGAGCGACACCTGTTGCACCAGCATCTCAAAGCACTGTACAAACACAATCTCCGCAGAGTGCTGGATCGGATCAGTCCATGAGAGGACGTTTTTCTCCAGCGGTGCAAACCCTGGCTGCTGAGCATAATGTGGACTTAAGCCAAGTACCCGGTACGGGCATGGGGGGAAGAATTACCCGCAAAGACGTACTGAATTATGTGCAGCAGGGCGGTTCTACTCCCACTGGAGTATCTGGACAGCCGACTGCGACGGCAACAGGACAAGGCTCTCCTTTTGCAGGAAGACAGCAGTCTGCCCCTCAGCACAGTACACCGATTCAAAATATGGACCCTGCTATTCCGGTTCGTAACAGTGGGATTCATTTAACGGAGGCTCCAAAATCTCCTGTGATCGAAGTTGAGGGTGGCAACAATAACAGATCCGAGTATTTTATTGATGTTACACCCATTCGCAGTGCAATTGCTCGCAATATGCGACAAAGCGTTTCTGAAATTCCACATGCTTGGACGACGATTGAGGTGGATGTGACCAACCTGGTGATGCTCCGCAACAAGATCAAAAACGAATTTAAGCAAAAAGAAGGAATTAATATTACGTATCTGGCTTTCCTCATGAAAGCTGTCGTGAATGCAATTAAGGAATATCCGATTATGAATTCGGTCTGGGCAGTGGATAAAATTATCGTCAAAAGAGACATCAATATTTCGCTAGCCGTGGGTACAGAGGACTCCGTTCTTACCCCTGTTATTAAAAAAGCGGACCAGAAAAATATTGCTGGATTAGCTCGTGAAATTGACGATTTGGCACGTAAAACCCGGGAAGGCACGCTCAAACTGGACGACATGCAAGGCGGAACGTTCACTGTAAACAACACAGGCTCCTTTGGTTCCATTTTATCTTATCCGGTGATTAACTATCCGCAGGCTGCAATTCTTACCTTTGAATCCATTGTCAAAAGACCCGTGGTTATCGATGATATGATTGCAGTTCGCTCAATGGCTAATCTGTGCTTGTCGCTGGATCATCGTATTTTGGATGGAGTGATCTGTGGACGATTCTTGCAACGGGTTAAAGAAAATCTTGAAGGCTACACTTTGGATACGAAGCTGTACTAATCATCCGAACAGTTGAGGAAATGTACGGAGAGGAAGTGACAGGCCGTGAACAGACGACCGCTTGATGTAACCTATACGAATAGGATGGAATATGCCCATGCATGGGATGTCCAGAAGGAGATTGTGGGAAAGCTGGATGCGGGAGAGGCAAGAGAAACGCTTATGCTTCTCCAGCATCCACCGACCTACACGATTGGCTCTCAGCGGCATCCTGAGCATTTGCTCCTCACACCAGAGCAACTGAAGGAGCAGGGAATCAGTGTCTTTCAGATTGACCGTGGGGGAGACATTACATATCATGGGCCAGGGCAGCTTGTCGGATATCCTCTACTTATGCTCGGCAACCGGGAGGCGCTGAATCTGCATGGATACCTTCGAAGTCTGGAGGAAGTGATCATTCGGTTGTTAGCATCTTATGGGGTTGAGGGAAGTCGTAAGCCTGAATATACGGGGGTATGGATCGGGAATCTTAAAATTGCGGCCATTGGTGTCAAATTCAACAAGTGTAAGCACCGTCGGGGCTTCGTAACCAGCCATGGCTTTGCCTTTAACATCAAATCAGGGATACAGCATGAGGGCTTTGAGGGCATTGTCCCGTGCGGAATTCAGGAATACGGTGTGACATCATTGGAGGACTGCATACAGAAGCCTACGTCGGTGGAGCAGATTGCGAAGGAAATTGTACCGTACTTTGAACAGCAATTTTCATTTGCTGCGCAATGGCAAACGCATTCTTTCCAATAAAGGTAAGGCGGGCTATTGTGTATTTACACGGGAGCCCGCCTGTTTGCTTTACGTAACAGCTCGTCCACTCAAGGCTTCAATAATGCCTTAGAGCAGCCGGATACCTTGAGCGGTATAGTTATTATAGTGGCATAATAAACGGCTCAATTACCATGAACAGCGTAGAACCAATCATAGCTGCGAGCATAATGTAGACGAAAAAACGAACCCATTTTTTGTTAGACATGTGTAACTCCTTTAGGATAGGTTTAAGTCATAGATAAGAACATCTATCCGTATTGTAGCGTAATCGGGAAAGAGAGGAAAGTTTAATGACAGTAAAAGTAGTAAAACACCGAATCGTACAGGAATTTATGGAACTCGTACAGGTGGATAGCGAAACGAAAAATGAGCAGGAAATTTCACGTGTTCTAAAAGAGAAGTTTAATGCACTTGGGCTGGAAGTAATGGAAGACGATTCTCGTGAAAGAACCGGACATGGTTCAGGCAATCTGATCGTCACCTGGAAAGAGGAAGGTGTGGAGCAAGCACCCAAATTATTTTTTACCTGCCACATGGATACCGTTACTCCGGGTAAAGGTATTAAGCCGCAGTTGGGTGAGGATGGCTGGATTCGTAGTGACGGTTCAACGATTCTGGGGTCTGACGATAAGGCGGGAATTGCTGCTTTGTTCGAGGCGATTCGCGTCGTGCGTGAGCAGAATATTCCCCATGGTCAAATCCAGTTCGTGATTACGGCTGGCGAGGAATCTGGTTTGATGGGTGCACGGGCGATGAAGCCGGACGTGCTAGATTCTGATTTCGGATATGCTTTGGATTCGAATGGTGAGGTCGGCTCTATTTGTATAGCTGCCCCAACGCAGGCACGTATTGAAATGAAGATTACTGGGAAGTCCGCTCATGCGGGGGTAAATCCCGAAGATGGCATTAGTGCCATTCAGGTCGCTTCTAAAGCAATTTCTAAAATGAAACTAGGACGGATTGATAAGGAAACGACCGCTAACATCGGCAGTTTTGAGGGCGGCGGCGCGACGAATGTGGTATGCGATTTTGTGTTGATCCGTGCAGAGGCACGTAGTATTGTGCAGGAAAAGGTTAATCATCAAATCCAGCACATGCGTGAAGCGCTGGAAACCACCGCACGCGAATTTGGTGCACAGGGAGAGTTCCGCAGTGAAGTCATCTATCCGGCATTCAGCTTTACGGAGCATGATGAAGTTGTACAGGTTGCACAGCGTGCAATTCAAGGACTGGGACTGGCAACGCCGACCTTTCATTCCGGTGGTGGCTCCGATGCAAATGTGTTCAACGGGCTTGGAATTCCGACGGTGAATTTGGCTGTGGGCTACCAGAATATCCATACAACAGAGGAAAAGATCAAGGCCGATGATCTGGTGAAGGTTGCTGAAGTTGTCGTAGCTCTGATTCAAGAAACCACAAAATAAACTTGTATCATACCCTTGCAATATACTGAGAAAAGGTTCAGGTTAAAGACAGGAACAGTGTTCCTTCGTCTTTAGACCTGAACCTTTTTTGGAACAACTAGCGAAGCGATAGTGGCTGTAGGTCCGTGTTCCTTTTGCCATTGGCGCAAGAGTGCTTGAATCTGCCAAGCTTTACCAACGATATGGAGGGTGCTTTCAGTACGGTAGCTTTTCATTTCTGCATCTCCTCATAATAGGAAGTTTGTTATTCTACCACCAGCTTATGTACAAAGTGGACAAGTTAGACTAACTTTGGTGATAATTAATAAAGAAAGATAGATATGAAGGAGGAAACTTACCGATGAACGAGCAAACGAATGGACAATTGAACAATCCAACAAACGATGCACCTCGCAAGCCTTATTCCAATCCTGCGCTAGAGGAAAAGACCGTTTCCACACAGCCTATCTTTGAGGGAAAGGTTATTACATTACAGGTGGACACGGTAGAGCTACCCGACGGCTCCACTGGAAAGCGTGAGATCGTAAAGCATCCAGGTGCGGTGGCTGTTTTGGCTCTGCATGAAGGGAAAATGCTGGTCGTGGACCAGTACAGACAGGCTATGGGACGCTGTGAGGTAGAAATTCCTGCAGGTAAGCTAGAGCGGGGTGAAGACCCGATGGAAGCAGCGGGACGTGAGCTGAGAGAAGAGACAGGTTACACTGCCAAGTCGTTGAAGCTGCTGCACTCCTTTTATACCTCTCCTGGCTTTGCCGATGAAATCATTCATCTGTATGTGGCCGAAGAGCTGGAGTTAGGTGAGATGGAACCGGATGAGGATGAATTTCTGGAGCTGTTTGAGGTGACGCTGGAAGAAGCACAGACGCTCATTCGTGAAGGACGGATTAGTGATGCCAAAACGATTCTGGCCGTCTACGCATGGCAACTCCACCAACATACAGGGAGATTCTAAGCGGATGGATGAAAATATAGTAGAACTTAACGACTACTTTGCAGACTTGCATATTCATATTGGCAGAACAGAGAAGGGAAATCCGGTCAAAATTAGTGGCAGCCGCGACCTGACCTTTGCCAACATAGCTAAGGAAGCCTCTGGTCGCAAAGGAATTGGGCTGATCGGTATCATTGACTGCCATGCACCTAATGTACAGGAGGATATCCGTACCTATTTACATACAGGTGAAATGAAGGAAATCAGCGGCGGTGGTATCGCATACCGGGATACGGTTATTCTCCTTGGCACGGAGCTGGAAATACGTGCTGAAGGTCGTCCTGAGGCGCACGTACTGGCCTATTTTCCAGATCTGGTGGCGATGGAGGATTTTACCCAATGGCTGGCCCGGCATATGAAAAATGTTAATCTCAGTTCACAACGAATCTATGCACCTCCACGCGAGTTGCAGCAGCAAATTTACGGACGTGGAGGCATTATGGTGCCTGCGCACGTCTTTACTCCTCATAAGGGCATATACGGCAGTTCAGCGGCCCGTATGGAGGAACTGCTGGATATGGAGCTCATTAGTGGGGTGGAGCTGGGACTGAGCGCAGATTCATCTATGGCCGGTTTGATTTCGGAACTGGATCGCTTCAGCTTTCTCACGAATTCAGATGCCCATTCACTCGGGAAAATCGGACGAGAATACAATAAATTATCACTGGCGAAGCCGTGTTTTGATGAATTCAGAATGGCTTTGGAGCGGCGGGAAGGACGACGGGTGCGTGCCAACTACGGATTAAATCCAAAACTGGGCAAATACCATCGCTCTTACTGTCAAAGCTGCGGTACGATTATTGACGAGCAACAGATGGCGGATGAACGTTGCCCTGACTGTGGTCATACCAAGCTGGTGCGAGGAGTGCTGGATCGAATATGGAGCATTGCTGACCGTGAACAACCCATGATTCCCTCCCATCGTCCGCCGTACATTTACCAGATTCCACTGGAATTTATTCCAGGTCTGGGCAAAGCCAAGCTGAACCAGCTATTGGCTGCATTTGGAACAGAAATGAATATTTTACATGAGGTTACACAGGAGGAGTTAGCAGCAGTCGTCGGAAAAGTGCTGGCAGAGCAAATTGTGCTTTCACGCGAGGGGCGACTGTCGCTTGTATCCGGTGGTGGTGGAACATACGGCAAAGTAGCTAAGTCCTAGAAAAGTCTTGTCCCTCTAAAGGCATATCAGCGTCTGCTTGTTCATAACCATAAATTAACTATGCCGCTGGCTTGGCACATCATTCGTGATGTTTGATCTGCAGTGAAAGCTGCCCCATTTCTAGCCATCAGCCGTCGGGATTACGGTTGTTTTTTGGACAAACAAGCAGATGAAAGGGGCAGAACGCCGATGCAATGGTTTCGTCATACGTTAAAGGATCAGACGCCGTATTATGTTTTCTTGGCTGTACTGTTTCTGGTGGGAGTCGTCTTTGGTGCACTTATGGTAAACGCACTCTCGCTGGAGCAGTTACAGGATTTGTCCCGTTACCTGAAGGATTTTTTTGTAACGGTCAATCAAAACGAACAGGGCTTCGCTGATTCGCAGGCGGCTTCGACCTTTTGGGATAGCGTATCTTTACATCTGAAATGGGTCGGCCTAATTTGGGTGTGTGGCCTTTCGGTTATCGGTCTTCCGGGCATTCTTGTATTGAATTTCCTTAAGGGTGTGCTGATCGGATTTTCAGTAGGTTATATGGTGGGGCAATACTCGTGGAAAGGACTGCTATTTTCTTTGGTTTCAGTTGCTCCCCATAACCTGCTCGTGATTCCGGTACTGCTCGTGTGTAGCGTGGCTGCGATGACTTTTTCCATCCATATGATCAAAGCCAAAATACTCGCTACCCGGCCGTCAGACGGGATGCTGCGTCCGTTGCTGTCTTACGCAGGATTGACTGCTGTGATGATGGTGCTTCTTATCGGTAGCGCGTCCTTTGAAACTTGGATCACCCCGGTTATGATGCAATGGGTCACTCCTATGCTGACAGCTTCCGTGTCATCTTGATCCGTTTCAAAATGTTTGACTTTATTTGTATAGACCCCCTATAATAATAGGAGTGAAAAAAGTGCAGTAGGCAGTAGCTTTGCAGGGGGAGGGAGACACATGGAAGCACGGATCGAAAAAATTAAGCAGCAGCTGCAATCCCAGGGCTACAAACTAACGCCTCAGCGGGAAGCCACCGTCAGAGTTTTACTTGAGAACGAAGATGATCATCTGAGTGCGGAAGATGTATTTATGCTCGTCAAAGAGAAAGCTCCCGAAATCGGTCTGGCAACCGTATACCGTACCCTAGAACTGCTAAGTGAACTGCATGTCGTGGAGAAAATTAATTTTGGTGATGGTGTTGCGCGTTATGATTTGCGTGGCGATACAACCAAACATCACCATCACCATTTGATATGTGTGCAGTGTGGCAGTGTAGATGAAATACTGGAGGATTGGCTTGGACCGTTGGAAGAGCGTCTGGAACGGGAATATAATTTTACCGTAGTGGATCATCGTTTGGACTTTCACGGTATTTGTTATCGCTGTAAGGCGAAGAACGATACGACCGCTCAGAAATCTTTGGGCAAATCCAGAAAAAACAAATCTCAGGACTAAAGCTGACTACCCAAGCTCTCACCGACGAAGATGCGTTCGGGAGAGCTTTTTTGGTTCGGAATCTGTTGTTCGGGATTAAGTGGTATAAAAAGGAATAGCTTGTCATACCCTTCCATAGAGAGTCCTAATTGGGGCCATATTCTGGGGGAAAGGCGGCTGATCCACATGGTACTATCGTTGCGGAGAGGACTAAAATGGCTGCGTTTGGTAATATTGTTCGGGGTGCTGGCATGTATGTTCTTTTATAGCCTCAGGCTGTTTACAGATTGGATAACACCTGTAGATCATTACCGAATACCGGAAGGACATGCAGTTAAGGTATTTGGCGGACAAAAAGTAAATGAAGGGTCCGAGCATCGAATAGCAGTGTTGGAACGCTTGCGTTTCTTTTACTGGTATGGTGAATAGTCTAAGTAATCGGTCTTGATGAGCTTATGAAATGAAGGCAGCACACGAAGAAGCAGGCGCTGAGACTGAACCGCTGTATGCAGAACAAGGAGACTTTTGGAACTCATGAAAATGTACATTCTACCTTTCGTTCAATATATGGAAGAGGAAAAGGGTTTGTCGCGCAGCACTTTGGAAGCGTATCAACGAGACGTGCAGCAGTTTGTCGAGTTTGCAGAGAGCTGTGGTATTGAGCAGCCGGATAACGTCCAACGGTCGCATCTGGTACTGTATTTGGGCCGTTTGAAGGAACAGGGAAAAGCTGCGGCGACGATATCACGGAGCGTCGCCTCCATTCGCTCCTTTTTTCATTTTCTTATTCGGGAGGGAATTACGATCCATGATCCGTCCGTTCTGCTGGAGCTGCCCAAAGCGACTAAAAAGAATCCCTCGGTGCTAACGCAGGATGAGATAGAGCGTTTGCTGGCCGCGCCAGATGTGACTGCCCCGCAAGGGGTGCGAGACAAGGCGATGCTGGAGTTGCTGTATGCGACGGGCATTCGCGTATCGGAGCTGATTGCCCTAAACGTGCGTGATGTGCGCACTGATTTGCGCTTTGTGCACTGTGGCGGCGAGGCGGGCAAGGAGCGTGTTGTACCGATTAGCCGTGAGGCATCACAGTGGGCACAAGCCTATATGGACGAGCAGCGGTTAATATTGCTGAAATCCGGACAGGGTGAAGAAGCTCAGGTAGAGCAGGAGGCTATGTTCCTGAACGTATCTGGACAGCGTCTCAGTAGACAAGGTTTCTGGAAAATGATTAAGAAGTACGGCCAGGAAGCAGGCATAAGCGAGGATATCACGCCCCATACGCTGCGGCATTCCTTTGCGGTACATATGCTGGAGGGCGGAGCGGACTTACGCTCTGTACAGGAAATGCTGGGTCATGCTGATCTGTCAACGACGCAGGTATATGCGCAGACGGCCAGACGGAATATGAAGGAAGTATATGAAAAGCATCACCCGCACGGCGGCAACCGCACTTCTCATGAAAGCAAAGATCGAACGTAACGATACTTTGCTTTCATAGAACATGTGATAATGACTATAACTTTACGATTGTACAAGTCAGGAGAGATATTAATGTCAACAGCCAACCAAGCTACAATTCAGGAAGCAGCAGATTATATCCGTGCTAAGAGCGGAATACGTCCAGAGATTGGCCTTATTCTGGGATCGGGTCTCGGTATTCTGGCCGATTTAATTCAGGATGGAATTAGTATTCCTTATCAGGATATTCCCCATTTCCCTGTATCGACGGTAGAAGGTCACGAGGGAGAATTACTGTTGGGCACGATTGAAGGTCGCGCTGTCGTCATGATGAAAGGGCGCTTCCATATGTATGAGGGCTATGGCCCGCAGCTGACGGCTTTCCCAGTTCGGGTGATGAAGCAATTGGGGATTCAAAGTCTGCTGGTGACGAATGCAGCAGGTGGTGTAAATACTTCCTACGAAGCAGGCGATCTGATGGTCATCTCGGATCATCTTAATCTGACAGGACAAAATCCGCTGATCGGACCAAACGATGCCGGTCTGGGCGTTCGTTTTCCAGACATGTCGGAGGCGTACAGCCGCCGCTTGCGTGAAATTGCCAAGCAAACGGCTAACCAACAGGGCTTCAGCCTGCAGGAAGGTGTATATGCTGGATTGCTGGGACCTAACTATGAAACGCCTGCTGAAATCGTCATGCTGCGTACACTGGGTGCAGATGCGGTGGGTATGTCGACCGTATCTGAGGTTATTGTAGCCCGTCATGCAGGTATTGAGGTACTGGGCTTCTCTTGTATCACGAATATGGCCGCGGGCATTCTGGATCAGCCCTTGTCCCATGGTGAAGTGATGGAGACGGCAGAAAAGGTACGTGAGCAATTTTTAAAACTTGTGCTTGCGATTATTCCACAAATGTAGATTGGGGATCATGTTCAACTGAAGCGGTGGACATATATCCCAAGAACCCCATATCCGAACGCCTTTTGATGGTGTGGATACGGGGTTCTTTTTTTACATACAGCGGTTGAGCTGAGTATGATCTCCTAATGAAGAGGGTGTGTGCTCAATGCAGTTGAATTCGCTTTTTCTGCTACACCCACTTTATGTCGTTCTTGCACCTTGATCACAATAACCATGAAAATAATCCAGTAAATGGATAGCGAGTTTAGGAAACGGCTGTCCGTTATATTGTTCAATATGATAAACAGGAAAAAAACCGCTGCCGTTAACCATGTATACATATCTGCTTTGCCAATTCTGAATTTAAATAAAGTTGTTATGGCGAGTGTAATGGTTGCCAGTAGTCCTGTAAGGCCCACATCAATCCACAGATCTCGGAAACCGCTATGGCTGCTTGTCAGATCAAATCGAATTCCATTCGCATAGATACTGGGCCGGGCTGCCCAGTAGGAGCCGTAACCATGTCCGAACCAGTAATGGCTCTGAATAGCACCACCAATCCCCTGCCAGATTTCCGTTCTTCCAGTTAAGGTCGTTGTTTTTCCGAATTCCGACGCAATCGCATCTCCATAAGTAAAGATGAATACCAAACCCAAAAGAACGAACAAGCAGGAACAGCTAATGAAGAAACCACGCAACGCAATGCTTCGGATTCTCTTGAACAGCAATATAAACAATATAAATACGAAGAACGAAGATGTCAGCACCAAAGAGGTGGTAGATTGGCACTCGATGAGCAATAAGGCATTGAGTAAGATGAAGACAATATGCAAAAATTTACGATTACCCCTGAAAAAGTAAATGACATGTGAAACAAAACTTAACAGAGAGAGAGTTCCAAGGGTATTTTTATGACCAGAGATGCCCTTCCATAGCCCTGTATGTTCCACGCCACCATGGATAGCAAAGGAGGGAACGAGCAAAACTGCGAGTAGATTGAGTATGCTCAAAATACTTAACGTAACGACTAATAGGCGAATGCAGCCCTGTGTTGTATAATGGGTGACCAAATAGAGCCCAAAGGTAGAGAAGGCAAGAAATTTGAGAACCATCAGCAAGGAAGAGGTCTGCTCTTGTTCAGCCCACAAACAGGAGGCAGCGATGTACAGCATGAGTAAAGTCAGCAACGGATTGTCAGCTAAGGTTGCGATCAATGATCTGAGTGAAGGTAGTAGCATGATATAGCTGAACAACAGGATGAGCAGGGAAATCGTGATAACTCTGGGGGACAAACCCTGACAAGCATAGGGAATCGAAAAAGCCAGTAAACCAGCTACTGTAAGTATATGTTTCACGGTTTCACCGCCTAGATACGTTATGTATCTATAATATACAAAACGTATCTTCTTGTACAATCATAATAAAATATATTTTCATTTTTCTCAAGCCTAGAGCAAGCCCTCTTGTGCATATACTCAGTCCATGCTAAGAAAATGAAGGATTCTTCGGCTGGTCAAAAAGGAACTTTTTACGTTTTTAAACATGGGGGTGTTCGGGTGGCGGATCATTTTACAGACCGTTTGAAGTTGAATTTGAGTGGTACGGGCAAAGAGTTAACGCCGCAGCAATTAAATGAAAATTTTAAAACCATTGAAAAAGAATTCATTGAACGCAGTGTAAACGTAAGCTGGTTTGGAGCTGCTGGTGATGGTATTCAGGATGACACGGCAGCTTTGCAGGAATTGATTAATAAGACCCCCGATTATTCTATTCTTCACATCCCCAGTGGACGATACAAAATAACCTCTACCCTACAGATTCGCAAGCAGGGTGTACGCATTTTTGGCATTCATAAGGGCAGATACCGACAAGGCAAAGGGGTTACGTCGATTGAATATTATGGTACGGGCCCTTGTTTTCAAATTGGAGATGAAAGTCTACCTTCGTTTAGCGGATTTCAAAATGTGCAGTTTCATGACTTATCGATCCGGTACGAGGGGGCTGACAGAGCCACATTAAATAATCCGTTTTCGCAGTCGGTGAAGCGTGGATATTATGGTAAAGGTACTTTGGGTATTCAGGATTGGAAGGGCGGCGGAGTTGCCCTGGATAATGTCCTAATTGAGCATTTTGAAACAGCTTTTTGGGGATACGAAAGTGATGTCAATTTATTTAAATGCACAGAGATTAATTACAATAAAACAGGGATTCACTTGCAGAACAGAAGTTCACAGTTTACTAGCATAGCGCTTTTTACATTGGGGAACGATACGGCATTGGATCTGAATAGCTCCAACGGGGCCAGATTTTTGGCTAGCCAGCACATTAAGGATGGAAGTTCCAATGATATTCCCATTCTAATTAATGATTTTATGAACGCTGAATTTATAGGCTGCTGGTTTGAGGGACTAAGCAGAGAGCATAAGATGACAGTGCCTTCTTTTATTCAAATTGGTGCTACTAAAGAAACCAAAAATGTGGCATTGCGTGACTCCATTTTAGCGATAGCGGACAAATTCGATGACACCCAATCCGTATGTAACTATTTTGTAGATGTGGTCATTGGCAAAAAAGTTTTGGTGGACGAGGTGGGAGGGTATCCCCGTAATCTAAAGCAGCTTATTTCTTTCTCTGGTAGCTCTTCCACACAGCAGGTGACACTTCGCTCACATTTGGATTTTAGCTATAGCAATAATCGTTATGACGAGAATAATGGGACAGGGCAGGCTTTGCTGCTGGTCGAGAAATACTCGAACAACGGAATTGAGCATTTGAACGAAACCTTTGTTAAAGCCTACCTGGGAGCGAGGCAAAATCTTCCGGCAGGTAGCTGGCAGAAGGTGAAGTTCAATCAAATCAACCAGGATGAGCTGATCGAATTCGATGCGGTGAATAGCCGATGGCGAGCCAAGCGAGCTGGGAAATACAGAATACAAGTCTACATTTCGACCGATCCCCAAGTGGATGGAAACCGTACACGGTTAGCACTTCACTTGAATGATGAGCAGCTTGCCGGGAGTTCCGCCTATGCTTATCTTGATGACAGGATAATTGGCGGGCTGAACTATAGTGCATTGAGTGGAGCAATGGAACTTAGACTGGAAGCGAATTCTTTTATTGATATACGGGTGTTCAGTCAAAATGCAATGGATATTCTACCAGGTGGAGGTATCACATATCTCACCGTAAGCCGAATTTAAACAATTATTTCACAGACGATAGATGTTCTGTCATTTTAGATATTGGTAAATGCGCACCATGCTGACTCAGCTTGGTGCTATTTGATGTTTTTAGTCATATGGAATATTTTTCTTTCATTCTGACGACAATGGTTAGCAGCACGCGAATAGGCCGGAGGAGTAAGTAAATGGGCTCCGGAGTTTTACGCCAATATGTTGAGGAGGGAACCGATTGTGAAGAAAAAAGTGGTGACGTTCATCCTGGCTTGCCTGGTAGCCTTGACTGCCGTCCCTGTCGGCGGTTGGGCCGAAGAAAGCATACCTGAAAGCAAAACCAAAGAGGGATCAGCGGCTGAGCTAGCTCCCGAGGCTCTCTCGGCGATCCTGATGGATGCAGATACGGGCACAGTCATCTATGAAAAAAACAGTCGTGAAAAGCTTCCTCCAGCGAGCATCACCAAGATTATGACGATGTTGCTGACAATGGAGGCCATTCAGGATGGCAAGCTCAAGCTGACCGATAAAGTTCGGGCCAGCGAATATGCGTCTTCAATGGGAGGCTCGCAAATTTTCTTGGAGCCGGGAGAAGAAATGACAGTCGATGAGATGCTGAAGGGAATTGCGATGGCTTCAGGCAACGACGCCTCTGTGGCGATGGCTGAGAAACTTGCAGGGTCTGAGCAGGCATTTGTTGAGATGATGAACGCCAAGGTGCAGCAACTCGGGCTCAAGGATACGCATTTTGCCAATTGCAACGGTTTACCCGTAGAGAATCACTATTCTTCTGCGCATGATATTGCGGTTATGAGCCGGGAGTTGTTGAAATACCCGCAAATTACGAAATATACGGGAGCCTATCAGGACTATTTGCGTAAATCCTCAGTCAAGCCCTTTTGGCTGGTGAATACGAATAAACTTGTCCGTTTCTATACTGGAGCAGACGGGCTGAAAACAGGTTATACGGCAGAAGCAAAGTTCTGTCTTTCCGCTACTGCGAAGCGCGATGGCTTGCGTGTCGTAGCTGTCGTGCTCGGGGAGCCAAATACGAAGATACGCAACAATGAAGTGTCTTCCATGTTCGACTATGCATTTTCTCAATACACAATGAAATCCATATACAAGCCGGGTGAATTGCTGGGCAGCGTAAAAGTTGAAAAAGGAGTGTTGCCAGAGCTGAAAATTCAGGCTGACCGTTCTTACAGTGTGCTGGTGAAAAAAGGTGGCAACAAACAAACGTTGCGTCATGAATTGCAACTGGCCCCAAGCCTCAAAGCTCCTGTCCAGGCTGGTGACCCAGTTGGTAAGCTGGTCGTCTATCAGGATGGAGAACGGCTTAAGGAGTTTAATATCACTTCGCCTGTGGCTATTGAAAAGGCCGGATGGTGGAAATTGTTTAAACGTACCATGTCGAACCTATTTTCTTTGTAGATTTTACGGGGTTTTCTTCTAGTTTTGTCGGAGGGCAGGAATCGTCTGCGGCTACGTAGAAATCCTTGTCCAAGACCGGGAGGAGAGTGAGCAAGCATGAACCTGCAAATTGAAATGGAGCATCACCGGGGGGTACTGATTGTAAGGCTGTCTGGTGAGCTTGATCACCATACGTCGGACATGGTCCGTATGCAAATGGATGAGGCGATTCAGCGCCGGCAATGCGAGCATATTGTGCTCAGCCTGAAGAATCTTCAGTTTATGGATAGCTCCGGCCTTGGCGTTATCCTGGGACGGTACAAACTGATCAAGCAAAAGGGCGGAAAAATGGCAGTCTGTGATGTCAATCCGCCAGTACACCGACTGCTGGATATGTCAGGGCTGTTCAAAATCATGCCCATTTATGACAACGAGGGAAATGCGCTCACGGAACTGGAGGTAGTGTCATGAGAGAAGGCACGGGTAACAATTTCATGAGCTTGCAGTTTGCTGCAAAGTCCGAGAATGAAGCATTTGCTCGTGTGGCTGTCGCGGCCTTTATTTCCAGGCTTGATCCCACAATGGATGAGCTAAGTGATTTGAAAACCGTGGTGTCTGAAGCGGTGACAAACAGTATCATTCACGGCTATGACAGCGACCCGTCAGGTGTTGTAACGATTAGAGTCGGAATTGAAGCGGACGTGATCACGTTGGTTGTTGAGGACGCAGGCCGAGGAATTGAGGATCTAGAACTGGCCAAGCAGCCTTTATATACGTCCAAACCTGAATTGGAACGTTCCGGCATGGGCTTTACAATTATGGAAAATTTCATGGATGAGTTTGAAGCAGTCAGTGAGCCGGGCGGAGGCACGTCGGTCCGGATGAAGAAAAGGATTGAATCCAAGAAAGCTTTATATAATTAGGAGTTGATCCTATGGAAGCAGGAGGAAAAAAAACTTCGCACAGCTATTTGGAGGATGCGGAAGTCAAGCGGCTTATTGCACTGAGTCAAACCGGTGATAATGAGGCTCGTGAGACACTGGTCAATAGTAATATCCGGCTCGTCTGGTCTGTCGTGCAGCGCTTTATGAACCGGGGGTATGAACCTGACGATCTTTTTCAAATTGGTTGTATCGGCTTGTTAAAATCGGTGGATAAATTCGATCTCAGCTACGAAGTCAAATTTTCAACATATGCAGTACCGATGATTATCGGAGAGATTCAACGGTTCCTGCGTGATGACGGTACACTCAAGGTTAGCCGTTCTTTGAAGGAAACGGCCAATAAGGTCCGCAAAATGAAGGACGAGCTATCCAAAAGGCTCAACCGCCTGCCTACAGTCAAGGAAGTTGCTGATGAGCTGGGAGTGACGCCAGAGGACGTTGTTTTTGCGCAGGAGGCCAATAAACCACCTACTTCAATTCACGAAACGGTGTTCGAAAATGACGGTGATCCGATTACACTTATGGATCAGATTGCTGACGAATCACAGGAAAGATGGTTTGACAAGCTGGCACTCAATGAGGCCATTGGCGGACTATCTGAGCGGGAGCGGTTGATTGTGTACCTGCGCTATTACCGGGATCAGACACAATCAGAGGTTGCAAGTCGGCTTGGTATTTCTCAGGTGCAGGTATCACGGTTGGAAAAAAAGATTTTACAACTGATCCGCGATCAGATTGCCCAATAATAACAGTCAGGATCTTAGTGAAATCCTTATGCTTACGTAATCATAAAGGGTATTCCAAAGCCATTTTAATGGCCGGGGATACTCTTTTTTGTGTGGAATAAAAGACAATATACAGAATAGGTTTCCTTGCTTCGCTCCATACTAATCGATAATTACGAGGATAAGGAGGGGATCGGATGACTCATACTCCGGCTCCTACAGTAGCTCCTATTGTCTACTTGCGGCTCCGCAGCCGTGTCCGCATGATACAAGGGCAGGATTTACATTTGGGTGATGTAGCCAATCTGCTGACTAATCCTGAATGGGAAAAGGAACTGCTTGAGCTTGTTCTCAAGCGGCCGCAGCACCAGGACGGTAATCTGATACTGATAGACATGCTGCAGATCATAGCAAAAATTAGAGATCATATTCCGGGGGTCGTAGTTGAATCTCTTGGGAAGCCGCATGTACTTGTCGAACTTGTGGAGAAACCCCGTAAGCCGTCCAAAATATTGTTTGTTTTGGTATGGGTGCTTCTGTTTTTTGGCTCTGCGCTGACAATTATGAATTTTCATGCCGACGTTAGCATGATGGAAGTACAGGTTCGGATTGTAGAGATGATTACGGGACATAAGGATGAGCATCCGTACCTGTTTCAAATTGCTTACTCGATCGGCATAGGCTTTGGCATGATCGTTTTTTTTAATCACTTGTTCAAGAAAAATTGGAACGAGGAGCCGACACCGCTGGAGGTGGAAATGTATCTGTACCAGGAAAATGTGGATCAGTATGTTGTGGCAGAGGAATATGAAAAGATGGCTCGTCTGCAGACAAAGGATAAGAAACCATGATATTTGTACAGGCTGCACTTCAGATTGTTTTAGGTATTGCTGGGGGCCTTGCGGTGGGTAGCGGTGTAATTGCTTTTTTTATTGTGCTGGATATCATGCCACGATTAGCACAACTCACCCGTACGTATAAAAAATCACGTGCATACGAAAAGGCAATGATTGTAGGTTCAGTACTGGGGACTGTGGTCGATTTTTGGAACATTTGCTTGCCACTACCGGGCATATTTACATGGATACCTGGGTTATTTTGCGGAGTGTTTATTGGTTTGCTCGCCGCGGCTTTAACGGAGGTATTAAATCTCCTGCCTATACTCGCCAAGCGACTCCACATGACCGTGTATATGCTCGGTCTGCTAATGGCAATGGTGCTTGGCAAGGTGACGGGTTCCTTATTTGACTGGTTTGTATACAACCGTTAACAACGAAAGCGAAGGGGGCAAGGAATATGGATCACAGAGCGGGTCAAGGGCATCGGGAGCAGCATCAAGAAGACGGGGTAATTGGAAGGGAATATCATACTGGCGAAGAAAAGTTGAGTCCATGGCAGGAAAAGCAGGCGCAGGAATCTGCACGTTTTAAACACAAGAAAGAGAGTGAGCGATCTGATAACGTAGAGGAGTCCGTTCGCTACTGGCAGGCCGAAGATAATATATCGCCGAGGATGAAAGATAACAAGAATACACTTGAAACAGTATTAGGTTTGGGGGAGACCTTTGATGTCGTATTCAGGGAAATGACACTGGGAGGGCGTCATACCGGATATCTGTTCCTAAATACCTTTGCGAAGGATCAAATTATGCTTGAAGTGCTAAAGCGGCTCACCTATCTGACGCCGGATAATCTCTCTTCGGATGGATTACAAGCGTATTTCGAAAACTTTATTCCACATATTCAGGTGGAGAAGACAGATAAGATGTCAGTCGTCATTAACAAGGTACTGACGGGGATGAGTGCCTTTTTCATGGAAGGCGAGCGTTTTTCCCTTATTCTGGATACCCGTAATTATCCGGTGCGTAGTCCGGAGGAACCTTCTTTGGAGCGGGTTGTGCGCGGTGCCCGCGATGGGTTTACCGAAACGATGCTTACAAATGTAGGTTTGGTGCGCCGGCGTTTGCGGGACCCAGGACTTAAATTTGAGGCTATGCAGGTCGGACGCCGAACCCGAACAGACGTATGCTTGGGTTACATTGACGATATTGTGGATAAGGTGATGGTGGATACTGTACGAGACAAAATTAAAAATGTTAATTTGGATGGTATTCCGCTGGCCGATAAGCAATTAGAGGAGACGATTATCAATAAAGGTTGGAATCCATATCCATTAGTACGATATTCGGAGCGACCAGATGTCGTGGCATCGCATATTATGGAAGGAAGACTCGTTATTTTCGTCGATACCTCACCCAGCGTGATGATCTTGCCTACCACTTTTTTTGACTTGTGTCAGCATGCAGAAGAAAATCGGCAAACGGCTTTTATGGGAAGTTATTTGCGCTGGGTACGTTTTTTAGGCATATTCGCCTCAATGTTCCTGCTTCCGATGTGGCTGCTAATGGTCATCAATCCCGAATTAAAACCAGCGTTTCTCGATTTTATCGGTCCTCAAAAGGAAGCACATCTTCCGCTGATTGTACAGTTTATCATCGTGGAACTAGGGGTCGATCTTATGCGAATGGCGGCTGTGCATACTCCGACACCACTGGCTTCCGCTATGGGCTTGATCGCAGCCATTATGATCGGTGACATAGCGGTTCAGACGGGGCTTTTCGTGAATGAGGTTGTGCTGTATATGGCTGTCGCTGCCATAGGAATGTTCGCAACACCGAGCTACGAGCTGGGGCTGGCAAATAGACTAATTCGACTATTTCTGTTGGTTGCTGTTGCAATTTTTCACGTACCGGGCTTTGTCGTGGGTACGACACTGATCATTTTGATGCTGACGCTGCATCGGTCATATAATTCTTCGTATTTGTGGCCGTTCATTCCTTTTAATGCCAAAGCGTTAGCTTCCATCTTGTTCCGTATGCCTGTACTAGATGCGCCTAACCGCCCGTCATCTAACAAAACGAGGGACAATACGCGTATGCCCCATACGGATGCCGACACAGATTCGAACTCAGGCAATGGACAGGAGCATTAATATAAATGATCTGCATAAAAATCCATTGTTCTTGATGTATTTTTTGCTATACTGGTGTAAACATTCGATGGAATATGACTAGCTTGTTCCAGAAAGAGAGGCGCCAGAACATGTATTTGCATGGAAGCAGTAAAATTAACAGCAATGGACATTTGGAGATCGGCGGTTGTGATACAACGCTTTTGAAAGAGCGTTTTGGCACGCCGCTATATATTGTTGACGAACAGTTAGTCCGCCGGCGTTGCCGGGAATTCATAGAAGCTTTTCGTGAAACTGGGTTGAAATTTCAAGTTGCTTATGCAAGCAAAGCGTTTTGTGTTATGGCGATGTGTGCTTTAGCTGCTGAAGAAGGGATGTCGCTTGACGTAGTTTCCAGTGGAGAATTATTTACTGCGCTACAAGCAGGATTCCCGGCAGAGCGAATCCATTTTCACGGCAATAACAAAACACCGGAAGAAATTGAAATGGCGTTAGATGCGCAAATTGGTTGCTTCGTCGTCGATAGCGAAATGGAGTTGCATTTGTTGCAGGCCCTTGCCTCTGAGAAAGAACAGCAGGTGAATATCTTACTGCGGGTTACACCAGGGGTTGAGGCGCACACGCATGAATATATGGCCACAGGTCAAGAAGATTCGAAATTTGGCTTTGACATTGGGAACGGTACAGCACGCCAAGCAGTGGAACAGGCTATCAAGCTAGATCATCTTAACCTGCTGGGGGTACATTCTCATATTGGTTCGCAAATATTCGAAGTGAATGGCTTCCAAATGGCTGCTGAACGGGTTGCAGCTTTTTCCAGAGAAATTAAGGAACAGCTTCAGTTTTCTTTCAAAGTGATTAATCTGGGTGGGGGATTTGGCATTCGCTACACAGAGGAGGACACACCGCTGAAAGTTTCCACCTATGTGCAGGCTATCGGCGAAGCAGTGAAAACTTATTTTTCAGGACTTTACGACGAACTTCCAGAAATTTGGATTGAGCCGGGACGCAGCATTGTAGGCGATTCAGGCACGACCTTATATACGGTAGGAAGCATCAAGGATATTCCGCAAGTACGTAAATATGTCTCGGTAGATGGTGGGATGACAGATAATCCACGCCCTGCACTGTATCAGGCCAAGTATGAAGCGATGCTGGCTAATCGAGCGCAGGATACGAACGAAGAGACGGTGTCCATTGCGGGCAAATGCTGCGAAAGCGGCGATATGCTTATTTGGGATGTAGAACTGCCTCGTATAAATAGCGGCGACTTGCTCGCTGTTGCCTCAACCGGAGCCTACAATTACTCCATGGCGAGTAATTATAACCGAATACGTCGACCAGCAGTTGTATTTGTCAACAACGGTGAGGCCGAGTTGGTGGTGCGTCGGGAAACCTACGAAGATATCGTACGCAACGATGTTGTGCCACAGCGCTTGATTCGTGATCAAGCCAGTCCCGCGGTTCAGCCCAACGCCAAGATTACGGTTTCGTCCTGATTTTAGCATTGTAAGATCAAGCAGGCCATTGAGCCGGTAATAATATACCGGAGACAATGGCCCTTTTTTTGGACAAGACTTTGCTAAGCGCGGCAATTCATAGTAAACTGGAACTTGATGTTATTTAGTTCTCAAAACAGGTTGAAAAGGAGATACAAACAATGAAAAAAGGTAGAATAGATCTTGAAAACGGCGGTATCGTCGAAATTGACTTTTTCCCAGAAGAAGCTCCAAACACTGTTGCTAACTTTGAAAAGCTGGCAAACAGCGGTTACTACAACGGTTTGAGCTTCCACCGTGTCATTCCTGGCTTTGTTGCTCAAGGTGGTTGTCCGATCGGTAACGGTACAGGCGGTCCTGGTTACACGATTGACTGTGAAACAGCTACGAATACAACAAAGCATGCCAAAGGCGTTCTGTCCATGGCTCATGCAGGTCGCAACACAGGTGGCAGCCAATTCTTTATCTGCTACGCTCCACAACCACATTTAGATGGAGTACATACTGTATTTGGTAAAGTAACCAAAGGTATGGAATTCATTGATGCTGTAAAACAAGGCGACAAAATGAAAGAGGTTAAAGTATTTGACGTGTAATTTTACCGTTAATTACATGATCTTTTTTAAATAGCGTTGCACCTAAGCCGTTCTGTCTTTGGACAGGGCGGCTTTTGTTGTCTTTTGTTTGACGGTTTATTGATTTTCGCAATGACGTAGGCATTACAGTGCGTAAGATCACATTCGAAAAGTAAGTGTTGTGATAGCCTTTTCATAAGAATGCAATTTCCAATTTTTTTTATATGAGTATTCAAACTCGTTAAGGATTGGAAAAGAAGGGGGCTTATCACATTGTCTATTTTAACGAGCACAAATCGACTCGGATTTTTTGAAATCCGGCTGGAATCCATTGGTGGACTCGGCGCTAATCTGGCTGGCAAAATGTTGGCCGAAACCGGGGTGCTTGGTCTGGGGCTGAATGCTTCAAATTTTTCGTCCTACGGTTCGGAAAAAAAGGGAACTCCGGTTAAAAGTTTCATCCGTTTCTGTGAGCCAGAAGTCGATATTCGGGATCACAGTCCGATTGAGCAACCGCATGTGGTAGGCATTTTCCATGAAACGTTATACAAAACGGTAAATGTAATCAGCGGACTGCCAGCGGATGGGATTGTAGTGGTTAATTCCACGCGTCCAGCAGAAGAAATACGGGCTGATTTGGGACTGGTATCCGGTACATTAGCGGTGGTGGATGCGATGGGCATCGCACTGGAAGAGCGAACCAAACTAAATACGTCCATGCTCGGTGCCTTGTTCCGTGTCTGTGATTTCCTGGACCCGGAAGCGATGAGATCGGTTATACGCAGTACCTTTGAAAAGAAAAATCCACTGTTAGTGGAACCTAATCTGCGTACGTTTAACCGAGGTTATGATGAAATGGAACTGCAGGTATATCCTGTTACTGATGACGCGCAGGATCGTGTTTTTGAACGTCCGCAGCCATTGATGGGATACGAAACGCAATTACTGGGGGGCGTTATTGCAACTCAGGGAAACAGCATAACGAGAGATGTTAGTGGTTCACGTCAGGGGTATGTGCCTGAATATGAAGCTGATAAATGTACCCATTGTGCCAAATGTGATTCGATTTGCCCGGATTATTGTTTTGTATGGGAAGAGCAAGCAGACAAACGCGGAAGAATGATGCCATTTTTGCAAGGGATTGATTACCAGTATTGCAAAGGATGTCTGAAATGCGTAGATATTTGCCCATCGGGGGCATTAAGCTCGCGTCGCGAGCAATGGGGATGGGCGGAACAGAATCGAGTTGCCCACCAATTTCCGGTATATGAAGGAGGGCGTGCGTAATGGCAAAACTGGAGGAAGAACTCAAACAGACAGGCGCCGCGCAAGTGACAACGTTCGAATCCGGTAATGAAATGGCAGCTACGGCGGCTGCGCAGATTAATTATCATATGATGGGATATTTCCCGATTACTCCATCTACCGAGGTAGCGCAGTATCTAGATCAGATGAGAACGAGAGGTCAGCATAATATTAAGCTGGTTGCAGCAGACGGAGAACACGGATCGGCAGGGATTTGTTATGGAGCCGCCGCAGCGGGAGCGAGGGTTGTGAACGCCACTAGTTCGCAAGGTTTCCTGTACATGCTGGAGCAGTTACCTGTTCAGTCAGGTACCCGTTTTCCTATGGTTATGAATCTGGTGACACGAGCTGTCAGTGGTCCTCTGGATATTCGCGGAGATCATTCGGATCTGTACTATGGTTTGAATACAGGCTGGGTCATTTTGACGGCAAGTACACCACAGGCTGTGTATGATATGAACATTATGGCACTAAAAATTGCAGAGCACAGCGATGTTCGGCTGCCTGTAATGGTTGCATATGACGGTTTTTATACGTCCCATCAAAAACGTAAAGTGCAATATTTTGCCGATGCTGAGACCGTGCGCGGTTTTGTAGGTCCTAACCCGAACTTAAATTATCCGAATATTACGGATTTTGATCATCCTGTTACTGTGGGCGCCCATATGAACGGCGATGACCTGACGAATAATCATGTTCAGCTGTCCGAAGCACTGAAGCTGTCAGAAGGAGTATATGAGCAGGTAGCAGCAGAATATGCCGCTTTATCCGGTCGGGAATACCCGATTTTAGATCTGTATCAAATGGAGGATGCTGAGGTTGCGGTATTTCTGTTGAATTCAGCGGCTGAATCGGCCAAGGATGTGGCGGATCAACTCCGCGCACGCGGAATTAAAGCTGGTGTGATACGTCCGAACATCATCCGACCGTTCCCAGCCGCACAACTGCGGGAAGCATTACGCAATGTCAAGGCGTTGCTGGTAGGTGAACGTGCAGATTCGTATGGGGCGGACGGCGGTAATTTAACGCATGAAATTAAAGCGGCCTTGCAGGAGGACCCGCTGAATCGGACACTTGTGTTGAGCCGTATCTTTGGCTTGGGCGGCAAAGATTTTTATGCAGAAGATGCAGAGGCGTTCTTCCAGCTTGCAATCGAGGCGGCAGAGGCCGGACGAGTAGAGAAGCCCTTTGATTATTACGGAATTAATCCGGGTTCACCGGACAAGGTAATGCCGCAAGTTATGCAGCCGCCACGTGGTAATGATTACCGTACGGGTCTGATTCAGGTTACGCCGGACGAGGAGACCGGGAAGCTCAAGGTCAAGGTACCACCTCTGCGGTCGTTGACAACCAAACCACGGCGTCTTTCACCAGGCCACGGAGCTTGTCCAGGATGTGGGGCATTGTCTGCGCTGGAACTGTTTTTCAAAGGTATTGAAGGGGATATTGTCGTGCTGTTCCAGACAGGCTGCGTATATGTGACGACGACAGGGTATCCATATACATCACACAAACAACCGATGATCCACAATCTTTTTCAAAACGGGGCCGCTACCCTTTCAGGAGCGCTGGAAGCTTACATGGAAATGAAGCGGCGTAATGAAATTGAGATGTCGGACGATCCGACCTTTATCATGATTAGTGGTGACGGTGGGATGGATATTGGTATGGGTTCTGCGATTGGTGCGGCTCTGCGTAATCATAAGCTGATCATGCTGGAATATGATAACGAGGGGTACATGAATACAGGTTCACAGCAATCTTACTCTACTCCGCTCGGTCACATGACCAGTACGTCGGGTGTAGGGAAAATGCAAAAAGGAAAGCAGGGGCATCACAAGGATACCGTGCAAATCATGGCGGCTTGTAACATTCCGTATGCTTTTACCGCAGCTGAAAGTCATCCGCAGGATATGCTGCGCAAAGCAGCCAAGGCTCAATGGTATGCGAACAACGTGGGTACGGCCTATGGTAAAATCCTGTGCGCCTGCCCGCTGAATTGGAAATCCGAAGACAGACTGGGCACCAGCATTGTGGGCGCCGCAGTCGAGTCCTGTTTCTTTCCTTTGTACGAAATAGAGCAAGGCAATACGACGATTACGTACAATCCGGAAGACAAAGGAAAACGAATCCCAGCTGCAGAATGGTTAAAATTAATGGGTAAAACGAAGCATCTACTCAAGGAGGAAGCTACACTGGCTACCTTTGAGCAGGAGATTGAGCGTCGTTGGACTATCCTGAAAAAGAAACATGAAATTTCAGAGCTATAATTCCGTTTTTTGCATAATCATCAATTAACATTGTTAGCCGCTGTTACTGTAGTGGTTTGATCAAGATTCTTTGCGCTTATTGCGCAAAGAATCTTTTTTGTCGTTTATGGGTTGAAGCATAAAAAAACAGGTAATGATTTCCGATATAGGAGTGGAGGCCTATAAGAGGCACGTTAAAAAGTTTTCTTCTGAATTTTAAGATGCAATGAGGTGCAGGTAATGATTAAGCTGAATACAGTTGAAATAATCGAAATTATAAAGAAACAGATCCCTAAGGTTATGAACATCAAGCCAGTGGAACTCAAGTTTACGGATGATTTTGGACGGGCCTCGCTGGCAGCGACAGAACACAAATTCACGCTGACGAACCAGCATTATTCTGCCAAGGTGATGGATTGCGTGTTAGAAACACAAGTACGCCCCATTTTAATGTGCGAAATTATTTATTTTCTAAAATGCGAGTTTATTGACGGACATGTTGATGTGCGACTGGATTATGAAGCATGTTCTGAGGAAGGGCGAGGCCCGGTTGCTTCAGCCGTAATTACCTTTGATCATGCAACAGAGCTGGGAGTCGAGGAACTGGCCGATCTGATTGACTTGGCGCTTCATATGAATGATAAAACCTGGTTTGAAGAACTCTCCAGCCAATACGTCAAAACCAAAGCAGGAGCTTCTATTAGATAACTTGCTTTTTTTAGAAGTCGGTGCTAATATACGTAACAAGTTTAATGTTAATTCAATTAAATAAGAGCAAGATCCTTCGGGGCGGGGCGAAATTCCCCACCGGCGGTGATGACATGTTTGTGGATCGTTTTGTTGAGAAACAGCATGGCTTAGTCCGTGACCCGGATGCTGAATGATCAGCAGAAGGTGGACCTGGTGCAAATCCGGGACCGACAGTATAGTCTGGATGGGAGAAGGATACGAAGCGCATGTGCATGACGTGACATGTGCCGATTTTTAGCATACCCAATTGTGCGTACGGCTTATTGCGTTGTAGGACGGCATCGGGCGATAGCTTGCTTAAGCTTTCTTTTTGATGGGTGTTCTGAGCGTATTTGGTTGTATCCTCAGTCATGCTTTCTATTGGCAAACCTATGATTTCATGTCGTCTTAAGATGCATATGAACTGCGCTTGTATACTATAAATGTGACTCTCATCACCCCCATGACGGATTGAATCCGAACTGGGGGTTTTTTGCGCTTATAGCTGATGAATTAGGGATAAACTGAAATGTAGTGGAAAGGAGTGAAGGCATGTTTACCGGATTGGTCGAGGAAGTGGGTCGCATTCAAACGATTTCCAAAAGCGGTGAAGCGATGGTGCTGGGGATTTCGGGTTCCGTGGTGTTGGGCGATTTAAAAATAGGAGACAGTGTCTCAGTGAATGGCGTTTGCCTGACGGCGATACAGATCGGTACGAAAGACTTTAAGGTTGATGTGATGCCGGAAACCTTTCGCAGCAGTAATCTGAAAGAGTTGAGATCCGGCAGCCGAGTCAATCTGGAGCGAGCGATGGGCGCGAGTGGAAGGTTCGGAGGACATATCGTGCAAGGACATGTGGACGGGACGGGAACGATTCGCGGGGTGACATCAGACCAGAATGCAGTGGTGTATGAAATTGAGCCTAAAAATCAAACATTATTTAAATATATTCTTCTCAAAGGGTCAATCACAATTGATGGTATAAGCCTCACAGTCGCACAGCGTACAGGGGATACCTTTGCCGTATCCATTATTCCCCACACCTTATCCGAAACGGCCTTACAAGCCAAACGTGAGGGGGATACCATCAATATCGAATGCGATATTTTGGGCAAATATGTAGAACAGCTTTTAAATTACAGAGGTGCAGCGGAGGCGGCGAGAGTAGAAAAAGCTCCTCTCAGTTTGGACTATTTGGCGAAACACGGCTTTGCCTGATATTGAATGGTAAACCTGTTTAGGAGCATTCGTGGCACAAGACATAAGGAGGAAAGTGTTATGGATAGAGGTAGCCAAACAAGTACAATGGCAAACGTCATAGAGCATGGCGAGTTGGAACATGACGAAGAGATTCGTTTGGATTCCATCGAAGAAGCGTTGGAGGACTTAAAAAACGGTAAAGTCGTTATTGTAGTGGATGATGAACAGCGCGAAAATGAAGGTGATTTTATCGCTTTGGCTGAAAAAGCGTCGCCTGAGGTCATTAATTTCATGATTACAGAAGGTCGCGGTTTGGTCTGTGTGCCGATCACACGACAAAGAGCCGAGGCCTTGGAATTGCATCCTATGGTAGAGCAAAATACAGATTTCCACGGTACTGCCTTTACGGTATCGGTAGATCATATGGAGACAACGACGGGGATTTCAGCGGCCGAGCGCTCCTTGACTGTACGCGCCTTGGCAGACGAAGCAGTGACAGGAAGTGATTTCCGCAAGCCTGGTCACATGTTCCCGCTGATTGCTCGCGATGGGGGTGTCTTGCAGCGTGCTGGTCACACGGAAGCGGCTGTTGATCTGGCTCGACTCAGTGGCTTCAAGCCTGCTGGAGTCATTTGTGAAATTATAAAGGAAGATGGCTCGATGGCCCGCCTGCCTGATCTGGCAGTGGTCGCTAAGCGACATCAATTGAAGCTGATCAGTATTCAGGATTTGGTGGACTACCGTCGTCGTTTGTCATTGTAAATAATTTAAATTAAGAGAGGTTGATTAATTATGGCACGTTTTCTAGAAGGTAATCTTGTATCGAACGGTTTAAAATATGGTATTGTGGTGGGCAGATTTAATGAGTTTATTACGAGCAAGCTGTTAAGCGGTGCAATTGACGCACTTCAACGACATGGTGCACAGGAAGATGAAATTGATGTAGCCTGGGTTCCGGGTGCATTTGAAATTTCACTGATTGCACAAAAAATGGCTGCAAGCGGCAAATATGATGCCGTAATTACGCTGGGTACGGTCATCCGTGGTTCTACTTCACATTATGATATCGTCTGCAATGAAGTGGCCAAGGGTGTGGCAGCGAGCAGCCTGAAAACGGGAGTACCCGTTATTTTTGGGGTAGTGACTACAGAAAACATTGAACAGGCTATTGAACGAGCAGGTACGAAGGCTGGTAATAAAGGTTGGGATTCTGCACTGGCTGCGATTGAAATGGCCAATCTCGGCAAGCAATTTTAATGATAGGAATAGCTGAATAGAACGGTATAAACTGCAAGGGGAAAAAAGGGATTGGATTGTTAAGCAAGGCGATGACGTATATACTACAGAAAGAGGGATTGATAACGTAAAGCATAAGTGCTATAGGGAAAGGTATTGTTGAATGATGATTGGAGTAAGGCAGGGGGAAGCACATTGACAGTCGTAAACTACAAGCTGGAAACATTCGAGGGTCCGCTGGATCTACTGTTGCATCTGATTGATAAAGCCGAGATCGACATTCAGGATATCCCGATTAGCGATATTACTGATCAGTATATGGCTTTTTTGCACAGTATGCAGGAGCTGGAACTGGACATTACGAGCGAGTTTCTGGTGATGGCGGCGACACTCTTATCCATTAAGAGTAAATTGTTGCTTCCCAAGCCACCTGTGATGGAATATGACGATTTGGATTTTTATGAGGAAGAGGATTATGATCCACGTGAGGAACTGGTCCGCAAGCTGGTGGAGTATCGTAAATATAAAGGGATTGCTCGCCATCTAAGTGAACGTGAGTGGGAGCGGAGTCTAATTTATGGCAAAGAGCCAGAAGATCTGAGTGCATTTCTGCCCACTGAACCCGTAAATCCGGTGCATGGGCTGCACGCAAGCGATTTGGTCGCAGCCTTTCAGCGTGCTTTGCGCAAAGCAGAACGACGTACGACGGTAACCCGTGTTCATCGGGACGAAATTTCAGTCAAGGATCGTATCCGGCAAGTTATCGGGGCTTTAGAGATGGTGGGGAATGGAGGACGGTTGCTGTTCTCCAAGCTGATGCATGAGGATATGTATCGGCATGAAGTGGTTGTGACCTTTCTGGCTATCCTTGAACTGATGAAAATGAAACAAATTTTCTGTTATCAGGAGAAGCTTTTCGATGATATTGTAATGGAGTGGAGAGGGGATTTACGGGTTAATGGATTATCTGAAGCTGAAATCAATTATTGAGGGACTGCTGTTTCTAGCAGGAGAGGAAGGGTTGTCCACCAAGCAGATCGCCGACATTGTAGAGCAGCAGCAAGAGCTGGTTGAACAGTGCCTGGAAGATATGAAGCAGGACATGGAGCAGGGGGGTAGAGGCCTGCAACTTGTCCGTATTGCCGGTCATTATCAGCTTGCAACTTTATCCGAACATGCACCTTACTTTGAAAAGCTCGCATACTCTCCGGCACGTGCCTCACTGTCTCAAGCTGCTTTGGAGACGCTGGCCATTGTGGCCTACCGCCAGCCCATTACAAGAGTTGAAATCGAAGAGATTCGGGGTGTTAAATCCGAGCGGGCCATACATACACTGGTCAACAAGGAGCTCATTGAAGAGAAAGGTCGAGCGGAAGCCATCGGACGGCCGATATTGTACGGAACGACGAAATCATTTTTGGATTATTTCGGTCTGGGCTCTCTGGCAGATTTACCGCAACCGGAGCTATTCGAGAATTCGGACAATTTGGAGGAAGAGACTCAATTATTGTTCGAGCGTTTGGAGAGCAGCCAGCCTGCGGCCAACGATCTGGATCTTGATTCCCAATAAAGTTGCTCCGGATCTTCCGGCTCACTTATGTAAAAGTTCAAACAGACAGCCAGTCCTCATATAGTTGGGGGCTGGCTGTTGGTATTTTAAGATGCATGATTTTCCGGCGAACGGTCATACTATTTTTGCCATGATATTCTAAAGCAAAAGGTAGGGAGGACACGCCAGTGTGGAAATGGATCAGTATCGCCATCATCGTCGTTATATTACTTGTACTGGCAGTTCTGCTCTCTCGTATTCGATTGAAGCTGGATATTGCCAAACATGACAATGATGATCGGGCGCATCTAGAGATCAGATTTCTATACGGGATGATAAAAATGAATTACGATGTGCCGGCCATTCTCATAACAGGGTTGAAAAAAGGGCTTCTCTATCGGCTTGATCGCAACAAAAACATACATAAAACGGATGCTTCCGTGGATAGCGGTAATATTGATACAGAAAAAATCAAGCAATTTATACATGATATACGGGTTTTGCTCAAGGGAACGAAATCCTTTAATAGATGGTTGCGACATACATTGGCACATGTGACGATGTCCAAAATGGAATGGTCTACCAACATTAGTCTTGCTGACGCGGCATATACAGCTACCTCAACTGGTATTTTGTGGGGATTAAAAACAACCTTGATCGGTTATGCTTCAAGCTTTGTACGCATGGATTGTACCCCTAAGCTGTATGTTGTGCCCTATTGGGTGGATCGCTTGCGTTTTACCACCACTTTGAACTGTGAAGCAAACGTATCGCTCGGCTATTTAATGTTCTCCATGCTCATCTTATCTTACCGCATATGGCGCGTTCCGGGTGGACCGGAGGCATGGAAACGGGTTTTTTTCAAAAAAAATGCGGATCATCAAGCTAACAATGAATGATAAACAGTGGAGAGAGGTGAGACTCAATCCTTTCTGAGCTTTGAGATTCAGTATCCTCCAGAATTAGGCATAACCGAATCGAAAGACATACATATTTCCTTGAACCCCTGCGCACAATAGCGAAAGAAAAGGCAGTCTACGCTTGAGATAAGCAGAGGAGGAATAAATCATGTCAGATCACCCGATTCAAGGGCTCATGCAAACCGCAATGGAAAACATCAAAGCCATGGTAGACGTGAATACGATTGTAGGAGACGCAGTGGAAACACCCGATGGTTCTGTTATTTTGCCAATCAGTAAGGTGGGATTTGGTTTCGCTGCCGGGGGAAGTGATTTTAACGTAGACGAAGAGGCACTTCATACTTCCTCGGCGTCGGGTAATCATAGCGGGAAGGAAGGGCATCCTTTTGGAGGCGGTAGCGGTGGTGGTGTATCTATTCATCCCATTGCTTTTCTGGTTGTTGGCAAACAGGGGGCACAAATCGTTCCATTGGACAATCAAACGCATCTGATTGAGAAGCTCATTGACTCCACGCCATACCTGATTGATAAGGTTCAGTCTATCTTCCGGAATTCAGGCGGCAACTTGCAGACTCCACCCCCACAGGTACCTGTAGATGTTGCTACGGATCACAGTAATTCTGGCCCGGCTTACTTGTAAAAGTTATTGAAATTAAAAGCGTTCTCTCAGGAAGGTATCCCAAAGCCGAGTATAGGCTAAGGAATACCTTCTTTTCTGCTTGTACTTGGACCTATCCCCGAATATACTGTCTTCCCCCAATGACAGCATGTATTTGGTGACAGTATTCCAGTTGATACAAAGTATGCAGCGAGGAGAATTCATTTTTTCGATTTCCTTCGGCAGCAAACTGCGATAGGTAGATGAAGTCCGGATAGATCACTTCATTCGTCAAATAAGCAGATACCGTGGCATCAGGCCGACGATGTTGATTCAGGGAATCGATAATACCTTTCGCCGGCAAGATACCAATCCCATGGCCGTAAAACAAGTCTTCCTTCAGCTTAACGACATTTTCTCCTTTCCATTCCAATGTTTCAGATGACACATCCGGATTGTTGAAATACAGAATATCGCCAGGAGCCGCTTTATGACTTCCTTGCTGCTGTATGAGCCTAAGGTCGCTGTCATAGTGCCAGTCATACAGCAGCATGTCAGCAAAAATCCGATTAAACTCACTTTCCAGAATGGATTTCAGCACTCCATTGTACAGCACAATAACCATAGCTGTTGCACATTCAAAAGCGTATTGATGACCGTTTAAAAAGATATCTCTGATGCCTTGGGCCGGTGTGACACCTGCTTTGATCTGAAAGCCACCTTTTTCCGTTAAATTCCAAAATTGCGGGTTGCAACGTGCGGTAGCAAAAGTGGCAAAGGATACACTGCTTCGATGTAATGCTTCTGCGGACTCTACAATCCGCGATCTTAAAATCATTTCAAACTGTAGTCGCTGCATGTTATAACCCCTCGATCCATATTTAACGTTTAGTAACTAATATATATGTGCTCAGAAGGGCATGTTGCTTGGTTTGTGTAGAAAGAAAGCGAAAAAGGAGCAGCTAATGGCTAGTCCTGTAAAGGAATTTTCTGTTATAAAGGTGGACATACTTTGAACAGCTTGGACATAGAATGGTACAAGACTTGCTCAAAACCGGAGGAATCCAAATGTTTAAAAAAAAGCAACACATTCACGCGGACCACAGCCATTTTTTGAATAAGGCACGCGCATTTGTTTTGCCGCTGGTACTTCTGCTTATTTTGTCATTGCCGCTTACGTTGCTAAGTCCGCAGCCCGTTCGGGGAGCGATAAAAACAGAAGCAGCGCCGCCCGCATTAGGAACCCATGCACAGGCTGCTTCTTTAATTGATGTCACATCAGGAAGAATCATTTATTCTACCGAAGGTGACCGGGAGCTACGTATTGCCAGCCTGACCAAAATTATGACAGCGATCGTGGCCATTGAACATGGACGCTTGCAGGACCGAGTAAAGGTGAGCCCAACCGCGTATGCCAAAGAAGGGTCCTCGCTTTTTCTGCAAATGGGTGAACAAATGTCATTGGAAAATATGCTGTACGGCTTAATGCTCCGTTCTGGTAATGATGCCGCTTCTGCCATTGCTGAGCATGTGGGGGGGACTGAAGAGGGATTTGTTCATTTGATGAATGACAAGGCGGTTCAGCTTGGGCTAAGCCATACACATTTTGCTAATCCGCACGGGCTGGATGCCGAGGGACATTATTCCTCAGCCAATGATATGGCCCGGCTTACTGCTTATGCGCTGCATAATCCAACTTTTGCCCGTATCGTAAAAACAGAACTGAAAAAAGCACCGAATCCCAACGACTCTTGGGACTACTCATGGCACAATAAAAACAAAATGTTGCGGCTGTATGACGGAGCTGACGGGGTGAAAACAGGCTTTACCAAAAAAGCGTTTCGCTGTCTGGTCAGTTCGGCCACACGGGACGGTCGCCAGCTCGCTGCTGTCACCTTGAATGACGGGGACGATTGGAACGATCATGCCCGTATGCTTGATTACGGATTCCGATATTATCCGCTCATTCCGATTACGGACAAGCAGCAACCTATCGATGGTTACCCACTATTAACAGGTACAAGCTTTGCCTATCCTTTACATGATGGCGAGAAGACCCAGTTGCACAAAAGACTGGTGTTGTATAAAAATTCCGCTTCTGCAGACAGAGCGGACGTATCTTTTGGCTTACGAGGACGGGTTGAATTCCTATTGGAAGGTAAACTTATCGGTTCTGTTCCTGTGTATGCAAAAGGTAGTAAGCTGCCTGCTCAAAATACCGTACAGCCACAGCAAGAGGCTCCAACTGCACAAGATCGTGCAAACAATACTCAGCAACGAGGTTGGACGAGCAGATGGAACGAAATCCTTAAAAATTTGTTTGGAGCATAGGGCAACCAGGAAATAGAGCTGTACGTGTCACATCATTGGGAAAAGGAGGAATCAGCCATGATTCATCTCATATGGGTGGCTTTGATTTGTATTGGATTTGTATTTGCTGCCGCGCAGGGAAATATTGAGGTGGTGACGAAAGCGGCTTTTGACGGGGCAACTACGGGGGTTACAGTGTGCTTTGGACTGATAAGTGTGCTGGTGTTCTGGATGGGCATGATGCGGCTGGCTGAAGATGGCGGGCTCTTACAGAAAATATCCAAGCTTCTTTCTCCTTTGGTTGCCTTTCTCTTCCCTGATGTTCCGCGTAATCATCCCGCTATGGGTTACATTTTGTCCAATATGAGCGCCAATCTGCTGGGCCTGGGGAATGCAGCCACCCCGATGGGAATCAAGGCGATGCAGGAGCTGCAGACGCTCAATCCAGATAAGCAAACCGCCACACCAGCCATGTGTACGCTACTCGCCCTGAATACAGCCAGTATTACGCTTATTCCTACAACGTTGATCGCGATACGGCTAAATTTTCATTCTGCACATCCGGCAGAAATCGTCGGTACGACACTGGTAGCGACCGCAATAGCCACCTTTGCTGCAATTGCGGCGGATCGTTGGTACCGTAGTCGAGAATTGCGCCGCCGTCCTCCAGCGATTCCGCCATCCCAGTCATCCTTGGCGCCACTCGCCCCACCAGCACCAACGTCTGCTGCCTCTTCAACTACGTTGCCCGCATCTTTACCTGCCGTTCCGCGAACGGGAATCTCGGCTGCCAAGGGCAGGGACACCACTTGGAAAGGATGAGGGAGGCATGCTTAATTTTATAAACCTCGTATCGACTTGGGCCATTCCGGTTATTCTCGCTTTTATTCCTTTATATGCATATGCTAAAAAGGTCCCTGTCTACGATTCTTTTGTGGATGGAGCCAAAGACGGATTTTCTACCGCCATCAGCATTATTCCTCATCTCGTAGGCATGATGGTGGCGATTAGCATTTTTCGAGCATCCGGCGCCTTGGACTATTTGATCTCTTGGGTTACCCCTTGGATTAAACACTGGGGTGTACCGGGCGAGGTATTGCCTTTAGGCTTGCTTCGTCCATTGACGGGCACTGGTTCACTTGCGTTTACGACGGATCTAATTCGCACCTATGGCCCGGATTCCATGATCGGTCGGATCGCTTCAACGATTCAAGGCAGCACAGACACGACGCTATATGTGCTAACTGTATATTTTGGTGCGGTAGGTATCCGCAATGGACGGTATGCTTTGAAGGTAGGACTATTTTCAGATGTGGTTGGTTTTGTGGCAGCCATTGCGATTTGCCTGCTTGTATTTTAATTTCTGCATCGTTTTTTGAACGGGGGTTGTGATTTTGCTCATGGATGGGTATCATTAGCATGAGGTGAATTAGCGAACATGGAAAGATTGCAGAAAATATTGGCCCAAGCTGGCGTAGCTTCCAGACGTAAATGTGAGGAGCTTATTCAGGCGGGTAGCGTGGAAGTGAACGGGGTTGTCGTAACTGAACTGGGAACGAAGGCAGACCCTGATCAAGATATGATTACGGTAAAGGGACGCCCGATCAAAACCGAGAAAAAAATCTATTTGATGATGAACAAACCTAAAGGGGTCATTACGAGTGCTTCCGATCCGGAAGGTCGTAAAATCGTGTCAGACTATCTGAAAGGCGTTAAGGAACGCGTATATCCGGTGGGACGTCTCGATTACGACACCGAAGGACTGCTGTTGCTTACCAACGATGGCGAGTTCGCCAATCTGCTCACCCATCCCAAGCATCATGTGCCTAAGACATATGTGGCAACAGTCAAAGGCGTTCCGCATGGTACTGAGCTGGACAAGCTGAAAAAAGGAATCGTGCTGGAAGATGGCATTACTGCACCAGCCGAGGTAGAATATAAAGACGTAGATCCGAATGGTAAGGAGTCTGTGATCCAGATTACCATTTATGAAGGCAGAAATCGCCAGGTAAGACGGATGTTTGAGGCCATTTCACACCCAGTCATCAGACTCAAGCGGATAGCCTTCGGAGATCTTTTGCTACAAAACTTGAAGCGCGGTCTGACCAGACCCCTAACCAAGGACGAAATCAACCGTCTCATTCAACTTGCCAAATCAGACAACACGAAAAAGAAACGGACAGGACGGGGGTCATAACCCCGGCCTTTTTGGTGTAAAGAGACTGTTGGTTGAGAGTAAAGTTTGACCAAGCACGGGAAAATAGTAAAATAGAGAGAATGCTTTTTTTAGCGAAGGGGCTGGGAATATGTCAGAACAAAGCAACCGCATATTAATTGTAGATGATGAAGAACGCATTCGACGCCTTCTGCGGATGTATCTGGAAAAAGAAGGATATGCAATTGATGAAGCTGAGGATGGCGAGATTGCCCTCCAAAAAGCGACTGCAAGCGATTACAGCATTATTTTGCTCGATGTGATGCTTCCAGGGATGGATGGGATTGAGGTGTGTACACGGCTGCGTCAGACCAAAGCTACACCTGTGATTATGCTGACTGCCAAAGGTGAGGAAGTGAACCGTGTACAAGGCTTTGAAGTCGGAGCTGACGATTATGTGGTTAAGCCCTTTAGCCCGCGAGAAGTCATCTACCGGGTGAAGGCGATTTTACGCCGCTCGTCGGAAACTGCCTTTTTAACAAAAGAAGCGGTACCAAGCAATAGTATTGTTTTTCCGAATCTTATCATTGAGCATGATGCGCACCGGGTAACTGCGGGTGGGATTGAAATCAGTCTCACGCCTAAAGAGTACGAGCTGTTGCATTATTTGGCGGTGTCACCAGATAAAGTCTTCTCACGCGAAGAACTGCTGAAAGACGTTTGGAATTACGAATTTTTTGGTGATCTGCGCACTGTGGATACGCATGTGAAACGACTTCGTGAAAAGTTGAATAAGGTATCGCCAGAGGCAGCGGCTATGATTACGACCGTGTGGGGCGTAGGTTATAAGCTGGAGGTTCCAAAATAACGTGAACTTCTGGAGATCGCTGGTAGGCAAGCTGTGGATCACCATCATTTGCCTTGTAGGCTCTGTGCTTATTTTTTTAGGGCTTTTTTTATTGCCGTACATCAACAGAAATTTTGCGGCGTATGAATCGACGGAAATCAAGCATTTGTTCACCTATACATGTATTGTCGGATTTTTATTGACGACCTTTTTTGCCCTATTTCTTTTTACTAAAATCACACAGCCTATGCAGCTGTTGATTCAGGCGGCGAATGCCATTCGTGAGGGAAGGTATGATACTCGGCTTTCGCTGGTGACCAGTGATGAAATTGGAGAACTGGCGAAAACTTTTAATCATATGTCTACGGAACTGGAAGCAACGATCCGCAGTCTGAATGAGGAGAAAAACCATTTATCCAGCGTACTGCGAAGCATGTCTGATGCAGTAATCACCTTCGACAGAAGCGGACAAATCATCTTGACGAATCCGCCGGCACAAAGTTTGCTGGATATCTGGAAAAAGCTGGAGTGGCAGGAGCGTGATCTGGAGGAGTTTGGAGCTTCTGTACCTGAGCCTTTGCAGTCTCTGTTCCATACCGTTATGGACAGGGGAGAGGATGTCGGAGATTATATCCATGTCAAGAAGGGCTCCTGGTCGGTGCAGATGGCGCCTCTGTATACGGATAATGCAATCCGCGGTGCAGTAGCTGTGCTTAGAGATATTACGGAAGAAGTGAAGCTAGAGAAGATGCGGAGCGATTTTGTGGCCAACGTATCTCATGAAATCCGTACACCTTTATCTATGATGCAGGGCTACAGTGAGGCGTTGCTGGATGGTATGGCGGGTTCACCTGAAGAATCCGAGGAGCTGGTACAGGTCATCCATGATGAGTCATTACGCATGGGAAGGTTAGTCAAGGATCTGCTTGATCTGGCCCGAATGGAGGCTGGTCATACAGACATGCACCGACAGGAAGTGGATGTGAATGAGTTGATCGAGCGTGTTCACCGTAAATTTACGGTACGATCAAAGGAACAGGGACTGACACTCGATTACCATGAGCATGGCCAACGTTTGCTGCTGGCTGAGGCAGATGAAGACCGACTGGAGCAGGTATTGACCAATTTGCTGGATAATGCATTCAGGCATACACCCGGCGGGAAAAAGGTTACTATTGCGGCGGATCGAATTTTGGGAGAACGGCATGAGTTAATCCGCATTCGGATTAAGGATGAAGGTGTAGGCATTGCCAGCGAGGATCTACCTTATATTTTCGACCGCTTTTACAAGGCAGATAAAGCCAGAGTACGTGGTGAGGATAAAGGGACTGGTTTGGGGCTTGCTATTGTCAAGAATATTGTAGAGGCTCATGGAGGCTCTGTCTCTGCTGCCAGCGTATTGGGGGAAGGGACGGAATTTACTATTTTGCTGCCCATCTCCAGCAAAACTAAGTTGGGTCTGTAACTGGCTTATAAGCCCTAGCTGATATACCTCGGTTCCAGGCATCCTCGGAAGAGGGTGCTTTTTGTTGAAAAATCAACATTTATCTTGTTCAACGTGGAACATCCTCTTTTAAGATGATTACTCACATGATAGATAACGTTATAAGAAAAAGACGCCTGGATAGCCAGGCGCCTCTCTTTATTATAAAATCATGGACTTCTCAATAGGGTCTGGAACTAATCTAGGACTACTTCTTGGGCAGTATTTAGTTCTGGTAAACCAACGAGTTGAATCAGTACGTCTTTCGGCACGGCTTTATCGACGGTCAGGATCATGATAGCTTCTCCGCCGACAATTTTACGCCCTACTTGCATGGAAGCGATATTGACGCCATTCTCCCCAAGCAAGGTGCCGACACGACCGATAATGCCTGGTTTATCATTGTGGGAGATGAGCAGGAAATGAGCTTCCGGTGCTACATCTACTGGGAACTGGTTCAACCGAACAATACGTTCGCCATAGCCTGCCAGCAGGGTGCCAGATACACGTTGCTCTTCGCCGCTCTGCGTTTTGAGTGTAACGGTAATCAGGTTGGTAAAACCCTTGGTGGCGGGCGCCTGAGATACGACAAGATGGACGTCACGTGTTTTGGCCAGATGTACAGAGTTTACAATGTTCACATCGCTGCCCAGATGACGGCTAAGCACACCTTTCAAAATATAGCGTGTCAGCGGCTGTGTATCCACAGAGGACAAATCGCCAGCGTAATCTATCTGAATTTCACGTACAGCCTGATTCGTGATCTGAGCGGCAAAGCTGCCCAGCTTCTCTCCAAGTGAGAAATATGGCTGCAATTGCGTCATGACGTTGGATGGTACTGGAGGCATGTTGACCGCATTTTTAAAAGGCTCATCACGCAAAATATGCAGCACTTGCTCGGATACGTCGATAGCTACATTCTCCTGAGCTTCGACAGTCGAGGCACCCAGATGTGGTGTAACGATAATTTTCGGATGGCTCAGGAATGGATGATCCTGTGCTGGCGGCTCTGACTCGAATACGTCAAAAGCTGCACCGGCAACGATACCTTCATCAATGGCTTCAACAAGAGCCATTTCATCGATAACTCCGCCCCGGGCACAGTTGATGATGCGCATTCCTTTTTTCATCACTTCAAACTGTGGACGAGCAATCATATGTTTCGTTTCCGGTGTTAATGGTGTGTGTACGGTCATAAAATCTGCGTTGCGAATAATTTCATCCACGCTCGCCAGCTTAATGCCCAGCTTCTCAGCGCGTTCTTCCGTTAGAAATGGATCATAGCCGAGGATGCTCATGCCAAATGCTTTGGCACGTTTAGCCACCTCACTGCCAATACGTCCCATGCCGAGGACTCCAAGTGTTTTGTTACGCAGTTCGACACCGAGGAATGTTTTACGATCCCATGTACCGCCAATGGTTTTGGCATATGCCTGTGGAATATGACGTGCAAGAGCCATCATCATCGCAAAAGTGTGCTCACATGTCGTAATTGTGTTGCCGTCAGGGGCGTTAATAACGATAATCCCACGTTGTGTTGCTGCTTCGAGGTCGATGTTATCCACTCCGACCCCAGCTCGCCCTACAACCTTGAGGTTCTTACCTGCCGTCATGATGCGTTCGGTCACCCGAGTTTGGCTTCGAACGAGTAATGCGTCATAGTCACCAATAATTTGAACTAATTCATCCTCGCTGAGACCTGTGTTCTTGTCCACCGTAACATCGTCTGCATCCATCAGTTGCTGGATGCCCAGGTCACTGATTGGATCGGATACTAACACTTTAAACATTTGGTTTCCTCCTCAAAGTTAACTTCTTTTATGGACAGGATGTACTTCAAACTGAAATACATTCCATAAAGAACATGAAAAAACTTGAAATGCTTCTAAAAGTACAGGAGAGCGGTGTGAAATACTAGTGTGATAACGCATTGACGCAGAAAAGGAATG
Organism: Paenibacillus sp. FSL L8-0158; assembly: GCF_038592965.1. Taxonomy (GTDB): domain Bacteria; phylum Bacillota; class Bacilli; order Paenibacillales; family Paenibacillaceae; genus Paenibacillus; species Paenibacillus polymyxa_D. Next base: position 3,449,075 of record NZ_CP151949.1, on the reverse strand, counting down.
GAATAGCATTATGCACCAAACTAACGACCAAAAGTCTTGTGCGGAGACGCTCTGCGGTTTTCGGGCATCAAAAAAACCCCCGAATCACATACTATCTCCATAGTAAGGGACGAGAGTTATCGTGGTACCACCCTAATTCGCAGCCATTTCGCAATGGACTGCCTTAAGCGGTCATTAAATGACCGAAAGGATAACGGTTTTCTGCCGATTGCATCTAATGCCGGGAAATATTCCCCAGACCTCGGTGCAATAACTCAGGAGCGCTGAAAGTAGTTACTTCGCCACCGGCTTCCACCCAAGCACCGGTTCTCTGAGGACGAAATCAATACCTTTTCTCCATCATTGTTGTTGTCGCTAATAATTTTTTCATAATGTATCATGGCTTACATGGGCATGTCAATAGGACATGCGACATGTGAGGATAGCCGGCTAGATATATAGCTACAGAATGCGGAAAATTAAGATTTAAGTCTTCTTGAATCCGACCGACTTTTTGGCTATGATGCTAAAGAAGACTATGCAGAGGACTAACTAACTATGAAAAAGCTTAAAGTGAAATGGAAAAGAGCGCAAATTCATGAATTGAACGACCGCTTGCTGCTTTACAATTTGTATCTAACTCAGGGGCTGACCCTGCTGATTGGCGCAATCTGGATATTTTTTCAGAAAAGAAATTTGTTAGAACTATTTGCATTGCCGAACACTCTGCACGTCTTATGGTGGGGATTGGGATTGGCCGCCGCTATGTTACTTGTGGATCTGCTGCTATCCCGGATTATGCCTGAGGATGCTATGGATGACGGTGGTATTAACCAAATGCTGTTTCAAAATCGTCCGGTTTGGCATATTATTTGTATAGCAGCTATCGTTTCTATCTGTGAGGAACTCTTGTTCAGAGGTGCGATTCAGTACAGCTTTGGTCCTTATTGGACAAGTATTTTATTTGCGGTGATTCATATCCGATATTTACGGCATTGGATTCCCACTGGCTGGGTTTTTCTTAGCAGTTATGGATTGGGCTACATATATGTGCAGACCGGTAGTCTGTGGGCACCGATCATTTGTCATTTTGTAATTGACCTTATATCTGGTTTAGCGTTACGTTTTCGGAGGTATGAAGAATGAATCAGGAACTTAGCAGAGTGCAGACCTATGGTAGCCGTCGAAATGGTCGCAAAGGCAAGGAAGAGGACAGGTCAAAATCTAAACCAGTTCGCTCCCGTGCTTCACGGCCCGTGCCAGAATTGGCTCACGTTGCCGCTGCACCAGAAGTTGCTGTGACGATGGAGGGTGACACTCCTGCCAGCGAGTACCGAACGCGGGCAGAAATGTTTCCGTCCCGCCGTATTCGGGTAAGCAAGTGGTTTTTAAACTTTTTGAGCACTCTTTTTGTGCTGATTACTGCAGCGTTACTGTGGTGGGGCGTCAAGGGTGCACCACCCATCAGTGAAATGCTTTGGTAATATAAAGTTTTGTCTGTGCTTAGGTCAAGGCGCGTAATGATACGGTGAAAAGGCCTCCATCTCCGCATGAATAACGGAGAATGGAGGCCTTTATTGCATTATCTATAGTTAATCCGTAGTATACGCAAGGTCTATTAGCTGGCAGGAACCTCAATGCCTTGAGGATCGACAAATTGGTAACCCTTTTGCTCAAGGCGCGTCAATAGACCGTCCAGCGCCTCAGCTGTCCATGGCAGTTCATGCATCAAAATATTGCTGCCTGGATGAAGTTGTTCTGTTACGTTTTTAAGAAGTGCCTCCGTTTTATTAGGCTGATTTTTTTTCATTGTCCAGTCCAGAGAACCGACGGACCATGTCATGTATAGGAGACCGTTTTCCTTAGCGACCTTGCGACCTACGTCCCCGCCTGCACCATGAGGGGGGCGGAAGAAGACGGGGGCTTGGCCTGTAATATCCTTAACAGCTTTTTGTACCGTTTCAATCTGTTTTTTGACCTCGGGCTCAGATTTATTCTTCAGTACGATGTGATCCCAGCTATGGTTGCCGATGGGCTGTCCACGGTCATGGATAAGTTTGAGCAACTCAGGATGCTTTTTTACACGGTAACCGTTTACGAAGAAAATCGCTTTCGCTTTGTGTTTATCCAATACATCTATGATTTTGTTAATCATGGCTGCTTCCTTAGGACCATCATCAAAGGTCAATAACACGACTTTTTTTTCGGTACCTTGTTGGTTAGGGATTACATTGTAAGCTTTGTCCAAGTGATACATTTTGTTATTGGTAGTTGCAGATGTCGCAGCTCCTGTTTCGTTGGTTTCGCTGGTTTTATCATTTTGTGCATTGGTTTTATCCGCTGAGTTGTGATCATCACTGCCTGCTTGCTTACTGCTGCTTTTTGGGGAAGAGACGTTGCTCTGATCTTTGGCGCTGTTACTTGAGTCAGATGCTACCGAATCCTGCTGGTTGCTTGTTGCCGCAGATTCAGGCTTGGTTGCAGTGCAAGCACTAAGCAGCAGACATGCGGTGAACAAAATGGCTGCTGTTTTTGTACCCATTATTTCATCTCACCTTCCTGTATTTTATACCGTATGAGTTTGTCACTACTGACGAACACTATGCTTGATTCTACCACAAAGGGAGGTTCTAATTGTGAAAACATCTTCATTTTTCCTGGGAATCGTTTTGGGCGCTGTCGCAAGCTCTATGATCTCCCGTAACCGCAACATGTTGGGCTTATCTATGGACATAGGTGGAAAAAAAGGCGGCAATTTAGTGCAGCAAGCCCGTACTAAAATGATGGACGCGGCATTCCCCGGGATGGGCGAGATTAAGCTCAATAAAGAAGACACCCATAAGGATCAAGACCATCATTCACAAACAGATAAAACCGCTTATAACGCCCATACTGCCAAGAACAAAGAAGAGAATATGAAGTTGATTAAAGACTTCATCAGCACAAGTCCCGATGTTAAACGTGAGGTCGAGCAAATTTTGAAAGAAACTCATACAGCCGTACCGGGATTGTAACCCAGAAACCTTTATTCCGAATCATTTTGCGGCTTTTTTGTAAAAGCCGTTCAAATGATTCTTTTTTTTATCTTTTTATTGCGTGCATTTACGATTATAAAATGATAACATGATTACATAGAACCATTTTCATCACAGGCATCATAATTGCATCATAATCTGTTAATAACACTCGGCTGCCAGGAGGAGGGTCCAGTATGAAAATAGAAAGATTAAGTCAGGACAAGATACGGATTTTCCTTACCTTTGACGATTTGAGCGAACGCGGTATTCAAAAAGACGATATGTGGCAAGAAATTCCTAGAGTTCATGAGCTGTTTACCGAAATGATGGATCAGGCATACAGCGAGCTGGGCTTCGACGCCACGGGACCGTTAGCTGTCGAAGTCTTTGCGCTTCCTGCTCAAGGAATGGTTGTTATCGTCACTCGGGGTAAATACGACCATCAACAGTATGGTTCGGGTCCCGATGAGGAGCTTCCAGAGGAAGTCTACGAAATGGAAGTCACGTTGGAGCATAGTGATTCCATCGTTTATGCGTTTAGCGATTTCGAAGTACTCATAGAAGCGGCTCATATGCTTCGTAGCAACACTACGGAAGCAGGTAAGCTGTATCATTATAGAGGAAAATGGATTCTGCATTTGGAACCAGAAGAAGTAGAGGAGTCCAAGCTTGCGGCTTTAATCGCGGTTCTTGCTGAATTTGGAGAAGGCTCATCCGTTACACCAGCTATGTTGGAAGAGTACGGCAAACTGGTCATTCCTGAACAGGCAGTTTCTGTCATCTGCACTCATTTTGACAGCCGTTCTTGATTCGTCTTATCGAAAGTGATATCGAAGTGAATTTGTCGGCTCTGCGCTGAAAGCAGAGCCGACTCATTTTTATGGAGGGATGATCGGTGCTTCTGTTTTCAGTTTTAGCGGCAGCCACAGCGCCGGGTCTCGCCTTATTGATGTATTTTTACTTGAAGGACAGATATGATTCGGAGCCACTACACATGGTTATTAAAGTGTTTTTGCTCGGCTTTTTGGTGGTTCTTCCTGTCATGATTTTTCAACGCGGGCTGCTGCTATGGCTAGGGGATCACACGTTAATCCAGGCGTTCGGCATTTCAGCCGGAGTGGAAGAGTTTTTTAAATGGTTTCTGTTGTATCACATCATCTATAATCATACCGAGTTCGACGAGCCTTATGATGGTATTTTGTATGCGGCCGCAGTCTCACTCGGATTTGCAACAGTTGAAAATCTGTTATATGCCTGGGCGGGCCATGCCTCAGTTAGCATGATGCTGATGAGATCACTGCTACCGGTATCCGGTCATGCGATGTTTGGCGTAATGATGGGCTACTACATGGGGAAGGCCAAGTTTTCAGAAGGCTTGAGGAGCAAATACATGTTGCTGCTGTCATTGGTGCTTCCATGGTTCTGGCACGGAGTATATGATTTGATTTTAACGGAATTTTCGCATGACTGGATCTGGTTTATCATTCCACTTATGGCCTTTCTATGGTATGGAGGAATGGCGAAGATCAGTCGAGCTAATAACCGTTCTCCTTTTCGTTTGTTAAAACGGGAAGAAAAGGTTAACATGTAACAAAATGGGACACACTGATCTGACAAACGTGTTAGAGAAAGAGGTGTCTTTTTTTGCGTATAAAAGTTAGAATTCATTGTAAAAGATGCGGAGAACGCTTTGTGCTGAGAGGACGCATAGAGCAAGGACAGATTCAGACCGGCTTTAAACGCTGTATTTGCGATAACTGTGAGTTTATTGTTGAAGTCATGGAAAACCATGCATAATAGAGCTTTCTTCTTGTCACACTATCGGTAGTGTACTTGAAGAAAGGAGACTCCCAATATGTATAAGCGACTTAGTTCCGTATTGTTCCCGGTGGTTACCCTGATGATGATAGGAGCATTTGTGTGGGGTTATCAGCAAAGCCAGATGAGAAAAGAGGTGTCTCTTCAGGCAAATAGCATGTCGATAAAAGCGGAAAATCAATACCAGCGTGCGTTTCACGATTTGTCGTTTCATATGGATCAGCTGCATTCTCAACTCGGTAACGCGGTTGCTGTCCATAATACTTCACACGCGATGCACCGCAAATGTTTGATGAACGTGTGGAGGATTACAAGTGAGGCTCAAAATGAGGTTAATCAGTTGCCCCTCAATGTAATGCCTTTTAATCATGCCAAGGATTTGCTGTCACATCTATCCGCGTTTTCGTATCAGACCGCTGTTCGTGATCTGGATCACGAGCCTTTAAACGAGAAAGAAATTTCGAACCTGAAAACGTTGTATAACAATTCCAAAGAAATTTCGAAAAACATGCACGAAGTGCAGCAAAAAGTCCTTAGCAAAAATTTGCGCTGGATGGATGTCGATATGGCGGCAGGTTCTCAAACTGGACCGAAGGACAACACCATTATTGATGGCTTTAAAACCGTGGACAAAAAGGTGGAAAACTATAAGGAGCTGGATTGGGGACCGTCTGTAGCCAGCATCTATGATAAACGCTCTGTGAAAAAATTGAGTCTCCCGCCAGTAAATGCAGAACAAATTAAACGAAATGCTGCTGAATTTACAGGAAAACCGGAAAGTCAGATCCGGGTGAACGAAAACGGTAAAGGAACGGAATGGGCATCTTATACAGCTACCCTGCTAAATAAGAAGCAGCCCGTGGCCAGCATGGATTTTACGAAAAAAGGCGGCAAGCTTATTTCTTATCATGACATGAGGGCAGTAGGTCCTAAAAAAGCAACACGTAATGAAGCGATTCGCTATGCTAGTGAATATCTTGAACAAAAAGGTTACAAAGACATGAAGCCAGTTGCGTATGATGAAAGCGGGAATTTAGCTAACATTACATTTGCGAGCCAACAAGGGGATGTGATTATCTATCCAGAAAAAATCACAGTCAGATCAGGCCTTGATAACGGACAAGTGATCGGTTTTCAATCCAGTGATTATGTGTATGAGCATAGTCATCTCCGCCGCATTCCGCAAGCGAAATTGAATTTGAATGCAGCACGAGCAAAATTGAATCCTGAGTTTCGTGAAACTTACCACCGTAAAGCCTTAATTGAAAATGAACTTTCGAATGAAGTTCTCTGTTATGAATTTGGTGGTAAAATCAATGGTTCCGTTTACCGGATATACATTAACGCCAATACGGGGATGGAAGAAACGATTGAAGAGGTTAAAGATTCAGATGAACCTCAGGTTACTGCAAGTAATGCGTAGTTGATTACATGAAAATGAATCAATAGTCACTTTAAACCTCCTTCATGAAGGAGGTTTTTTGTGCTTTAGTCATAGTTCAAACAAATATAATGCTTAATATAGGCATAAAGTCGTGGTATTATATACCTTAATTAGAGCTTTTAATGGACAAGGATGGTGGATCATTTGTTTCCCAAAATTAATGATGTGTTATACATACAAGTGGCTGGTACTGACCATAAGGACGAGATTTTTGAATTTAAGTCTCGTATTGCAGAAGAGGAGTCACAGAACTTTTTAATTGAAATTCCTATGTCACAAACAAGTGGGCATTTGAAAAAATTGTTTCTAGGGGAAGAACTGTCTATATTTTTTATGAGCGAGGGTGGGATTAAAAATTATTTTAATACCCACGTTACGGGTTTTAAAGAGGATATCCTCCGGATGGTTCGTATCCACAAACCTGCTCCAGACAGCATCAGCAAAATTCAGCGTCGAAACTTTCTTCGGGTTAAGGCCAACTTGGAAATTGCAGTAAAGCATGGTGCGAACGAGTCCAGATTTGTAGCAGAGACACATGATGTAGGAGGCGGGGGTGTTTCTTTTCACACCCAGGGAACTCATCATCTTGAAGAAGGAGAATCATTGTCTTGCTGGATTTTAGTTCCATATAAAAACGGCACTCAGGAGCATGTTCCGTTCCAATCTGAAATTGTGCGCATTCAGCAGATGGAAAATGGTCGCAAACTCATTATGCTGAAATATGAGGAAATCGCTGATCAGGAGCGCCAAAAACTGATTAAATATTGCTTTGAAAGACAGCTGGAATTCCGGGGGAAATCTTAATCATCCGATATTTTTCTTTTTTAGTAAACCTGTCGCTTATTTTGCATCGCCTATAAATGTGTGGTATAATTTTCACGTCGCAGGCAATGCCTGCTTTTTTCTTGAGGTTAGGTTAGGAGGAATTCCCTGTTGGCAAGGCAACATGTATCTTCAATTAACAAAATAAATGTAGCCATTGATGGACCTGCTGGTGCAGGGAAAAGTACAGTGGCCCGCCTGGTGGCGAAAGCACTTTCTTATGTATATGTAGATACCGGAGCCATGTACCGAGCAGCAACGTGGTACATGATGCGTAAGGAAATTCCTGCAGAAAATATACAAAAAGTGCTTCAACATGTACCTGAGCTGGTGATTGAATTAGTACCGGACCCCACAGGCCAAAAGGTTTATTGTAACGGGGAAGATGTAACCACTGTGATCCGTTCGATGGAAGTGACTAGCAACGTGTCACAGTATTCAAGTATTGCTGGTTTACGTACACGTTTGACTGAAAACCAGCGTGAGATGGCTGCACGCAAGGGTGTCGTTATGGATGGTCGCGATATTGGAACAACTGTACTTCCCGATGCGGAAGTCAAGGTGTTCATGACCGCAAGTGTTCAGGAACGTGCCTCCCGCCGTTTTAAAGAACTGAGCGAAACTGATGATATCACTCTGGAACAACTGGAACGTGACATTGCGGCACGTGACAAGCTTGACGAGGAGAGGGAGGTATCCCCGCTTCGTTGCAGTGAGGACGCCATCGTGCTCGATACGACCCAAATGGGCATTCAGGATGTCGTTGATACGATCGTATCTTATTGCTTAACGGAGAAGGATGGAGAGATCAGCCAATGATATATACTGTATGCGCCAGTATTTTGCGTCTCATTTACCGCGTTCTGTTTAGACTTGAGGCGGTAGGCAGGGAAAATGTTCCTGCTGAGGGTGGAGTGCTGTTGTGTTCTAATCATATTAGTAATCTTGACCCTCCTACAGTTGGTATTTTGCTGAAGCGAAAGGTTCACTTTATGGCAAAAGCCGAGCTGTTTAATGTTCCTGTACTGGGTCCACTAATTGGGAAACTGGGAGCTTTTCCAGTCAAACGTGGTGGTGTAAGTAAGGAATCCATTAAGCTGGCATTGAACATTTTGCGTGATGGTAAGGTTATGGGAATCTTTCCCGAAGGTTCCAGAGGAGCTGGGGGAATCGGTAAAAAGGGTGCTGCAAGCTTTGCGCTACGCAGTGGAGCGGCTGCCGTTCCGGTCGCCATTATTGGTGATTACAAGCTTTTCCGTAAAACGAAAGTGTTATACGGTAAACCTGTCAATTTGGACGCTTACCAAAAGGGTGTCGATATCGAAGGAGATCCGCTTGAACTGGCAACAGAAGCAATTATGTCTCGTATTCGCACGATGAAGGAAACGGGTAAGCCTACGAATAACTGAAGGCTTGCATGAATTGTGTCTAAGCTCGGAAAACTAGAACAAAAGTTTATTTATGTTTTGAACTCTGCCATGCGCAGGTTTAAATAAATGGTTTTTTTTGAATTGAGGAGGGTATTGACATGTCGGAAGAAATTAAAAATCAAGAAGCTGCTGAAGCGGCAAATCAAGACGAGCTCGATCAAATCGTCTCCCTGAAAAAAGGTGACACCGTTAAGGGTACAATCGTGAAATTGGAAGATAACCAAGCGGTAGTAAGCATTGGATATAAATACGATGGAGTTATTCCAATTCGCGAGTTGTCTTCTGGTCTGGATAACGCAGAAGAAGCAGTGCAAGTAGGCCAAGAGGTTGAAGCTAGAATTATCAGCATTGACGATGGCAAGGAAAAACTTGTTCTGTCCAAACGTGCAATCGACAGTGAAAATGCTTGGGAAAAGTTGGAGCAACTGTTCGAAAGCAAAGAAGTATTTGAAGTCGTTGTAAATGATGTCGTTAAAGGCGGCATCGTGGTAGACGTGGGTCTGCGCGGATTTATCCCTGCATCCATGGTAGAACGTCACTTCGTAGAAGATTTCAGTGATTACAAAGGCCGCACATTGCGTGTTGTTGTAAAAGAACTGGATCGTGAAAACAACAAAGTGATCCTTTCTCAAAAAGACGTTCTGGAAGCAGAATTCGAAGCCAACAAGCTTAAAGTAATGGCTGAGCTGAAAGAAGGCCAAGAAATCGTAGGTACGGTTCAACGTCTTACTCAGTTCGGTGCTTTCGTAGATGTTGGCGGCGTGGACGGTCTGGTTCACGTATCTGAAATTGCTTGGACTCATGTTGATAAGCCTTCTGATGCAGTTTCTGAAGGAGATCAAGTGAAAGTGAAAGTCTTGAAAGTAGATCCTGAAAAAGGAAAAATCAGCCTGAGCATGAAAGCTGCACAGCCTGGTCCTTGGGAATCGGCTGCTGGACAATTCAACAACAATGACATCGTAACAGGTGTTGTAAAACGTCTGGTTAACTTCGGCGCATTCGTTGAAATCGCTCCTGGCGTGGAAGGTTTGGTTCATATTTCCCAAATTTCCCACAAACACATTGGAACTCCACAAGAAGTTCTGGAAGAAGGACAAGAAGTGAAAGTTAAAATTCTTGAAATGAATCCTTCCGAAAAACGTGTTAGCCTGAGCATTAAAGAAACTGAGGAAGCTCCTGAAGCTGCTCCTAAAGCAGAAAGAGCACCACGTGCATCTCGTGCACCTCGTGAGGAACTGAATAATCCTAACGTTTCCCTCAATAATTCCGGTTTGAGCATTACGCTCGGCGAGCGTTTTGGCGATAAGCTGAACAAATTTAAATGAGTTTAAATCAATACATTTTATAATAAGCATAACGTACACCATCGGCGGACCCAGAGGGTTCGCCGATTGTTGTTACGTGACCATATCGCCAATAGGTATGTTTTTTGCTATGATGATATCGGAAGAATTGACAGGAGGAGTGAATTTATGGCAAGACCCGTTGTGGCTATCGTTGGTCGTCCGAATGTGGGCAAGTCCACTATTTTTAATCGGATAATCGGGGATCGTTTGTCCATCGTGGAAGATAAACCCGGAATCACTCGTGACCGTATATACGGTATATCGGAGTGGAATGGCAAATCCTTCAGTATTATTGACACCGGCGGCATTGAGATTGATGGTGAGGATGTCATTTTAAAATCCATCCGTATGCAGGCCGAACTTGCAATAGAAGAAGCAGATGTAATTGTATTCATGAGTGATGCGAAAGCAGGAATTACACAGTCAGATGAAGAGGTAGCTCAAATGCTATATCGTTCGGGTAAACCGATCATCGTAGCTGTCAACAAGGTTGACAACCTCAGTCGCGCCGATTTGATTTATGAGTTTTATTCTTATGGATTTGGTGATCCAATCGCTGTTTCTGGTAGCCATGGCACAGGGATAGGCGATCTGCTAGATGCCATTACATCCAATTTGCCTGAGCTGGAAGAAGATCACTATGATGAAGACGTTATTCGTGTTGCCTTGATCGGCCGCCCGAATGTAGGTAAATCTTCACTAGTTAATGCCATTCTGGGAGAAGAGCGGGTTATCGTTAGTGACATTGCAGGCACGACACGTGATGCAATTGATACACCTTTTGAAAAAGACGGTCAAAAGTATGTACTGATTGATACGGCAGGTATGCGTAAACGTGGCAAGGTATATGAAACGACCGAAAAATATAGTGTAATGCGTGCCATGCGTGCCATTGAGCGTGCAGATGTTGTACTGGTCGTTATTAACGGCGAGGAAGGCATTATTGAGCAGGATAAGCACATTGCTGGCTATGCTTATGAAGCGGGTAAAGCATCGCTGTTTGTCGTTAACAAATGGGATGTCGTGGACAAGGACGATAAAACGATGCACCAGTTTGAAACGAAAATTCGCGATCACTTTCTGTTTATGACATATGCTCCGATTGTGTTCTTGTCTGCAAAAACGAAGCAACGCCTGCAAAAGCTGCTTCCTGTTGTACAGCATGTGGCACAGCAGCATGTGTTGCGTATTCAGACACATTTGCTGAATGATGTAATTTCCGATGCGGTTGCCATCAATCCTCCACCAACAGACAAGGGACGTCGTCTGCGCATTAACTATGTGACCCAGGTTGCTGTTAAGCCGCCTACGATGGTTGTATTCGTAAACGATCCAGAAATAATGCACTTCTCTTATGAGCGTTATCTGGAGAACAAAATTCGCGCCGCCTTCAATTTTGAAGGAACTCCAATTCGAATCTTTACGCGGCGCAAGTCTGACGAAAGTTAGGAGCGAATAGGTTGATTTTACAAATCGTTGCCATCGTACTCAGTTACTTGCTTGGCTCTGTCAGCTTTAGTTTGCTGTATGGAAAATTAAAAGGAATCGACATTCGCCAACATGGGAGCGGCAATGCCGGTGCGACGAATACGCTGCGTGTGCTTGGAAAAGGCCCAGCTATTCTGGTACTGCTGCTAGACGTACTTAAAGGGGTTATTGCGGTACTAATAGGGCACTGGCTAGGTGGGGAATCATCCTGGGTACCGGGTTTGTGCGGCATCGCGGCGATTGCGGGCCATAACTGGCCGGTATATTTTCACTTCCGTGGAGGAAAAGGTATTGCGACTGCTATTGGTGTATTGGCATCGCTTGCCTTACTGCCCGCCCTATATGCCGGAATCATTGCGATATTTGCAATCGTAATGACGCGTTACGTATCCCTTGGATCGCTCATTTTTGTCATTTTGACCCCTTGGATATTACTTGTGCTTGGTTATGCATGGCCGTTATTCTGGACGGCTCTAATCATTTGCCTGTTTGCTGTGTGGAGACACCGTACCAACATAGTCAAGCTGGTGCGGGGGAATGAGAATAAGCTTGGCTCCAAAGGAGGAGATCGTCTTGTCTGAGAAAATAGCTGTGCTGGTCGCGGGGAGTTGGGGAACAGCCCTGGCTTCCGTTCTTGCGGCCAATAACAACGATGTCTCTGTCTGGACGAGAAACGAGCAGCAAGCAGCTGAAATCAATGAGAAGCATACGAATGAGCATTATTTACCGGGCTCCATTTTGTCTGATCGCATTTCAGCTACAACTGATATGCAGACTGCGGTATCTGGTGCTAAAGCAGTGATAATCGTATCTCCTTCGGCTGCTGCTCGTCAGGTAGCACGTAGTCTGAAAGCTCATTTTAGCAAGGATATGCTGGTAGTGCATGCCATTAAAGGTTTCGAAACAGAAACGCTTAAACGTATGTCCACGGTGATCTCGGAAGAACTGGAGGTCGCGGAGGGGGATATTGCCGTGCTGTCTGGTCCGAGTCATGCGGAAGAAGTGGTGAGGAAATGTCCTACAACGGTCGTTGTAGCTTCCTCCAATGAGCAGGCTGCACAGGCTGCACAGGAGCTGTTCATGAACTCCTATTTCCGTGTCTACACAAACCGCGATTTGCTCGGCGTGGAACTGTCCGGGGCACTAAAAAACATTATCGCATTGGGTGCGGGAATGTCAGATGGACTTGGTTTCGGTGATAATGCCAAAGCAGCTTTATTGACCCGTGGGTTGGCTGAAATTACCCGTGCCGGAGTTGAGATGGGTGCTAATCCATTAACCTTTGCCGGCCTGGCTGGTATTGGCGATCTAGTGGTCACGGCAACGAGTCGTCACAGTCGCAACTGGCGTGCAGGGTCACTTTTGGGACAGGGCCAACAGCTTGATGCTGTGCTGGAATCTATGGGTATGGTCGTAGAAGGTATTCGAACGACAAAAGCGGCATACGCCATCTCTCAAAAATTAGGTGTTCAGATGCCTATTACAGAGGTACTGTATGGAGTACTGTTTGAAGGACGTGACGTCCGTAAGGCCGTTGAGGCGCTAATGGGTCGCGACCCTAAGACCGAGATGGAAGTCATGCCACTTCAAACTTGGGAGCAATGGCATTCTTAAGGGCTCAGATGACTTTAATAATATAAAGGCTGTCTCATAGTAGATTTTTTCTATAATGGGATAGCCTTTTTTAGTTAGGCGTTTGGCATGTCTTATGTACGCTTAATCACCTTTTGTCTTCGCCACTCATAGACTGAGTTGAGCAATGGCGGAGGAGGGGAGATTATGAATAAAAACTTTCCGAAAGATGCATTGAAGGCCATTAACAAAAAAGGCGGCAAAAACATATCCGAAAATGCAGTGAAAAAGCTGGCAGGCACGGTAAAGGCGGACACGCTTCAAAGCGAAGCGCAACTGCGTCAGCTTATCAAGCAGGTGTCTGCGATGGCCAACATTCCGGTGTCGGAAGATACAGTAAGGGATATTGTTGGTGCCGTCAAAAAGAGCGGAATGAATCCTTCCAATATGGAAGCGTTGATGAAAATGATGATGAAAAAATAGACCGCTGGCCGCACGCCGGTTAGTATTATTCACCGTGAACCGGGAAGGTTCGCGGTTTTTTTTATATTTTAGAGTGGGTAACCGCTTTTACAGTACACAAAATATCGAACTGCCCTGTCGAACATGTTATAATGATGCCCATCAGGAAACGGAAGGAAAGACAGCAAAGGAGGAAACAATGTTGAAGGAGGCAATATCATCAGTGTTAGTAGACAGGCTTCCTCACAATCTGGCAGTTGCGCTGAGTAGCTTGGCTGAGAACTGGTCAACAGTGTCGGTTCCGTGGATGCTGGGAGGGAGTTGTTCACTACTTGCACAAGAAGTTGAACTGGATCGCCTGCCTCGGGACATTGATATTTATGCGGATATTCATGCAGCAAAGCAACTTCATGCGCACCCCCTGGGTATAAGTATAGATCGACAGCAGGTTGATCGTAGCGGCTCTTACGTTTCATTGCTGAGCCACTATGATCTGGAAGGATTTCCGGTCGAGTTGGTGGGGGGATTTGAGGTATTATGTGGCGGAGCGTTATACCGCTTAGAGATCGAGCGACTACTTTGGTCGAATGGTGTTCAGCTTGAGCTGGGGAGTGCTTCACTGCGTCTGATGCCGCTCAGTCATGAACTTTTATTCAATATATTGCGAAACCGACCCGACCGTTATAAAGCGATTGCCGATGTCATGAAGCGCGACCCGCGACGTCATATAATTGTACTGAAGCAGCTACTAGTCAGTAATATATGGAATGAGGAGCAATTGGACAAGCTTGCAGAACTTCTGCCTTGGCCAGAGCTGCACTCCGTCATCCAGATGGGCAATGAAGTATAAGTTGTGTGTGTTAGGAGAAAGACAATTGGAGGACCGTTCATGAATGTGCAGATTATGTTTAAGCCGTCAGGTAGGCGCGTACAGGTCGGTCAGGGTACGTCATTGCTTCAGGCTGCTCGTAAAGCGGGCGTATATATCCCCACTCGTTGTGACGGAAAAGCAGCCTGTCTGATGTGTAAGGTACAAATATCACCGGAGTGGGCTGAATTCGCAGACCAACCCAGCGATGCAGAGCAGCGTAAGTTGGGGCCTTTACTGGATGAAGGAATGCGCTTATCCTGCCAGGCCCGTGTCCAAGGCGATATGGAGGTAACCATACCGGAGGATAGGCTCAAGGCGGCTATCAGGCGGCAACTGGAGCGTCAGGCGCTGGATGATGAACTCTGGTAATGCCGATTATATCAGAAGAATAAAAAAAGGATGGTTTCCGACGACTCTAAACGGTCAGGAGAAACATCCTTTTTTTATTTAGTCTAGCGACGAAGTCATGGGAGAGTCTTGCCCCGCATATATTAGGTGAGTGGAACCAAACGTAAAATATCGTTTCTGCAATGATCGCTCTGTCGTAATCTATTTTTCAAAAAACTAAACATATTTTACGGAGGGGATACATATGATGGTATCAGTCCAAATGCATGTACGAGTTTACGCCGTTTCGCCGATTCCATCAGTCTCCTGAATCTCGGCGGCGGACGACTTCCGGGCATTTTAAAGGCTGTTCTGCCGCATCTGGGATCAAGCAGTTGGTTGAACACGAAGCGGATGCTCTTTAAGCATTTTTCCTTCGGAGACTTTTGAGGAGGGGATTTCATTGGAGAAAGTGGACATTTTTAAAGACATTGCCGAACGCACCGGAGGAGACATTTATCTTGGGGTCGTCGGCGCAGTCCGAACAGGAAAATCAACGTTTATCAAGCGGTTTATGGAGACGATTGTTCTGCCAAACATTACAAGTGAGGCGGACCGTGCCCGCGCCGTAGACGAGTTGCCGCAAAGTGCGGCAGGCAAGACGATCATGACGACAGAGCCTAAATTCGTACCGAATAATGCCGTCCAGATCAAAGTAACGGAAGGACTGGACGTGAATGTACGTCTGGTTGACTGTGTAGGATATGCAGTAGAAGGAGCAAAAGGGTACGAGGATGAAAATGGTCCAAGGATGATCTCCACACCATGGTTCGAAGAACCCATTCCTTTTCAGGAAGCGGCGGAAATTGGTACACGCAAGGTTATTCAGGAGCATTCGACACTCGGTGTGGTAGTCACTACAGACGGTACGATTGCGGAAATCCCGCGCAGCTCATATGTAGAGTCGGAGGAACGCGTCATTGAGGAGTTGAAGGAAGTTGGCAAGCCATTTGTTTTGGTTATCAACTCCACGCATCCGCGCAGTGATGAAACACTCCAGCTTCGCAGTGAGCTGGCTGCCAAGTACGATATACCCGTCATGACACTGAGCGCGGCGACGATGACGGAAGATGATGTTACTGGCGTACTTCGTGAAGTATTGTATGAATTTCCGGTGCATGAGGTGAATGTAAACCTGCCGAGCTGGGTCATGGTACTGAACGAAGAGCACTGGCTGCGTAGCAATTATGAAAATTCCGTTCGCGATACGGTTAAAGATATTCGACGCCTGCGTGATGTAGATCGAGTGGTTGGTCAGTTTATGGAATATGAATTCATAGACAGGGCCGGGTTGAGTGGGATGAATATGGGGCAGGGTGTAGCAGAAATTGATCTGTATGCTCCCGATGAGCTGTATGACCAGATTTTGGTCGAAGTCGTCGGGGTAGAGATTCGCGGCAAGGATCATTTGCTGCAAATGATGCAGGACTTTGCCCATGCCAAACGGGAGTACGACCGCTTCGCCGAGGCGCTGGAAATGGTCAAGACAACGGGATATGGCATTGCCGCGCCGTCGTTGTCCGAGATGGCACTAGACGATCCGCAGTTGATTCGGCAGGGTACAAGGTTTGGTGTGCGGCTCAAGGCAACAGCACCTTCCATACACATGATCCGTGTCGATGTGGAGTCGGAATTTGCTCCGATTATCGGAACAGAAAAGCAAAGTGAGGAACTTATGCGCTATCTGATGCAGGATTTTGAAAATGACCCAATCAAAATTTGGGAGTCAGACATTTTCGGACGTTCGCTGCATTCCATTGTACGGGAAGGCATTCAGGGCAAAATCGCTATGATGCCGGACAATGCACGCTATAAGCTGCAGGAAACGCTGGGTCGTATCATTAATGAAGGCTCCGGCGGTCTCATTGCTATTATTCTTTAAGGATAAGCCACACACAAAAAATGTATAGAGAAATACCGTGGAGAGAAATTTGCTCTCTACGGTTCGCAGAAAACAAAAAATTAGACTAACTTCTAAAACCAAACAGGGGTAGCCAAGGACGAGTAAATAAAGTCCTAGACTACCTCTGTTTTTATTGAGCTTTTGTTACTCGTAAAGTGCTGTAGGTGGATTTGCCCTATTCATTAAAAGCGTAGTTCTGGTATTCGGCTGGACAACCCCAATATTCAAATACTGTGCGTGCAGGATCGTCAATCGGTAAGTACACTTCAATTCCAGGATACATGTGGCTACTTACAGAAAGATGAATTTGCTTGTAGCGAATAGGGACTAAATCGTCCACGGTTTCCATTCTCGCCAAAATAATTTTGGGTTGCTCAATTTCACTTGCTGAGTCCTTTGGTTGCATATTCCAATATTTATTAAGATCATCGTATTTTTGGAATCTGTCTATTAACTTCGTATACCAATGGTCGTATCGGGACAGCATGTTATATCTTTTGAAAGCTTGTATCCCAAAAATAGCATGAGACTCCCACTGTTCGAACGACTCAGCATCGAAGGTAGAACGGGGACGAATTGAAAAATCGGAGTTAAAATGAAAATCTACTTTATTCAGTTTGCCATTCATAAAAGAATCGGAAGGGATATCAAATAAATGGCGAAACGGCTCATTTAACCCTTTGATATCTAAGGTATGAGTAACAATCATTGCCGGAAATGGCAAATTACTCATTATTTTCTGTGTTTGATCCAGTGCCAGCTCCAGAGAACGTCCTTCGAGTTCGTAATGGATCGGAAGATATTCAGCGGCGAGGAGAAGGTCATTGCGCTCATGTGAAGTACACTCCAGATACTCAGCAATATGGATTATCGTTTGCCGATCCGGTATTCGACGAGACCGTCCAACCAATAGATTTTTATACGTAGGACATGCCTCATCATTAAGCTCCTGCTGAGTAAATCGTTTTAATAACGGGTGTGATAGCTCAGTATATTCCCGTTGACGCTTCATGCGAACAGCTTCAATCTCTCCCAAAACGTTTTTTAATGTTTTATATCGGAAGTCCTTGTCCTTGTGCATGGTCATCCTTTTTCAATCCTTTTCATAATGAGGTGTAGTTCTACACTTGGTGCAGATAGTTCCCTACAGTATACTACATTGTGAAAAAGGGGAGCTATTTACAAGGGTTTCTCAATGAGAATGATGGGGGAGATCATATGGTTCGTGCAATTGTAACAGATCCGTTTGCTTCAGGATATTTCGCAATAAAGGAAGTTGCCGCCCCGCAGGCCCAGCCTTGGGAAGCGATCGTTCAAGTACAGGCCTTCTCTCTGAATCGGGGTGAAGTTGTAGATGCAAGAAATCATGGAAGACAGAGCAGACCAGGATGGGATTTTGCCGGGATTGTCATCGAGCAAGCCAAAGATGGCACGGGCCCGAAACAAGGAAGCCGTGTCGTAGGACTTCTCCCGATGGGAGCATGGGCCGAACAAATTGCCGCTCCTACTTCATTAGTGGCTGAATTTCCTGATGATATCACCTTCGCCCAGGCTGCTACTTTACCAGTAGCTGGTCTGTCAGCGCTCTATACACTTCGAAAAGGAGGAATGCTGCTCGGTAAGCGAATATTGATATCTGGATCGACTGGCGGAGTTGGGACTTTTGCACATCAGCTAGCGGCGCAATCAGGAGCTTTTACAGTAGGTGTAGCCAGAACAGAGGAAAAAGCTCAACTTGTTCAAGAGGCTGGTGCTAATGAGGTTATCGTTGGCGATCCGGCGATTTCCTCGCTGGATACATTCGGACCTTATCATCTCATTTTGGATTCAGTAGGTGGGGATACGCTAGCTGCATTACTACCTCAGCTTATGCCAGAGGGGATATGTGTGTCCATGGGACATTCGTCCTCACCTTACGCAACAATTAATATTAGGGGCTTAGGTGGTAGAACTATGTATTGCTTCTTTCTAGGTGAGGAAATAAATCGCTATTCCCCAGCGGGAGATCTAAAATTACTAGGTGAGCTTGTTTCAAAAGGCCAGTTAGTACCAAAAATCGAAGTGGAGGCATCGTGGAAGGAAATTGGAGTTGTAGCCCAACAACTGATAGATCGGAAATTTTCCGGTAAAGCAGTGCTCCAAATAAGTTAGATGTGAGCGTTCTCCTATTTAAAATAAACAGACAGATTGTATCTTCGACCCAGGCTCCGCCTTGCTTTCACATTTAAACAGCAACCGTTTTCTGATATTCAATCGGGGACGGTTGTTTGTTGTGTTTTGTCCTATATAACCGGAAATCTCTCTATATTTCATAAAACCTATTTACATACTTGGTTTAAAGCGATATATTAAGTATCAAATTTGAATCATTTTGTGGATTGAACGAGGGGGAAATGAAATCATGGATATCCAAAAAGAGTTCCAAAGACACAAAAAGCTAGGGCTGGGAGGTATCATGCTACTGGTGCTGTTTTTGCTGGTCACTGCATGTGGCGTGCCGAAAACAGAGAGTGGCACTCAAGGGACAAGCACTGCGGAATCGAATACAACAAACGGAAAAACGGACAATTTAAATCTAAAGGGTAAACGGGTTGCGTTGATCATGGAGTTTAACACGGGCACATTTTCGCAACAGTATGTTCATGGTGTGGAAGAGGAAGTTAAAAAATTTGGCGGTACGCTGACTAAGTTTGTGGCAGATAACGATAAGGCTAAAATGGCTTCTCTGCTTGATAGTGCGATTAACCAGCAGTTTGATGTCATTTTGACTGATCACGGTGATGCGTTGCTGGAGACAGGGCTGAAAAAAGCAATTTCCCGCAATATTCCGGTTATCGTGTTCGATGCTGCCGTCAATGTTCCGGGTGCGGTAGTGCTCTCACAGGATGACCAAAGCATGGCTGAGCTGACGCTGGAGCAAATGAAAAAGGATATCGGTGGCAAAGGCAACATTGTGAAAGTATGGGTTGCTGGGTTTGCGCCGATGGAACGTCGTCAGATTGCTTATGGTACATTTTTGAAATCCAATCCGGATATTAAAGAAATTGCGACTTTTGGTTCGGCTCAGAATCCTGCGTTAGATACGCAAGCCAAAATGGAAGCTGTATTAAAGCAATATCCTAAGGGCGAAATTACAGCCGTCTGGGCGGCTTGGGATGAATTTGCCAAAGGCGCAGCACGTGCCATCCAACAAGCGGGACGTACGGAAATTAAAGTCTACGGCATTGACATGAGCGACGAGGACTTACAAATGATCCAAGACCCGAAAAATCCTTGGGTGGCCTCGGCTGCCGTAGATCCAACAGATATCGGGCGCGTACAAGTGCGCTATGCATATCAGAAGCTGCATGGGGATAATCCGGAGGAGAAAGTCGTACTGAAGGCTGTATATGTGCAACGCGAAGCGCTGCCAGATAAGCAAATTTCCACATCTGAGCTGTCCCAATATGTGAAGGGATGGGGCCAAAGCGAGCAGGGCTATAAGGATTGGATGAAGGAATATGAAACGTCCAAATAAAATGTTTGCATAACGCAAAGGCGCGCTTCGGCGCGCTTTTATCATAAGCAGGCGTGAGGGGGCACCATGAGTTCACAAGTATATACATTGGAAATGAAAAAAATCAGCAAACAATTTGCTGGTGTAGATGCGCTGCGAGCCGTGGATTTTACGGTGCAGAGTGGCGAGATTCACGCTCTGCTGGGCGCCAACGGGGCAGGGAAAAGTACACTGATGAAGATTCTGTCCGGTGCGTATCGTTCCGATCAGGGAGCAATCGTAGTTGGTGGTAAGGAACTGAACATTAGTTCACCGTGGGAGGCCAAAAGAGCGGGAATTCACTGTGTGTATCAAGAGGTCGATTCAGCGCTTGTACCACAGTTAACTGTTGCTGAAAATATTGTAATGGACGATTTGTCAGCCCCTGATGGTCGATGGTGGACTGCACCGGTTTCTATGCGCAGACGAGCGCGTGAGGCATTAGCACGTCTGGAGGTAGATATTGACGTACGACGATATGTGTCTGAATTGACGTTGGCAGAAAAACAGCTTGTGCTTATCGCACGCATTCTGACACAGCAAGCCAATACTATCATTTTTGATGAGCCTACGGCGCCGCTCAGTGAGGAAGAAACGCGACGTTTGTTCCGCACAATCCATACACTCAAGGATGAGGGAGTTGCATGTATCCTCATCACACACCGATTGCCGGAGGTTATTGAACACAGTGACCGTGTTACGGTGATGCGTGATGGTGGGCGCGTGTTCACGGGACCTGCCTCTGATTTAAGTGTAAGCGACATCGTTACGCATATGCTTGGGAAAACATTTGAGGAGGAATTCCCAAAAACAGAGGTACCGATTGGTGAAACGGTATTGGAAGCGAAAGGGCTTCACAAAGGATTACGAGTGCAAGGCATTGATGTACAGGTCCGATGTGGTGAAATTCTCTCTATTGTGGGTTTGGTTGGTGCAGGCAAGACAGAGCTGTCACGACTTCTTACAGGAGCAGACAAGCCGGATAAGGGAGAGCTGACCTTTAAGGGTCGCTCCATTCGATTGAGAGAACCAGCGGATGCGGTAGCTCAAGGAATTGTGTCCATACCCGAGGAGCGGCGTAAGCAGGGGGTGCTAATTGAGGAGAGTGTGGAAAGAAACCTTAGTCTTCCGCTTTTGGGCAAACTGAGTGTCCTTGGTTTCATCAGTCGGCGTAAAGAACGAAATAACGGTAATGGGATTGTCGCCTCTCTCGGTATTAAGACACCATCACTCCGTCAGCATGTTAAATATTTAAGTGGCGGGAATCAGCAAAAGGTTGCTATTGGGAAATGGCTGCATTCCGGAGCGGATGTATTTGTTTTTGACGAGCCAACCAAGGGTGTAGATATAGGGGCAAAAAGTGATATTTTTCGCATCATTGGCGAGTTGGCGGAGCAAGGAAAAGCGATCATTTATCTAACCTGTGAATTTGCTGAAGGGATTGGCATTGGTGATCGGATTGCAGTGATGTATGATGGCAAAATTATAAAGGAATTTGCGCGGGGCGAAGTGGAACAGGAACAGCTTCTGTTGTATGCCAGCGGCGGTGAAGAGGTGCATTCATGAAGGAAAAATGGTTAAACGTCTCATTTCGTTACGGTGCCGTAGTTGTCATTATAGGTGTGTTGGCGTTTTTTTCAGCTACATTACCTTATTTCTGGACTTATGATAATTTAATGGACATTCTTGGCTCGATTGCCATTGTGACTTTCGTTGCCATTGGTGTGACATTGTCACTTATCGTGGACGGTTTTGACCTGTCGGTGGGAGCTACAGTATCTTTGACAACGGTCGTTTCCGCTTCTTTAATGGTCTGGTATGAGCAGCCTGTTGCGGTGGTCATTGTTGTGTCTCTGGTTGTCGGCTCTTTGGTAGGACTGTTGAATTCATTATTGATCATTAAACTGCGTATTCCTGATTTGCTCGCAACCCTTGCAATCATGTATATTGTAAGCGGGATTCACAAAACGTACGCCCAGGGCTATACCATATATAATCATATGCAGTTTCCCGATGGTAGCAAGGCGCCGGGGGAGATATCTCCTGCATTTCTTTTGCTGGGGCAAGGTAAATGGTTGGGTATCCCGATTTCGGTTATTTTACTGTTGTTGGCTGTGGCAGCGGTGCATGTTTTCTTGACCTATACAAAGCATGGGCGTCAAATGTATGTAACGGGTGGAAATAAGGAAGCTGCTCGTCTGTCGGGCATACGGGTAAAAAAAGTCCGTACTCTGGCCTATGTTGCTTCAGGCGTATTTGCGGCGATTGCCGGTATTTTGTATGCCTCGCGCGTAGGCTCAGGCCAAATTGACGCGGGTTCCCCCTTGCTTATGGAGGCGGTAGCTGCAGTATTCGTCGGTTTTTCGGTCTTTGGTGCTGGTAAACCCAATGTCATTGGTACATTTATTGGTGCGGTTTTGATCGGTGTGTTGGTTAATGGACTAACGATGATGAATGTGCAATATTTCGCCCATGATATTGTCAAAGGAGTAGTGCTGGTACTTGCGCTGGCCGTTACTTTTTATGTGTTAAACCGTCGTCGTACTTGAAATTGTCTGTGGACTGTATTACTATAAACCTTGTTCCACGCAAGCAGGGTGCCATAAAACGCCAGTTTCGGCCTATATTGCGGAGGTTAGGTATATTCTATGTATATTTAACGACGAAACGGAAACAGATGATAACATTATGGAAGGCAGTATGCCGCCCGGGTTATTTTATACAGGCGACCTCATATCGGTCATTAACACCGATAACCTTAATGCTGGACCACACTTGAATTGGGAGGTGAATATTATGAATAAAACGGATTTGATCAATCAGGTTTCTGAAAGCACTGAAATGTCCAAGAAGGACGTAACCAAAGCAATCGATGCAGTATTTGAGGCGATCTCTGGAGCGCTGCAAAGCGGAGATAAAGTGCAACTGGTAGGTTTCGGGAACTTTGAGGTTCGTGAACGTTCCGCACGTAAAGGACGTAACCCGCAAACAGGAGAAGAAATCGAAATCCCTGCGAGCAAAATTCCGGCATTTAAACCGGGTAAAGCGCTTAAAGACGGAATTAAATAAGATTTCTTACATATTCCCAATGCGCTGAAAAGACCGTGAATTTGATTCACGGCCTTTTCTTTTTGTCCTGTTTACTTCGTGGTAGGGGTGCTATGGACTGGAGAAGTGGAAGCTGCCCTGTCGTTTCGCGAGGCATAAGCGATCAGCACTAGAGGTTCACCTGTTAGCTCGGCAAATTCATGCTCCAGCTGTTGAAGCCGTTCGATTTGGGTAGGACTGAGATTGGCGGGAAGGTAGTTTTTCATCAGATCCGTTCCTTTCTTTAATAGATGGGACTGCACGGATAGTATGGCTCGGGACATGCTAATTGTTGCAGGAGCACGGGAAGCATGTAGTTGACAAAACAAGCTTGAATCTCCATCATAAAAAGTATAGCTTCGGCTCTCAGGGAGGAAAAGGACATGGAAGATAACGTGACGGGTAGCAGTGAGTACGTCGTAATTAAAGCGAAAAGCAACGGATGTCAGGTTTTTGGTTTGACCAGAGGTCAGGATACACGCTTGCATCATTCAGAAAAATTGGACAAGGGCGAGGTACTGATTGTCCAATTTACGGATCATACTTCTGCTATTAAAATTCGCGGCAAAGCCGTTGTGATGACCAAGCACGGGGTAGTAGATACGGAGGATTAAAATGCAGGCATAGCCTGCTTTTTTTTGTTGTAGAATGAGAGTGAGGACCTTTACCGTAGCAAACCCACATTATGAGGTAGAGGTCAGGGGAGGCTCTGATGAAACCTTGGATTGTATTCGGTGGCTCCATTCTCATAACCATCGCAGCAGCTGTGCTGCTGCCGTCTTTACAGGTGCTGGACTCAGGAACCGCAGCAGTTCGTGAGACACAGGCGACGATTTCGCCTCAGCAACGGGTGCTGCTGTCAGATGACAATCTGGTGGATACGCTGAATGAGCTACCGTTGACTACACCGATTGCAAGCGCAAGCTGGGAACATTCAGTCCTGACCCTGGATGTCAAACTGTCCAAGGAAGAAACTGCCCCACTAGAGATTTATCAAAACATGGCGGAGATTGCCGCTTTTAGCTTTTACGGAACGACGAATGTGCGGCAATTGCTGCTTCGGGTGGTGACGCAGGACGAATGGTCAGGAGAACGTCATTTGCTGCTTGCATCCGATATACGCCGGAACGAGTGGACGAACGAGGCATTGGAACAGCTGAGAAGCCGGGAAGGCGCAGAATTGCCAGAGGATTTGAAATCCCGTTTCCGCATTACAGTAACGCCCATGTGGCAAAACAGGTTTAACGGTGTATATACAGATTAGATGTTTCTGCCGGTGGACCTACAGTACTTTAGTCGCGAATCATTTTAAATTGTGATATAATATAAGGCATTGCAATTATTTGAGTATACCAGAAAGTCATGTCTCGGAGGCTTAGGATGAAACCGTATCGCGTACCCCAATTAGCAAGGAAATATGTGGAATACGACATGATTCAACAACATACGGAAATGCCGGCTTTTCCTGACAGCCGTACCCGTTTGATGTTTGTGTTTTTGAACCGGAATGCGCAGGAGCTGCATGCCAGTGAGGACGAACTGTACGCATTGGTAACCTCACTTGTGCAGATGGGGCTGGATACGCATGATATGATTGATACTTTATCCGGTATACGGAGCCCGGAGGAGATGCGTTCCAGACAGCTGAAAGTGTTAGCTGGGGACTATTTTAGCAGTCGTTTTTATCAGCTGCTTGCACTGGCAGGCCGCATTACGGCCATTTCGAAGCTGAGTGATGCTGTATGTGAAGTGAATGCAGGGAAAATGAGTCTGTACTGGGGAATGAAACAATTCCGCTTGGATGCAACTCAGTATTTAACTCAGATGGTTCGTTTCAAAAAGGAGCTTTTTTTATCATTCACTTCACTTGTAGCAGAACAGGATCAGGAAATTTGGAAGCAGCTTCTCAACAAATTTGCCCTCTGTGATACCTTGGTGGAGGAATGGGGCAAGCGGACAGAACCGGACAAGTCCCGTTTCGGATATGTGTTCTGGCATATTTATGGTAACGGGGACCGGAACGAGCAAGCATTGCTTTCAGAGAGTGGTACTGACACTGAAGCATGGCGTAAGCTTGTTCTGAAATACAAAGCCGAGGATGCGATACTGGACAAGCTTCGCACGGCTGTTACACACATCCGGCAGATCCTGTCAGATGACCAAAATACGGGGATCGAGGAATTTGAACGCATGCTTGAGCCTTTCCTAAAGCTGCTAAATAGTCCGCACCCAGTTGTGAGGGAAGGTTAGGTGAACGTGATGGGATCAAGCGACACCAAGCCGAAAGAGCAATTCGTTCATGGCGTGTTTGAAAGCATAGCAGGTAAATACGATTTGATGAACGATATACTGAGCTTTCGCAGACATAAGGCTTGGCGGAAATTTACGATGAAAAAAATGAACATGCATCGTGGCGATACGGCAATTGATCTTTGCTGTGGTACATGTGACTGGACGCTTGCGATGGCGCGAGCAAGTGAAAGTGGTCACATCGTAGGACTCGATTTTAGTCAGAACATGCTCAATGTTGGCGAGCGTAAAATTATATCAGAATCCCGTGAAAAGCAAATTAAGCTTGTTCAGGGCAACGCGATGGAACTGCCTTTTGAAGATAATTCATTTGATTATGCAACGATTGGTTTCGGTCTGCGCAACGTACCTGATCTGCGCCACGTGTTACAGGAGATGCAACGAGTCGTCAAACCTGGGGGGCAGGTCGTATGTCTAGAATTGTCCAAACCTACTTGGCAGCCGTTCAAGGGAATTTACTACACATATTTTCAACACATCTTGCCCATGCTCGGCAAATTGTTCGCCAAACGTTATGAGCAGTATAAATGGCTCCCTGATTCGTTGGCGCTTTTTCCAGGAAGGGATGAGTTGGCTGGCATCTTCCGTGAAGTCGGATTGAAGGATGTTCAGGCTCATTCTCTCACCGGAGGCATTGCGGCATTGCACATTGGAATCAAGGAGAGTCAGCATGTTTAAGAAAATTGCTATTTTTTTGGAAATGATTAAAATTGAACATACGTTATTTGCGCTCCCATTTGCATTCATGGGGGCTGTATTGGGGTCAGTTGTCGTGACAGGCAACCTTCCCTCATGGCCGCAGATCGGCTGGATCCTGCTAGCTATGGTTGGCGCACGCAGCGCGGCTTTTGGCTTCAATCGTATGATTGACCGGGTGATTGACGGGAAAAATCCGCGCACAGCAGGACGCGCTATCCCGGCAGGGTTGCTCAAATCGAGCGAAGTGGTAATTTTCATTATCGTCAGTCTGGTGTTGTTATTCTGGGCATCATTCAAGTTAAGTCCGCTGGCGTTCAAGCTGTTCCCGCTGGCCTTTTTTATGCTCGTTTTTTACTCTTACACCAAGCGTTTCACTTGGCTTTGCCATATTGTACTTGGTCTGACCATTGGTTTGGCGCCACTAGGCGCGTGGGTTGCAGTAACGGGACAAATAGATTTGACCGCTATCGTACTGTATCTCACGATCGCATTTTGGACGGCTGGATTTGATGTTATTTATGCTTGTCAGGATATAGATTTTGACCAAAACGAAGGAGTTTATTCTATTCCTGCCCGTTTTGGTGTAGCAGGTGCATTGAACATCGCTCGGGCATTCCACGTCATTACGGCTATCGGATTTATTGTACTGTTCTTTATTGCAGATTTAAGCTGGTGGTATCTGGCGGGCATGATTATTTCGTACATTATTTTATTTTATGAGCACTATATCGTCTCTCCAAAAGATTTGAGTCGTTTGCAGACGGCATTCTTTACTATGAACGGTGTACTTAGCACTGTTGTATTTGCCTTTACACTGATTGATTTGGTGGTGCGTTAATACTAATGAATAATCAGGTGAGCGAACATCAAGGCAAACGAATCGTTATTGGCATTACAGGCGCGAGCGGAAGCATTTATGGTGTGCGACTGGTAGAGACTCTGCTGGACTTGCAATACACAGTTCACCTGATCGTGTCTAATGCTGGTTGGCGGGTGTTGAAAGAGGAGTTGGGCTGGAATGTGACTGACCGGGAAGGGGCCTTGAATGAACAATTCGGAGGCCGTCCCGGTTCTCTTGTATACCATCCGTTCACAGATATTGGAGCTTCGATTGCGAGCGGCTCTTATTTGGTGGATGCGATGATTATCATGCCATGCTCGATGGGGACGTTGTCAGCAGTAGCACACGGTTCGTCCGATAATCTCATGGCGAGGGCAGCGGACGTGATGATGAAGGAAGGTCGTCCGCTGATTCTTGTGCCTCGTGAGACGCCTCTACATGCCATTCATTTGGAAAACATGCTTAAGCTTGCGAGACTTGGCGTCAAAATGATTCCGGCTATGCCGGCTTTTTACTTTCATCCGAAGACGCTGGATGATATTGTGCTGTTCCTCGTAGGCAAAGTATTGGACAGCTTGCGTATAGAACATCAACTGTTTACGAGATGGGGGGATTCCGATGCCGACACCGGACACCAAGACAATCACAATCGGAAAAATTAAATATACAAACGCTTGGCCTATTTTTCATTATTTTAATCCTTCTGAGCTTCTCCATTCGGCGGAGATGGTTTCTAAAGTTCCGGCTGAATTGAATCAAGGTATGCTGAATGGGAGTTTGGATATCAGTGCGATGTCCTCCTTTGCGTATGCATCCGGTGCTGAGGAAATGCTACTGTTGCCGGATTTATCCGTCAGTGCAGATGGTCCTGTGCAATCCATTTTACTATTTTCACGCAAGCCGCTGGACGAAATCAAAAACGGAACCATTGCACTAACGAATACGTCTGCTACATCCGTGAATTTGTTGAAAATTTTGATGCAAAAGGCATGGGAAGGTCAGCCTTCCTATTTTGACTGTGAACCGGATCTTGACTTGATGCTGGAACAGGCAGATGCAGGGCTACTGATTGGAGATCACGCGATTAAGGCATCTTGGCGAAGCGAAGGTCTGTATGTTACGGACCTCGGAGAAGAGTGGAAGCGCTGGACGGGCTACAGTATGACTTTTGCTGTATGGGCAGTACGACGTACTGTTGCTGCTCAAAATCCCGCAGCGGTGGCTGAAACTGCGAGTGCGTTCCGCGCAAGCAAGCAGCGTAGTCTGTCGGACTTGACGTCTGTTATTTCTGAAGCATGCGAGGAAATTGGAGGTCTGCGAGATTATTGGGAGCGCTACTTTACTAATCTGTGTTATGATTTTGGAGAGAAGCAACAACAAGGTTTAGAGCTTTATTTTCAGTATGCGCATGAACTGGGGCTGCTTGACCGACGAGTGAAGCCGCTTCTCTGGAGTGACAATACGCTGACACGGGTGAAAGAATGAAACGATTGGATTTGTTCGGTTTATTAAAGAAGGATATGAACTTTATAGAAGAAGAGTTGTACCGCAGTATCGATAGTACGGAGCCGTTGATTAATGATACGTCGCTTCATCTGCTTAAAGCAGGGGGCAAGCGTTTGCGTCCCGTATTTGTATTGCTGGGAGGCAAGTTTGGAGAATATGATCTGGACAAGCTCAAGCGTATAGCGGTACCTCTGGAACTGATTCATTCTGCCTCTCTCGTTCACGACGATGTGATTGACGATGCGGAAATGAGACGCGGTCAACCCACCGTGAAGTCCAAATGGGACAATCGGGTGGCTATGTACACCGGAGACTACATATATGCACGTGCGCTGTCTATTGCTGCTGGATTGCCGAATCCCGACATTCACCGGGTACTGTCTAAAGCGCTGGTGCAGATGTCCATTGGTGAAATGGAACAAATTCGTGATTTTTTTAATGTGGATCAGAGTGTGCGTAATTATTTGCTTCGCATACGGCGCAAAACGGCTTTATTAATTGCGGTTAGTTGCCAGCTGGGAGCTATGGCTGCAGGGGCACGGGAAAGTGTCAATTCCCTGCTGTACAGCTACGGCTATAACGTAGGTATGGCTTTTCAAATTCAGGATGATCTGCTCGATCTGTGCGGAACAGAAAAAAAGATCGGCAAGCCGCCGGGCAGCGATATGAGACAGGGTAATATTACGCTTCCGGTGATTTATGCGCTCGAACAGCCTGAGTTGCGTGCAGATCTACTGGCTGAAATTCGCCGCATTCAGGATGGGGATGGGCAAGGAGACGCACGCAAAGCGGTGGATATAATCAAAAAAAGTGAAGGAATCGCTAAAGCTGAAATTCTCGCCGACCGATATATTAATAAAGCGCTAAACGCGCTGGACTTACTACCAGATGTCAAAACAAAAAAGACGCTACGCGATATCGCTCATTTTGTAACACGCCGCTCCTACTAAAGTTGTGTTTTGGGTTTGCTGTGACAAAATACTTTAACCGTTTCCAAGCTTTCTGTTACAATACAGTTTAGTACTGTATAAATACATTAGATTGGATTGGGAGTGAGCCGATGGATCGTACTTTTTTGATGGTTAAACCGGATGGTGTACAACGTGGATTGATTGGACGTATCATTAGTCGTCTGGAAGACAAAGGCTTTAAAATGGCGGCTGGCAAGCTTGTACAAGTATCAAGAGAACAGGCAGAACGGCATTATGCGGAGCATGTGGGCAAGCCTTTTTTTGAAGAGCTTGTAAGCTTTATCACATCAGGCCCTGTGTTTGCTATGGTATGGGAAGGGGATAACATCGTTACGCTTTCCCGCTTGTTGATTGGTAAAACACAAGTAACCGAAGCTCTTCCGGGCACAATTCGTGGAGACTTTGCAGCACATACACCGTTTAACCTCATTCATGGTTCAGATTCACCGGAGAGCGCAGAGCGCGAGATTGCAAATTTTTTCATGCCGGAAGAATCCGTTCGGTATGAAAAAAGTGTGGCGACCTGGATGTAAGTTTAATTACTTATGAAGAAGGATGGTAGCATGACGGATATGGAACTGGGTCAGACGGACCCCGATTACACAGCGTTTATCCGCAAAATCAAGGACAGCACAGGTATTGATCTTGCACAATACAAAGAAGCACAGATGAAAAGGCGGTTAACTACGCTTCGCAACAAAAACGGGTTTCCCAGTTTTGTTTCTTTTTATGATGCCATGATGAAGGAAAAACCTCTATTCTATGAATTTCTGGATCGGATGACGATCAATGTTTCGGAATTTTGGCGAAATCCCAATCGGTGGGAAGTACTGCGGGATACCATCCTGCCACAGCTGCTTGTTGGAAAGCAGAAGCTTAAGCTGTGGAGTGCGGCCTGCTCGACTGGTGAAGAGCCTTATAGCCTGGCTATGGTTCTCGACGGTAAAGGGATTTTGGGGAATTGCTCCATTACAGCTTCCGACATTGATGATGGTGCATTGGCAAAAGCCAAGGAAGGCAAATATTTGGAGCGTTCGCTCAAGGATGTGCCTGAGCAGGTAGCTAGCAAATATTTTAAGCCGGATGGTGCGATGTATCGAATTGATGACCGTTTGAAACAAGCCGTGAAATTTCAAAAGCAAAACTTGCTGCTGGATCGGTTTGAGGATGGCTATGATCTCATTATCTGTCGAAATGTAATGATTTATTTTACAGAAGAGGCCAAACACACGTTGTATCAAAAGTTTGCAGCCAGTCTTCGTCCCGGCGGTGTATTGTTTGTAGGTAGCACAGAGCAAATCTTTTCTCCTAACCAATATGGTCTGGAATCGACGGAAACCTTTTTTTATCGCAAAAAAGCATAAGCCTGCATATATCATCCAAAGTTTTATAGGAACTTATTTATATCCTTGAGTAATTGATGGTTGGCTTATTAGCAAAGCACGTCCTTTAGCCCCTTTGGCTAAGAGGCGTGTTTTTGTTTATCTGCATACACGTGGCTTTTCTTGTCAAAGAAAGGTGCGTATACTATAATGAAGCACAGTTAAAGATTTTAGCGATGCACAGTTTAACAGTTTAAAGGGGGAACGCGTCATGAGTTTACGTTATTTAACCGCGGGGGAAACGCATGGTCCCCAGCTAACTGCCATTGTAGAGGGTATGCCGAGCAATTTAAAATTGGATTTTGAGGAATTGAATTTTCAGCTGCACCGTCGTCAGAAAGGATATGGACGGGGTCGGCGTATGCAGATTGAAAAAGATACGGCGAAGATTGCCGGAGGCGTTCGTCACGGCTATACCACGGGTGCACCGATTGCGCTGGTTGTAGAAAATAACGATTGGAAGCACTGGCAGAACATTATGAATATTGAGCCTATTGAAGGCAGCGATGAAGAAAAGCGTCGGGTTCACCGGCCACGTCCGGGTCATGCGGATTTGAATGGCGGAATGAAATACAACCTGAAGGATCTTCGTAACGTGCTGGAGCGCTCCAGCGCACGTGAAACAGCAATTCGTGTGGCATGCGGCGGTTTGGCTCGTCAATTGCTGGCTGAGTTCGGAATCAAGGTGGCAGGTCAGGTCATTCGTATTGGGGAAATCGAAGCTCCTTATCGCGATTTGCCGATTGATGAGCTGATTGCGGTCACAGAAGCCTCCTCGGTGAGAGTAACCGATCCAGAAACCGAAAAGAAAATGGAAGCATATATTGATCTGATCAAGCAAGAAGGTGATTCAGTCGGTGGGGTAGTGGAATGTATTGTAGAAGGTGTTCCGATTGGTCTGGGCAGTCATGTACAGTATGATCGGAAGCTGGATGCACGTATCGCACAAGGCGTCATGTCGATTAATGCATTTAAAGGTGTGGAAATCGGCATCGGTTTTGAAGCAGGAGAGTTGCGCGGTTCACAGGTGCATGACGAGATTCTATATGATGAGGAACGTGGATATCACCGTCGTACCAATCGTTTGGGTGGTTTTGAGGGGGGCATGACGAATGGAATGCCAGTTGTGGTTCGTGGCGTAATGAAGCCGATCCCCACACTCTACAAGCCTCTGCAAAGCGTCGACATTGATACAAAGGAAGCGTTCACCGCACAGGTTGAGCGTTCGGATGCATGTGCAGTACCCGCGGCAAGCGTAGTTATGGAGCATGTGGTAGCTTGGGAGATTGCAAAAGCTTTACTAGAAAAATTCGGCGGGGATTCGATTGAAGAGATTCGTGCGAATATTGCATCCTACGAAGAACAACTGGGGCGGTACTAAAATGAGTACGCTGACGGTACAGCTTGGCGAACGTTCTTATCCTATTCATATCGGACGAGGACTGTTATATCGAGCCGGAGAGTTGTTGAAGGAACGAGGAATTGCGCAAAAAAGCCCGTTGTTAATTGTTTCTGACGAAAATGTAGCGGGATTCTATTTGGCAACATTGGAGAGCAATCTTCAGGCATGTGGCTACAAGACGGTGTCCTTTGTCGTTAAGCCTGGTGAAACCTCCAAGTCGCTTGCTGTATTTGAGCAGCTCATAACAGCAGCCATTGAGGGCGGTTTGGATCGCAATTCAACCGTTATTGCACTTGGGGGTGGTGTCGTGGGTGATTTGGCTGGATTTGTGGCAGCTTCTTATATGAGAGGTGTCAAGTTTGTACAGATCCCCACTACGATTCTGGCCCATGACAGTAGCGTGGGCGGTAAGGTCGGCATCAACCATCCTTTGGCGAAGAATATGATAGGAGCTTTCCACCAACCGGAACTTGTGTTGTATGACGTAGATACGTTGTCTACACTGCCTCCTCGTGAGGTATCTGCGGGGCTTGCTGAAATGATCAAGCACGGTTTGATCTGGGATGCTGATTTCGCCCAGTGGTGCCGTGACCATGCGACTGATTTGCTTGCACTGGATGCGACAGCTCTGGAGTACGGTCTGGAAAAGGGATGTTCCATTAAAGCCGAAGTGGTGTCACGCGATGAACGAGAAAATGATATACGCGCTATTCTAAACCTAGGTCATACGATTGGTCATGCGATTGAAGCTATTGCGGGATATGGTGAGTTTTTACACGGGGAAGCCATTTCGATTGGAATGGTCGGCTCCGCACTCTTGGGCGTGAAGCTGGGGGCCGATCCTTCTTTGGTAGATGAAACGAAGGATATGTTGTCTTCACTACGGCTACCGATCTCCCTTCCGTCACATCTCGATACAGATCGGCTGCTGGACGCGATGATGCATGACAAAAAGTTCAAAGAAGGCAGCATTACTTTTGTCGTCCCACGTAGCATCGGGCACGTGGAGGTTGTGAAGGATATTTCCGTCTCTTACATCCGAAGAGTTATTGAACAGTTAAAAGAGGGGGCGTAACGATGTACAATCGTGGAATTCGTGGCGCGACGACCGTAGCGAATAATGAAGAAAACGAAATTTTGGAAGCAACATGCCAACTACTAGAGGAAATTGTATCCTACAATGAAATTCAGCCAGAGGATATTAGTAACGTATGGGTTACGGTGACCCATGACCTGGATACTGCCTTTCCAGCCAAGGCCATTCGTCAGCTTGATGGCTGGGATATGGTTCCGCTCATGTGTTCATTAGAAATTCCTGTTGCAGGCAGTTTACCCAAGTGTATCCGTTTGATGGTACAGGTGAACACCGATAAATCCCAGCGTGAAATTAAACATGTATATTTGAACGGAGCGCAGGCGTTAAGACCGGATCTGGCTTCCCAAGGGAAATAAGCGCCCGGTTTTAAAGTTGATGGTTGCCAAAATAACATCCCATGAGATATAGTGTGTGTAGCAGAGTTAAGTAGAGTAGAGTTAGCCAGAGACAGAGTTGAGATGAGAAGAGTGCAGCCTTAGCCAATTCCATATGAGATTACAGAGATCGGCGGTAGCGGGTAAGCTTTTGTCTATGAAGAGATATTCTTCTACAGAGAAGCTTATTTGAGGCAACCTGCGCGGTTATACCAAAGGGATGAGTGTATACTTATCTATTTGCTGTAGTCATTTTACATATGGAGCATTCTTATAATTTCAATAACTGACAGCCTCTACCTTACCGGTAGAGGCTTTTTTATATTCTCTCCTTTGGTTCTGCGCCAATTTGGAAAGGAAGTGATCTCATGTTAACGCCGCATGTGGAGCAAGTGATAACGATGGCGAGTGAATTTAACCTGATTCCTGTGTACAAAAAAGTGCTGGCTGATATGGAGACGCCGATTCGGATTTTCCGTCGGTATGCCGAGCGGGACCGTGCCTTTCTGCTAGAGAGTGTAGAGGGAGGCGAGCAGTGGGCGCGACATTCGTTCATCGGTACAGATCCGTTTCTAATGGTCTCGGGTAAAAAAGGACGTTTAATATTGGAACAACACGGTAAACGGCAAATATTAAACGACAAGCCGATTGAAGAGCTCAAAACATTGCTTCGTAAATACCGTAGTCCGAAACTGAAAGAAATGCCTCCATTTACAGGCGGGGCTATCGGATTTTTTGGATATGACCTGCTTCAATATTATGAAAAGCTGCCAGAGCATTCGGTAGATGATTTGAATATGGATGATATTCGTTTTATGTTCTGCGATCAAGTCATTGTCTTTGATCATGTGAAACAGCAAATTTTGCTGGTCGGCAATGTTCATGTAGGCGAAGGGTTCCGCGATGAGGATATTCGTGCTGCTTATGCTGATGTAGAACGCAAGTTGGAGGAAACGGCACAGTATCTGCGCAAGCAGCCTCAGCCTGAGCGATTAGGATCGGCCTCCATTCCTGATGATGTGGAACTGGGTGAAATTCAATCCAATGTGACGAAGGAACAGTTCATATCAAACGTAGAGCAGGCGAAGGAGTATATCCGATCCGGTGATATTTTTCAGGTTGTACTATCCCAACGTTTTCACATTGATACAGAGGCCTCTCCTTTACAGGTTTACCGCGTGCTGCGCACGATGAACCCGTCGCCATACATGTATTATTTGAAAATGGATGACGAGATCATCGTAGGCACTTCGCCTGAGGCACTCGTCAAGGTGGAAAACGGCCGGGTAGAGACCCGTCCTATTGCGGGAACGAGACCGCGTGGCGTAACGGAGTCAGAAGATGCGGCGCTTGCTGAAGAACTGCTGAAGGATGAAAAAGAACGTGCAGAACATCTGATGCTGGTCGATTTGGGAAGAAATGATTTGGGACGTGTATCACAGTTTGGCACAGTCAAATGCGACACGTTCATGGAGATTGAACGCTATTCTCATGTCATGCACATTGTATCCAATGTGTCAGGTGAGCTACGTGAGGACAAAGATTTCTTCGATGCTTTCCTGTCTTGTCTGCCAGCCGGCACCGTATCAGGGGCACCGAAGCTGCGGGCCATGGAGATTATTGCTGAGTTGGAGCGGGAAGCACGTGGACCCTATGCAGGGGCGATTGGATATTTGGGCTTCTCGGGCAATATGGACGCTTGCATTACGATTCGCACGATTGTGTTTAAAAAGAACCGGGCTTATGTCCAGGCAGGCGCTGGAATTGTGTGGGACTCGGTTCCGGAAAGCGAGTATCAGGAGACGGTGAACAAAGCAAAGGCATTGCTGAAGGCAATCCGCACGGCAGAAGTGATGTTCCCGGCAACGACACAGCCCTATAACAGCGTCATCAACCAGGATTATTTGTACACTCCATAACACGCAAAAATCTGATTTTGAGGAGGAGACGACAATGGAACGACATGACATGATGCAAGTGGGGTTAAGCCGGATCATTGAGGGACAGCATCTTTCGCGTACGGAGGCCCGGAGCGTAATGGAACAGATTATGAGTGGGAGTGCTACACAGGCGCAAATTGGCGGGCTGCTGACGGCTCTTCGCCTCAAAGGGGAAACGGTAGATGAAATCACTGGTTTTGCCGAGGCTATGCGTAGCTACGCTAGTCCAGTGCAAGCTGAGGAAGGCAACGGTCGTCTGCTGGACACATGTGGTACTGGAGGTTCGGGTATTCACAAGTTTAATATTTCCACGATATCCGCGATCATCGCAGCTTCGGTGTCTGTACGGGTAGCAAAGCATGGCAATCGTTCTGCAAGTGGCCGTGCCGGGAGCGCTGATGTCCTGGAGGCATTGGGAGTCAACATTCATTTGACGAGTGATCAGGCTAGGTCATGTCTGGACCGAATCGGCATTTGCTTTTTATTCGCACAGCTGTATCATCCGTCTATGAAGCATGCCGCCGCGCCGCGCCGCGAGCTGGGTGTGCGGACGGTATTCAATATGCTGGGTCCATTGACGAATCCGGCTGGTGCGGATCGGCAGTTGTTGGGCATTTATGACGCCAACAAAACGGAAGTCATTGCCGAGGTATTGAACCGGCTAGGCTCCAAACGGGCCATGGTTGTCAGTAGTCTGGATGGTCTAGATGAAATTAGTATTTCAGCTGCGACACGAGTATCCGAGCTAAGGGACGGCAAGGTTCACACGTTCGAGCTTCATCCGTCGGATTTGGGCTTGCAGACGCATTCTCTTGATCAGGTGCTGGGCGGTGACGCACAGGTTAACGCAGATATCATACGACGAATTTTAAACGGAGAGCATGGAGCTTATCGGGATGTTGTGTTAGCGAATGCAGGAGCGTGCATTTATGTATCAGGTGCAGCAGCTACCTTGACGGACGGAGTAGCACGAGCGGCCGAAGCCATTGACTCGGGACGGGCACTTTCCAAGCTGGACCAATTAATACAGGCAACGGGGGAATATCAATATGTATCTTGATAAAATTGTGGTGACGAAGCGACAAGAAGTGGAGCAACTTAAGGAGCATTTTCAAATAAGTAAAGCTGAACGATTAATTGTTGATTTACCTGCGACGAGAGGATTCGAAAATGCGATCGCGAGCGGACGCAACCGTCCGCTCGGACTGATTGCTGAGGTGAAGAAGGCTTCCCCTTCCAAAGGGCTGATTCGACCGGATTTCCATCCGGTGGACATTGCACGTGCATATGAGGGAGCAGGGGCGGATTGCATTTCTGTACTGACAGATGTGACGTATTTTCAGGGAAGTCCTGAATATTTACTGCAAATTCGCGATCAGGTGAAGATTCCGCTGCTGCGAAAGGATTTTATCATTGATGAACGGCAAATATATGAAGCTCGTTTGCTGGGAGCGGATGCGGTGCTGTTGATTGCCGCTATACTGGAACCGCGTGTATTAGGGTCCTTTTTACAAATTGCCAAGAACCTCGGGCTGGACGCATTGGTAGAGGTGCATGACAGTGAGGAGCTTAAAGCGGTGCTGGAGCTGGGGACAGCAACCTTGATTGGCGTAAATAACCGAAATCTGCGAACATTCGAGACTCGTCTCCAGACGACAGAGGAGCTGATCTCACTAATTCCTAAAGGGATTACGTTCATCAGTGAGAGCGGAATTGCGGGACCGGAAGATGTAAAGTATCTGCATTCGGTGGGTGCACACGGCATCCTGGTAGGGGAGCATCTGATGCGCAAGGAAGATGTAGGACAGGCTGTAACTGAATTGATGGACGGGATTAAAGCATGAACAAAACGGGCGTAAAAATTTGTGGACTTCAAAGCGTTGAAGTGCTAAAATCTATGGTAAACTTACCGGTCGATTATATAGGTTTTGTGTTTGCCGACAGCAAGCGCCGGATTGACGGCGTACAGGCTGGAGAGCTGCTTCGCGTATTGGATGAATGGACCTCAGGCAGCAGACCGCGCAGCGTGGGCGTATTTGTGAACCCTGGTGATGCACTGTTAAATGATGTGATGGAGAAAGCACCCTTGGATGTCATACAGCTGCATGGACAGGAGAGTCCAGAGCGCTGTCGGGAAATCAGGGAGCATTTTGGTATACAGGTATTCAAGGCATGGTCTGTGGACAGTCAAGGACAGAGAGAACAATCGGCTGACAAATTGGCTGCCTATGTCGGAACAATTGATGCTTTACTGCTCGATACATACGATCCCCTGTATGGTGGCGGTTCTGGAAAAACGTTTGCGTGGGATCGAATTCCTGCCTATCAGGCTTGGACCCATCAACATGGGATTCCTTTGTTTGTAGCCGGCGGGCTGACTGCCGATAATGCGGAAAAGCTGGTTCATGAGTATCATCCCGATGGGCTGGATGTATCCAGCGGTGTAGAGACGAACGGAGTCAAGGACTTTGCAAAAATCACAGCATTCGTAGAAAGGGTGAAGCGGGCATGACACAATTACCTGATAACAACGGACGTTTTGGAACTTTTGGAGGACGTTTTGTACCGGAAACGTTGATGAACGCATTGATTGAATTGGAGGAATCCTACCGTAAGTACGCGGATGATCCCGAGTTTAAAGCAGAGTTGAACGGGCTCCTAAAGGACTATTCTGGTCGGGAAACGCCGCTTTATCATGCGGAGCGTCTGAGCCAGCATTTGGGCGGGGCTAAAATTTACTTGAAGCGCGAAGATTTAAATCATACCGGTGCCCACAAGATCAATAATGCGTTAGCTCAGGGATTGCTGGCGAAGCGTATGGGTAAACAGAAGGTCATTGCTGAAACAGGCGCAGGACAGCATGGTGTCGCGACAGCGACTGTGGCTGCGTTGCTCGGATTGGAATGCAAAGTGTTTATGGGCGAAGAGGATACTGTGCGCCAACAGCTGAACGTTTTTCGGATGCAGCTTTTGGGTGCAGAGGTCATTCCGGTGACATCGGGTACACGTACACTTAAGGATGCCGGGAATGAAGCTTTGCGTTACTGGGTCAGCCATGTCCATGATACGTTTTATATTTTGGGTTCAGCTGTCGGCCCGCATCCGTATCCAATGATGGTGCGGGACTTCCAACGCGTGATTGGTGATGAAACACGTCGCCAGATCCTAGAGAAGGAAGGCAGACTTCCGGATGTCATCGTGGCAGCGATCGGTGGCGGAAGCAATGCCATCGGCATGTTTTATCCTTTTATTGAGGATCAGGGTGTCGCTTTGATTGGCGTGGAGGCCGCTGGAAAAGGTGTCGAAACGGAATTCCATGCAGCTACGATGACCAAGGGAACACAAGGGGTCTTCCAAGGCTCTATGAGTTATCTGCTTCAGGATGAGTATGGACAAGTGCAGCCTGCGCATTCCATCTCAGCTGGACTGGATTATCCAGGTGTTGGACCCGAGCATTCATACCTGAAAGATATTGAGCGGGCCAAATATGTTCCGATTACCGATCAGGAAGCGCTGGATGCGCTTCAGCTTCTCTGCCGTACCGAAGGAATACTTCCTGCATTAGAGTCGGCACATGCAGTTGCACAGGTCGTCAAGCTGGCACCTACGTTGACGGCAGATGATATTATTGTTATTTGTTTGTCTGGACGAGGGGATAAAGATGTGGACTCCATTATCAAGTATTGGGAGGAAATCCGTCATGAATTTAATTGATCAGGCGTTTGATCGCCTTAAAAATGAAGGCAAAACGGCATTAATTCCTTTTCTGACGGTAGGCGACCCGGATGTGGATACGACGATAGAGATCATTCGGCAGTTAGAGTCGGCCGGAGCTGACATATTGGAACTGGGTGTACCCTATTCCGACCCGCTGGCTGATGGTCCTGTAATTCAGCGCGCGTCTGAGCGTGCACTGAAACGGCAAATTTCCATCCGCACGTGCATGGAGACCGCTTCTTTGGCTAGGGCGGCAGGTTCAAGCCTGCCTTTTATTCTGTTCACGTATTATAACCCTGTATTACAGATGGGGATGGATGCTTTTTTTGCAGGCTTGCAGGAGCACGGTATCAGCGGTCTGATTATTCCGGATCTTCCGCTTGAGGAAGCGGAGGAGCTGGGAGGACGGGCAGCAGAGGTGGGTGTGCATCTGATCCCTCTGGTGGCTCCAACTTCTGAACAGCGGATCGAGCGAATTGTCCGTCAGGCCCGTGGATTTGTATACTGTGTATCCTCGCTGGGTGTAACCGGGGAAAGAGCTTCCTTTTTTGAAGGTATAGAGGGCTTTATCGCGCAGGTCAAACGGCATACGGATATTCCGGTAGCGGTCGGCTTCGGGATCTCTACTCCAGAACAGGTAGCCCGGTTTTCAAACATTTGCGATGGAGTTGTGGTCGGTAGTGCTATTGTACGTCAGGTGGAGGAGGCCATTCCATTGCTGGATGATTCCGCGCGCAGACAAGAAGGTCTTTTGCAAATTCATAATTTTGTGGCACAATTAAAGCAGTAGTGGGTGTCAAAATGGATAGTCATAAATATGTTCTGATTGGATAGAGGAGGTAGGGGCATGCAACCTAAACCGCATATTGTACATTTGCCAGTATATCAGCCCGGTAAACCGATTGAAGACGTAAAACGTGAGCTGGGACTTGATGAAGTCATCAAGCTCGCCTCGAACGAGAATCCGTATGGTAGCTCTCCTAAAGTGTTGCAGGCCATTCAGCAGGAGTTTGCTAACATTAGTGTATATCCTGACGGAAGTGCGGTAGCTTTGACACAGGCATTAGCTAAACGGACGGGTTTAAAAGAGGATCAGTTTATCTATGGCTGCGGATCTGACGAAATTATTGCGTTGATTACGCGTGCTTTCCTCCTTCCTGGGGAAGAAAGTATTATGGCCGATCAGACATTTTCCGTATACAAAAGTAATGTGGAAATTGAGGGAGCGGTTGCAGTCGAGGTGCCTTTGCGTGACGGTGTACATGATTTGGATGCTATGCTGTCCCGCATCAATGACCGTACGAAAATTATTTGGATCTGTAATCCAAATAACCCGACGGGCACGATTGTGCCCGAAGCAGAGCTGATTGCGTTTTTGGACCAAGTACCAAAGCATATCATGGTTGTACTGGATGAAGCCTACGCCGAGTTTGTGACGGATCGTTCTTATCCCGACGGCATTCGTTTGTTGCCAGTGTATGAAAATCTGGTTGTACTACGCACCTTCTCCAAAATCTATGGGCTTGCTTCGCTGCGCATTGGTTATGGTATGGGAGCCGAGTCCATTATTCGCTTGATAAATCAAGTTCGTGAACCGTTTAATACTTCACGGGTAGCACAGGCTGCGGCCATTGCTGCTTTGGAAGACCAGGAATTTGTTCAAGAATGCCGGGATCGTAATGCAGAGGGCAGAGCTTATTTGCAAAATGAGCTGAAGCGTCTGGGATTGGAGTCTTTCCCGGCACATGGTAATTTTATTATGCTGGATGTACGTCGTCCATCCGGTGAGGTATTCCAGGAGTTGCTTCGTAAAGGTGTGATTATTCGCGCAGGTCATCACAAATATCCGACATATATTAGGGTGTCCGTTGGATCACAACCGCAAAATGAGTTGTTTATTCGTGCGCTGGAACAGGTCCTGGGGGCGGAAGCGGCGAAAGTACGCCTATAATTTCCGCAGATGGGATTTGATAATTGATGAAGATTGCCATTTTCGGCGTGGGACTGATAGGTGGGTCCCTCGCACTTTGTTTTAAAGGGAAGCCGGATATTACTGTTGTCGGCCATGCCCATCTCCCTGAACTGATGGAACCGATGTTAAGCCGTGGTGTCGTGGACACCGCGACTCTCTCGGTTGAAGAAGCGGCAGAGGATGCCGATTTTATTTTTTTATGCGTACCTGTGGGCTTATTGGAGCATTATCTCGAACTGTTAAGCAAGCTACCGCTTAAAGCGGGTTGTATTATCACTGATGTAGGCAGCACAAAATCGGCAATCGCCAAAAAAGCATCAGAAATTACTTTGCGCAACGCTTACTTTATCGGTGGTCATCCGATGGCTGGTTCGGAGCGTTCCGGTGTAAAGGCTGCTTCCGCATTGTTGTTTGAAAACGCATATTATGTGCTTTCCCCGGCAGAGGGTGTGCCTGAGGAAGCATATAGTTCACTGGAACGTTTATTAAAATATACCAGTGCTCATGTTGTGCGTGTCCAACCAGATATGCACGATGACATTGTCGGTGCGATTAGCCATCTTCCGCACATTATTGCAGCGGCACTGGTGAATCAGGTACGAAAGCATAATGATGAAAATCCGTTGTACCGTACATTGGCTGCCGGTGGGTTCCGTGATATTACACGGATAGCCTCTAGTGATCCGGTTGTGTGGCGGGACATCTTACTGAGCAATCGTGAAGTTTTACTAGGCCTGTTGGAAGAATGGAACGGGCAGATTGAGCGTTTTACCCACTTACTGAGAATACAAGACGGTGAGGGAATCGCTGACGAGTTTTTGAAAGCTGGGCACTTCCGCAGTGAACTGCCAGAGCGTCGCAAAGGAGTCATCGTCTCTACGTTTGATCTGTATATTGATGTACCGGATACCCCAGGGATTATCGGGCGAATTGCTATGGAACTGGGGAATCACAGCATTAATCTGAGCAATATGCAAATCATTGAAAGCCGGGAGGATGTCCCAGGCATCATGCGGCTTTCCTTCCGTCAAGAGCAGGATTGGGAGCGTGCCAAGACTCTACTGGATTCGATGGGTTATAAAGTGGTGGTATAAGGTAGGAAAGTGTGTGTTGGTTAAAGGGGCACCGCTCCGCGATTCATTTGATCTTACGATCGCTGTTGCCTGCGGATTTTCTGAATATATGTTCAAAGGGGAAAATCCGCAGGCAAAGGCGAACGCTACGCTTCTCCAGATTCAAATGAACCTCTGCGCTACTGACCGCCTTAAAAGCACCATTTTTTCCGGGAGTGAAGGAGCAGGAAAAGATTTAAAGCGGGCGAAGGTCTCTTCGCCCGCTTTTTTGTTATTTGTAGGCAAATGGAATAGTCCTTCTTACTATTATTATTAAAAGGAAACAAAAAAAAGCCACCCGGGTAAAGCCCCGGGTGGTAGCTACTTTTAGTGAAGTAGCTGAGTAGGATAGGAGTGGAGAGAAACCATACTGTACTTTTATTATATGTATACGTTTTCATTTTGTCAATATTTTTTTAAAGCGTTTTCTTTTTGTGTAATTATCCTATTTGGTTTATTTGAATGGCCCGCTTTCAGTGAGTTTGTCATTTGATCTTGAAATAATTTAAAATCCATTGAAAAGCTGTATAAATGAATCAGTTGCCAGCGTTAGGGAGGCATTGATGGAAATCGTGGGGATTTTGGACTTTTTTACTGGCGGTCATTTTGTGGTACAATGGGTAAGTCCATTTTGGATGTTGAATATTGTTGGGGATAGCACCGTTAATGTTGGCACTACATAGGGTAAGAAAATAACAAATGTTCCATGATGCTGTTTCATCCATTTGCGCAGAGGGCGCAACTTTTTTTGACCTGTTCGGTATATATAGACAGAATCGAACGGGAAAACAGCACATGTATGGGCGAGGAGGGTCTCACTCGGATGATGACAGATTCCCAGATGATTCAGGAAATCAAACAAGGTAATGTTGAGGTTTATTCAGAATTAATGAGGCGTCACCAACGTAAAATTTTAGCTTTTGTTTATCATATGCTGAAAAGTTCGAACCTGGAAATGATTGCTGAGGACTTATGCTCGGAGACGTTTTATAAAGCGTATCGGAGCCTGCACTCTTTTCGCGAGGTAGACGCATCGTTCTCCACTTGGTTATATACAATTGCACGCAATACGGTGCTAAGTGAGCTTCGCAAGCACCGTAGCGGTCAGGTTCCATTGGAGGAGAGCGGTTATGTACCGGTAGCTCCATCGGATGTAATTCCGGAGCAGGCTGTCCTTCGCGGTGAGAAGGTAGAGATGGTTCGTGAAGCGATCAATAGATTGCCTGAGAAGCAGCGATCTGCGCTGATTTTGCGTGAATATGAGCAATTAGATTATCAGGAGATTGCGACTATTTTAGGACAGACGGTCAGTGCGGTGAAATCATTGCTTTTCCGGGCAAGAACCAGTGTGAAGACGCAGTTGGAGCCTTATTTTTTTGAGCCTCTCTATGAGGAAAACGAAGGGATGAGCAGCCAATGAAATCCAGGGACACTGAGGATTTGTTCGCTACAGGCAAAAATGTATCGAAACAAGACTCGGAGCGCAGACGGGCCAAAAGCTCGTCTGCTGGGTGGGAACATGGTTCGGAAGAAAAAGAGTGGGATTTGTCAAAAGAAAATCGATCCGCTATTCGTGATATTTCCTTTGAAATAACAGATGATAAGCTAGAGGCCATGAATCGCAGAGTCATGGATCGAATTTATGAAGAATCACCGTGGCTTGTTCCGGGTGAGCATCGACGTGCGCGTGTGAACCCAGCAGCTCGTAAGTATATGTCTGTATGGATCGCCGGCTTCTTGGCCGTATTTTTATGCAGTTTTTTGTTTTTGAACTGGAATGGAAGCTCCTCTCAGGAAAATCCCCCTCAAGCAGCTCCTGTCATGGACACGGGTATTTTACCGACAGGCCTGTTGGAAACTACAAGTACATCTCCACAATATCAATACCACATTAAAGATGTGAATAGTGGCATTATGGACCCGCTAGTTGCTAGCATTGTACCTACTTATCCGCAATACTGGATGCTGTTGTCTGTATTGGCGCTTGCGCTTGCTTTATTTTCTCTGGGCTGGATCCATCGGACGAGAAGGGTCAGAAGTTAGCAGGACAGCTGGACTCCAATATGAATTCATAACAATGCCTGAA
This sequence comes from Paenibacillus sp. FSL L8-0158, assembly GCF_038592965.1. Lineage (GTDB taxonomy): Bacteria > Bacillota > Bacilli > Paenibacillales > Paenibacillaceae > Paenibacillus > Paenibacillus polymyxa_D. Next base: position 3,404,506 of record NZ_CP151949.1, on the reverse strand, counting down.
TAACAAAACAGCGGAGGAAACGACACGATGCTTATTGGCTTGATCAGACATGGATTGACGGATTGGAATGCGGTAGGGAAAATACAGGGCCACAGTGATATTCCGTTAAATGAGGAAGGGCGCCGGCAGGCACGTTTGCTGGCAGAACGATTAAAGGAAGAGTCTTATCATTGGGACGGGCTTATTACAAGTAGTCTCTCCAGAGCGAAAGAGACCGGGGAGATTATTGCTTCGGCTCTGCATCTCCCGTTGCTAGAGCCTGATGATCGACTAAGAGAACGTGCTTATGGTCAGGTCGAGGGCATGACACAGGCCGAACGTGAAGAGAAGTGGGGAGTCGACTGGCATTTGCTGGATCTAGGGCAGGAAAGCAATGCGGATCTTCAGCTTCGCGGACTAGCTTTTATGGAGGCCATTTGGACGGAAAATCGGGACAAGAATCTGCTGGTCGTTTCCCACGGTGGTTTTTTGGCTAATTTGTATAAGGCTCTGTATCAGGAAAAATTCACGGAACGAATCGGCAATTTGTCACTTAGTGTACTTCAGCGTGAGGATATGGATTGGACACCACTTTTGTATAATTGCACGAAGCATTTGCAAGAGAAAAGTGACTGTAACTCAAAAAGTTAGTGAAAGACCAAGGCTTCTACTCATCGTAGAAGTCGTGGTCTTTTTTTGTTTTTTAATTATACCTTTGCAAAAAAAGAGGTTTAGAGTTTGAACAATCCGTCAAAGCTGTGGGTACAACAGGTAAGAATCAATTCCGGATGACAGTCCAGTGACGAGGCGATGGAACAATGAATCTGGCGGATATGCTGACATTTGCGGATATTGTGCATTTGAACAGAATCGCGGTGTATTACGATTGTGACTGTAAACCTAATTCCAAGCATGAGTTGATCCAGGGGATTTTGACGAAGCTCGGCAGCAGTAGTTTTTTTGAGGCGCAGGTCAAGGAGCTGAGGTTGTCAGAGGTAAGGTTTTTGAACGCGCTGCTGTTCGATGACCGACCGTATTTCAGCATGGAGGAATTGATTGCATTAGCCAAACAGTCTGTTGAGAAGGACGAAAATCCTGGTGAGCGGCCAAGAGATATTGTGACCCGTCTGCGTTCTAGTGGCTGGTTGTTCAACGGTTCGACGCACAACACGAGGTATTTGTTCCAAATTCCGTTGGATATGAAGGAGCGCTTTCGACGTGTTATGGTACATGACTTCCAAAGCGGAATGACACGGGTAAGCGAACCGTCATCGTACCGGGATGAAGGGCATCTACTGGCAGAGGATTTACGGCTTTTCCTTCAATACATGGGGCAGCATGAGGTTCCGCTAAATCCCGAGGGAGCTTGGTATCGTCGCAATCAGCAGCAGCTGATGGAGCATTTGCACATTGCGGAGCCACTTTTGGGTAAGGGAGGATGGCGTTTCGGGTATGGTTCCTCTTTTAAGTTTTATCCAGACCGAATGGCCCTACTGTATGATTATGCCCGACACTCCAAGTACATCGAGGAGAAAGGGGACCAGGTTGTGCTGACGGCAAAGGGAGAAGCGCATCAGGAGCATACAATTGAGGAAGAAATGATACAGCTATTCAGGTTTTGGTTAAGATTGTATAAAGGAGCCGTTCCTAATTTGCTTTCTCTAGTCTACTGGATTGGAGAATGTGCCAGGCCGTGGACGTCCTCAGAGTCGCTTTTTGTACATATCGGCCCACTGATTCGACCGTTTTACTATGATACGCCCCGTTCGGTCTTTGATCAGAGAATTATACGAATGATGCTTCACTTGGGTATGCTTCGTCAGGGTGAACATTCGACGGGAACCTCTGTACAGATGACAGCCTGGGGGCTGAAGTTGGCGGGAGAGTGCCGCATTGGGCGGAACGACTCGGGTATACGGCTCCATTGACAAGCAACACACATGTTGATAGAATTTCACCCAAAATGAGAGGGTGAAGTTGATGCTGATTCACTATAACGGAAACATGCCACAGCTCCATTCATCTGTCTATGTGGCAGAAGGAGCAAAAATTGTCGGAAAAGTAACGATCGGCCAAGATTCCTCTGTATGGTTTAATGCCGTACTGCGCGGAGATATGGCGCCTATCATCATCGGTGAACGCTGCAATATTCAGGACGGTGTCGTGGGACATGTGAACACGGATCAGCCCCTGTTGCTGGCGGATGACATTTCGATAGGTCATGCTGCAATAATCCACGGTTGTACGGTAGGCAAAGGCACTTTAATCGGTATGGGGGCCATTGTACTCAACGGAGCGGAGCTTGGTGAATATGCTTTAATAGGAGCAGGGTCGGTCGTTACGGAAAATACCAAAATACCACCCTATACTCTTTCTCTCGGTACACCTGCCAAAGTGGTGCGCGAATTGACAGATGCAGATTTGCAGCGGATGTCACGAACGGCACACAGCTATGTGGCGAAAGGAAAAGAATATAGGATCTCTTAAACTCATGTTGGAGGTGCATCCTATGGATAAAATGAAGGTTACTTATGAAGTAATGTTGGGCCTGTCTGCTGAAATGGTTTTGGACGAGGCATTACGTAAACACCGGAGTGAAAAACTCTACAAGGATATTGATGAGGCGCTAGCCTCCGGAGATGAAGTAGCTTTTCGTCATCTTACGGATGAGCTGAAAGCAATGAGTTAGAATAATCTTAGGAACCCTAAGTTGGATTTCAGACCAATTGTTGGTTCGAGATTATAATCATCAAACCTGACTGTAGCGGCGGTCAGGTTTTTTTGATACGCTTGGATATGATATAGTCTTTGTAGGATGGGCCTGTACAAGGCAACCGTCGTATGAACGGAGGATGAAGGGCGTGTCGTTATCTTATTTGTGGAGCCGGTCGTTCTTGACGAGCCGGCCTTTTTTGTGGCTGCTGTTCTGGTGTAATCTGGTAGGAACAGTGTATGGGTACATATGGTATGGGGGGCAGTTGGAATATACTCTAAATTATCATCCGATGTGGCAGATTGTATTTGTGCCTGATAGTCCGACGGCGAGTCTGTTTTTTACGATCTCTATAGCATTTTTGCTCTATTCTCCGCGTCTCAAGAGCTTGAAGGTCATTCGACAGATCATGGAGGCGTTGGCAGTTGTCACGAGTGTAAAATATGGCATATGGGCTTCAGCTATTATTTTTTGGGGAGTTGCGCAGGGGGGACATATGATATGGCAGGATTGGATGCTGGTGGCATCTCACACGGCAATGGCGGTTGAAGCGTTACTGTTCGTGCGTTTTTTCACCTGCAAATGGACTGCTTTATGCCTAGCCGCACTCTGGACATTGTTAAATGATACGATGGATTATACATTTGGTATATATCCGTATCTTCCAAAGACGCTAACGGATAATGTACCGCAAGTGCGTGCGTTTACCTATATGCTAACTCTTGTCAGTATCGTAGCAGCATGGCTTGCCATGTTTGCGCGCAATCGAATGGAAGTAAAAGTGGAGAAATAGAGATGAACATTGTTATAAATCAAAAAGAATATAAATTTAAAAAAGGAATCCATGATGATCATAAAATAAGAAAGAGCTTTAATCATTTAGCTACACAAAGTTTTGGTTTTGATTTTGAAGTAAGTTCTAGTCCCGGTAACCTTGCCATACAGTAAGGTGAGGAGGGATGTCCCATGATTAGGGGTCAGACGTTTCAAATTACGATACGTATTGTTTTGAGTGTTGTATTATCTATGGTCCTGCTGCTGTCCGTCTGCGTCCCTCCAGGTGTGGCAGAAGCGCGTGATCAATCAAAACCCATAGGAAATACAAAAGAAATTGAGGAACTGGACCATGCAGCTGCGATACTGTATCGGGATGTGATGGACGGGAACATTGAAAAAGCGCGCGCGGATGTAGCCGAGGTGAGTCGATGGTTTGGCACCGGCCAGGTGCAGGCAGCGTTATCTGTAGAGGCCATTCATGCTTTGTCCGGCAGCATCCTTGAGGTCCAGCAAGCTACACAGTCCGTCCAAGCATCACCAGATGAGTGGGTGAAGGCTGCGGCCAATTTACGACTTGCGACAGATGCGCTTGCACATCCGCGTCAGCCCTTATGGCAGCAGTATTATAAGATTTTAAAAGAAGATGTTAGCGGCTTGAACAGCCAGTTTGCTAAAGGTAACATGAAGGGTTTCAAAGCTGGAGCCGCAGTGCTGGAGGACCATTATGAGACGATCCGTACAGCAGCATTGATTCATGGCAGAACAAGTGAGGTTGTCCGGGCTGATTCATGGATTTCCTACGTCAAAGGATTGGGGGATCAGCAACATGCAGATGCCTCAGCCATTAGAGGGGCGTTGGATCAGGGAAATCCGACGTTTAATGCCTTGTTTGGACGTGAAAAAGACGCCACTGCACTGGCGCCATTTATCCCGCGTGAAAGCGAGCGCCGGGCAGAATTGGCAATCGGCATGATTGTTCTGCTGGCGCTGGTCTATGCAGGTTATCGTAAATATCGAGCTGGTTTCTCTGGATAACGATGCAAATTCGAACATTCGCGTCGTTGGCTGCTGAGCCATCCATATATGTTAGCCCATCGCCCGGATTTCCGGGCTATTCCTCTTTGAACCCCTCTCCATGTACATCATGCACATCCTGTATGATAATAAACGCCCGTGGATCAACCGATTTAACAATTTGGTGCAAACGTCGTATTTCCTGACGAGGCACGACACAATAGGCAACATGCTTGGCCTGCTTGGAAAATGCACCTACAGCCGGAATAATAGTAACTCCGCGATCCATGTCTCTAATAATAATATCCGCAATGTCCATCGTGTGGTCGCTGATAATCATAAAGGCTCTGGCGGAATAGGCGCCTTCTTGTATAAAATCAATAATCTTGGACGCGATGAACACGGCGACTAATGTATATAGAATTTTTTCTTTTGGTATGTAAAGTAGTGAAGCACCGATAATGACGATATCAATTACCAGCATAATCCTTCCCATACTCCAGCCAAACTTCCGGTTTAGAATACGAGCGATTATATCCGAGCCGCCCGTGGTGCCGCCAAAGCGGAACACAATACCTAATCCGGCCCCAAGCGTAACCCCCGCATATAATGAAGAAAGTATAAAATCGTGTTCAGTTTGAAATGTTCCCATCCATCCGAGATGAATCATTTTTTCATACAACCACAGAAAAAAAGTGAGCGACCCGATACCTACCCCTGTATATAGAATTTGCTTGCCCCCAAGCATTTTCCATCCAATTAAAAATAAAGGAATGTTCAGAACTAATGTGGAGAGAGAGGGTGAAATCGAAAAAGCATAATTGAGCAGCAGGGTGATCCCAGTAATACCACCTTCCATCAGTTTACTGGGTATAATAAAATAAAGCAGACCGAATGCATAGATGGCGGTCCCGAGCACAATGGGTAAAATCATTTTAAGCTGTTCCATGGACTTGGATATCTTCATATAATCCCTCGCAGTAGCAGTTTAAGGAAGAACGACTTCATGCTGATTTTGCTAATCGCAGCTCCTTATATGTAGTATACCTTTTTACGGTAGCTTTAAAAGACTGATGACTGTAAGTTTGGAGCATAAGCACACAATTGAGGATTTTGTGAAAATCCAATAAGCGACTTTCAATGAACAAGCCATAGATCGAAATAATTTAGTTCCTCTATATCTTGCACTTCGGAGCGACTGGAATCGAATTTTGCAAAATCCTGAATTAAAAAAAATTTGTTTTAAAATGTGCTTTACGATAACATATGAATAAACCTGCACATGGGGGGATTGCGTGTTTCATGGAAAAATCATTAGATGAAATTCAACGTGAGGTAGACCAGTATATATCTCAATTTAAGGAAGGGTATTTTAGCCCTTTAGCGATGTTGGCCCGGATGTCTGAGGAAGTCGGGGAACTGGCGAGGGAAGTCAATCACTCCTTTGGTGAGAAACCGAAAAAAACGGATGAGGCGGACAATTCCATTGAGCTGGAGCTGGGGGACATTTTGTTCATCACCGTCTGCTTTGCGAACTCGCTAGGTATAAATTTGACCGAGGCACATGATAAGGTTATGCATAAATTTAACACGCGTGATGCGAATCGTTGGACCAAAAAGGACACCGATTAGGCGTTTTGTACATATGCTGTACCAAACCGGTTACCCGGAGGTGCAGTGTCATGAAGGCGGAGGAATACGTTCAGAAAGCTTATCAGTGCATTTTGCAGAACGATTTTGAGCAGGCCGTGGAATGGTTTGAAAAAGCAATTTCAGCCCAGCCTGATCATGCGGAGCATTATTTCCGGTGCTCGGTTACCTATGCTCGTAGTGGTCGTTTGGAGCAGGCTCTCGCATATGCAGAGCATGCGGTTCGTCTCGCTCCACAGCAGGATGAATATGTTCTCCATCTGCATGCGCAGGAAGCCAGGCAGCATACGGAGAAGGCCAGAAAAATGCTGGATGTCGACAGAGCTACGCCACAGGTGCGTCAGGATGCGATTTTGCTACTGGAACGAGCAATAGCCCTCGATCCGTTATGTGGGGATGCTTTTTTGCTGCTCGCATTGATTTATGATGAATTGAATGAGTATAAGCTAGCTGTGCAGGCTGCTCGCGAGGCGGCTGCACTGTTTCCTCACAATGTGCAGCTTGCCAACCTCATGAAGAAGTTATGCCAGCAGATGAATGAACAGATCTAACACAAATGGATGCATAAGGAGTTGTAGGGATATGTCAGAACCAATAAAAGTGGCTGTTGTAGGAGCAGCAGGGCGTATGGGCCGTGAAGTTGTCAAATTGGTTCTTCAGGATGAGGAACTACAGCTTGTGGCCGCAGTGAACAGAACACATGCCGGCAGTGATGCCGGCCTTCTCGTCGGATTACCGGAAGCGGGTATCGCTATTGTGGAGGACGTGGAGCAGGCTTTACTGGATAGTCGAGCGGATGTCATGGTCGATTTTACGGGGCCGCGTTTTGCGTACGCACATACAGCGCTTGCTATCAAGTATGGAGTACGTCCGGTTATCGGAACGACAGGGTTTACCCCCGAACAGATTAATGAACTGGACAAGCAGTGTCGTGAGCAGCAAATTGGTGGTCTAATCGCGCCGAACTTTTCGATTGGAGTCATTTTGATGATGCGGTTTGCGGCTCAGGCAGCGAAATACTTCCCACATCTGGAAATCATCGAGTATCATGGTGACCAAAAATTGGACGCGCCATCGGGCACAGCTATTAAGACCGCAGAACTGATCGCCGAACAGCGTGAAGAGCTGCGACAGGGTAACCCAGAAGAGGAAGAAACGTTAGAAGGATCACGGGGAGGTTACTATCAAGGGTTCCGTGTCCACAGTGTCCGTCTTCCCGGTGTGTTCGCACAGCAAGAAGTGATATTCGGAGGGTTTGGACAATCTCTGAAGATTCGTCAGGATTCTTATGAACGGGCGGGCTATATGCCAGGTGTTAAAATCGGTATTCAGAAGGTCATGGAGCAGCCAGGGCTTGTATATGGATTTGAGCATTACATCGATTAAGAATACGCGAATGATTGGACGAATGAAATTATAGAATGAGGCAGGAGGAACTTCGAATGTTAAAGATTGCATTTATAGCGCATGACCGAAAAAAGGAAGAAATGGTAAATTTCATAACGGCCTATGAGCATGTTTTTACAGATCACAAGTTATTTTCAACAGGTACAACAGGTCTGCGTATTATGGAGCAAACCAAGCTTCAAATTCACCGTTTCATGTCCGGGCCGCTTGGAGGAGATCAGCAAATCGGGGCTATGGTTGCGCAAAATGACATGGACTTGATTATATTCTTGCGTGATCCTCTCATGGCACAACCGCATGAGCCGGACATTAGTGCCTTGTTACGTTTGTGTGACGTGCAGGGGATTCCTTTGGCAACTAACGTTGCAACTGCTGAAATACTGGTTAAAGCGCTAGACCGGGGCGATTTTGCTTGGCGGGAGTTGGTACATAAATATAAACCGGGCATTGAACAGCAGGGTGATGTAAAATGACGCTGGATATCCTGATTTTTGGAGCCCATGCCGACGATGCAGAAATAGGAATGGGAGGCACGATTGCCAAGCATACAGCCGCTGGTTTAAAGGTGGGCGTGTGCGATTTGACGCGGGCTGAAATGTCTTCCAATGGTGATGTGGATACTCGTATGTCAGAAGCTGAACATGCTTCGAAAGTGCTCGGGCTTGCTGTGCGGACGAATTTGGGTCTGCCTGATCGTGGATTATATGTAACTCCTGAACATGTAGCTGCAGTAACAGCAGAAATCAGGCGCCATGCACCGAAAGTCGTATTCGCTCCTTATTGGGAGGATCGGCATCCAGACCATGTCATGTGCAGCAAGTTGGTGGAGGAAGCGGTATTTAACGCGAAGTTGCGACGTTTTATGCCAGAAAATCCTGCGGTACAGGTAGAGCAATTATATTTTTATTTTATCAATGATATTGGCAGAACGGATTTGATTGTGGATATCACCGAGCATTATGAAGTCAAGGAACAGTCGTTATTGAGTTATGCTTCGCAATTTCAGGCAGCGCCTGGAAAGGATACAGTATCCACTCCATTAAATCAGGGATATGTGGAACGCGTAAAAGCTCGCGACTCGTTGTTGGGTCAGCGCAAATTGATTTCGTATGCAGAAGGCTTTGCGTCCAAAACGCCATACCTGGTTAAGCTATTCACATAAGAATTCTATACTTGAGCATTTTGCAGAGTGTTAAAATAAATCGGCAGAAAAGTTATCACTGGTGAGCGGAAGGAGGCAGCTAGCTTGAATGACAAACTGAAAATTGGAATTACCTGTTATCCGTCGCTGGGTGGTTCCGGCGTAGTGGCTACTGAGCTGGGCAAGTTGCTGGCAGAAAAAGGGCACGAGGTTCATTTTATTGCCAATAGCATTCCGTTCAGATTAGGCGGGACGTTTCAGAAAAATATTTTTTATCATGAGGTTGAAATTAACGATTATTACGTGTTTAGATATCCGCCCTATGATTTGTCACTGGCGACCAAAATGGCCCAAGTCGCACAAATGAAGAATTTGGATGTACTCCATGTTCATTATGCGGTACCACATGCAGTATGCGCTTACTTGGCGAAGGAAATGGTGGGTGATCATCTGAAAGTGGTAACCACCTTGCACGGTACGGACATTACAGTGTTGGCACAGGATGAGTCGTTGAAGGACCTGATTCGACTGGCTATTAACAAAAGTGACGCTGTGACGGCGGTTTCCAAAGATTTGATTCGGGAGACGATAGATGCGCTGGAAATTACACGGCCTATTGATTTAACCTACAATTTTGTAGATAAACGGGTGTATTATCCACGAGATGCCGCTGCGCTTAGAAGAGACTTTGCCCAACCGCATGAAAAAATAATGATGCATATTTCCAATTTCCGTCCTGTCAAAAGGGTGGGAGATGTGCTGGATATATTTGAAAGAGTGCAACGAAAAGTACCTGCGAAGCTGCTGCTGGTGGGGGAAGGACCGGATCTACCAAAAATCCGTTGCAAAATTGAGGATTTAGGTCTTCAAGACAAGGTCTTCTTTTTAGGTAAGCAGGATCAGATCGCAGAAGTGATTTCTATGGCGGATGTGTTGCTGCTTCCCTCGGAAAAAGAAAGTTTTGGTCTAGTTGCGCTGGAAGCAATGGCCTGTGGAGTGCCGACAATCGGTTCTCAGGCCGGGGGAGTTCCTGAACTCGTTGTGCATGGAAGTACGGGGTATCTTGCTGAAATCGGTAATACTGAGGCGATGGCTGATTATGCAGTTGAGCTGTTGTCCGATGAAGCGATGGCGGAACGTTTCCGTGAAGCGTGTCTGACCCGCGCCCGTACCGTTTTTTGTGATGAGCTGATTACCCGTCAGTATGAAGAGATATATTACCGTGTGTTGGGACGCGAGGTGCCGGATCTTAAACCGATCAGCGTTTAAGGGGGCGGACTCGCGTCCGTTTTTTATATTGAATACTTGCAAAGGGGGAAACCCTATGAATACAAATACTTGGCAATGCGCTGACCAAGAGATGGCACTTCATGGCAGAGAGGTCATACATACACTAACAGCAGCAGGCCACGAAGCTTACTGGGTTGGCGGCTGTGTGCGGGATGAGCTATTAGGAAGAGCCATTCATGATATGGATTTGACTACTTCAGCTGAGCCTGAACAGGTCATAGCGCTATTCCCTCACGTCATTCCGACAGGAATTCAGCATGGGACGGTTACGGTCATGCAGGGTGGCCATGCGTTCGAGGTGACCACTTTTCGTACAGAAAGCGGTTATGCCGATCATCGCCGTCCAACGGAAGTTGCCTTCGTGAAGGATATCCGTGAGGATCTGATGCGACGGGATTTTACTATGAATGCGATTGCGATGGCAGAACACGGGGAGCGGGTGGACCCGTTTGGGGGAGAAGCCGATTTGCGAGCTGCTCTCGTTCGTTGTGTAGGCCGAGCCGAGGAACGTTTTGAGGAGGACGGGTTGCGGATGCTTCGTTGCATCCGTTTTGCCTCTATATTTCGGTTCCGTATTGCTTTCAACACTTGGAAAGGCATGATTCGACGCAGAGAGGGACTTCGTTACATAGCCATGGAACGCGTGCGGGTCGAGTTGGAAAAGATGCTAGCGGGGCCAGACCCATTGCGCGGATTAGAGATGCTAGGACGTAGCGGACTACTCGGCTGTACGAAGGCTCCGGTTCCCTGGGAGCAATGTGAAGCACGGGCGCTCAAGGGGATCGTTCAACTGCAAGAAGAACTGCGGTGGGGCCTGCTCTTAATGTCTTGTAGACTTACCTCAGAGGCAGCGGACGAGCTACTAAGAGCTTGGACCTTTTCCAACGCGATACGACTTCGGCTGGTTCATCTGCTGGAATGGGAGACCGAATTAATCTACAGTGCTGATGCCATAGCTGGCGATTCCGTTCCGGGGGAGTCTGACATTATCAACGTTGAGGCGCTGCGTCGTAGCTGGATTCGACTGCTAATTAGGCTTGGAAAGGATACAGCTTCAGACTGGCTTGAACTTTACAAGACACTGCCTACTTCATTCCGCGGATTACCTCCATGGGTAGAAAAGCATGTGGCGAAAACAGCCGAACTGGCAAGCTCGTGGACAAAGCAGGCTGTAGTCGTTCGTATCAAAGATTTAAATATTACAGGCACTGAACTGGTTCAGGCGATGAATCGATCAGGCGGACCTTGGCTGGGTCAGATGATGGAGCAGCTTTTACAAGCTGTTGCCTGCGGAGATATTCCGAATGAAACAGAAACATTGCTTCAGGAAGCGAAACGGGTGATGAGTAGTGAATAATCATGAAAGATTGTTAGGCATACTGGAGGAAGGTACATCCGATTACGTATCAGGGGAGGAAATCAGCCGCCGCCTCTCGGTTAGCCGAACAGCAGTATGGAAGCAGATCAACAAACTGCGTGAGTTCGGCTACAACATTGATGCCTCCTCGCGTCGGGGCTATCGGTTGATATCCCGACCGGATCGGCTAGAAGTCTCCAAATTGGCCGATATGTTAAATACCCACTCGTTTGGCCAGCGTATCGTTGTACTGGATTCGACGGTATCCACTCAGCAGGATGCCATGCGTTTGGCAGAAGAGGGCGCGCCAGAGGGGACAGTAGTGCTTGCAGAGGAACAAACGGCAGGTCGGGGACGTTTGGGACGAAAGTGGTATTCACCTCGTGGCAAAGGAGTCTGGATGAGCATTGTGTTGCGTCCTACCCAGCCCTTGGCTTTTACCCCCCAGCTAACACTACTTACAGGTGTAGCAGTGTGTAGAGCCATTCGTCGGCTGACGGGTGTAGAGGCAGGTATCAAATGGCCAAACGATCTGTTGATTCATGGTCGCAAAGTATCCGGTATTCTGTTGGAATCTGCAACAGAGGATCAACGGGTTCGCTACTGTATTGCAGGGATCGGCATTGACGTGAATTTGAATAAGGAAGATTACCCGGAAGAGTTATCACAGGTGGGAACGTCATTGAAAATAGAAGCAGGGCGTGAAATTGACCGTACTGTGCTGATTGCCTCAGTGCTGGAAGAGCTGGAACAGCTAAGTAAGTTGTATGCCGAGCAGGGATTCCAACCTATAGCTATGCTGTGGGAGGCTTTGTCCGTGACTATGAACCGTAGTGTACGGGCACATACGGGACAAGGGATAACTGTAGAAGGTACAGCTGTTGGCTTGGACCCTTCCGGGGCACTCGTGGTAGAAACGGATCAGGGAGAGCGAATTCAGGTCATTTCCGGGGATATACAGTTGTAGAAGCGACCCTAGCTATGAAAACGACCGAGATCGTTCTGTTCCCTGTGCAAAACTTCACGTGAAAAAGCTGATGTTTTTTGTTATACTGTGCAGGAGGCGGCATCGGACGGTCCGAGCTGCACTCCAGGGGCACATGCTCTACTTTAGCAAGTTTGTAAGACCATCATAACTTCATTTGAAGGTTACGTTGGATTCTGCTCTGAGCCGAACAGGACCGAGACAGAAGGGACGATCTCAAAATGAGTGTCTTTTTTGGCTGTTCGGACCTTTTGATGACGCAGATGTACAGGCGTTCATAAAAGGTTATTTTTTGTGCCAAAAAAAGATGGAAGGGAGCCATTCCCAATGGCAGGAAAACAAGCACTGAATATTGTAAAAATGAAGAAAATGAAGCAAGAGGGCATTCCGCTCAGTATGCTGACCGCCTATGATTATCCATCGGCTAAAATAGCTGAGGAGGCGGGCATTGACATGATTCTCGTAGGTGACTCGCTGGGTAACGTAGTTCTTGGTTACGATTCAACCATCCCTGTAACCTTGGATGATATCGTGTACCATTCCCGGGCAGTCGCAAGAGGCGCGGAACATACATTTATCGTAGCGGACATGCCTTTTATGACATATCACAGCAGCGTATCAGAAAGTCTTCAGGGCATCCGCCGTTTGATGCAGGAAGGACATGTGCATGCTGTTAAATTGGAGGGCGGAGCTGAAATTGCTGATGTCGTAAAAGCAACGGTTCAGGCAGGTGTGCCTGTACTGGGACATATCGGGCTTACTCCGCAGTCGGTTAATCAAATTGGTGGCTATCGCATTCAAGGCAAGGATGAAGCGGACGCACGTCGGTTGATGGCGGACGCCAAGGCGCTGGAGCAGGCGGGTGCTTTTGGCATTGTACTGGAACTGGTAACTGAGGAAGTGGCAACAGCGATTTCTAAAGAACTTTCCATACCAACCATTGGGATTGGTGCTGGACGTGGATGTGACGGTCAAGTACTCGTTTATCACGATCTGATTCAGTACGCATCGCCTTATTTCAGCAAACGCTTTGTTAAAACCTATGCCGATGTAGGCGGCTTGATCCGTAGCAGCATTGAGCAATATGTGAGTGATGTGAAAGGGCGGGCATTTCCAGCCGCGGAGCATGTGTTCAGCGCGGATGACCGCGTTGTGGAATCCCTGTACGGTAAGGCAAAAGGACAGACACAGGAACAAGCTAAGGAAAAGGTGGAATCTCAGTCATGATCATCGTAAGAGAAGTGGCTCAGCTGCGTAAAATTATTGCTGAACGTCGGCAGCTTGGGACAAACGGAGCAAAAACTGTACACAGTTCTGCCTCTTTACAGCAACATAAAGTCGGCTTTGTACCAACGATGGGATACCTGCATGAAGGACATGCGAGCTTGATGCACAAGGCGCGTGAAATGGCAGATACGGTGGTGCTTAGTATTTTCGTAAATCCAATTCAATTTGGACCAAATGAAGATTTAGACAGCTATCCTCGCGATGAAGCTCGTGATTTGGAGGTAGCGCGGCGCGAAGGCGTGGATATTGTATTTTTGCCAACTGTAGCAGAAATGTATCCACAACCAACCCAAACCAAAATTCGAGTATCCGCTTTGACAGATCGTTTGTGCGGTGCTTCCCGTCCCGGCCATTTTGATGGTGTGACTACGGTGGTAGCCAAGCTTTTTAACATGATAGGTCCTGATTTGGCTTTCTTTGGAATGAAGGACGCGCAGCAGGTTGCTGTGCTCCAGCAGATGGTGACTGATCTCAATATGAACGTGACTATCGTACCTTGTCCCATCGTCAGAGAGGCGGATGGTTTGGCCCTCAGCTCCCGTAATGTGTATTTAAGTGCAGAACAGCGCGAGCAGGCGTTAGTGCTGTCTCAGTCACTGCGTAAGGTGCAAGAAGTGAGCGAAGATATAGTAACAAACACAATTACGATTCGTCAGCTACATCAATTGGTGGAGTCCACCATTACTTCCTCTCCTTTAGCAGACATTGATTACATTGAAATATTAACTTTTCCCGGTCTGGAGCCCCTTCTTCCCGAGCAGCGGCTATGTGATGTTCAGGAGGAAGTCATCGTAGCGCTGGCTGTGAAATTTGGCAGTACCCGACTGATTGACAATATAAGAATACAGAAGGCGGAGGTGCTTTCCCATGTTTAGAACCATGATGAAATCCAAAATTCACCGCGCTACGGTTACGGAAGCTAACCTGAACTATGTGGGGAGTATCACTATTGATGAAGATCTCATGGAGACATCGGATCTGTTGGAGAATGAAAAGGTTCAAATTGTAAACAATAACAATGGAGCTCGACTGGAAACCTATGTTATCCCCGGACCGCGTGGGAGCGGAGTGATCTGTCTCAACGGTGCCGCAGCCCGTTTGGTGCAGCCTGGTGATACAGTCATTATTATTTCCTATGCTTCCATGTCAAATGAAGAGGCCAAAACATACAAACCAACAGTGGTATTTGTTGATGAACATAATAAACCAGCCCAAACGATGAACAAAGAAGTACACGCGACGATCATGTAATGAATGGGAGTGCGGATGAAACCCGTCTTTTAAGCGAAAAATGTGAGTGTATTAATCCATCTTTCATAAGGGCGGGATGCACATGTTCCAGCATGTATTCGCAGAAATGAACAGCATGTTAGATGATATCGTGAAGCATTACCCATCAGCCCAGGGCTCCCGCAGGCAGGAGCTGCTACAGCACTGGAGTCTGCTGCGGAGAATGAGTGACGGAATTATGGATGAGTGGCTGGCCTTTGAGGAAAAAATGGTATGCCTGCGTGCGGCCGGGTTTTCTGCGGAGACCGATATGTCTGACACGGAGCTGCCTGAAAAAGAGCTGTCAGCTTTTAATCGGGGGCAAGGGTATTATCGATTACTCATGTACCCTGAGGCGATCCAGCAATTTGAGCAGGTACTACAGCATTTTCCGAACAGTTGGCAGAGCCGCATGTATATGGGAATGGCTTATTTTCAACTAGATGATCCAGCAGGGGCTGTATACCATTTTCAGAAGGTGCTGGACATGACTGAGCAGGCAGGACTAAAAGCGGTCATCTATAATGCGCTAGGCTGTCTGTTGGCAAAGCAGGCTGACGTAGAGGAGGCGCAAAAATGTTTTGCTCTCGCACATCAGTTCGATCCTGCGTTACCCGAGCCGCTGCACAATATGGAAGCCTGTTTGTCCGGTACCGAAAAGCTTCGATACGACAGCTCCATGATGACCTGGATGTAGTTGTCAGACACCGAGTAAGACGATGCATGCCCACCTCCTGAGGCGGCGTATGCATCGTCTTTTTTGGCTGTCTTAATTTCCAAACACGCGATCTTCTGCTATGCTAATATACGGAGTTATTATTTTTGTAAGTGTCATAAGAAAGGATTAAGCCCGAATGAAATTTGCGGTATTGGATTTTGAAACGACAGGCACCCAGTCCGCGGATGACATCATTCAAGTCGGACTTGCAATTATAGATCATGATAACAGCATTTCCCGTGTTTACGGTTCTTATGTGAACCCTGGCAGATCTATTCCACCTTTTATCACTGGATTGACCGGAATTACAGACGATGACGTGAAGGATGCTCCTGCACTTGAAGAAATGATGATGGAGCTCGTGCCTATGCTGGACGATGTTGTACTGGTCGGTCATAATGTGGCGTTTGATTTTAATTTTTTGCAAAACGCTCTGGATCGGTGCGGATACTTGCCATTTAGCGGAAGAATCTTGGATACAATGGATTTTCTGAAAATTATGTTTCCATCGCTATCTTCGTATCAGTTGGGTTTTGTGTCTTCTGAGTTCGGGCTGGTACATGATCGCCATCACCAAGCAGACAGTGACGCATTGGCTACGGCTGAGGTGTTTTTAAAGTGTCTGGGTGAGCTTCAAGCATTACCTCTGATAACGATACAGCGGCTTAGTGATTTGTTTGCAGAGGAAGACAGTGACCTTGGATGGTTTCTTGATGGGGTGCGTGAAGGGAAAGAGCTTGATCCTATTCAGGATTTGGAGGGACATCAGTTTTTTCGTCAGCTTGCGCTAAAAGTGGAAGATTGGACGGAGTTAGCTGCTCCGCGTAGAGAAGATGACCCGAATCCACTGTCAGGTGTTTCCTTTGAGGAGTACATGGATGATGTGCGGGACAATTTGCGTTCATCCTTGAGTCAATATGAGGAGCGCGAGGCGCAGATACAGATGATTGAGGGTGTGAATCAGGCACTGAGTGAAGACAAGCATCTGCTGATTGAAGCAGGTACAGGAACAGGGAAGTCACTCGGTTATTTGCTCCCATCGCTGTATCACAGTGTGAAAAAGGGACAGCGCGTTATGGTAAGTACACATACGATCAACCTGCAGGAGCAATTACGTGAGCGCGACATTCCAATGCTGACCAAGGTGATTCCGTTTCCGTTCCGGGCTGCTATTTTCAAGGGTCGGGGACATTATTTGTGTCTGCGTAAGTTTGAACATAAAATAAACAGAAGAGACTTCGCGACACCGAAGGAAGATTTAATTACAGCGGCTCAGATGATCGTCTGGTTGACGCTAACAGAAACCGGTGATGATGAAGAACTGAATCTGAGCAACCGTGGAGGGGATTTCTGGGAAACGGTGGCGAGTGATTCAGAGTCCTGTCTTGGTCGTTCTTGCCCATGGTTCCGCAAATGCTATTATCATCGTGCACGCCATGAAGCAGGAATAGCGGATGTCGTTATTACGAATCACTCTAAGTTGTTCACAGACGTCAAAGCCAGTCATCAGTTGTTGCCGAGCTATGAACATCTGGTGATAGATGAAGCCCATCACCTGGAGGAAGTAGCTGGTAAGCACCTAGGTATGCATATGAAATATTTCACACTCGTGCATACACTGACGCGACTGTTCAAAGACAGCAAGAATGGACAACTGCCTTCACTTCGTCAACAGTTGGCGAAATCGGGGCACGAGAAGTCGACGGATTGGGCCTCAACCATCGATCAGATGTATCCGCTCGTGTTAGAGGTGAAGGAAACTTGGGACCTGCTAAGCGACAAGCTGTTTGGCATGTTGCCGGAGCGAAGCGATGCGACACCGGGTGAAACAGGACAGTTTTCTTCCCGTCTCAAACCTTCAGCCAAGCCTGCAAAGTGGGATCAGGCGGGGGCTTTGGAAAATCAGCTATATGTAACGATGAGTGAAATTTTGCGCAAGGGCGACAAGCTGATGCTGGACGTAAAGGAAGAACATGACGATTATGCGGCGGATAGCCTTATTACTGATATCACGGGTCTGCTCAAGGATTTGGCGGGGATTCGAGAAAATTTGCGCTTTTTTATCCGACTCGATGATGAAACAACCGTATACTGGCTCGAGGCGAGCGGGCAATTCCGTAGTAAATCATTGCAATTTTATGCGGTGCCCGTCGATGTGAGCCGCCAGTTGAAAGAAATGTTTTTTGACAAAAAAAGAAGCATTATTCTGACGTCTGCTACCTTATCGGTAGATAAGTCGTTTCAGTACATGATCGATCAGCTCGGCTTGCAGGAGGCCGCAAATCAAGAGCGGCTGATGACTTCGCAGCTCCCGTCACCCTTTAATTACAGGGATCAGGTGTTGCTGGTTATTCCACGGGATTTCCCAAGTGTGAAGGGCAGTGTAGGAGATGCACATTTTGTAGATATGCTCGTTAGCTCTCTAGGAGCGACTGCTCAGGCGACGCGGGGGAGAATGCTCGTTCTGTTTACTTCCTATCGGATGCTCCGGCAAGTGTATGAGCCGCTCAAAGAGGCCTTAGCATCCAGCGAAATTACTGTGTTGGGACAAGGCGTGGACAGTGGGAGTCGCAGCAAGCTAACCCGCCGTTTTCAGGAAGCGAAAGCTTCTGTATTGCTGGGAACTAGCAGCTTCTGGGAAGGCGTCGATATTCCGGGGAAGGCTCTGACTTGTCTAGCCATTGTTCGCTTGCCGTTTCAACCGCCGAATCACCCGTTGCTGGAGGCAAAAAGCGAGCTGCTTCAGCAGCAGAAGAAGAATCCATTTATGAAGCTGTCTGTACCACAAGCGGTCATTCGCTTCAAACAGGGATTTGGGCGGTTAGTGCGTACAGCGAACGACCACGGGGTCGTTATCGTTTATGATACGCGTGTGATTGAATCCTATTACGGAAAGCACTTTTTGTACTCGTTACCGGGACCAAAAATGGAGCATATGCCATCGGAGCAAATGGTGCCCCGCATCGCCGAATGGCTCCAATCCGCCCCGGAGACAGAGGCATAACGGACGGACATAAGTATGTTCGTTACAATTAGGGGGAGCAAGTATGAAATCAGATAAAATTTCAGAGGCTGTCGTACGGAGGTTACCCGTATATTTACGTTATCTGAATGCATTGCACAAACGGGAGGTGGCTACGGTCTCTTCTCAAGAGTTGGGACAGAGGCTCGATTTGAACCCGGCCCAAATCCGTAAAGATCTTGCCTATTTTGGAGATTTTGGTCGGAAGGGTATCGGTTATGATGTTTCTTATCTCATTGAGAAAATACGCCATATCCTGAAAATCGACCAGCAAATTAATGTAGTCTTGGTCGGAGCGGGTAATCTGGGGCAAGCCCTTTCGAATTATAACGCTTATTTAAAAGACAATATGAAGATTGTAGCGGTATTTGATGCGTTTCCGGATAAGGTAGGAACCAAGATCAATACATTGGTCGTGCAACCGATGGATGAACTGGAAGCGACTGTGAAAGAAAAAAACATTCGAATCGGTATTATTACCGTACCTGATTTTGAAGCACAGCACGTGGCTGATAGGCTTATTGATAGCGGAATTGGAGCGATCCTGAACTTTGCACCGACTACTCTCAAGGCACCAGCCAACATTCGGATTCATGCCACAGACTTTACAACTGATTTGCTTAGCCTCGCTTATTATTTGGAGGACGGAAAGGAAGAAACACAATATGACAGTGAATAAATGGATGATTAAAAACGGATCTTTTGCCGTAAATGGATCAGAAGCAGGGGTAGTCCATGGTTTTATGATTGTGGAGGATAGTCGTATTACTTATATTGGCGAAACCATGCCTGCGGGTGAGGAAGAGACGGAAGCGATCGACGGTAAAGGGCTTTTGTTTTTACCTGGTCTGATCAATACTCATGGTCATGCGGCGATGTCTCTGCTGCGTGGGCATGGAGATGATTTGGCACTTCAAGTATGGCTTCAGGAAAAAATGTGGCCTATGGAAGCCAAGTTTACATCCACAGACGTGTACTGGGGCACGTCCTTGTCTGTGCTGGAAATGCTGAAAGGTGGAACAACAACCTTCCTCGATATGTACGATCATATGGATGAGGTGGCTCGTGTAGCTGAAGAGTCAGGTATTCGTGCAAGTCTGATGCGTGGAGCAATTGGACTATGTTCAGAGGAAGAACAGCGAATCAAGCTGGCTGAGGCCGTGACTTTTGCACGTAACTGGCACGGTAAAGCAGATGGGCGTATTACAACGATGATGTCTCCGCACGCGCCATACACATGTCCACCTGCGTTTATTGAAAAATTCGTACAAGCTGCGCATGATCTGGACTTGCCACTGCATACGCACATGTCTGAGACGATCGCCGAAGTGGAGCAAAACGTACGCGACTACGGTTTGCGTCCGGTTGCACACTTGGATAAGCTTGGCTTTTTCTCCCGGCCTTCGCTTGTTGCCCATGGCGTTCATTTGAACGACGAAGAAATAGCTCTACTGGCAGAACGTGGTGTAGCAGTTTCACACAATCCTGGTAGCAACTTGAAGCTGGCAAGTGGTGTGGCAAGAGTGCCTGAATTGCTGCGTGCAGGGGTTACTGTTTCTCTCGGAACGGATGGTCCTGCCAGCAACAATAACCTGGATATGTTCGAGGAAATGCGTCTGGCAGCACTTATTCATAAGGGTGTATCCGGTGACCCTACGGCAGTTCCTGCAAGTGAAGCGCTGCGTCTGGCAACAGAATACGGTGCAAAGTCGATTGGTTTAAAAGAAGTAGGAGCGTTGGCAGCAGGCAACAAGGCTGACTTTATCGCGCTGGATCTGAATCAGGCACATTTCTTGCCGCGAACAGATCTTATTTCCCATGCGGTATACTCTGCAAGCGCCAAGGACGTGGCTCATGTGTGGGTAGACGGTCGTCAGGTTGTGAAAAACGGCGAATGCCTGACTATGGACGAGGAACGTATCAAACATGAGGCACAAGCCGCCTTTGAAGGGCTGCTGTCGCGCTAATTCAGGTGTCACATCCCCTTAGAGAGGAAGCACGGGTTTGAAAAATAAGAAAAAATGGATAGCGGTCGCCATTTTGGCCGTGATACTGATCCTGGTCAGCATTTTCTGGTATTATTCCTATGTTACTCAAGACCAGGTGGCTGAGAAAAATGCCGCTATCATTAAGGCCAAGCAATCAGGTGGTCTGGTTAGCACGACTCAAACATGGAAGTCTGTGTGGGATCAGGTATATTGGGTGGTTCAAGGGAAAAATGCACAGAATGAAAATATAATGGTATGGGTTCCTTTTCAAAAAGTGGAGGGGCAACCTAACGTACCTGTCGCAGATAATAGCGGTGTTCATACCGAGCTGCTGAAGAACGGAGTCGACGAGCAGAAAATGACGGCGCTAATTCAGCAGCAGCTTCCAGGTGTAAAAATTGTAAGCCTCCAGCCGAGTGTGTTCAATGGCGAATATGTGTGGCAGCTGTTTTACGATGATGGAAGCCATCATTACTATACCTTTTACCGTTTTTCAGATGGGGGAGCGACGGGTGTAAAGTACACTTTGCCCAATAACTGAGCTGGTTGAGGATTAGCAGATTTAGAAAATGTCTTATAAAATAAATGACTCGTAAATAATTGCAATCTCAAGGAAAGACGTAAATACGATATAATTCGTATTTACGTCTTTTAGTATTACTATGCCGCAAAGCTGGGGCTGAAAGCCAGCGAAGCATCTTTGACCTACCAAACTTCTCTCCTAAGGCAAATTCATCTTTATGGCGGGCAGCAGCGATCGTAAGATCAAATCCTACACGCAGCGTCTCACCCTCTCACCCATAACCAATGATTTTGCCCAACCCCAACTCCTCCACACATTGCCTTCGATTTTAGATATACGTTATGATATACTATATTTTATAAGTGATAGACAAAAATGATAGAAAAAAGAATTGCTGATCACTGTAAGATCATGCAATTTGGTTGTTTGTTGACATTCGTCCCGTTTCTTCTGAGTTTTACATTTTGAGAGGAGGATGTTGTTTGAAATTGCGTGCAGTTCCTATCGTTGTGGCGGCAGTTTTGGCAGCTTTGCTGCTATTTGGGGGATGGTTCATTTACCGTCAGGTTACAATGCAAAGTCCTCTGGAAAAACTGGTTTCTCAATATCCAGGCGTGACAAGCGCTCAAATAGATATTAAACAGGATCAGGTTGTATTGAAACTAGATCTCAAACCGCAGGCGGATGTGGCCGGATTGGTTGATGTAGTTAAGCAAAAAGGACAATCCATCATTGGCAGCCGCACCATTAAGCTCAATATTGCAGACCGTTCCAATTCAGCACTGAATCAATGGTGGTCTGAGGCTATGTTTCCTGTAGCCGAAGCGATGGAAAATAGAAAGTATACTCAAATTTCATCTACAGTTGAGCATATGAAAAAGAAAAAGACGGGTATCAAAGCTGATACCGACATGGATTCGAATAATGTCTATATCCGACTCAGCGAAGGTAAAGCGACCAAGTTTATCGTTTTGCCACGTCAATCTCAGCAAATGGGGGTATGGCCTAATGCCTAGATGGATCAAGGAAATATTAATCGGCATTGTGCCGGTAACCATTATATTTCTCGTTTTTATTGGGGTAAATATTATCCCTCTTCTAGTTGCTGGTGTGATGTTCAGCGGCTTGTTAATGCTCATGCATGCTCGTGGGGGCTTGGCCGTAGGTGCTGGGCAAGAACGTAAACGTAAAAAAAGTGGTCCGGACAAGCTGACTTTTGAGGAAATCGGTGGGCAAGAAAGCGCTAAGCAGGAGCTGCGTGAGGCCTTGGATTTTTTGAATCGACATGATGAAATCTCCAAGTTTGGTATCCGTCCATTAAAAGGCGTTTTGCTCACAGGTCCTCCGGGAACAGGAAAAACACTGATGGCTAAGGCAGCGGCACACTATACTAATTCTGTTTTTGTTGCAGCCTCAGGTAGTGAATTTGTTGAAATGTACGTTGGTGTTGGAGCAGGTCGTGTGCGTGAGTTGTTCCGGGAGGCACGTACTCGTGCAGCCAAGGAAAAGAAGGAAAATGCAATTATTTTTATTGATGAAATCGACGTAATTGGTGGTAAACGTGAGGGTGGACAGCAACGAGAATATGATCAGACTCTGAATCAGTTGCTGACAGAAATGGATGGTATTTATTCGGTAGATACACCGCGGATTTTGATCATTGCGGCAACAAACCGTAAAGAAATGCTGGACAGCGCCTTAACGCGTCCAGGGCGTTTTGACCGTCATATTCAAGTGGATTTGCCTGATAAGAAGGGCCGTCTTCACATTCTTAAAATTCATGCCAAAAACAAACCGATTCAGGAAGATGCGAATCTGGATAAAATTGCTGAGGAATCTTACGGGTTTTCTGGCGCACAGCTGGAGAGCGTAATGAATGAAGCGGCAATCTATGCGATGAGACAGGATCAGAAAATGATTGCGCAGAAACATCTGTCGATGGCAATTGACAAAGTGATGATGGGTGAAAAGACAGATCGAGAATCGACCTTGGAAGAGAAAAAACGTGTAGCGATCCATGAACTGGGACATGCTATTATGGCCGAAATTGTTCGTCCTGGTAGCGTAAGCCAGGTAGCACTTAGCCCACGTGGGAAAGCGCTTGGGTATGTGCGCCACAATCCACAGCAAGAGCATTATTTATACACCAAGCAGTACCTGGAGGAGCAGATTATGATCTCGCTCGCAGGGGCTACGGCAGAAGAAATGTACTATGGCGGTCGAAGTACCGGCTCTAGTAATGATTTTGAGCAGGCGCTGAACATCGTCCATACGATGATGACTTCCGGTTTGACTTCACTTGGCATTATTAACATGGAAATGGTAACGAAAGAAGAACTCATGCGGGAAAATGGCGAGATTATGGCTGACCTGCATACCCGAACTTTGGAGCTGCTGGAAAAGCATCGTCCTGTGTTCGACAACTCACTTGACATCCTGATGAAGGAAGAAACTTTGTCTGGAGACCAATTTAGATGTCAATTTAGTGAAAATGCTTTATTACCAGCATAATTTTTTATGCTGGTTATTTTTTTTTACTTTTAGTCCGTGCTAAGATATTATTATCTATTGGGACATAAACATGTATTTTTCGACAAAGAAGGATACAATATATGAGAGTGACCAGGAAAGGGTGGAGTTAAGAATCATGCAATTTAAAAAAATCGGCGTCATCGGCGGCGGCACCATGGGACAGGGGATTTCTGAAATGCTCGCGTCCAAAGGAATCGATGTGCTGCTGGTAGAGCAGACACCAGAGAAACTAGACTACGCCTACAATATGATTGAAACGAGTCTGGACAAACAACTGGAAAAATGGGCAATTACTCAAGCTGAGAAAAAATTGATCTTATCCCGCATTCAAAAAGTATCCCATTTAGCGGAGCTCGGCAGCTGTGATATGGTCATTGAGACTATTACAGAGAATCTGGACGAGAAGAAAGCAGTGTTCCAAGAGCTGGACCATGTGTGTCCAAGCAATATTATTCTTGCAAGTAATACATCCACGCTGAGCCTGACCGAGCTTGCCAGCTCGACCAAGTATCCAGAGCGTGTTATTGGTATGCACTTTATTTATCCAGTATCCCGTATTGATCTCGTAGAAATTATTCGTGGTTTGAAAACTTCGGATGATACCTTTGAAAACACTAAGATGTTCGTGGAAGAAATAGTGGAGAAAAAAGGAGTCATGATTTATGAATCTCCTGGATTCGTAACAAGCCGGATTATCTGTCTGCTGATTAACGAAGCGGCCCATGTACTTCAAGAAGGCGTGGCTTCCGCTGATGATATCGATGACGCTATGCGAATCGGCTATAACTTCCAAAACGGTCCTTTGGAAATGGCTGACCGCTTTGGTCTGGATTCCGTTTTGGCTGCTCTGGAGCGTATGTTCCGTGAATTTGGTGAATTGAAATATCGTCCGTCCATCGTACTGAAGAAAATGGTGCGTGCAGGTAATCTGGGCGTGAAATCGGGCGAAGGCTTCTTTAAGTACGACAAGGATGGTGACCGGATATGAAAATTCTCGTAATCAATGCAGGGAGTTCTTCCCTGAAATACCAATTGTATGATATGACGGACGAGTCCGTTTTGGCAAAGGGATTGGTAGAGCGCATCGGTATGGATTCCTCCATTCTGACTCATAAGCCAACCAATAAAGAAGAATACACCGAAGTTAGCGAAATTCTGGAACATACTACAGCCATCCGTAAAGTGCTGAACGCACTCACAGATGCTGAACATGGTGTAATCTCCAGTACTAGCGAAATTCAGGCTGTGGGCCACCGTGTGGTTCATGGAGGCGAAATCTTCAAACAGTCAGCAGTTGTAACTCCTGAAGCGAAGAGTGAAATCCGTCGCTTGTTTGACCTGGCGCCACTGCATAACCCTGCTTCCATGATGGGGATTAAAGCGGCTGAATTGAATATGCCAGATGTACCGCAGGTTGTAGTATTCGATACCTCGTTCCATCAAACCATGCCTGAAAAAGCTTATATGTACGCCATTCCAAGAGTGTTGTACAATAAGTACAAGGTTCGTCGTTACGGTGCCCACGGTACTTCTCATGACTTTGTGAGTAAGGAAGCAGCCAAATTCCTTGGTCGTCCTTTGGAAGACCTGAAGATTATCACTTGTCATATCGGTAATGGTGGTAGTGTAACAGCAGTTCAAGGCGGTTTGTCTGTTGATACTTCCATGGGGATGACTCCACTGGAAGGCCTTATGATGGGTA
This sequence comes from Paenibacillus sp. FSL L8-0158, assembly GCF_038592965.1. GTDB lineage: Bacteria > Bacillota > Bacilli > Paenibacillales > Paenibacillaceae > Paenibacillus > Paenibacillus polymyxa_D. Next base: position 3,379,152 of record NZ_CP151949.1, on the reverse strand, counting down.
CTCGTAGTGGTGATTTGGACCCAGCAATCGTACCTTATGTCATGAATAAAGAAGAATTGACTGTCAATGAAGTCAATTCCATGCTGAACAAGCATAGTGGACTTTTAGCTATCTCCGGTATCAGCAGTGACATGCGTGAAATCACAGAAGGTATGGAAAAAGGCGAAGCTAATTCTACATTGGCATTTGAAATGTATGAATACCGTCTGCGCAAATACATTGGATCGTATGCTGCCGCAATGAACGGGGTAGACGTAATTGCATTTACAGCAGGTGTAGGCGAGAACTCCATCGTTCTGCGTAAGAGAGTGTTGGAGCAATTGACATTCCTCGGTGTCGAGCTGGATGAATCGTTGAATGCTATTCGTTCTGGCGAGCCTCGCCGGATTACAACTGCAAATTCAAAGGTAGAAGTACTGATCATTCCAACGAACGAAGAACTGGTTATCGCCCGCGACACGTTCCGTCTGGTTCAGTAGTTCGGTTCGAAAGTGTAAACTTTATGCATGTGGACTATTGTTTGAGTTCCACATGCACCAAACAGCGAGAGCAAACAGCCTGACCCAGGGGGAAGGGCTGTTTGATTTTCGGTTAAGAGGAGAGAGACGGTCATGACGAATAAAAGTACGATTGCCCAAGTGGGCCGCCATGTAGGGGAAACGGTTACAATCGGCGCTTGGGTAAACAATAAACGATCTAGTGGTAAAATTCAGTTCCTGCAACTGCGCGATGGTAGCGGGTATATTCAAGGGGTTATCGTGAAAAGCGAAGTGTCCGAGGATATTTGGAATGACGCCAAATCCTTGACTCAAGAGAGCTCCCTTTACGTTACTGGAGTGGTGCGTGAAGAACCGCGTAGCCAATCGGGCTTTGAATTAACGGTTACAGGCATTGAGATTATTCATTTGACCGAAAACTACCCGATTACACCCAAAGAGCACGGTGTAGATTTCCTGATGGATCATCGTCACTTGTGGCTGCGTTCCGCCAAGCAACGTGCTGTTCTGATCGTACGGGCGGAAATTATCCGTGCTGTACAGGAATTCTTTAACGGCAACGGCTTTACGAAGGTGGACCCACCTATTTTGACTCCTTCCTCTGCAGAAGGCACAACCGAGTTGTTCCACATTAAATATTTTGATGAAGATGCGTATTTGACACAAAGCGGACAGTTGTATATGGAGGCCGCGGCAATGGCGCTGGGCAAAGTATATTCCTTTGGTCCAACCTTCCGTGCGGAAAAGTCCAAAACACGTCGTCACTTAATTGAGTTCTGGATGATCGAGCCTGAGATGGCTTTTGTGGATCATGAAGAGTCTTTGCGCGTACAGGAGCAGTTTGTAAGTCATATCGTGCAATCTGTTCTGAAAAATTGTGCGAAGGAGCTTGAAACCATCGGACGCGATGTTTCGAAGCTGGAGCAAATTCAAGGCGAATTCCCACGTATTACGTATGATGAGGCGATTGCCTTCCTTCAAGGTGAAGGTTTCGATATCCCATGGGGGGAAGACTTTGGTGCTCCTCATGAAACGGCGATTGCCGAAAGATATAACAAGCCTGTGTTCATTACACATTGGCCGACACACATTAAGGCATTCTATATGAAACCAGACCCGACCCGTCCAGAGGTTGTTCTGTGTGCCGATATGATCGCTCCTGAAGGCTATGGCGAAATTATCGGGGGTTCCCAACGGATTGATGATCCAGCACTGATGGAAGAACGTTTTAACGAGCATAACTTGGCTCGTGAAGCCTACCAATGGTATATGGATCTGCGCACCTATGGTACCGTTCCGCATTCCGGCTTTGGACTGGGCCTGGAGCGTACAGTAGCATGGATTTGTGGACTCGATCATGTACGTGAAACGATTCCGTTCCCACGTATGCTGTATCGTTTGTATCCGTAACCGATGACCGGATCATTCGACAAGACATCAGCGGCAGAATGGGCGGAGGGAGTAGCCTTTGCAATGGAAGCCGGAATGGTCCAGATTCCCTACGCCCTGCTTAAGCATTATCGAACACTTCGGCTGGCAGATGGCGAAATGCTGCTACTGATGCAGTTGCTTGCCTTTAAACAAGCGGAACGTAATGAATTTCCGACATGGGAACAATTGCAGGCCCGTATCGGATGCACTGCGAATGAAATCGCACTCTATTTCAGTAAGCTCATGAAAGAAGGATTTTTGAGAATCGATTCCGTAGAAGACCGCAGCTCATCCGTACAATTCGAACGTTACAATTTGACGGGGCTGTATCGTAAGTTGGCAGAGTGTATGATCGCCGAGCGTAACGAGCAGCACGATGAAGATGACATTTTGTTTGCCGGAAAGCCGGATTTACTGAATGGAATATCAGAATCCCCGCTTACAGAAGAACGGAATTTGTTTACGATTTTTGAGAAAGAATTCGGGCGACCATTATCACCGATGGAATACGAGACGATCACCAGCTGGGTGGATCAGGATCGGTATCCCGAGGAGCTTATTTTGCTGGCTTTGAAAGAAGCGGTATTTGCAGGGAAGGTGCATTTCCGGTATATAGACCGTATTTTGCTGGAGTGGAACCGAAACCGTGTCCGTAATGCACAGGATGCCAAAGAATACGCCCAGCGATTCCGTGGTGGCGGACGCAATTAATGTATCGGTCTAATTAGGCTTTAATGATAGAGGACACACCATTCCGTCAGGAGGGTGTGTCCTTTTTAAATATTTTTTTCGAAATATGCAGGGGAAGGAAATTTCTTGGCGTCTATAGTATTGGGAAGGGGGAGAGCGTCATTGATATAGAGAGAATCATTGAACGAATACGGTCCGGTGACCGGCAGGCGTTCCGTGAGATCGTAGAGCTGTACAGCAAGCATGTATTTCATGTGGCCTATTCGGTACTGCATGACAGCAAGGAAGCCGAAGATGCCGCGCAGGAGGCGTTCGTTCAGGTGTACAAGTCTCTCCCCCAGTACCGGAACGAAGGATTTAAAACGTGGCTGAGCCGAATTGCGCTCCACAAAGCGCTGGATATTAAGCGCAAACAGGACAGACGCCCCGCAGAGCTAATAGACGTCGCACAATCCCTTGTACAGCTCCCTTCCCGGGATGAGGATGTGCTGGCTCGTCTCATCCGCGAGGAGCAAATTGAAGAACTATCGCAAAAAATCGCTCAGTTGCCCCAGCAACATCGGGATATTATTCAAGCCTACTATATGCAGGGCAAAACCTACGACCAAATTGCAGAAGAGACGCAGGTAGCTTTAAAAACGGTAGAGTCGAGGCTCTACCGGGCGCGACTATGGATTCGAAACCACTGGAAGGAGGAGGAATGGCAATGACTGACCAACAGGATAAACCCTGGATTGAAGGGAAATCGAATGACTGGCATGCTTACATTGCAGGAACTTGCACGATAGAGGAATCTGCCCGGCTGGAAAGGCTCCTGTTGGAAGACGAACAGGCGCTGATGTTATATCTTGTCGCTCTGGAGCAACTGGAGTCAACTATGAAAGATTATTCTGCCTGGATGGATACGGATCGCTTCACAGATCAGGTAATGGCCGTTCTTCCCGAGCTAGAAGCTGAACCGAGTCAAGTTATGTTCAAAAAACGCCGCTGGTTTGAAAAACCTGCGTTTCACTATGTTGTCGCAGCAAGCCTAACGTTGATCTTGTTGTCCAGTGGAGCCTTTGACAAAATGATGCCGCAAACAGACGGAAAGCCGATTCCTCCAAAAGAACGCGTCTCTTACAGTGAAGAAGTCATGCAAGCTACGACAACCTGGCTCGATAAATTAAAGCCCTAAATCTTCGGATAAAGGGTGAGACGAAAACTCAAAAACAACAACCTTCAAATGGGAACTTTATCAAAATCCCATAAATAGAAAGGAAGTGTAGCGATGCCTTATACGGAACGAAGCAAGCTCTTGGCATTTCTATTGAACATCATTCCGGGTGTAGGACACTATTACTGGACCAGAAAAGCCAATGCGTTTGTATATACCATTTTGTTTTTCGGATGTCTGGCGGGTGGATTATTTTTTGCAGTGGTATCAAGAGACGAATTACCTTTACTGGCCAGTATGTTTGTTGCCACTCTTTTTTGGGGGTTAAGTATGCTGCATATCATTATTAGCTTGTTGCGTTATGATCCTCGTGCAGTTGCTGTTCCATATCCCCCTCATGCAGGACCAAATCCATATGGTTTTTACTCGCAAAGTGGACCTTATGGACAGGCTGGTTTAACAGGAGAGGTACCGGAGGAGGCAACACACGCAGATACGGATGCATCAGGAGCAGGAATGGGGTATGGCCCAGGCTATAACCATTATCAACAAGGACACTATGGTATGGCAGGATCACCTGCTTTTCAAAAAGGATCGGATAATGAACGTTTTTTTACGATTTTGCTGTCGTTTATTCCTGGATTGGGACACCTTCACTTAGGGCTGATGCAGCGTGGTTTGTCTTTTCTGCTATCTTTCTTTGGCTTTGGAGCGATCCTCGTTTTTATTACCAGCATTACAAACGAATCCGGATTTTTGGCGTTTGCGGGCGTGTTGCCGATCATTTGGCTGTATTGCATGTTTGATGCGGTGCAGCATGTACATCGCAAACAAGCGGGAGAAATGCTTCAGGACCGGACGTTGTTTGAGGAACTGGAGTATGGAAGAGTCGAGGGACGGCGGAGTAAAATGCTGGCTACCATTTTATCGGTATTTCCCGGTGCCGGACATATGTATATCGGTTTGCAAAAGCGTGGACTCCAGCTTATGCTTCTGTTTTTAGGAGGGATCTATGTACTGGACGTGCTGCATCTTTCGCTCTTTTTGTTCCTGATTCCGGTGGTTTGGTTTTACAGCTTTTTTGATGCGTTGCAGCAAATAAGCCGTTATGGACGGGAGCCGCTGATCGACAAGCCTGTGATCGGTATGTTTGCACAATATCACCGCTGGGTAGGCTTGGGGTTGCTATTGCTAGGAGCCTATTACATCTTAATCAACGTACTAGTTCCTACTCTGGATCGTCTGTTTCCGAATGGAGAGATTTATAATTTGGTTGACATGTATCTACGAACGATTATCGTATCCTTATTGTTGATCGGCGGTGGTATTTGGATGATGATCGGGAATTCCAAATCTAAACGAGTAAAGGAGAAGCAATAGAATGGATACTGAATTTTCAAAGAGTGAGGCTCCCTTTAAGGGAGCCCATCATCCTCAGAGCGATGGAGGAGGCTCCACAGGTATATTGGGTACATCATCTAACAAAAATAATTCCTCTAAAGCGTCAAACGCTCCGGCAGGGGTGTGGAAAGTCGGAAGGCTGTCAATGGGACTTTTCCTCGTCCTGCTGGGGGGCATAACGTTTGCCTCCAAGTTTTGGGGAGCGGGCATACTGGACCAGGCGTTGACCTGGTGGCCTGTCGTTTTTGTTTTGCTGGGACTGGAAATTTTAATGTATACTGCTTGGAAAGGAACGCGTGAGCGCATTCGTTATGATTTATTCAGTATGTTTATTACGGCGGTATTGGTTTTTTGCTGTATCGGATTTGCATTGGTCAGTTCATTGGGGATCACTCCGCAAGTCAGAGAAATAATGAGTTCGGTTCAGGAAACAAGGGTTCTCCCAGACTGGCATGAAAAACTGCCTGCCGAAGTGAACAAAGTGATTGTACAGGGAGAAGATCCTTATGCAGTCAAAATTGACGCAACCACCTCACCGGAAGTGCATGTGTTCGGAAGTTATGTATACACAGGCAAAGAGGACGAAATAAAGGTGCAAGATTTATATCAGACCAAGCAAATCGGCGATACCTTGTATGTATTACTGGGTCAAATTCCGACACGGTTCATGCAGGCTCAGCAGCAGCTTGATATTACGATTGCTGTGCCTGAGGGAATTACGGTTACTGTGCGCGATAGCCGAGGAAATATAATTGAAAAATAGGGAGATTTTCCGGCTCCAACTTTACATTTCGTATCATTCACGCGATACTTGAAAAGGAAGCCTGAGATGTCATCCATGTCGCTAACTAATGGTGCATTTGCTTATTAGGCGAAACATGATGGTGTGCAGTCGAATAGCGATTGTGATCGGAAATGAGGGAGAAAAATGATTTCGTTGAATCCTGATACGCTTACAGGGCGTGAAAATTATAAGCTGTTGACCGGAAGTATTATCCCAAGGCCGGTAGCCTTTGTAACCACTTTGAGCAGCGAAGGGGTACTGAATGGTGCGCCGTTCAGTTATTTTTCCATCGTCGCCTCCGAGCCGCCACTGCTGTCTGTATCCGTACAACGTGTCGATGGAGTATCCAAAGATACAGCACGTAATGCGATGGAGCATAAAGCTTTTGTCGTACATATCACAGACGAGGACAATGTGGGAGCGGTGAATGTGACGGCTTCCCGTCTGTCGCCGCAGGAGAGTGAGGTTACACTGGCAGGCCTTACCCCGGTCAAAAGTACAAAAATTGCAGTTCCCGGTGTGACAGAAGCGAAAATACGCATGGAATGTATTCTGGAACAGGTGATACCGCTGGGAGGCAAGGAGGACACACCTGCTTGTGATCTGTTAATCGGACGCGTAGTGCAGTATCATTTATCCGAGGAAGCGTACCAAAATACGTATGTGATTGCTAAGGAGTTGCGTCCAGTAAGTCGGTTGGCTGGGAACAATTATGCGAAGCTAGGAGAGCAATTCACGCTGGAGCGTCCCCAATAGGGGGCGTTTTTTTACAGCATCCCTAAAATTACATCAGAAGGATTCTAATTCATCACATTTCCTATTATTAATACCCTTATTATAAAAAAAGAGAACGTACCGTGCTTTTCGCTCAGGCTCCGTTCTCGATATTCAATAACCACTTTTACAAATAATGATACACATCTTTGAGATTTATGAGTTTATTTACTTCAAAGTTTTCAGCAGCAGGGAGCGATACGTCGTTTCAAACAAAAATTCAAACGCCTCCAAATGCTTTTTAGCCTCAAATACATCACGGCCCCACGCATAAATGCCGTGGTTACGCAATAAAATTCCAGGCACCTGATCATTCAGTACACCAGGCACCAGCCTGGCAATCGAGGTAATATCCGCGTAATTAGGCAGCACAGGAATATCAATCGCAGCATTTTCTTCCCAAATGTTAAAAGCCTTGATCAGCTCAATACCTTGGATAGGTACAGCGCCTTGCTCACCGTAATATTCGGAAATCAGATTGTTAAACACGGTATGCACATGAAAAACGGCTCCACAGCCTGTCAGGCGGTAAATTTCGCAATGGATAAGCGTCTCTGCGCTTGGCTTGAGGTTTGTCGCTTCTGCCGCTTTTCCGTGCTGGTCTACGAACAGAAAATCTTCTGGAGTGCGCTTGGTTTTATCTTTGCCGCTGGCGGTGACTGCAAAATAAAATTGTTCGGGATGAAAGTCACCGATTCGGATCGACAAATTGCCGCTCGTGCCTGGGAACCAGTTGCGAGATGCGAATAGTTCTTTGACATCAGCGAGTTCTTCCAGTGCGCGGCGTTTTTCTTCCAATGAAATGTCTGCCAAGTTAAAACTCATTTACAGCACCCCTTGCTCCTGTTTTTGCTTTAAATCCTCGATAATGTCATCAAATGTTTCAAAGGGTACATGTGGTACGCCAAGTTCTTGACACTTTAAAGTCAGATGCGAACGGGAGTACACAAGATCGGCAATTTTAGCTCCTTCAAAATCGGTCAGGCTGTCGCCGATCAAAACCCGTTCGTATTGTTCGGGAGGGTATTGACGAATCACAGTCGTTTTACACATGCCGCAGTCATTTGTACACGGCTCCTCACATGGATGCGGCCACGTAATCTGGATGCGATCCCCGGAAAAATCCGCTCCGTTGCAATAGATGTGATCGTGTGGAATATCGAAGGGTTTTAGCAATGGATCAATAAAAAAATCAATACCGCCGCTGGTGACGAAAAATTCAATCTGCTGCTCTCGTACATAGTCCAAAAAACGTGCAAAGCCCTCGCGTATACCAGCTTGTCCAAGTACATATGAGATAATTTCGTCCTTTTGCTCCGAAGGCATCAAGGCGAACATCGCACCTACGCCTTCACGAATGGATGTCTGCCCATTTACGATCTGATGCATGATGGGCTCACAGCCTGCAGGGTGAAAATGCTTCATAATGGCGACAATGTTGTCGCTGTTCGTAATTGTCCCGTCAAAATCGCAAAAAATGACGGGCTTCTTTACTGTGCTCATCGTTCGCCTCCCCATGTGTCGAGCGCAGATTGCAGCTCGGGGTGAGTACGGGCGTATTCTGCTAGCGGGACATTCTGCTGTACCGCTTCAATCGCCTGCACAAAGGCGCGCCCACCAGCTTCTGTACCCAGCGGATGACCGTGAATCCCACCCCCGGCATTGACAACAACGTCAGTACCAAAGTCACGTACAATTAACGGCACGAGGCCCGGGTGAATCCCTGCGGAAGGGACAGGCATACTGGCCTTCAGCGGTAGATCAGGGGTGATCAGTTCATCGCGGATCGCCATGTTTTCCTCACGCGGCATCGTTACTGAGCCGTAGGGAGAAGGGAAGAGGACGAGGTCAGCGCCAGCCAGGCGCATAAGCTGACCGAGCAGGACGGACGCCGAAATACCATAATGCGGCGATGGATAAGCAGCTCCCGCCAACGAAGGATGGGCAGCAATTGGCACCGAGACGGCGGGATCGCTGCTAAGTTCATGCAGCACATCGTAACCGTAGGCCAACACGTTAAACAGTAACGCGTTGGCACCCGCGTCGATGGCCTTGAGAGCTTGCGTCTTAAGCTGCGAGGTCGGCCCCGTTAAATTAGCGGCATACAGCAGCTTTTTACCGGTTTCACGCTCAGCCGATTCGGCGGCTTTGATGCAGGCTTCGACACGTTTTTCAATCGGTGTCAGCGCGTTTTCAAACAAGATCTCGTCATCCTTGATCAGATCAACGCCACCGAGAGCCTGCCGGGTAAACTGTTCACGAAGTTCGTCCAAATTGAGGCCAATCACAGATTTGAAAATGCTCATGAGCAGAGGGCGATCATGAACGCCGAGCTGCTCGCGCAAGCCGCTGATACCGAATTTCGGTCCCGGAAAAGCCGAGAGAAAGGCTTCTGAGAAACCCAGCTTCGTTAGCTTAATTCGGCCGTCCATCGAAATTTTGCCGAAGACTGTGACCAGCAGTGCGGGAATATCCCGGCTGAAGTTGACATCCGGGTAAGCAATCGTCAGGTCGGCGTACCGTTCACCGGGGCCACCATCGTGAATATCCACAGAATGAACCGAGCCAAGATGCTTTTGCATTGCGTCCCGTTTGGCTTGCGGGAGCTCAGTCCAGCTGCCCACCGTCATGCCGATGGCAATTGATTGGGCCTTTTGGTTAAAATCGGCTTTGTCATCGTATATCCGGTAGGTCGCCAAGCAATAGCTCATTCAATTCCCTCCTTGAGTACAGCTCCCATCTCGCGGGATCGTTCAGCGCACCGCTGCACCGCCGCAATCACCGTTTCGTAGAAGTCACCTTTGTCCAGCATTTCCAATGCAGCTACTGTAGAGCCATTAGGAGACATGATTTTGTGACGAAGGGCAGAAGGCTCCTCTCCGGTTTGCTGTACCATGCGTGCCGCTCCAAGCGCGGTTTGCACCGTTAGTTCGTGCGCTTGCTCAGGGGTCAAGCCACCACGAATTCCCCCGGCAATCATGGCTTCCATCAGATAGTAGACATAGGCAGGGCCGCTTCCAGATATCCCGGTCAAAACATCCATCTTCTCTTCCTCTATAACCGTCACCGTACCTACAGATTCGAACATCGTAAGCACGTTTTTACGCTGGTTTTCGCTGATCTCCTTGGAAAAGCTAATGCCTGTGGCTCCCAATCCAATTGAGCTGGATGTATTGGGCATCGTCCGTGCAATCGGCTGCTTGCGGCCCAGCAACGTTTGCATCGTACGAATGGACAATCCGGCGATGACCGAAATGATCAGTTGCTCATCAGACAGAAGTGGGCCGAGCTGTCCAAGTGCTTGTGCAGCATCCTTGGGCTTCATAGCAAGCACAATGACCGGAGAACGACGCAGAAGCTCGGTTTTGGCGGCATCCTCGGTTTGGAACAAGACTCCATATTGCTTTTGAAGTTCCTCAAGGCGAGCCTGATTACTGCGGTTGATGACGGTAATACCACTACGTTTGACGACAGAACGAGCCGTCATTCCGCGAATAATAGCCTCTGCCATTGATCCTGCCCCGAAAAATGTAATTTGCTCATTAATTAAAACCTTTGTTTGTGATTCACACATAGATTCATAACCTCCAAGGATACAGATTGATTTATGTTATTATTCCCTGATTTGTCCAGTACCGTACACGCGATATTTGGTTGAAGTCAAGGCAGGCAATCCCATTGGGCCGCGGGCGTGTAATTTTTGTGTGCTGATTCCGATCTCGGCACCAAATCCAAACTCGAAGCCATCCGTGAAGCGGGTGGAGGCATTGTGGTACACGGCTGCCGCGTCTACTTCTTGCAGAAAACGCTCGGCATGAGCTTTGTCCTCGGTGACAATACACTCAGAATGCATCGTACCGTAACGGGCAATGTGCTCCAGTACTTCGTCCAGATTGTCCACGACCTTGACGTTCATAATGTAATCATTATACTCGGTACCATAGTCCTCTTCTGTGGCAGGAACAGCCCAAGGAGCCAATTCTCGTGTGCGTGCACAGCCGCGTAGCTCAACCCCCGCATCACGAAAGCGTTCTGCCAATCCTGTGAAGTGTGCTTTTGCATAATCCGAGTGTACGAGTAGTGTTTCCATCGAGTTACACACGGACGGTCTTTGCACCTTGGCATTCAGTGTAATCGCTTCGGCCATTGCTGCATCCGCTGTAGCGTCCAAAAAGGTATGGCATACGCCAGCTCCGGTTTCAATGACAGGTACGGTAGCGTTCTGGACAACATTTTGAATGAGCGAACGCCCGCCGCGTGGAATAATTACATCCAGCAAGCCGTTCAAGGTGAGCATTTCGTTGACCGAGGCACGGTCTGAATCTTCAATAAGTTGAAGCGCCTCGCGTGGCACAGCTGTTGCGTCTAGTGCCTGCTGGAGTACTTCGATGATCTTGCGGTTGGAGAAGAGGGCGGCTGAACCACCGCGTAGCACAACTGGATTGCCTGTTTTCAAGCACAGGCCCGCGGCATCCACGGTTACATTTGGACGCGCTTCATATATGATGCCGATGACACCCAGCGGCACACGTATCTTCTCAATTCGCAGACCGTTTGGACGTTCAATTTGCTCAAGGGTGTCGCCGACCGGGTCAGGTAGTGCCACAATTTGGCGTAATCCTTCGGCAATAGCCCCGATTCGGTCCTCGGTCAGCGTGAGGCGGTCGAGCAGCGATTCCGATGTTCCGAGTTCCCGTCCATGTTTCAGGTCATTATGGTTTGCTGCAATCAGCTCTTCAGTATGGTTTACTAGAGCTTCAGCCATAGCAAGCAATGCTTCGTTTTTCTGCGCTGTAGTCAGGCGGTTCATGACCCCAGCACTTTTTTTGGCAAGATTCGCTTTGGTTCGTACTTCGCTAAACTGATTCTCCTCGGTTGTAGCTGTGTTTGTCGTTAAATCACTCATGTTACGGCCTCCCTACATACATAATGTAATCCATTCATCCCTGTGAATCACCTCAAGCCGGTGAATGGGACCAATTTTGCCCACAACCTCACCGCTCGGTAATCCTTGTACCATTCGAAGCTGTTCATCGTCATAATTGACGATGCCGCGTCCTAACACTTTATTTTCCGGTCCAAGCACCTCAACGACATCTCCGGCATGAAAGCTGCCCTCGACACGTCGTACGCCAACCGGAAGTAGACTGTGTCCTCCGTGAACCAGCGCTTCCTCGGCCCCTTCGTCTACATGCACCGCACCCAGAGGGGTGGACATAAATCCAAGCCATTGTTTTTTCATCGGAAGTGAAGAGAGGTGAGTGTCAAAATATGTTCCCGGTCCGTGTCCTTCGACGGCTGCGTCTAGATCGCCATTCGCGCTTACACGTCCCACATATACAGGCACACCGCCGCGTGTAGCGACTTTGGCAGCTTCGATCTTGGATCGCATGCCGCCAGTACCTACAGACGATCCGGAACCTCCAGCTAATGCATAAATCTCCTCTGTAATTTCTTCAATACGTTCAAAACGTACGGCATTCGGATGCTTGCGCGGATCTGCTGTATATACGCCATCGGTGTCCGTAATGATAATCAGATGCTGAGCTTTGACCAGATTTGCAACCAGCGCGGACAGCATATCGTTATCGCCGAATTTCAATTCGTCAATCGATACCGTGTCATTTTCGTTAAAGATCGGGATAACCTGCTGGCGCAGCAATTCTTCTACGGTCATTCCGGCATTGTTCATCCGTTTGCGGCTCAAAAAGTCACTACGGGTCAGTAGAACTTGCGCGATCACTAGGTCAAAATCTTTAAAAGCCTGCTCATAGGCCTGCATGAGAAGAGCTTGCCCAACAGCCGCTGCCGCCTGCTTTTCATGTAGCAGCCTAGGGCGAAACGGGTACCCAATCTCTCTGAATCCGGCGGCTACTGCGCCTGATGTAACCAGCAGCACTTCATGACCTTTTGCACGAAGCAAGCTGATTTCCCGGGCAAAATAAGCGATGGCTTCCCGATTCAAGCCACCTTCCACTCCAGTTAGAGAGCTGCTTCCGATTTTAATGACGATACGTGTTGACAAGACGTCCACTTCCTTAATTTTACTCTTTTTAATGCAAAAAAACTTCCATCCTTTGTATGCAAAGGACGAAAGTTTGTGCTTCCGCGGTACCACCTTCATTGATGATTCATGATCATCCCACTTGAAACCTGTTAACGGCAGGGGCCGCCTGATTGCGCAGGGCGCTCGGGGATAGGAGTTGGGAGAGAGTCCAGGTAAATTCTTGCAGCCTATCGGAATTTACTCTCTGAACAGGACCGGGTCTCTCTTAATAGTCCCTTCAACGCGCTAAATGATATTGGATACAGAATACCACGAAAAGACCAGGTTTGGCAAAGAAGTTGTAGCTGGAAAATAAGGCTTAACCAAACAGGTTTAGCTTGCCAATTCGATCAGCCGCCTCGGTCAGTCGAGCTTCTGAGCTCAGCAGCCCCGCTCGCACATATCCTTCGCCGCCACTCCCGAAGCCGATCCCTGGAGCGACAGCCACCTTGGCTTCCCGCAACAACAGATCGGCAAAAGAAGTGGAAATATAGCCCTGCGGCACAGGCAACCAGCTGAAAAAGGAGCCGCTTGGACGCGTCGCCTTCCAGCCGATTCGCCCAAGTGCATCATAAAAAGCGTTACGGCGCGATTCATAGCGGGCTACCAGCTCGCCTACGCAGTTCTGCGAGGCTGTCAAGGCTGTCGCCGCTGCTGCCTGAATGCCGCCAAACAAGCTTACATAAATATGATCCTGGAGCAGATTAATCATCGAGATGATTGCGGCATTACCGAGCGCGAAACCAACACGCCAGCCTGCCATATTATATGTTTTGGACAAGGTATAGAACTCAATCCCGACGTCCTTAGCACCCTCAGCCTGTAGGAAGCTTACCGGACGTTCGCCATCAAATCCAATAGCGCCATAGGCAAAATCACTGGCAACCACAATGCCGTTACGTTGCGCGAATTCAACCGTATCCTCGTAAAAGGAAAGTGGAGCAGTAGCCGAGGTTGGATTATTCGGATAGTTAAGGAACATTAACTTGGCTCGGCGGCGATCTTCCTCGGAAATGGTTTCATAATCGGGTAGAAAACGGTTCTCTTCCTTTAATGGGAGAAAGGACATTGTCGCTTTAGCCAAGGCTACGCCAGACCAGTAGTCCGGATAACCGGGATCAGGGACGAGACACACATCACCGGGATTGAGTAGGACTTGTGGCAGCTGAACCAAACCCGTTTTTCCGCCAAACAGGATGGCGACCTCGGTTTCAGGGTTGAGCGTTACACCGTAATCCTCCTGATAGCGCTGGGCAACGGCTTCCTTGAGAAAGCTGTAACCGCGAAATGGCGAATATTTATGATACAGCGGGTTATCCGCTGATTCCTGCAAAGCTTTTACAATATGAGAAGGAGTGGGGGTGTCCGGGTTCCCCTGTCCGAGATTAATGACATCATGCCCCGCCGCGATTTCACGGTTTACATTTTGTACAAGTGTGGCAAAAAATTGAGTGGGTAACTGTTTCATGACGTCAGCGGAAGGAACAGAAAAATGAGTCATCAATTCACACGACCTTTTGGAATAGTTTAAGAAATAATCTATCACGATTTTACCGAGTTGTATAGGGGGAATTAAGCTTGCATGGTTGCGTAATCCAGACTGATCGGGCTATGATGGGAGAAAATACCGGACAATGGGTACGGGAAGCTCCGGCTCACAAGGAGGATGAAGGATTTTGACGTATCAGGAAGCTCAGCCGTTCAGTGTTGCACTCATACAAGCTCACATAGAGATAGGAAATCCCCCGGAAAACCGCAGTCATATCCGAGCTTTAATGGAACAAGCGATGAAAGCCGAACTGAAGCCGGATCTGATTGTCCTGCCAGAAATGTGGAACACAGGCTATGCCTTGGATCGCATTCATGAGCTGGCGGACAAGGAAGGAACGGAGACTCGGGCATGGATAGCAGCATTCGCTGCCACCCATCAAGTGAACGTAGTAGCTGGGTCGATCGCAGAGACAAAAAGCGACGGTCATGTGTATAATACGATGCTTGTTTTTGAACGAACAGGCAGAGAGGTTGCTTCGTATTCCAAAATTCATCTATTCCGACTTATGGATGAAGAAAAATATTTGCAGCCTGGCGAAGAAAAGGTTTTATTTGCACTGGATGGCGGGATTCAGGCAGGTGCGTCGATCTGCTATGATATCCGTTTTCCTGAACTAGCCCGCAGTTTGGCCCTGTCGGGCGCAAATTTGCTGATCGTACCCGCGGAATGGCCTCATCCCCGGCTTCATCACTGGCGCACCTTGCTGACCGCACGTGCTATAGAAAATCAAATGTATGTCATTGCTTGTAACCGGGTAGGTCGCAGCGGAGATACTGATTTCTTCGGACATTCGCTTATTATTGATCCATGGGGAGAAATCATTGCTGAGGGCGGAGAGCAGGAGGAGATTCTCACAGGAACAATTGAGTCTGCCTTGGTGCAAGACGTGCGTGGTCGTATTCCGGTGTTTGAAGATCGGCGTCCCTCACTGTATGACCGATAATCAGTGTAGAAAGGAATACTCATGCTTAAGGAACGCATTGAATTTTTGTGTAAAAAGAAAAACTTGTCCCGTAAAGAGCTGGTAGACGGGCTGGTGACACCTGCACATTTTGCGAATATATTGGCTGACCGTTACCCGTTGGCAGAGGATTTGGCCGAGCAAATTGCTGGGCGTTTGGGTGTAAACCCATCCTACCTGTTGCGTGCAGCGGCAGAGGATGAGGAGACGCTGGCTACAGCGGATAAGATTTTCACAGAGCTGTCCAAGTTGGCTAATCCTGCTACGGAAAGCTATGTGGATCAGCTGGAGGATCGCAACGATTCGCTTGTGGTGGAAATGACGACTTATTTGATGAAGGCCGTTTATTACCAGCAGTTAAATGACCCAACGGCCTATGAATATTTACATCAAACCTATTTGAATTTTTATTTGGAGAAGTTTGGTCGTTCGGATGAGGTGGAGCTGCCCGCACCGCTAAAAAAAGCAATATTATTTTATAAAATCCAGTATTTCCGCTCTAAAAATCATTATTATGATGTGCTGAATAATGTTACGCAGCTAACCCGCCTGGTGGAAGAGGGGACGGAAAACTGGCTCAATGCGCAAAACATTATGATGGAGGCCTGCATTCAGGTTAAGCAATTTGATCAGGCGAAGCAGGTATTCGAGCAGACGATGAGAAAGGTGTATGATGATCGGCTTTTTCACCGTTTGACGGGCCTGTATGTGGCTTACAGCGGATATTGTTTTGCCATGGGTTCTGTGCAGGAAGCACTGTTAACGCTGTCTATGGCTGAGGCGAATTTGGTCTATTTGGAAAATGCGGCAGATATGCTCACGACCATCCTGAACAACCGGATTATTATGCTGACATCGATTGGAGAGCTGGACAAGGCATTGGAGGAAGTAGGGCGTTTTGAAGCGCTGGTGAGTCGGGAGCGGGAGGAAATGCAGCAGATGATGATGCCCGTTACACTGATATATCGTTGTGAGATTGCGTTTGTGCGGAAAAATTGGGGGCTTCTCTCACAGCATTTGGATCAACTGCTTAAAACAAATCTGACAACAGATCAGCAAATGGGGCTTGATTTTTATGAAAGCCAGCTTGCTCTTGCGCAAGGGAATCAGGACGCCTTTTGGATGCATGCCTTGCAATGCTTGCCTTATTTTGAAGCTCTCCAACATCCAGCGCGGCTTGAACAGTTATATGAAACGCTGGCTGTTGTGTCCGAGGACAGTCGTCGTTATAAAGAATCATCGGCGTATTATCGCAAACTGGTCTATCTTTTACGAAAAAAATAGCCTAAATTCACTCGTTTTTCACAAAACTATCGGATGGATCGTTCGAAAGAATGCTCGGAAGTGTGCAAAATTTTGTGCAAATCGTGCCAAAGTTCAAAAATAAACCGACAAAATACAGGTTAAAGCTCCTGTTTTTTCGGTTTTTTTTGTATGCGCCAAAACGTATTGTGATGCCATATATCCTCTTTTATACTGAATTTATAGGGAACGACAATACCAATACGAGGTGCAACCACATGATGAATTTCTTCGGTAAAAAGAAAAAACAGCAGGATGCGATAGAACAAGCAGATCAATCAAAGCTTAAACTTAGCAAAACAAGCTCAAACGGCGGCTAACGGTGGTTTGGCGATGGCAGCGACTGCGGTTGTTATTTCGGTAACAGATACCGGAAAGCTCGTGAATTTTGATCCGATTGTGGTGCTTGTGCTGAATGTGACAGAATCAAACGGCAACCGATATCAAAAAACACTGGAAACGCTCGTGTCGAAGCTGCAAATTCCGCGGCCTGGAGATACGGTGGGTCTGGGAAGCAACCCGATAAATCCATCGGAGCTGATCTATATGGGTCTAGTGACAGCGTAAAATAAATGAGGCGTTTCACCCTATCTTGCTGACATATATTTTAAACAGATGATTGAAAAGGGGTTTTGGAGGATGAAAGGATTTTTGAGTATGATCGGGGTACTTTTGGTGTTTGGTGTAGGCTTCTCACCATTCTTGGCTAACTACTTATGGGATGATCCATTTTTGATTATGGATGCTCCGTGGTTTAGACCGTTAATTTACACAGGCTTTGCGCTTATATTTCTACCTGGTATTTTAGGTGCGTTTTTTGGAGGGGGTAAAGTCAAGAAGGGTGTTCCTGGAGTAGGGATCATTACAAGTGTTCAGCAAACAGGGACTTATGTAAACAATCAGCCGCAGGTAAAACTTGGGTTGACCGTAACCAAACATGGAGAAGACAAATATGATACTGCTTTGACGACGATTATTCCTTTAACTTCCATGGCTCAATTTCAGCCAGGCTCGATCATTCCACTCGTAATATCGGAGAAAGACAAAAAGAAAGTAGGACTTGACCTGAAAGGGCAGGTGTCGCAGACGGATTTGCAAGCGTTAATGAATGAGCAAATGGTTAAGCAGGGCGTATCGCCCGAGCTGATGGAAATTGCCAAAACCGGTGAGCAGGCATATGCAAAGGTGCTGGATGTTACACCCATGGGTGAAGCGGGACCCCATAAAATTAAGCTTCAATTTACGCTGAGTGTTACGAAAAGCAACGGCGATACCTTTAATGTAACCACGCAAAAGGATGTTTTTTCTTCCCAACTATCCAAGCTGCAGCAAGGAAGCATTATAGAGGTCATTTATTCACCTCAAGATCCTTCGAAATTGGTCTTTAAAACACAAGTGAGCGAAGCCGAGGTACAGCAAGCATTTGGTTCTTCTCGATCATAAAATTTTTTTATGACACCTGTTTCAGATACAGCCCATAGGTGTATTATAATAGTATCCCGACACCAGGAGGTTGATAACGATGGATAACCAAAGTAGATCCGAACTGGCGAATAGGGATGGCCTGTCACGGCCGAGAGGCTTAAATAGACAGGTTGTCGGAAACAATTATGAAATGGGCTATGATCAGGATAAAAGTCCACCAGATTTAGGGAGACCCTGATCAAAAAAGGCGAGGACAGGCACTTTGGGATCACACAGCACATTGGAACTGAGGTAGGAGATTCTTGGGAGACCAAGGCTAGAGACCTTAAGGAAAGAAGTGATGCGGGATGGATAAAGTGGAGTTTCCGAGCAAACGTAAAGTAATCAGGCGAGGCTGACATGAAATTCAAATGAACATGAAATGTGGTTCGTTGAAGACAGATGGAAGCAACATCGCAACAGTGTAATCGAACCCGTAAAGTAAATGAAGTATTGAAAGTATAGGGGTGAAGCCCCGGGACCGCCTTCTTCTCTGGCTTTGGCTAGGGAGGAAGACGGTCCTTTTCACATTCGAAGCTACTTTTGAGAAAGTTGCTCGACCGTTTCTCGGAAGGTATCAATAAAGGCTTCGGCAGCTTTGGACAAATAACGTCCGTTTCGGTAAGCAATAGCCAGGGTACGGCTGGGGGTAGGTTCGGCGAGTGGCAATAATGCTGGAACAAACTCGCTGCTGGCGGCGCGGGCGATAAAACGGGGAACGAGTGTCACTCCCATACCTGTCGCTACGAGCGATTGGAGCGTCTCCATATTAGTGCTTTCAAACACCACATTGGGTTCAAAGCCCGCCTGATGACACAGATCCATCGTCAGCTTGCGAAAGCCTTGCCCTTTTTTCAGGACGACAAAAGGCTCGTCTTTCAGTTCTTCCATATGCACTGGTTGCGGCTGGTCACCGTTTTTGCGCAGGGCTAGGGGGTGACCCGGAGGAACAGCAAGATCAATCCACTCTTCACCGATGGGCACATAGGAAAGTGTAGGTTCAACTAATGGAAGAGATAGCAGGCTGAGATCTGTATCCCCACTGGCCGTTTTTTTCTCCAGATTCATGGATGAATCCTCGACTAACACGATTTCAATGTCCGGATGAGCTTTCTTGAATACAGGCAGCACATGCGGCAGCAAATGAGAACCTGTGATGGGCATACTGCCAACCACAACCTTCCCTTTTCGCAACTGAGAAATATCGTCCATTTCCTGCCGAAGTTGCTCGACTGCATCAACTATTTTTTTTGCCTTTTCTACAAAACTTGCTCCTGCATGTGTTAATTCCACCGTGCTGGTGTTGCGTTGAAATAAAAGTACCCCAAGTTCTTTTTCTAGTTTGGACAATTGTTGGCTCAAAGAGGGCTGAGCAATATGCAGTTTTTCTGCTGCGCGTGAGAAATTTTTTTCCGCTGCTATTTGCAGGGTGTACTGAAGCTGTCTGAATTCCATCGAATTTTGCGCTCCTTATCTTATAAGCTTTACCTATTACATCATAGACTGATTATACAATAATAAAATGAAATGCCCAATCCTAACGAATCTCATGTGTCACAAGTTTTATATAGATGAAGCTTTTTTTCGTAAATAGAGTCTTTTAATGCAGATAACCAATTCTCTTAACATTCTCCTGATAAAACGTGATTAATCTTAGTTCTGGTTGTACAAAAAAGGTCTGGGAGGAAAATGAATGCTAAAATGTTGGGGGATACATACGAAAAAATCGGTGGCCGCACTCGTGGCGACTATGATGCTAGCAGTAAGCGGTGGGACGGCGATGGCAGTCGAAAAGGACACATCGATTAAAAACGTAATTATTTTGATACCAGACGGTATGGCTAATGACGCTACTGCACTGGCTAGATGGTACAAAGGATCTTCCTTAACGTTAGACAGCATGGCAAGCGGCATGGTGCGTACGCATTCTGCGGATGCTCCAATTGCCGATTCTGCTCCAGCGGGTACTGCTTTTGCCACAGGACATAAATCACATACTGGGTATGTAGGTGTCCTTCCTGATGAAGCAACAATGCCTGGACAACAACCCATTGCAGCGGGTGACGCCAAAAAGCCTGTAGCTTCCATTCTCGAGGCTTCCAAGCTGGCAGGGAAATCGACCGGAATTATTGCGACTTCGGAGATTATGCATGCGACACCAGCTGATTTTACCTCACATTATCCTGATCGTAAAAATTATGATGCACTCAGTATGCAGCAAGCCTACAACGGGGTTGACGTAGTGTTAGGTGGGGGCGGCAAGTTTTTGGAGGCAGCAGGGCGTAAAGATGGCCAAGATTTGGTAGCCCAAATTAAAGACCAGGGTTATGACTTTGTCACAACACCTGAAGGGTTGAAAAATTCGACCTCCAGCAAGCTCTGGGGCAGCTTTGCTCCCGAAGCCCTTGCGTATAACCTGGATCGCGATGCATCCAAGGAACCTAGTTTGGCAGAAATGACATCGAAAGCAATTGATGTGTTGTCCAAAAACGACAAAGGCTTCTTCTTAATGGTAGAAGGCAGTAAAGTGGATTGGGCCGCACATGCAAATGATCCAACCGGAATTATTAGTGATGTGCTTTCGTTTGACGATGCGGTGAAAGTTGCTGTGGATTACGCCAAACAAAACCAAAATACTGTCGTCGTAGCAGTGACAGACCACGGAAACGGTGGATTGACGATTGGTAGCAGCGATACAACTAGCAATTATGACAAAACGCCTTTAGCTTCTTTTATAGACCCGCTGAAAAAAGCGAAGCTGACGGGTGAAGGCTTGGAAGCCAAGCTGAATGTAGATCGCAGCAATATTAAAGAAGTGCTTTCCACGTATTTTGGCATCACCGATTTGACAGACGAAGAAGTGAAAACCATTAAAGATGCCAAAGAAGGCAGCATGAACTATGCTGTCGGACCGATCATTAGCAAACGTGCGAATATTGGCTGGACTACAGGCGGACATACAGGAGGCGATGTCGTGTTGTACACGTATGCGCCGAACGGAGACCGTCCATCGGGTGTAATCGACAATACAGATGTCAATAAATATATGACACGTGTACTCGGACTGGATTTGGATGCGGTCAGCAAGCAGCTGTTTGTTCCTGCAAAAGCCGCTTTTGAAGCCAAAGGAGCCAAGTTTACTGCGGATACGAAAGTCATTACAGTAACCAAAGGCAGTAACAAGCTGGAACTTCCGGTATACAAAAATATTGCTATGCTGAATGGTAAAAGTACCGCGCTTAACGGTGTAGTTGTATTTAACGGCATTGATTATTTTGTACCTCAGCAGGCGATTGATTTGATTCAATAATAAGCAGAACCATCGACAAAAGCTGTTTCTTCCATTAGTGGAAGAGACAGCTTTTTTGTGTGTTGAGCTAAATGTGTATTTTTTGAGGCGGAAGTAGAAGAAGGTTTTTATAAAATGGGATTTTTTGTGAAACTAGTCACGTTACATCTTCCTCGATATTGCTAGAATAATACATGTACGGTACAAGCCGCTGATGATGTGAAGTCCGGATGGACGAGGGAAGAAGGGATGAGTCACGGACGAATTATTACTGCGTCTGGCTGACGGCAAGGAATGGACGCATACGGAAATGATGGAGTTGCTGACACGTTTGGATGATGAGCCTACGCTGCGGGCTCAACTGAGACACCTGGCAGCTCGCACCAAATTGGAGCGCTATGGCAAAGGTGTTTTTTTACGGGGATTAATTGAATTCTCCAGTATATGTCGTCAGGACTGCATGTACTGTGGGCTGCGTGCTTCGAATAAACAGGCAGATCGTTACCGTTTGCAGCCGGAAGAAATTCTGGCCTGTTGTGCGGAGGGGTATGAACTCGGTTATCGGACCTTTGTACTGCAAAGTGGGGAAGATTACTGGTTTACAACAGCCCGGCTGACGAAATTGATTCGAGAAATTAAAAGCCGTTTCGCGGATGTGGCAGTCACACTGTCCATCGGCGAACGGGATGATGAAACTTATGAGCAATTATACGAGGCGGGCGCGGACCGTTTTTTGCTGCGGCATGAGACAGCTTCCCCCCGTTTGTACGCCAAGTTGCATCCAACGATGACGATGGAAAGCAGGCGTAGCCGTCTGCTGGCTTTGCAACGAATCGGCTTTCAGATCGGGGCCGGATGTATGGTGGGGTTACCAGGACAAACAAATAGTGAATTAGCAGACGATTTGGTCTATCTGCATAGCCTGTCACCAGATATGATCGGGATTGGCCCCTTTTTACCGCATAGCAACACGCCGCTTCGGGATGCCAGTCAGGGGAGCATGGAAAAGGCTCTCGATATTATTTCGTTATCCCGATTGGTTGTTCCAGATGCACTTATTCCAGCGTCCACGGCAATGGGAACGATTCATCCCCAAGGCAGGGAGAAGGCGCTTCAGGCAGGGGCAAATGTGGTGATGCCCAATTTGTCGCCACTGGCGGTGAGGCCTAAGTATGCGATTTATGAGAATAAAATATGTTTGGGAGATGAGTCTGCCCAATGTCGTCATTGCCTAGAGCTGCGGATTCGTGGAGCGGGTTTTGAAGTCGATATGGGGCGCGGTGATAGTTTGAGGGTGCAACGACAACTTATGAGACAGGAAACTTTGTGAGGCTATGACGGAAACATTGCAGTAACCATAAATAAGGAGATGGGTATACGTGAGTGGAGTACGGGAGAAAGTGTCGGCGGATTTTATTAATGAAGCAGAGATTATGGCAGCAGTGGAGCAGGGGAAACAAGAGGCAACAGATCGACACCGTATTTTAGAAATTTTAGAAAAGGGGAGAGCCTGCCGGGGACTGAGTGCGAGTGAAGCGGCGGCTCTTTTGCATGTGGATGAACCTGAATTATTGGAAGAGATGTTCAAATCTTCGAGAGCAGTCAAAGAACAAATTTATGGCAACCGAATTGTGTTGTTCGCCCCTTTATATGTAAGCAACCACTGCGTGAATAACTGCGAATATTGTGGTTATAAACATACCAATGACAGCTTTACTCGTAGCCGTCTGACACCGGAGGAATTGGTGGAGGAGGTTAGAGTGCTTCAAGAACTGGGACACAAGCGGCTCGTGCTGGAAGCGGGGGAAGACCCAGTCCATTGTCCCATTGACTATATCGTCGATTGTCTGCGCCAGATCTATGAGGTCAAGGTGGATAACGGCAGCATTCGGCGGATCAATGTGAATATTGCATCCACAACCGAGGAGGATTATCGGAAGCTGGCAGAGGTGGGTATTGGTACGTATATTTTATTTCAGGAAACGTATCATCGGGAAAGCTATCGTAAATTCCACCTACAGGGACCAAAGCGGGACTTTGATTGGCACACTACTGCAATGGACCGAGCCATGCGTGCGGGGATAGATGATGTGGGGATCGGTGTGTTGTACGGCTTGTATGATTTCCGCTATGAGACCGTAGCGATGCTGAAACATGCCGAGCACTTGGAAGAAGCCTTTGGCTGTGGCCCTCATACGGTTTCAGTTCCACGATTGCGTCCGGCTGAAAATGTAGATCTAGAGCGATATCCGTACCTGGTCAACGATGAGGATTTTATGAAAATTGTATCCGTTCTTCGGCTGGCTGTCCCTTATGCTGGTATGATCCTGTCCACGCGCGAGGAGCCGGAATATAGGGACCGCGTTATTGGTCTAGGCGTGTCGCAGATTAGTGCAGGTTCAGCTACAGGCGTAGGGGCATATGCAAAACAGGAAACTGATGATAAGCCTCAATTTGAGGTGGGGGATCATCGCTCACCATCGGAAATTATTAAAAGTCTGTGCCGTGGCGGATATATGCCGAGCTACTGCACAGCTTGCTACCGCGAGGGACGAACTGGAGATCGTTTCATGGAGCTTGCCAAATCAGGACAAATTCATAATGTATGCCAGCCGAATTCGCTGCTGACCTTCCAAGAATATCTGCTGGATTATGGGGATGAGGAGGCACGTGAACTGGGAGCTGCCGCTCTGCGAGAAAATCTGGAGCGTATACCACGTGAATCGACGCGTCGTTTGACGCTTGACAGACTGGAACGACTGGAAGCAGGCGAACGCGATTTGTATTTTTAGCAATTTATATTATTCGTAGTATCATTTCACGCTATGAAATCTCATAATTTATAATGAACTTGAAAATAAAAAGCAGTCGCGTTGAAATCAGCGCGGCTGCTTTTGTGTGTCTGGAAAAAGTATGAATGACGAGATGAGGTCTTTTAGGAATAACTGCCGGCCTCTACAGCTTGCTCCCATGCCAGCATAGCAGATGGGAAGCATTCAATAGCACGGGGAAAGACCCCCTGTACATAAGCGATGAAAATACCATAGTTCACAATCGGCACGCCGGCAGCTTTCGTTTCCGACATTCGATGAAGCATCGTACGCCGATTGAGCATGCATGCACCGCAATGAATAACCAGTGCATATTCGCTCAGATCATCAGGGAAGCTGGAGCCGGATGCATGCTCGATGATGAGACGTTTGCCTATCGTTTGGCGGAGCCAGCGGGGAATTTTCACTCGACCAATATCGTCAGATTGGCATTGGTGAGTGCAGGCTTCGGCAATAAGTACGCGGTCTCCATCCTTGAGGCGATCAATGGCTCTTGCACCTCGTACCAGTTCGTCCAGATCGCCTTTATGACGGGCAAACAGGATGGAAAAAGAGGTGAGAGGCACATCCTTGGGCGTGTCAGCCGCTACTTTCATAAAAACCTGTGAATCGGTAATGACCAAGCGAGGTTTGCGTCCCAATCTCTCCAGCGTCAATCGTAGTTCATGTTCTTTGGTCACTACGGCGATAGCATCACTCTCTAGTGTATCGCGGATTGTTTGCTGTTGTGGCAGGATCAATCGGCCTTTTGGTGCAGCTTTGTCGATGGGAACGACCAGCACAACAACATCGCCGGGTGACAACAGGTCACCGACGATACGGAAACGATCCTCGTTTTGGGGGAGTGTATTCGTGATAGCTTTTTTCAGTTCCGTGTCTCCCCGGAGCAAAGATGCACTGAAAGGAATCAGGGTGAGATCCAGTTCAGTAGCTAGTTTTGTAGTCGTTTTATCTGATTCTGTAAGGGTATCTATCTTATTCAATACCCCAATAACAGGAATCTTTTTGATACGAAGCTTTTCGAGTAGCTCATGCTCGAATGATCCGACTCCAACGGTGGCGTCGATAACGAGCAGGGCCAAGTCTGTACTATTAAGTATTTCTAGCGTTTTGTTGCGACGCAGCTCTCCGATCTCACCCTCATCGTCCAGTCCGGCGGTATCCACCAAAACAATGGGACCCGCTGGGAGCAGCTCCATCGGTTTGAAAACGGGGTCTGTGGTCGTTCCTCCTACAGGAGATACCACAGCGACGGGCTGACCAGTCAGGGTGTTCAGAATGCTGGATTTGCCTGCGTTACGGCGACCAAGCAGGACGATATGTGGTCGGTTGCTACGAGGGGTATCATTCATTCCCATGTTGAGTTCCTTCTTCCTGCCCCGGAATTCCGGGCTTGGTTACTGTATAGGGATGGCATAATTGGTCAATCCGCGAACGGGTCAGTAGGCCGCGATCTTCTGCAATATCCTCTGGTGTGCGGCCTTGAACAATGGCCGCTGATGCAATGGAGGCAGCTTCATCATAGCCAAGCTCCGCGACCAGCGCAGAAGCCATCACGGCTGAGTTACGTAGATTTGTAATACAGCGTTCCTCACGCACGATCAGGCCACGCACACATCGTTCTTCGAATAGTCGAACCGCGCTGTTCAGAATATGTAGCGATTCCAGCAACGATTCGGCAATCAGCGGCAGGAATGCGTTTAGCTCCAACTGACCAGAGGCAGCGGCCATAGTGATAGCCGCATCTTCGGCTATCACACGCATGGCTGTTAGTCCTGCCATTTCAGCTATTACCGGATTGACCTTGCCAGGCATAATAGAGGATCCGGCCTGAACTGGAGGCAGCGTGTATTCGCCAATACCACCGAAAGGACCAGAGGCCAGTAGGCGAAAATCGCCAGATATTTTGTACAGATTCACGGCGGCTGATTTGAGTAGACCGGACACCTCCACAAAGATATCCATATTTTGAATCGGGTCCATCGGGTGGTCGCTGCGACTCAGTCCAAAGCCGGTCTCATCCGCCAGTTTTTCGACCATCCGATAGCTGTAGGCGAGGGGCGCGTTCATACCTGTGCCAATCGCCGTGCCTCCAATAGGGATTTCCCGCAGCCGCTCTTCGGCCTTATAGAGACGCCAGCGGTCGCGCGCTATAGCCTTTGCATAGGCACCAAAGCCCTGCCCGGCCATCATGGGCAGGGCATCTATTAGCTGAGTGCGGCCTAGCTTGAGTAGGTCGGCATATTCTGTTTCTTTGTGCTGTAAAGCATCCTGTAACGAAGACATTGTGTCACATAAAGGCCGAAGCAGCCGTATCGCTGCAATTCGTAGCGCTGTGGGATAGACGTCATTCGTAGACTGGCAGCAGTTCACATCATCCAGCGGATGTACAATTTCATACTGCCCTGGTCTGCCTCCTAGCTGTACGATGGCCAAATTAGCAATGACCTCATTTACATTCATATGGGTACTGGTGCCTGCGCCGCCTTGCATAGCATCCACGGTAAACATATGTTGGTGCCTCCCGGCGAGTATTTCATCACAGGCATATACAATGGCAGAGGCCCGTTGAACAGGAAGCCGTTTCTGCTCACCGTTCACTTGAGCAGCTACTTTTTTTACCAACACAAGAGCGTGGATCAGGTTTTGGTTCACAGGCCTTCCACTGACTGCAAAATTGTTCATCGCGCGTGCGGTGTGAATACCGTAAAAGGCGTCTGCGGGAATTTCCATCTCTCCTAACGCATCCCGCTCGGTTCGCGTATTTGTAGGCAGAGGGAAACCTTCAGTCATAGACCCGTTGCCGGAATGCGTGTCATATGCAGTAGCTGACGTGCACTTGCAGCGCGTTTTTCCTCAACCCGGGCATGAACCAGATCTGGCTCGACCAGCTTGAGGGCTTGTGTTGGACATTTACCAATGCAGGCCGGGCCGCCGTCCACACCTTCGCACAAATCACATTTGCTGGCAATCATGCGTTCTTTGGGTTGTAAACGGCCTGACATATTGGTGTACAGTCCGTCTTGCACGACAGGCTGCCCGTTTCGATATTCGGGTACCATGGTAATCGCGCCGTAAGGGCAGGCGATCATGCAGGTTTTACAGCCAATGCAGCTTTCACTGTTAATGAGAATGCAGCCATCTGCGTTCGTAATGGAGCCATTCGGACAAGCGTTAGCGCATGGGGCATCCTCACAGTGACGACACTGAACGGGTGCAGTGACTCCAAATGATTTAATAACCTTCAGACGAGGGTGAAAATGAAACTCATCATCCGGTGAAATAAAAGGGTTCTCCGCTGAATGTGCGATGACACATGCGATTTCACAGGTACGACATCCGATACACTGGTCGGGATCAGCTAAAACAAAACGGTTCATACAATTCGACTCCTCTCTAACTAACGACAAATATAATGTATACAGCATAAAAAACTTAACGTATTAATGAATGGAGTAATCCGTATCCCCATTGATAGAAATAGTGCTACTTCGGCTTTGCTTGCCGGGCCCCCGTTGTTGGAAGGTCGTGTGCAGTAGATGATGCGACACATGACCCAGCGGCTCACCTAGAAATTCATCATAAAGTTTAATGATGTGAGGGTTCTCATGCGATTTTCGTACCTGGTGTGCAGCATCATGTCCATAGATGGAGGATTTACGTGCCCGATAAGCGTCAATTCGTTGCTTTTCTAACATGATCTTGGGTTGTCCCCCTCCACTGATACATCCGGCAGGGCAGCCCATCACCTCAATAAAATGATAATCACATTCGCCCGCCTGGACACGATCCAGTAGCTGATAGGCATGCTGTAGTCCGGCGACGACCGCTACCTTGAGTTGCAGCTTGCCTACCTGAACCTCTGCTACTCGAATGCCTTCCTCACCACGTACAAAATCGAGCTGGAGCTTCGGCAATTTTTCATTCGTTAGCAGCTCGTAACCTGTACGGATGGCAGCTTCCATGACTCCTCCAGTGACTCCGAAAATGGAGCCTGCACCTGAATATTGCCCTAACGGTGAATCGAATTCTTCATCAGGCAGGTTTGCAAAATCAATTCCGCTCTGCTTGATCCAGTATGCAAGTTCACGCGTGGTCAGTACCTCATCTACATCACGGTAACCGTCAGATTCCATTTCGGGACGATCACATTCAAATTGTTTACAAGTACATGGCATGATGGCAACGCTGTATATATTCGCAGGTTCCACCTCGTCCAGTTGTGCGCCATAAGATTTGATAAGCGCTCCTAACATTTGCATCGGAGATTTGCAGCTGGATAGATGGTCTAGCAGATCGGGATATTCAATCTCGGCAAATCGGACCCATGCTGGACAGCAGGATGTGAACATAGGCAAGGGACCGCCTTCGGTCACGCGACGTATCAATTCCGTGCCTTCCTCCATGATGGTCACGTCAGCTCCAAAGTTGGTGTCATATACCCGGTCGAAACCAAGGCGGCGCAAAGCAGCAGCCATTTTCCCAGGCGTCAAGGTGCCGAACGGCATGCCGAATTCCTCCGCGAGTGAAACACGAATGGCCGGAGCACATTGGACGATCCGAAACTGTCCAGGTTTGGTCATCATATCGCTTACCTTATTCAAGTTGTAGCTATAATAGGCAGCGAATAGCGGCTCTCTGATGTCGGCAGGCATATCGCGTTCTTGTATACGTTCCAGCCGTCTAGCGGCGCTTTCCTGTGGAGATGAACCTGCCCAGTCAGATGCGTATACGCTGCATATTTGTACACATTGACCGCAAATAACACATCGGTCTGCATTAACGGTTTGTGGTTCTCCAGGCAGTCCCTCTATGGCATCTACTGGACAAACCTCAGCACAGCGTCTGCATCCCGTGCAGAGCGTCGGGTCAATATGAATGACAGGGTCTGTGTAATCAGTCGTCTTCATACAAGGAGGTGAAGAGATCTTGTCTATAGTGGTTGACATGTTTTTCTACCTTTCTGCGGCTGATTTTGACCTTACAGGCGTGGGAAAAAGACTTCCCGCCGAGGCTCTGGAGGCGAGTCGGATATACCTTTGGCCAGCCGTAGGACATGATTCGGGCAGGCATCTACACATGCAGGCTGTCCGTTCTCTGTTTCCACGCACAGATCGCATTTGCTTGCCGCGGTGCGGGGAAGGGCCACTCGATTTGCATGGTGAGTCAGGCCGGACTGCGTCACAAGGTGTCCGGCCCGGTAGACCGGAGACACCTCAATTGCCCCGAAGGGGCAGGCCAAAACACAGGAAGTACAGCCGATACATCGATCCTCATCTATCATGACGACGCCGTCCTCCTGACGAATGGCCTGCACCGGACAGGCATGTGCGCAGGGGGCATTTTCACAATGCCGGCATTGCACCGGCACATACGTATCCCCTGTACGAACAACATACACCTTGGGTACGACAGGAACGCTGACGGTTCCGACCGAAGCTCCTATACCGTTAGCCTGACTGTGAACGGCGAAGCACGCCAGTTCACAGGCTTTGCAGCCGATGCACTGCCCGGCGTCTGCGACTACAAAAGAAGAAGCAACAGCGCTTGTTCTACTGGCTGCTCCCATTCTACTCATCGAAGCTGACCGGGTATCTGTCGGACGGTGCATCATATTCCCTGTGCCGCTCATCTCGTCACCTTATCAGCCAAAACAGCTTCCTGGACGTTCATCTGTTTGCGAATCTGTTGGTACGATTCATGTACATCACGTTCGGCCTGAGCTTGGTCGGCGATCCGTTCCAGGCGGATGGCACAGTATTTTAATTCCGGGGTTTTGGATACCGGATCGAGAAAATCAGCGGTCAGCTCGTTGCATGCTCCAACCCACCAGTGATAGGTCATGTAGGTCGCACCTTGTTGCACACGGTCACTGATTTGTGCCCGAGCCATGATGCGTCCCCGGCGGGAGGATATGGCAACAATTTCGCCATCCAGAATATTCAGATTTGCCCCGTCTTCTGGGCTAATCTGAATAAAGCCAGGCTCATCAGACAACTGGCGTAGCGCACGGCAATTGCCAGTCATGGTACGAACGGAGTAGTGGCCTACCTCACGGACTGTAGACAAGACAAGCGGGTATTTTGCATCCGGTTGTTCTTGTGGCGGACGCCATTCGCAGGCGAATAATCTGCCTTTGCCACTAGGTGTCGAAAATTGATTTCCTTTATACAAATACGGTGTACCTGGATGATCCTCAGTAGGGCAGGGCCATTGTACGCCGCCTTGCTGCTCCATTTTTTGGTAGCAGGCACCGGAGAATAATGGGCTGAGGCTGCGCATTTCATCCCAAATTTCCTCTGTGTTTGCATAGGACATAGGGTAGCCCATGGCGGTAGCAACCTCGCTAATAATAGCCCAGTCTGGCTTTACATCACCCTGTGGCTCGACGGCCTTGCGGATGCGCTGAAAGCCTCGATCTGCCGAAGAATATACACCGTCATGCTCGCCCCAGGCAGTAGAAGGGAGGATGACATCGGCATGCAGCGCTGTTTTGTTCATGAAAATATCCTGGACCACGACAAATTCCAATTGGTCTAGGGCTTCACGCAACTCGGCGGCGTTCGGATCACTTTGTACAGGGTCCTCGCCGAAAATGTAATAAGCTTTCAGCTTGTTCTCCTTCAGAATGAGGTGTGGTACCTCCGTAAGTGGATATCCTTTTTTACGCGGCAGCTCAACACCCCATGCTTTTTCAAACTTTTTGCGAACCGTGGTGTCTGTTACATCCTGATAGCCAGGATACACATTCGGTAAAGCACCCATGTCGCAGGAACCCTGTACATTGTTTTGTCCCCGTACTGGTCCGATACCGACATTCGGCTTGCCCAGATTTCCCGTCAACAGTGCAAGGGAAGCGAGCCCCTTTACCACATCAACGGCCTGTGAAAATTGACATACGCCCATTCCGTACAAAATGGTAGCGGTAGGGGCCTTTGCATATTCCCTCATAGCCGCCCGGATATCGGCCGCCTTGACCCCCGTAATGCCTTCCGCATATTCGGGAGTATATTTTTTAATGCTGTCTACGTATTCGGCAAAGCCTTCTGTGTTTGCTTCCACATATCGTTTGTCGTACAGTCCTTCATGCACAAGTACATGACCAAAAGCGTTCACCAAAGCCATGTTTGAACCGCCCTTTAAGGGTAGCCACATATTCGAAATACGAGCTGTTTCGGTCATGCGCGGATCGCATACAATAATTTTGGCGCCTCTTTGCTTGGCAGCTACAATGCGTCTTGCGACGATCGGATGTGTTTCGGGTGCATTATATCCAAATACGAAAATGAGATCAGAATGTTCAATTTCAGGAATAGAGTTGGACATAGCTCCATCTCCGAGCGAGTAAGTCAAACCTGCCACAGAAGGGCCATGGCATACACGAGCGCAATGGTCAATATTGTTCGTGCCAATGACCGCCCGCATGAACTTTTGCATGACATAATTGGCTTCATTTCCCGGACCGCGTGCGGAGCCCGTTCCCATAATGGAGTCGGGTCCGTATTTTTCCTTAATTGCTGACAGCCGTTCGGCAGTATATTGAATGGCTTCCTTCCACTCCACTTCCTCCATAACTCCATTTTTGCGAATCATGGGCTTGCGCAAGCGTGCAGTCAGAATTTGAGGGTCATTCAAAAAATCCCATCCATAGTGTCCTTTCAGACACAGCGTTCCTTCATTCGTACGACCACCAGCCGGCTCTGCGCCAATTACCTGTCCTTTTTCCACCAGCAAATGAAGCTGACAACCGCTCCCGCAGTAGGGACATACGGTCAATACCTTGTCTGCCATAAGTGCAGCACCTCTTTTATATGAAATAGATGAAACTCGTAACATAAAAAAAGCCAATACAAAAATGCCGCTTTACGCTGCATCCTGTACTGGCTTATCCGCGAGCGAGGAGACAAGGCTCCTTCCCGCTAATCCAACCGGTGTATGTGTTGTAGTTCTAGAGTAATGATAATGTGTCCGTCTCCATGGACGGAGGGGCAGACCTCCCAAGTATAAGTGAAGGGACTACCGAGTGTTTTTTCGGCTTCGTTCATAAACTCCTTTTCCAGATAGGGACGAAGGACGGCCCAATATTCTCTGACCTTGTCCTCAGCCCCTTCATGAACGAGAATTTCGGACAAATTAGACAATGTACCTCGAATTTCTACCGTAATCCGGAGCGGCGAATCCAGTGAAACCTTGACGTTGTCCGGTCCTTTTCCCCGGTAGTGCTTGACAATACATACGGCCAACTTCCTGATGCGCTCACGGTATTCCAATTCGGTATTCAACATCTGGACACTCCGCTTCGAATCAAAATAAAGGCGTACTTGCCGCGCATGCCAGACAGCCTGTGTAGCTGGTTTAGAACAAGACGTAACCGTCCCGACCAAAGTGGTCTGCCCAGCACGGCGTATCACCCTTCTATGGTAGAACAGGTTGGCCCGGAAAGATGTGAAATTCATTACACTGAACCAAAATTTTACATGGATTAGCCCCCTCTTGAAGCAGCTTTACCTCTATGGTTTGTATGATGCTTCTCGTTCTATCGCATTGTTTGTACAGCTCCAATACAAAAGCAGTAGATGAATTTATTATTATTACATTGGACGGAAATGCTAGTCGAACACCAGAAGATATAGATATGTTATCCAAAATGGGTGATATCGTACGTGTCAAGTCGAGACCCATAATAAAGTGGCAGCAAAGCAATTTGGCGCACTCTGCAATCGCTTTCATCATGGTGGTAAAGTGCGGGTTCAAGATGTAGAATCTATGCGAAATTCAGTTGTAGAAGGGCAACTTTAAGGTCGCCAAATGAAGGCTTGAAGAAATTACTGCAACGTGTGGCTGAACATAAAGCCGCAAGTCAAGCCATGTATAAATAAAGAGAAGAGGTCCGTGCTAGAATGCATGGACCTCTTCAACCCTTTAATAATTGATTTTATAAAACTTTACTGTTTAACCAGAACAGATAAATCGCCTTCAAAAACTTGTTCCTCTTTGTGGTTGAAAGTCGACAGCAATACAGTAATGAGTCCTGTTCCATTCCTCATCTCTTTTACTCCAATCACTTCAACAATGGTGTACAATTCGTCGCCTGGATATACTGGTTTAATAAATTTAATATTATTCATAGCAGTTCCAGCAATAACCTCATCACCGTAACTGCCTGTTTCAACCCAAAGCTTAAAAGAAACAGCTAATGTTTGAATTCCTGAAGCAATAATTCCATTAAACCTGCCTTGTAATGCTTTTTTTTCATCTAAGTGCATATATTGCGGGTCAAACTCCCTTGCAAATCTGGTAATGTCCTCTTTAGTTAATTTTAAAGACTTGGTTTTAAATACTTGTCCGATATAAAATTCATGAAACCGCATTATTACACCTCTTGATTAAATTATTTGCTTATTTATATTAGAGTAGCATATATCACCAATCAAGTTAAACTGTCCGTCAGCTTAATGACGTATTGTCCGTCTACAACTTTATATGTAGCGTACAATATGTCCCTTTAAAATTCGTAGCGTTATAGCAACAAAACTAATTTAAGATACTCTTTGGACTACTTATTTTATAACTTCGACATTCGATGCAAATAAATAAAAATTATTGACAACTGTTAAATTATGGACAACAATAGAATGCAATAATATATAAATTTTGGTACTTCTGTATGGAGGGTGGTTTATCTATGGAAATTACACCCACGATTAGAGCGGAATTGGAACAATACCTAAAACAAGAAGGTTTGAGCATGATGGAGTTCGGGCATATTGCAGGCATGAATAGGGGGATAATAAGTAGCATAGTGTCAGGCAATAAATCTATGTCTGTTAACCAGATAGATCGCATTACCGAGGCTATGGGCTTACCAGAAGGCTACTTTTACGACCTATTTATAGAAAACTACATCATCGACACTCCCCCGAATATGAGACGAATAGAGCCATTTTTGTATCGTTGTGCGGAATTGGACAAGCTGGATGCGATCCGTCGAGTGGTGGGAACCATTATGGACAACCTACTCTATTCGCCTAAACTATTTGATATTGCAGAAACATTATTAGCACAGGGACGATATGGTGCGGCACTGATACTCTATGAGAACGTAGCAGAAGTGGAGAAGTACCAGCACTCCGAACGTTTGGCGATCTGTCAGTATCGAATGTTCACGATTCAGGTTGGTGACGACCAAAGCCGCAACCTCAAGGCAGCTATACTATTTGAGCCTTATGTCGAGCGTCTGGATGAAATGGACCAACTTGACGCATTGAAGGATTTGGCGAACGTGTACAGGTCTTTGCGTAAATGGGATAAGGTTGAGGAAATGGCAGGGCAGATGAGAGGGAAAGCGGAAGTACAATATTCCATAAAGCATCAGCAGAAGAATCGAAAGAACAGCGAGCATGTAAAGGAAACCAGAGGGCCGTTATTTGGATACATTGCTTACGCCGATTTGTTGTGTGCTAGTGTTTGTGAAGCCCAAGGCGATTATCAACAAGCTCTACAATATACATACGCCTATGCGAATTTAGATTGGGTCAAAGAGACTGACGAAGATACTCGACACTGGGTAAACTTGTTCAGTCAGTGGGCAGAAGGTAACACGTACGTAAATAAGCTCCTGTCTGGAGATGTTAGCGTGCTGCCAGATTATGTCGAATATATATCGGCAACATCAACCGCTAACGAAAATGAGAAACTCTCAAAGCTGTTGAACGTAATGATAGCGGCTAATCGATATGAAATAGATGTGGATGATGTCCTTTCACGTTTTGAAACGAATATTAATTCTTTTGCTCAACTCCCAACATCATCTGATATATATACCCAACAAGTAATACCAGACTATTTCGCATGGTTTGCTTACGAAATGGCTCATTATTATTTACATCGGGTGAAATACAGTGATGGCTTTAAATACTTGATGTATGCAATGGCAAAGTCATATATAATAACTAATGAAACAAACTTTATAAATTGTATTGGTCTGTTTATGCGTTTTCAAGTCCATGCGACTCCTGAAATCAAAACAGAGTTCTCCAATCTAATTGAAAAGGTGTGGTTAAGTAATGTTGAAAAAAATGGAATGGTTAATCGTTGCGAGTAGCTTTTTGGTTTTCATAATCGTACCCGCTCACAATCATGATCAGCTTATTCAGACCCTTGTACAAATTGGGGGATTCTAAAGCAAAAGAAAGCTCTGCCGACCACAAGGTTAGCAGAGTTTTTTTGGTTCAGGAATTACACACAATTCACCGAATAACTATCTTGATGTGATCAGCATGAACCATACATTTAAAGTGTCAAAGTCGGATATAGAACTTTTTGCAGATACGTTAGGCCAGGTAAGAGTATATGTAGTACAGCCGTTGAGCGATGAGTTGATAACGGTCGTTGACTACGGCGGAGCAGTCGAAAAGTTTTCGCCTGATGCAGTTAAGATAACGAGTCGTATTTCTTTCGTAAGCAGTTTGAATTTAGAGTAGATCTTAAAGAACCTACCAAATTGTAGTCGGTAGCCTTAAAGGTAGACCATAACAAAAAATAGGAGAGGAAAAGAATGAAGAAAAGAATATTTCTGTTCTCGATTTTATCTTTAGCTATAGCAACTACGGTAGGTGCTGCTTCAGCTTCACCAAGTATAAATAGCAAAAACACCATAATTAATCAAAGATCGGGGGGAAGCGCAACTGTAAAAGAATCCTTTAGTGTCCCTAAAGGATGGGGTCATGTTAAACTTCGTATGAAGAATCACTCTGATCATCCAGTAAAGGTAAGTTTAACTCACAGCGGTTCAAACAAACTATATATTGAAGGATTAGTAATCGCTCCTCACGATACAGTGACTTGGAAATCTACTGACCAAGGTTTCAGCGACGGTTTGCGTTCTGGAGACTACATACTTCAGTGGAGAGGCAGCGACTATAAAGTTAATGGGGAAACATGGGGAGTAGCTGATTCACAGCCTGGAAATCTCTAAGTTATCCTAGCTATACAACTGTCCTTCTAGCCGTTTGGTGAGGAGGGTTAATTATGCGTTTGTTCATGCCAACAAGTGAAATCCCCTTAATTGTTCGGGAGAACTTTTTTTCATTGGTCAGTTTGAATTTAGAGTGGATGTGAAAAAGGGCTCCGCTGGTATGTAACCAGTATGGAGTCCTTTGTTGTTTATTATTTAGTTGAATACTCACTTACTTCAAACGTAAGGATTTTGTTGAAAATTACGTAGTCTTTACGGTTGCTGAATGGTCCTTTGTTGTTATTGTGCTTATCAATGGCAAAGAAAGAAGGACCTCTACCAGTATCCTTTGCGTCATACCAAGCGGTGAAAGCATTCAATTCTTTTTTACTCAGATCGAATTCTTTATCAAACCCATTATCCATGGTTACAGTTAGAATAGCACGATCACCAGTTGGTTGTGCTGGTTCTGCTGGATCAGTAGGTTCTGATGAATTAGGGTTTGGTGTTGGATTTGGCGTCGGTATTGGCTTGGGATCAGGTGTTGGTTCAGGTGTGGGTTCTGTCGGTTTGGGGTCTGGTGTTGGAGAAGGTTCCGGTGCTGGTATTGTGTCTTGACTGTAGAAAAAGTCGAGTTCACTTATATTTAAATTTTCAGCACTAAGTGAATAAAGAGTGATAAATCTAACACGATCCACTTTTTTTCCCTTTGGAAGCTTCGTCAGTTCTCCCATTACCTACGTTGGTTTCTAAACTGTCTATCCAACCTGTGTCTTGATCATAAAAAATGATCCTTAAATTTTTAGAATCACTTTTAAGCTTATACGAATCAATTGTCCTATTTGTACCTAAGTCAATCATAATCATCCTAACTGTAGGAAATAAATAGTTTATTTTTCATTGTTATCTGTAATAAGCGTTGTACTTGTTTTGCTTGCGTGAGGTCTATCTATAAAATATTTGTCAGATATCATTGTAACTACATTTTTTCCGTTGGCATAACCTCCAGTATAGGCACTCACTGATGACAATGGGAGGAAAATGGTAATAAGTAAAGTGAAGCATAAAATTAGATTGAGCTTTCTTTTCATGTATAAATCCCCTTTTTGTTTATTTGCTCAGTAATCATACAAAAGCTAATAAGGGATGTTCAAACATTAATGTCTATATATTCAAATATAAGTTTAATAATGTATTTAAATTTTCAAAGAGCACAAGAATCAACTTATTAGTATCTGGTAGCACCTTTATTTTATTATGACAACATATGCGATACTTCGACATGATTCTCCAATTAGTATAGAGAAGATTTAGATACTATGGAGGTGTCATATGATAAAAGGAATCGTAAAAGGATTAATCGTACTCTTGCTGGCAGCTATTTTTTCCGTACAAGGTGTCTATGCTGAACTGACAGCAATCAGTCAACAAGCGGCAGATGGGTATACGCTGGAGTTCCAAAGGTTGAAACCGGAGCACATATTAGGGATGCCATTGCAGCCGGACACTCTGCTGTATGTACAACTGATAGGGATGAAGCGGAGGAAAATAGGAAAGAGTCTTTAAAAGGTGTTCCGACTAAAAAAGGATATGACCGCGATAAATGGCCAATGGCAATGTGCGCTGAAGGCGGTGCAGGTGCTGATATCTGATACATAACCCCTAGTGATAACCGTTGAGCAGGATGATGGGGAAGTAATCAATCAG
The DNA here is from genome assembly GCF_038592965.1 of Paenibacillus sp. FSL L8-0158. Taxonomy (GTDB): domain Bacteria; phylum Bacillota; class Bacilli; order Paenibacillales; family Paenibacillaceae; genus Paenibacillus; species Paenibacillus polymyxa_D. Next base: position 3,341,311 of record NZ_CP151949.1, on the reverse strand, counting down.
ATAAATACGTTGATGGCACAAAGGTAAGATTCATAGTGAAATAAAGACGAGGGATTCTACAGTTGTTTGGCCGGTAGAGTCTTTTTTATACCTAATAAAAAATAAATATGCAAATATTTGGATTGTATTTATAAATCAGCAAGTTTATGTTTAGACACATTTCTAGGAATATATTACCTTAGTATCTGTTCAGTAGATTACTAGGGGGATTATAATGAATAGAATTTTTGTGAAAACATCTTTATTTTGTGTCTTACTGTTTTTATTAGCGATGCCTGTGGCTATGGCTGCTAATGAAAGCAGTTTAAATACTGTTGAGGGTATGAAAGGGACAACACCGCCATCGGGTACAACAGTAACAGGCTCAAACACCTATATGAATTTTTCACCAGAAAAAGCAATTGACAGAGATTTAAATACACGTTGGCTTTCAGCGGGATATTCAGGTACTTTTCAAATGGATTTTCCAGAGAATGTTAGTTTTAATTACATTCAAATTGCAGCGTATTCAACACCTGAATCAAATCATTCCTTTACTATTTACGGAAAGCAGGACGGAACTTGGAAAGCAATAAGCCCGAATGTGAGTAAACATGTTTATGATAAGCCGACTATTACTGATCCTATAGTAGTAACTAAAGGAAGTTATTCAGGGTTGAAAATTGAAATTAATGGTGGGTCTTCTTGGGTTGCTATATCTGAATTAACACTTGGAACAGCTGACGAAATAAAAGTTACAAACCTAGAGGCAATACCTGGAGATGGTCAGGTTACTCTAAAATGGGATCAAATTGAAAATGCAGAAAGTTATACTGTAAAATACGGAACAGAATCAGATAAGTTCACCGAAACTGCAACAGCTACAAAAGATGCATACGGCAACTTCATTATTCCCGGCCTGACCAACGGAACAAAATATTACTTTGTGGTCAATGCTAAAGTTAATGGCGTTGATTCTGAATACTCCAATGAAGCTTCAGCAACACCACAGGGAGAAGGCGGTCAACCTGCTCCAGAGCCAACTAATGGAGATCGTGCAATATTGGTGGTCACTATGACAACAGGGGTGGAAAAAGAATTCGATTTGAGTATGAAAGAGGTCAATGACTTTATTGCATGGTACGAAGACAAACAGGCTGGTTCTGGATCAGCTTCATACGCAATCAATAAGCACGACAACAACAAAGGTCCATTCAGCAGCCGAAAGGATTATATGCTGTATGATCGTATCCTCACGTTTGAAGTAAGTGAATACACTAAATAAATCAAAAAGCTCAGCTGACCTTAATGGGTTGGTGGAGCTTTTTTTTGTTAAGAAGCCCTTCCTTTAACCAAGACCTCGCATAGCCTATGGAGTATAGTACCCTAAAATAAAGGAGGCGTTACGTGTGGGGGAAATGAAAAGAGACTACGCGGGAATCACTGGAAGAGTTTGGTCATCGGTAGCTGCTGTCTTGGCACTGTTCATTTTGCTGGTAATCATCTTGAAATTAATTCATTTATAAAGATTCTTAAGCTCCATCGACATTTTTTCGAATTGCTGTTTAGCCCTGTACTTTTTATCATTTGGTCATAATTACTGAAACAACGTTTTAGACAGACAAAAGGAACCTCAGCGGTTTTTCCAGAGAAGGTAGGGTATTAACCCCTTAACGACGCCTGATCCATGCCGGAGCGGCTGAAATAAGGTAGACTGATTCATGGAGTCGTCTCTTTTTGGAATGGTTGGTTGGTACTTTCCATTAGCCGAAAAGGCGACTCTTTTTATCCTATTTTTGGTTACTTTAATGTAATAACTGCAGTACCTTGGAAAAGGCGATATGGTTCATTGTATTTTATCCGTTTGAATAATCCATTTTTTAACCTTCGAATTTTAGTTGAGTGTTTTTACTATTAAGCGCTGATAGAGAAATCAGTGCAATGAACCGCCTATATTCACCTCATCTATCCTTATAGCCTTAACCTATCACTTCTATAGATATCATATCTTAGACCAATCAGACATCTCGTGGTATATTGTTGACATTCAAGAGAGAGCCGTTCAGCTTCTCTCCACTAGGTTCGAAAAACACAGGGGTGAATAATGATGAGTAAAAAGACTATGTTCGAGAAAATTTGGGATAACCATGTCATCTATCAGGAAACAGGTAAGCCGAGTATTTTGTACATCGATCTTCACCTCGTACATGAGGTAACATCGCCACAGGCGTTTGAGGGATTACGTCTTAGCGGCCGTCAGGTGCGTCGTCCAGAGCTTACGTTTGCAACGATGGATCATAACGTACCGACTAAGGACCGTTACAATATTACGGACCCGATTTCCAAGCAGCAGATTGATACATTAACTCAAAATTGTCGTGATTTCGGTGTCACGCTGTATGATCTGGATACGGTGGATCAAGGTGTCGTTCACGTTATGGGGCCTGAACTTGGTCTGACTCATCCGGGCAAAACGATTGTTTGTGGTGATAGCCATACCTCCACACACGGGGCGTTTGGAGCACTCGCTTTTGGTATCGGAACCAGTGAAGTAGAGCACGTAATGGCAACACAATGTCTCCAACAAGCCAAAGCCAAAACGATGGAAGTTCGTTTTGTAGGCCGCCGGAAACCTGGTGTGACAGCAAAGGACATGATTTTGGGTGTCATCGCCAAATACGGTACAGATTTCGCTACAGGCTATGTTATTGAGTACACAGGTGAATCTATCCGCGAATTGAGCATGGAAGAGCGCATGACTGTGTGTAACATGTCCATTGAAGGCGGAGCCAGAGCAGGAATGATTGCACCGGACGAAACCACCTTCAACTACTTGCGTGGACGTCAACATGTACCGCAAGGAGACGCTTTCGAGCAGGCGGTTGCTGAGTGGAAAGAGCTTGTCACAGATGAAGGCGCTGAGTTTGATGTCGTGCTGGAGTTTGACGTAGATGCTTTGATTCCGCAAGTAACCTGGGGCACCAGCCCGGGAATGGGTACAGATATTTCTTCAACTGTACCGATTCCGGCAGAACTGCCAACCGAAAATGAACGTAAAGCAGCTGAAAAAGCGCTTGAATATATGGATTTGAAGCCAGGTACTCCGATCACGGATATTGCTATTGATTATGTGTTTATCGGCTCCTGCACCAATGGGCGGATTGAAGATTTGCGTGCAGCCGCTGAGGTTGCCAAAGGCTACAAGGTTTCTGACAAAGTAACGGCCATCGTCGTACCAGGTTCGGGGCGTGTGAAAATTCAGGCTGAACAAGAAGGTCTGGACATCATTTTTAAAGAAGCAGGATTTGAGTGGCGGGAAGCGGGATGCAGTATGTGTCTTGCGATGAATCCAGATGTACTTCAACCGGGACAGCGTTGCGCTTCGACCTCTAATCGTAACTTTGAAGGTCGTCAGGGACGCGGAGGACGGACTCATCTGGTATCTCCAGCAATGGCAGCCGCTGCGGCGATTCATGGACATTTTGTTGATGTACGGGATTGGAAATTCAAGCAGGAAGAAGTAGTCCGCTAGGATACAGAGGAGGAATTACGATGCAAGCTTTCACAACATTAAGAGGAATTGTAGCACCTGTGGATCGGGTGAACGTGGATACAGATGCTATTATTCCTAAGCAGTTTTTGAAACGAATTGAGCGTACGGGCTTTGGACAGTTTCTGTTCTACGAGTGGCGGTTTGATGAAGCAGGCAATATCAATCCTGAATTTGAACCGAACAAGCCTCGTTATGCAGGGGCGTCTGTGCTGATCTCTCGCGCTAACTTTGGCTGTGGCTCCTCACGTGAGCATGCACCGTGGGCGATTATGGACTATGGGTTTCGTTGCGTAATTGCTCCGTCTTATGCAGATATCTTCTATAATAACTGTTTTAAAAACGGTATATTGCCGATCAAGCTGTCTGAAGAGCAAGTAGAGGAATTGTTCCAGCGTACGGCGCAGCATGATAACTACCAATTGAACGTAGACCTGAATGAAAAAACAATCACTGACGACTATGGTCTGAAAATTGAATTCGATCTGGATGAACATCGCCGTCAGTTCCTGCTGCAAGGCTTGGACGATATTGGACTGACACTCCAGCATGAATCTGAAATTCTGGCGTATGAACAAAGACGCGCTGCGAAACAAGGCGCATAATCATAATTCCCAGTTTAGGTTCAATACGAAGCCATATAGCTTGCTCATTTGTTAGACAGAAAGCCCGTACTGGCAATTCTTTTGCCTGCGGGCTTTTATTATGCTCAAAAAAAATTGGAAAATAAGGGGTTGACGGTTCGACTCAGCATGGTATTGTAAATGTAAAATGGTTGAAGGACTGTGTCTGTGAGAAACACCAAAAAATACATATATAAGATAGGGGAATGAGGATGAAGAAATATGGTTGGGTGATACTAGCGGCTATCTTGATTTGGTTGTGGCCGTCCTCCCCTCATGTGAACGCGGCTGGAGCAGATTTGTTTTTAGATGGCAAAAGGGTGGAAGCGCCTGCAGATGCCAAGCCTGAAATGGTTAATGGAAAAGTCATGGTACCGCTCCGGGTGGTCGGGGAGCAGCTAGGGTATCAATTCAAGTGGGAACCACAAGCCTATAAAATCTCAATCCAAAAAAATAGCACAGATATGTCTATGTATGTAGGCCGTACATCGGCTGATGTGAATGGAAAAACAGTTAGTCTGGATGCACCTCCTGTGCTTCGGGGTAGCTCGACCATGGTTCCATTGCGTTTTGTTGGGGAGCAAATGGGTCTAAAAGTAGATTGGAATAATAAAAGTAAATCCGTAAATCTTAGTCAAAAGACAGCAACTCCACAACCGAATAAACAGTCTCAATCCCCACAATCGTCGCAAACGTCAACACAGAGTACAACAAGCACCAATAAAACGTCTTCAGCAACAGCGACGACAATTAATCCAGTTGAAGCAGACAAGCATACTGAAGCTGCATCTTCACCAACCAAGCAGCAAAATACAGAACAGACCGCAGCAAATGCGTTGCTTGTAAAAAATATTACTTTTGAGGGTGAAACGTTAAAGATTTCTCTGAATAAAGATGTTACCCCTAAAGTATCCAAAATGACAGGGAATGATCGTATTGTTGTAGATTTACCCGGGGCTTCACTGGCGACTGATTTTCTTCAGCCGTTCCCGATTCGCACCGATGGCACGCGGGCGTTGACGAATAGTGACAGTGAGGATGTGCAGGAAATTAGATTTGCTCCCGCAGATGGACGAGATGGGGGCGTACGCATTGTCATTGCTTTAAATCAGACACGTGATTACGATCTTTCAACCAATGGCCTAGGCGATATCACCCTTCAATTGCGTGAGCGTAGTGTGAATTCAGCAGTGGTAACACCAACGAATGTCGAAGGACGGCGAATCGTCGTAATTGATCCCGGACATGGTGGCAAGGACCCTGGAGCAGGTAGTGTGACTGGGCGACATGAAAAGGAATTTGCATTGGCGGTAGCGTTAAAGGTCGAGCAACTTCTGCAAAATGATCCTGACATTCAAATCATATTGACTCGTAATGGAGATACGTATCCCACGCTGGATGAACGACCACAGCTCGCTAATAATCAACAGGCTAGCGTGTTTGTTTCTATTCATGGTAACAGTATGCCAGCTTCTAATAACGGAAAAGCTAATGGGTCTGAAACTTATTATGCACGTCAGGAAAGTTTGGACCTGGCCACGATCATGCACAAGCATCTTGTAGCAGCAACCGAGTTCAAGGATAACGGTATTAAGGTGGCAAACCATGTGGTGACAAGAAAATCACAAATGCCTGCGGTACTACTGGAATGTGGCTACCTTAGTAATCTGTCAAATGAAGCGGCCATGTTCACAGAAGAAACACAGCAGAAGATTGCCGAAGGTATTGTCGATGGTCTGAAGGAGTACCTTGGAACGGGCACAGGAGCAACTGGATCACTTAACTAAAAGGATATTTGCAAAAAGCTACTTTCCACCTTTTAATGAAAATTCATGGGGGGTGAAAAGTAGCTTTTTTAGTTTTTTCGGCTGTGACTTTTGACGGAAAACGAATGATCCATTTTTTTAGTCAAAATTCGACAAAAATAGTTCTTTGGCACGTATATTTCTGTTATGATGGAATATATTCGCAACTTTTGGTGTGAGATAACGTCTAAAAGGTTGTCTGATATTACATAAGCGCGTATATCAGGTCGCCGCACCGGAGCATGTGGCAAAAAAATTATGAATGGAAGGGTGACGAATGAAGAAATTTGGTTTTTTGTTGTTATTATTTGTCTTCATGTGGGCGGTTCCGGGTTATGGACATGCGGCTTCGAG